>NZ_LT607803.1:4307450-4992673 GCF_900090195.1 Variovorax sp. HW608
GACGTTCAGCAATTCAACAAGCGCGCGACCCACAGAGCCATGGAGATCATGGGCGTCCGCGCCGCCATCCGTGCAGGTACCGAGATGCAGGCACTCGCGTTCTTCACGCAGTCAAGCATCGCCTATCGGGAAGAATTCTCCAAGGGAGTGCGGCATGCCCTTTCCGTGCGCGACGGGAAATTCGGGGACTATCGAGAAAGCGGGGGAGGATCGAAGTGAATCTGTCATTCGAAGGGCGCGTGGCGCTCGTGACGGCCGGAGGCCGGGGTATCGGGCAGGCCACGGCGCTCGCACTGACCGAGGCGGGCGCGGGTGTCGCGATCAACTTTCGTTGAGCCGAGAGGCGGCCCGCCCTGTGTCGAACATCGCGTCGCCAAACAACTCCTGCAGCACCCGCGCCCGTTTCATGAACAGGCCGATGTCGAGTTCGCCATTCATGCCAACGCCTCCATGAATTTGAACTCTCTCCCCGCACCGCTCGTTTGGCGGTGAGACAGGAGCGTGCCTTCCCCTGGGCGATCCTCAATGGAGCATCCTGAGCGGCTTGGTGAGGGACTTTGACCCTTCGCGACTTTGGCTAAGCGCCCGGAGTGCACCGATGAGACGGCGATCAATCTTGATGATGCTCGCTATCGCAACAGATCATTATTCATCCCAGGCACTCGCGACTATCCTTCATCACGGAAAGCACAGGAGACATGAAATGATCGGTTCCTCACCCATGCAATACGAGTTGCGCTTCCAGTCACTGTTCGACAGCCGCTGCGGCTATGCATTTCCCTGCGACTCCAGAGGCCGCGTCGATCTGAACGAGCTAAGCGACCGCGCGCGCATCAAATACCTCTTTGCCCGCGCAGTAGTCGGCCGGGAACTGGCGGCGCCGGAGGTACAGCCTATCGGTATGCGCATGTGAGGATGCATGCGACGCAAGAACCCATGACTGACGGTCACCGAGCTGGCCTCGCAGCGGATATTCAGTTTATGTGAACTAGCGCAAGACGCGCGGTGAGTCGGTAAGAGTCAGCGTTCTCCAATCCGGACTAAGCACGAATCCACAAATTCCTATCAGGTGATGGCAGCCCGCTCCCGATGGTGTCGAACCCGCTTGCCCGAGCACTCGACTCGGAGAGTTGAGCGGTCAATTTGACGCAGCAGCAGGTGGTCGTCCAGTTTGATTCCGATCCGCTCTTCATCCGGGGGGCCGGGACGCTCCAGGGGAGCGCCGTGTCGGCGATGCTCGCCATGGCCTTGCGGTCCTTGCCACTGTGTGCGCCACTGCAGTCAGGAGAGGCGGTCCTGTCCGAGGTGTTCGAGAACGCACGAGAGTACTCGCCCCAGTTCGCCCATTCGAGTTGAAGCGTCCCGCGTACCACTTCCCGGACTGGTCGTGGTGCAGGACGCACTACGCCCGCGAGACGTTGTCTCCGAGTCTTGGTTCTAGCCAGGCGTTCGTGGAAAGACAAGGAGTGAGGCGGTTCCCGGTGGCGCAGGCCAAGGCCAGTCACTTGTGCGCGCCCTGCCGTCGTCGGACCTAGTCACAGGCGACGCGAGGACGACTTGCCGCTTAGACCTAATTCTTTCGCTGAGATACCGTATTCGACGATCTTCCGCCGCAGTTCCTGAACCACCGCGCCGACTTCTTCTTTCCGCTGCGTCTTGGCCGCAGATCTAAGTTGCGCCTTTTGGTTCTCGTGCTCCTGAATCTGCGCTTCGATTTCGGCTAGAGTTAGAGTTGCCATTGCAATATGACGTTTGTGAACATTGGACCATAGGGCGATGATGAGGCGAAGGGCTGGGAAAAGCCGCTTACGTAGCTAGTCGTCAGTGCCAACCTCGACCTCCAGGTCAAGGTGTGTTCGCCGTGCGCTTCTTGCCCAGCGTCGTCTCGTGCGTGACCATGACGACTGCTGCCGGCGCGCCGTGCCAAAGGAGCGGTATCGGGATGGGGTGAGATCGAGCGTCGTGGCAAGAAGCTTGCCTTTGCTAGGTCTCGGCTCATCCGGTGCGACAACGCCGATGGCGCCCGCCACTTCCACGCTTTCGTTGATCTGGGATTGCATCACTCGATGCCTATCGAGCGACCAACACGCCTAGTCGAGTCGAACCCCGCTACGCCTGACCGCTTTTCCCCACTTGGCGTACTCGCTCTGGACAAAAGCCGCTGCTTCTGCGGGACTGGCGCTGAATCGCGGAAGGGCGCCAATCTGGCGCATCCTGGCATCCACATCAGGGGTCTGCATGGTCTTGTTCATGGCACCGAACGTGCCTGCCACCAATTGCTTGTCGGTAGTGGCAGGGTAGAGGAGCATGAGCCATGTGACCGCGCTGAAGTCCTCGAAGCCCTGCTCCGCGATGGTGGGCACGTTCGGCATCATGCTCAGCCGCTTTGTCGTTCCGGCACCAAGTGCCTTGAGGCGACCGGACTGAACGAACGGCTGCACGGCGGCCGCAGTTTCCAACGCAAGCGACACTTGCCCCGCAACCACGTCTGTCAATCCCGGGCCGCTTCCTTTGTAGGGCACATGCAGGATTTCGACGCCCGCACGAGACTTCAAGTCTTCCATGGCCAGATGAGAGACAGTGCCGTTTCCCGAGGACGCGTTTGTCAACTTCTTTGGGTTGTCCTTGGCGTAGCGCACCAGTTGCTCGACGTTGTTGAACGGCATTGACGGATGACACACGAGCACGAACGGCAGGTCGCCGAGCAAACCGACGGGCTCGAAATCCTTCAGGGAGTCGTAGGGCACCGACTTGTACATATGGGGATTGGTCGCGACGGCGGACATATGCGTGAGCATCATGACGCTGCCATCGGCTGGCGATTTGGCAAGCGCCCCCATGGCGAGACTTCCGCCCTGGCCCGGCTTGTTATCGACGATGTAGTTTTTGCCTGTCACCGCCGGCAATTTATCAGCGAGCATCCGGGCCAAAATGTCGGTCGCCTGCCCGGCAGGGAACCCGACGATGATCTTCGCGACTGGGGCCCCCTTGGTCGGCTCGGCCTGCAGAGGGTCGACGACACCCATTCCAGCTGTTGCCAGGACCATAGTGCGCCGATTGATACCGGCATTCGTCATAGTTGTCTCCTTCCCCCGCTTCTTTTTAGAGAATGATTTGCCGATCAGCGCGCAAACAGAACACCCGCCAGGGTGGCTGCCGAACCGATAACGGCCGAGAGGGCAAGCCACCAACCGGGGACCATCACCGCCGTGACGGCGTATGCATCGGATCGGGACGCTGCGACGGCTGCCGGTGTTGGTGCGAATAAAGCGCTTGACGTTGAGTGTGCCGCTGGCCTCTTCGCAGCTGCGTCGATCGAGGCAGTTGCTAACTCCTCTACCACTGCAGCAACGGGTGCTACGCCCACGCTATTCACCGCAGCAGGAACTCCGGCCAGCTGTGTCTTGAAAGCCTTGAAGAAGTCATCGGCCATCTTGCGTGCGACGCTATCGATGAGGCGCGACCCGACCTGTGCGAGCTTGCCGCCCACCTGCGCCTGCGCGGTATAGGTGAGTTCCGTCTCACCGTTCGACTCGGTCAGCTTTACTGCCGAATTGCCCTTTCCGAAGCCGACCGCGCCTCCTTGTCCTTCGAAGACCATGGTGCATGATGCTGGCGCCTGAATGTCGGACATCCTGAGGAGGCCATTGAAGCGCGCACGCAGAGGGCCGATGGCTGCAGCCATGATCACCTTGAATTCGTCGGCGGATGTGCGCTCCACCGACTCGCAGCCGGGCAAGCTCCTCTTAAGGGTGTCAGGGTCGTTCAGGGCGTCCCAGACCCGCTGGCGAGGCGCTGCGATGGTTTGGGTTCCGGTGATTTCCATGGTGGCCTCAATGCGCGTTCTTCTTCATGGCAGCGGCCGTGTTCACCATGGAGTGCAGGCTGCGTGCGTAGTCGATGGCGCCCTGCTCGTCCATGCGAGGCGCCACGCGCAGGTACTCCTTGAGCCCCAGGATCGCAGGACGCGGGCGAGAAAGCAGCACGTCCACGAAGCGAGCGACCTCCGCGTCCAGCTTCGCGTCCGGGACAACCTGGCTCACGAGCCCATAGGCCAACGCGCGCTGCGCGTCGATGAAGTCGGTGGAGTAGGCCATCCAGAGGATCGCGTTCCGGTTCATGCGGTCGTACACCGCTGACATCACCATCGTCGGCATGACGTTGTGGCCGATTTCGGGAATGTTGAAGGTGGCGGTGTCGCTGGCGAAACTGACATCGCAGAGAGAAGCGATGGCGGTGCCGAAGCCCATGCAGCGCCCTTTGATGACGCCAATGATCGGCACCTTCGCGCCGCGCATGGCCTGGTAGCTGCCGAAGATCCCGTCGTACTCGTCGCGGCGGGTGTAGGCCTCGGACGTGGGCGGCGTGGTGCCCGCATCGCGGATGCGGCCGGTGCAGAAGTCGGGGCCGGCGCTGCGAAGCAGGACGGCATCGGCGGTCTCGTGTGCCTTTGCCAGCAGTTGAGAGAGTGCCGAGGCCATGCTGTCTGAGACGCCGTTGTCGTCGGTGCGGTTGAGGGTCACAGACAGAAGGCGGTCCTGCTGCTCGATGATCAGATGCGGATGCATGAAGGTCTCCGTGGGGTGGTTGGAAAAGGGAATCAGTTGCGAACGCGTTCGAAGTGCCGCAGCAGGGCCGCGTTGAACGCAGCCGGTTGATCGACGTTGGGCAGGTGCCCCGCGCTCGGGATCACCTCGAGGACCGAGCCGGCGATGCGCTGCTGCAGGTCGCGCATGGCATCGGGCAGCACGCCGTCGTTCGAGCCGACGATCAAGGTCGCGGGCGTTGCGATGCGGGTCACGTCCGCCAGGTAGTCGAGGCCCTGAATCGCTCGGGCGCAACCAACGAATCCCTTGACGGAGGTGGCGGCAGCGATGCCCTGGAAGCGTTCGGCGATCTCGGTGTTCGCGGCCACGAACGCCTTGCCGAACCAGCGCTCAATGGTGGGCGCAGCAAGCGGCGCGCAGGTCCCGTCCTGCTCGGCAATGGCGATGCGCTCATCCCACGGCATGGCCACCGCCGGCGGGGCATCCGCTCTTCCGTCGCATAGGACCAGGCTCAGGAGCCGTGCGCCATGTTGAATGGCGAGCCCGAAGCCGCTCATCGCTCCGAGGGAGAGCCCGACGTAGTGCGCACGCGCGATGTCCAAGGCGTCCAGCACCGCAACCGTGTCTGCGGCGAGACCGTCCATGGTCACTTCTGCGGCCGTCGGCGCGGGTGAATCGCCGTGGCCCGTCGTGTCCACGCGTACCACGTACCACCCCTGCCCGGCCAGTAGCGTGGCCTGCTCGTCCCACATGGCTGCGGACGAAAGAATGGAATGGGTCATGACGACCGCCGGATTCTTCGGATTGCCCTGCAGCCTCACGGCCACTGCCGCGTGGTGGGCGCGCACGCGGCGGTGCTGGATGTCTGCATTGTTCATTCGGATTCCTTCACGCCGGCAGCGCGGAGCGCGCGCCATACGGCTTGTGGGGTCATGGGAAGCTCATTGATGTCTGCACCGACCGGAGCGAGTGCGTCGTTGATCGCGCTGGCGATCGCCGCCGGACCACCGAGATAGCCGGCTTCCCCCGAGCCCTTCTGGCCGAAGGCTGTGAGCGGCGATGGCGTGCAGTGGTCGACGATGGTGATCGAGGGCACTTCTTCCGCACTGGGCAGAAGGTAGTCCATGAAGGTGCCCGACAGGAGCTGCCCCTCCTCGGAGAAGGCGAACTTCTCCAGCAGTGCGGCCCCCAGGCCATGGGCGACGCCGCCATAGGTCATGCCGTGGACCACGTCGGGGCTGATCATCACGCCGCAGTCGTGGCCGACGGCGTATCGATGCAGGTGCGTCTTGCCCGTCTGGGGGTCGATGCTCGCGAGCACGACATGCGACTCGAAGGAGTGGCAGGGGTACATCTGGACCCGACCGTCCTCCGTCGGCATCTTCCCGCCCGTCGGCACTTCCCAGCAGAACTTCTCCTGCAGGCCGGGCTCCATGCCCTCGGGCATACAGTGGTACTTGCGGTGGGCGATCTCGACCAGTGCTTCCCAGCTCAATCGGCGCGCGGGATCGGCCTGGATAAAGACGTTGCCGTCCGCATAGGTCAGGGCTTCCTTCGCAGCCCCCAGGTTATGAGCCGCGATGGTGAGCAGCTTGTCCTTGAGGATCTTTGCGGCACCGGCAGCCGCGCCTCCCAGCATGATGGCCATTCGGCTGCCCACCGGGCTGTTCGAGGGAAGCGAGTTGAGCGAGTCTGCGTGCAGCACACGGATGCTGTCCGGCTCACGCTGCAACACTTCACCGACCACTGTCGACACCAGCGTCTCGTGCGCCTGCCCCGAAGTGGATGTGCCCATCAAGGCAGTCACCGCGCCGTTGAGGTCGATGCGGATGAGGCACGAGTCCATCCAGGTCGTGGTCTCGTTCTTCGGGTTGAACAGAGGCTCGAAGGCCGAGTTGCCGCCCGAAGGCTCCAGGCAGGTGGATACGCCGATTCCGGCCAGCATGCCTTTGGCACGCAGCGCGTCGCGTTGCCTGACCAACTCGTCATACGGCGCGGCAGCGAGCGCCTTGTCCATCACCGCTTCGTAGTCGCCCGAGTCGTAGTACGTGCCGCTCGGGATCAGGTAGGGGAAGGAATCCTTGTGGATCAGGTTCTTGCGGCGCAACTCGACGCGGTCCATTCCGAGATGCCGCGCGACCCTGTCGATCCCCGTTTCGATGGCGTAGTTGGTCGGCGCTTGACCGAAGCCGCGCACCGCTTCCTGGGGCGTCTTGTTCGTCATCACCGAGTAGGCGTCGTACTCGACGCTGGCGATCTTGTACGGCCCCACGATGGCGCCCACAGGCTTGCCTAGCTGAAGAGGCGAGCGTCCCGAGTACGCGCCGATGTCATCGATGGCGCGCATACGCATCGAACGAATCGTTCCGTCGCCGTCGAAGGCGAGCGTGACGTCGAAGATGCGATCGGGCCCCTGCATGTCGCCGCCGCGCATGTTCTCCAGCCGGTCTTCCAGGAAGCGCACCGGGCGGCCGAGCTTGCGGGCTAGGAAGCCCACGAGGATCGTGTGCTTCAGACCCCGCTTGACGCCGTAGCTTCCGCCCACATCGACGTCGTAGTGCACGCGAACGCCATTGCCCGGCAGGCGCAGGCATTTGGCCAACAGGTCCGGATACTTGGGCATCTGGATCGAGGCCCAGACATCCAGGATCTGCGTGGCGTCGTTCCAGCTGCAGGTCGCGACGAAGGTCTCGATCGGCACGGTGGAGCTGCGGGCCCAACGCACCCGGTAGCTCAGCTGGTGCTCGGACGCCGCGAAGTGCTCGTCGACTGAGCCCCAGGTGAACTTGCGCTGCCAGATGATGTTGCCGCCATGGGCCGGGTGCACTTTGGGTGCATCGGGCGCCATGGCCGCTTCGGGATCAACCACGTGCGGGGTCGGCTCGTACTCGACGTTGACCATCTCGGCAGCGTCCTCGGCGAGCGCGCGAGACTCCGCGACAACGGCCACCACCCATTCGCCGGCATAGCGGACTACGCCGCGCGCCAACGGATAGCGCGCGACCTTCGGTGCATCGACGCCCGGCAGCATGGGATCGACGGCGTCATTGAGTTCCTCGCCGGTCAGCACCGCATGCACGCCCGGCATGTCCAACGCGGCAGAGGCGTCGACCGACAGGATCCGTGCGCTCGCATACGGACTGGCCACGATGGCCAAATGAAGCAGGCCCGGCGGGACGACATCGGCCGCATAGTGGCCGTTGCCTGTCACGAAGCGCCGGTGCTCGACGGCACGGCGATGCCGGCCGATGTACTTGAAGGCCTGGTAGGCGGGGTGCTTCGGGTCAGCCATGGGAAGCCTCCTTGGCCTTGCCTTGCGCATCCTTCACCTGGTAGCCGGGGGAGGTGGCCAGCTTGACGGCGTCGACTATCTGCTGATAGCCCGTGCAGCGGCAGAGGTTGCCGCCGATTGCATCGCGGATCTGCGCCTCATCGGGCTGCGGAGTGTGCTCCACCAGCGCATGGCAGGCGACCAGCATTCCCGGGGTGCAGTACCCGCACTGCAGCGCGTGGGTCTCGCAGAACGCGTCCTGGAGCTTGGACAGGCACCCGCGCTGCGGCGCCAGACCCTCGACGGTGGTCACCGACATGCCGTCAGCCTGCACGGCAAACATGCAGCACGAACGCACGGGCTCGCCGTCAAGCAGGACGGAGCATGCACCGCAGATGCCGTGCTCGCAGCCGACGTGGGTGCCGGTGAGGCCCAGATGGTCGCGCAGGAAATCGACCAGCGTGGTGCGCGGCTCGACGGCCCGCGGCTGGATCACTCCGTTGACCTTGATTTCGACCGTGACCAGGGAGGAAGACATGGTGATTCGGCTTTCTCGTCTCAGCGTTGAAATTCGGGGGAGGCGTGATGCGCCCCGGCGGCCTTCAGCAGGACGCGCGTGAGCATCACGACGCCCAGGTGCCGCCGGTAGTCGGCGTTGGCATGCAGGTCCGACCCCGGTTCGGTCTGCTGCAGGGCGGCATGAGCCATCTCCTTGGCCATGCCCGGATCGATGCGATAGCCGACCAGTTGCTGCGCCAGCTCGGGGAAAGCGCGCGGGGTGCCATCGACGCCGCCGACACCGAATGCCGCGCGTCGGCAGACGCCGTCCACATCCAATTCGAGCTGGCAGGCGGCAGAGGCCATGGCGAAGTCGCCATGGCGCATCGCGGTTTCGTCGAAGGCAGTCGTGACACGGCCGTGCCACACGGGCCACTCGATCTCGACCAGGCATTCGGTCTCGCCGGTCGCGGTGAACATGGGGCCGAGGAAGAACTCCCGCGCGGAAACCTGCCGCTCGCCATCGGCATGACTCTGCAGGCGAAGCGTCGCATCGAGGACCGCTGCAGCGAGCGGCAATTCGGCCGAAGGATCAGCGTGGACCAGGCTGCCGCCCACCGTCCCGCGATTGCGCGTCTGGATATGTCCCACCCAACGCAGCGCGTCCCGCACCAGAGGGAGTGCCGCATGAAGTTCCGTTCCATGCTCCACCGTGCGCTGTCGGGTGGTCGCGCCCATCCGTACCCGGCCCGCCTCGATGCTCACCTGGCGCAGTTCGGGTAGCCGATAGATGTCGAGAAGCACCGTGGGACGCGCTAGGCGCATCGCCATCATCGGGACCAGGCTCTGGCCACCGGCGATGGCCTTGGCGTCCATGCCGTTCTGGTTCAGGCAGTCCAGCGCGTGCTCGAGGGATTCCGCGCGGACGTATTCGAAGGGGGCTGCTTTCATGGATTCAGCGGTGCTTGCACTGTCGTTGGGCGAAGAAGAGGGCGGCGCTGCCGCCCCTCGAGACCGGAAAATCTCCTCCTCTGCGGGGCGAACCGTGAGGCACACTGTTTGTTGCTTGACTATTTGGTGGAAGGATTCTGTTTCCGCACCCCCATACGGAACAATCGATCAAATCTGGAGGAGCGTGAGAAGATCTCATAGTCGAAACTTCTGGGGTGCCCGCACGTTCGCGGGGATTGCAATGAGAAAGCTCCCTCCACTGAATGCCTTAAAGGCCTTCGAGGCCGCCGCCCGCCACGTCAGCTTCACTAAGGCTGCAGTGGAACTACACGTCACCCATGGGGCTGTCAGCCGGCAGGTCTCGCTTCTTGAGGAATGGTTGGGCACGCCGCTCTTTCAGCGTGGCGCTTCGCAGATCGGACTCACCGACAGTGGTCGTGCCTATGCGCAGGAGGTCACATCGCTCCTTGATCGCCTCAGCGTGGTGACTGCGCAGGCAATGGAGAAGGCGGCATCTTCGGCCATCAGCGTGAGCGCCCCGCCAACCTTCACGATGCGTTGGTTGATTCCTCGGTTATCGGTCTATCAAAGAAAGCGACCCGGCATCGAGGTCCGACTGACGACGTCGATCGCACCCGTGCATTTCCAGGAGAACAACTACGACATCGCGATACGCGGCGCGCTGGAGCCCATGATCGGTTGCGAGTCGGTACCCTTCATGACCGAAATCATCGTTCCGGTCTGTCACGCGGACATCGTGGAATCGGGCGGCCTGCGAAGCCCGGTGGACCTGGCGCGACAGACTCTTATTCGCTACACGACCGAGCCGTACACTTGGTCGACATGGTTTGACGCCGCTGGCATCGCCGAAACTGCCGGGGCCGGCACGCTTCACTTCGAACAAATGTACTTCGCCCTGCAGGCCGCCGCAGAAGGGCTTGGGGTAGTGCTCGTGCCGCTCTTTTTAGTCGCAGACGACATCGTGACCGGAAAGCTGTGTGCACCGTTCGGCCTGCACGGCGCGATGCATCGACACTACTACGCCAACACCTCGCCCGCGTCGAAGCACAACCCAGCCATCGCGGAGTTTCGCGCTTGGCTGATTGAGGAGGGACGCAGCACTGAAAAGGCAATCAACACCTGGGCTCAGGAGACGATGAATCAGATCACGCCGCCGGAAAGCAGGCAAGAACAGATGTAGCACTGGCATAGCGCGTCGTGAACGGAAGGCTGCAGATGCTGCGTCCGTTCGGCGCCCCACGTCATCGGCGCTGGCATAGACGCTGGGGATTCTCGTGTGTGAGTTTTAGTGATTCAGCATGAGCAACGCTCGCTTGTATGACGGGACCCGCTGGCCGAAACTCCAGATCTCAAAGCTCTTGCCCATGAACTCTCACATGCCCACCGCCGCCCGCGTCTGGAAGGACTCATCGCTGTTGCGATCGCTCACCCACGCGGTCTGCCTTGCAGTCATCCGTCCAAGCAAGTCCAACTAGAAGAATGTCGCATCGAACATGTTGATCTGGAAAAGACCGGTTTCTGTCGAGTCCCTCACTCGGCGAGCGGCCAACACCGCCATAACGCATCTGGGAATCGAGTTCCTGGAGGTGGGAGACGATTTCCTTACCGCACGGCTTCCGGTGAACCGGCAAACATGCCAGCCGATGGGCCTGTTGCACGGTGGTGTCTCCGTAGTGCTGGCTGAGACCTTGGGATCCATCGGCGCGGCCCATTGTTGCCCCGAAGGAAGCAGTGTCGTGGGTCTCGATATCAATGCCAATCACCTGCGCGCGGTTCGAGAGGGCTGGGTGACCGGGCGCGCCGTGCCGATTCATCTCGGGCGAACCACTCAGGTCTGGCAGATCGACCTGTCCGATGAGGCGGGCAAACCTTGTTGCGCTTCCCGCCTGACGATGGCGGTCATTCCAACTCTGGCCGGAGTCCCGAATCGGGACTAACAACCTCCCTGTGGATGCCGCAATGGATCCAGCGCTTCGGACTAAAGAATGACCGTGGCAATTTAACCAAGAGACAAATCCTAGGATCAAGAATGCAACCGTACAAGTCGCCTTGGCTGACCCCGGAACTGGAAATGCTTCAAGAAGCGAGTCGGCGTTTCTTCGAGGAGCGATTCGTGCCCCGGGAAGAGGAATGGGCCCACAACATGTTGATGGACCGAGGTGCATGGAACGAAGCAGGCGCCATGGGTCTGCTTTGCGCGAGCATACCTGAGGAATACGGTGGAGGGGGCGGAAACCTAGCGCACGACATTGTCATCTTCAGCGAGCAGTCGCGCGCATTGATCGGAAGCTTCAGCAATACGGTACACAGCGGCATCGTTGCCCACTATCTGCTGCACTATGGAACTGAGGAGCAGAAGCGCCGTTGGCTGCCGGGCATGGCAACGGGGGATCTGGTGGGCGCGATCGCCATGTCCGAGCCGGATGCGGGTTCCGATCTTCAGGCGATCAAGACGCGAGCGCGGCGACAGGGCGACCACTATGTGATCAACGGGTCCAAGACTTTCATCACGAATGGGCATCATGCCGACCTGATATTCTTGGTCGCGCGCACCGATCCAGACGCCAAAGGGTCGCGCGGGTTGTCCATCATCGTTGTGGAGACCAAGGAG
This sequence comes from Variovorax sp. HW608, assembly GCF_900090195.1. Lineage (NCBI taxonomy): Bacteria > Pseudomonadati > Pseudomonadota > Betaproteobacteria > Burkholderiales > Comamonadaceae > Variovorax > Variovorax sp. HW608. The sequence continues at coordinate 4,319,350 of NZ_LT607803.1, forward strand.
CTTCAGGGGTTCCGAAGAGGGCGTGTATTGGAGAAGCTGGGCAACAAGGGCTCCGATACTGCAGAGCTCTTCTTCGACGAAGTCAAGGTGCCCTTGAACAATCTTCTGGGCACCGACGAGAACAACGGTTTCACTCAGCTGATGGCGCAATTGCCAGCGGAGCGGCTCTATATCGCGATGAACGCCGTTGCCCAAATGGAGCGCGCGGTGGCAATGACCGTCGACTACGTCAAGAGCCGCAAGGTCTTCGGAAAATCCCTGTCTGAGCTTCAGAACACGCGATTCAAGCTCGCTGAATGCGCGACGCAAGCGACGATCGGGCGCGTTTTTCTAGACAACTGCCTTGTCAGGTGCCTGGCGGGCGATCTCGACGGACCCGCGGCGGCAATGGCGAAATGGTGGAGTACGCAGAGGTGCAATGAAGTGGTCTATGAATGCCTTCAATTGCATGGAGGCAACGGTTTCATCATGGACTACCCGATCGCGAGAATGTACGCGAATGTGCGCGTTGGTCCCATTTACGGAGGGTCCAACGAGATCATGAAGGAGATCATTGCGCGAGACATTCTCTGATCAACACCGACTACGGCCTCGTCAAATCTGGCGACTTCTTTTGCTCTACGGCGTGCTTGACGATGTGCTCATGCAACTTGCGAAGATGCGCGTGTATTTCTTGAGCCGCCCGATCGCCATCTCGGGCTTGGAGCGCTTCAACGAATCGCCTTCTTGACAACGCTAGATCTTGTGTTGGATAGATCTCGATGCGCTGCAGGATGACTCTGATCACGTCGGTCAAGGAGCGAACGACCAAGATCATCACCTTGTTCTTGGTCGCCGACGCCAGCAGCTCGTAGAACTCGGTCGCATGCTGCAAACGAATTGCCCTGCTTCCCGATTGAAGCGCTGCATCGTTGAGTCTCACGTTCTCCTCAATCTGCGCGAGGTCTTCGGTGCTGGCCCGCTCACACGCCAGGCGTGCCACGGAGGCGAGTATGAATATGCGTGCTTCAGTCAACTCGCTCAAGGTAATTGACCCCAAGTTGAGCATGTCCTGCATCAGTTCTGTCATCTTGCGATCCGAGCTGGCCTGAATAAAGGCGCCACCTTTTGGGCCCCTCTGCAGGACGATGAGGCCAGCGTTCTCAAGGCTTCTGAAGGCTTCGCGTATGGCAAGACGGCTGACGCCAAGTTGAATCGCCAACTCCCGCTCGGGAGGCAGCTTGTCCCCCTTCTTCAGTCTGCCGCTTGCGACAAGTTCGCGGATTCGCTCGCAGACAACTTCAAACGCGCGCTGCGCCGGTATGGGCTCAAACATCGAGGACGCTTGGGTTGCCGACTGATCCATTGCGTATTCCTGCATCGAGTTTTCCAAAGCAAAAGTCCACAGTCCGAGTCGAACTAGATTGGTCTAACAATCAACCATCTTACCAATGCATAGTTCGCTGAATCGATTGACCCCGGCGATGCCGAGCGGTAACAAGAAAACTCAGGCACCGCTAGAAAACCTCACGCTGGTGGGGCTTGAGGGGGTGCTCCCGGCGGACTATCATAACAATATGCAATGGTCATACCAACAGAGGCGGCGACGCTGTTTCAAGGCTCTGACTTCGCACCGTTGCGTCGACTGATGCTCCCCTCGGAATCACCTGTGAGCCCCATCACCTGCCCGTGAGTGCGACCAAATGCAACTACCGGCTCATGCCGCAGCCCTCTCGGGGCCTTGTTGTATTACTTCTTTCGAAGAATTCTTGGAACCCATGATCATGCAACTTACTGAAACCCAGAAAAGAGAACTTGAGACTATCGATGCCGCAATTGGGGCGCAGAACTACAACCGGCAGAGCGCCTACAGTCATTGGGGCTTCCGTGCGATTCATACTGAGTTGCAGCGCGCTCCGGTAACGATCACGGGCACCCTCCCGGTGGATCTCGAGGGCGTGTATATCCGCAACGGAACTAACCCTCAGTTCGATCCGATGGCGATCCGCTATCAGATGTTCGACGGGCCCGGAATGCTGCACCAAGTCCACATCAAGAACGGTCAAGCCACCTACACCAATTCGTACGTCCGATCGAAACGCTTTCAAGTCGAACGGGCGCTGGGCCGCGACGTCTATATCAGCATGGGTGAATTGCTGACCGGCGGCAAGGCAACCTTGGCAAAAATGGAGTGGCTGCAAAAACAGTACAAGGAAGGCGCCTTGCCGGAGCTCAAATTCAGCGGCACCGGCAACGGCACCGCAATCCAGTTCCACCAAGGCCAGCTGTACACCTTCAATGAGGCGGGCTACCCGTTCCTGCTGTATGTGCGCAAGGAAAACGGGGAGCTGGTCATCGATGGCACCGGCGAGCCCACCACTTGGGGCGGCAAGTTGACCGGCCCTTTCTCCGCACATCCCGCGATCGACCCGGACACGGGGGACATGTACAGCGTCGCGACCAATCGCTATGACGGAAGCATCACCATTGTGCAGGTGTCGAACAATGAAGTGGTTCGGTCTCTCACGTATCAGCAGCCGCCAAAGCACATGGCTTGGATTCACGAATGCTGCATCACCGAAAATTACATCATCTTTCCGGACATCTCGATGCGGGTCGACAGGGAAGGGCTGAAAAAAGACAACGGAAGCATGTACTACTGGGACGCCGGATACAACATGCGTTTCGGCGTGCTTCCGCGCAAGTTCGACAGCGACACCCCGATCCGTTGGGTTTCGACGAGCAAACCTGGTGCGATCTGGCACTTGCTCAACGCCTGGGAAGAAAAGAGGCCCGACGGTGGCACGAACATCGTGATGTATGGGCCGCGATTCCACGAATATTCTGCCACGGTTCCAATCCATACACCGGAGGAGTCGCACGCCCAACTATCACGGTGGGTGTTCGATCCGGAAGCCGATGAGGTGTTGGAAGACCGCGTGCTCGTCGACTGGGGCTATGAACGGTGCTCGTTCCACGTTGGATACCGCGGCAAGAAGATGCGCTACTGCTATCTCCTCGATGAACAGAAGGAGGGCTACATGGGCAAGGGAACCCTCAAGTACGACATCTTGGACGAGCGCGAAGTCAAGTATGTGGACTACGGAAACCAGTACGGCGGAGAGCCGTTGTTCGTTCCGAAGAAGGGGGCGGTCAGCGAGGACGACGGCTACATCTTGGACCTCATGATGGAGAAGGACAAGGCCGAGGTGCTCGTGCTGGATGCCAAGACCATGGAAGAAGTGTGTCGTCTACACCTTCCGCAGCGTGTTCCGTTCGGCGTGCATGCCGTGTGGCTCGACGAAGAAAAGGTTCAGCAACTCTAACAACTAGCCGGCACCGTCACGGAGGCTCTCAAAATGCGATTCTTGTCACTGGCGAGGCTTTGCCTCGCCCTCGGGGCCGCGACGGTCGCCGCTGCTTCCTTGGCTCAAGGCAGCGCCACACCCTATCCGACTAAGCCCATCACGCTGGTCGTTCCCTATCCCGCGGGCGGAGTTGCCGACCAGACAGCGCGGCTGGTCGGCCAGAAACTTCAGGACTCCTTGCATCAGCCTGTGGTCGTTGACAATCGGACTGGAGCAGGCGGGATGGTGGGGGCCCGTGCTGTGGCCCGCGCTCCGGCCGACGGGTACACGATTCTGTTGGGGGTCTCCGGATTGGTGCTCCAGCCTCTGCTGGTACAAACCGCCACGGTCGATCCCTTCAAGGAACTCGCACCAATCACGCTCATCGCTCGCCTCCCCCTGCTGCTCGCTGTGCCAAAGAGTGGGCCACCTTCGCTCGAGGAATTCGTGCGTCAGGCCAAGGCCGATCCTCGTCGCTTCAGCATCGGCAACTATGGCGTGGGTACACCGTCGCACTTGTTGGGGATCATGCTCAATCAACAAGCGGGAATGGACTTGCCTCTCATCGCCTTTCAAGGAAGCGCGCCGTTGGCCACCAACTTGATAGGCGAGCAGGTGAGCGCAGGTTTCATCGACAGCGTAACCGCGCGTCAGTTCGGAGAAAAGTTCCGCTTCTTGGCCGTCACCGGCACTCGGCGACTTCCAGGTCTGCCTGAACTGCGAAACTTCCGTGAGTTGGGCTACCGCTCGTTTGAGCAAGATGGCTGGCTAGGTGTTCTCGCGCCGGCTGGCACACCCAAGCCAATCATCGCAAAACTCTCAAGCGAGTTGGCCAAGATCATCGCAACGCCTGAAGTGGCCGCAAAGATCGAGAGCATGGGGATCAGTCCCGTTGGCAGCACGCCGGAGGAACTCTTGACTGTCATGCGGAACGACGCAGATGTGTACGGGAAAGTCATTCGCAGTGCAAACATCCAGCTGAACTGAGCGCACGCGTCCGCATGTCTTGCAGGGGCCCGGCCATCGCCGCGCTGCCGGACCCAGCGAGCAGTTGTGAGCCGACCGCGCTTAGTCCACCCCACGCGACGGTCCCGCTTGAACGAACGAACCGACCGCGGGTTCGCGTCGCAATCTGTCCAACACTTGCTCGCTACCGAGCCCTGCGAGCCTCAATGCTTAAGGTGAATATTCGTGAACTCCTCTTCCGAGAAGCCGTATCCGTTGAAAGGTGTGCGTGTCCTTGACCTAGGGACCATGCTCGCAGGACCCGTGGCAGCCACCTTGCTGGGTGACTTTGGCGCCGACGTAATCAAAGTCGAACAGCCTACAGGAGGGGACACGCTCAGGAAGCTGGGGCCGTTCGCAGATGGCGAGAGTCTGAGCTGGCACATAGAAGGCAGAAATAAGAAGTCAGTAACGATCGACCTGCGGGTTTCTGCCGGGCAAAAGTTGCTCCTCGAGTTGGCTTCCAAGGCGGATGTCGTAGTTGAGAACTTCCGTCCGGGCACGATGGAGAAATGGGGGATTGGGTATGACACACTTAGCAAGGTCAATCCCAGGTTGATCTTGCTCAGCATTTCTGGCTATGGGCAAACCGGTCCCTACTCTTCTCGAGCGGCCTATGACCGGATCGCCTTGGCTTTCGCCGGCATCCTAAATATTACGGGATACCCTGACCGCCCTCCGGTCAGGCCGGGGGTCGCAATGGCCGACTATCAGGCTGCAATTTTTGGTGCATTCGGCGCCATGCTTGCGCTCTACGGGCGCGACGCCGCCGGGGGCACTGGACAGCACATCGACTTGGCGCTTTACGAAGCGGTCTTCCGCTTCACCGATGTCATGGTGACTGCCTACGAGAAATCTGGTGCCAAACGGGAGCGTCAGGGCAATAAGCACTTCGCCGCTGCCCCCGGGGATCATTTCCCAACTTCCGATGGGCGATATATTGCTCTGACGGTGTCCGCGGACACTGTCTTTAAGCGCCTTTGCGATCTAATGGGAATGCCGTCGTTGGCCACGGACGAAAGGTTCACCAGTCACGCCCTCCGCGTCGAGAATTTGGACGCGATCAACGCAATAGTGGCAGATTGGATATTCCAGCAACCTGTCGCGGCTCTTATCGCGTCGCTCGAGAAGGCAGGGCTTGCTTTTTCCCTGATCCTGTCCGTGCAAGAAATCGCCGAGAACGAACACTACAACGCGCGTGGCAGTATTGCGACGATGGACCATCCACGTCTAGGCCCGTTGAAGGTCCCAGCGGTCGTCCCCAGAATGTCGAATACGCCAACTCGAAAGCTTGAGCCGGCCCCGGAGTTGGGCGAGCATACGGCGGAAATTCTCGCTGATTGGTTGGGAATGGACGCGCTTGCTATTGACACGTTGACATCCCATGGAGTGATTTCAACGCCGAAAACTGGGAAGGGCTGAACTCGTTGGAGGTGTTGTGCACTGCTAGCGTGCTTTTCTTCAGTCTCTCGCCCTTCGGCAAGGAGCGCACGGCGCTTGAATCTGTGAGGCCGTCGGGCGGCGCTCCATGCCCTTCGTGCAGATCAAGAACATTGAGCATCAGTCCGTGTTGTCGCTACATCGAGCTCGCAAGGGTTCGTCAAGGCCCGCACCGCAGGCCAAACAGATCCGCGGCCTGCTGGGCGAGTTCGGACTGATCGCTGGGGACGTCCATGCACGTTCATTCCCGTCGAAGACGAAATCATCTGTAATAGTCCGATCAGTGCCGTTGTCGCTGCCGACGGACCGGGTCTGCTGAGCGTCAGACGGGGACGTTGATGACGGGCTGGAGCAGCGCGAAGGCGACCCGCCAAGCGCGCCCGTCGGCATGGACGGTGGCCGTGCGCTGGTTGATGCGCGTGACCTGTCCAACGTGTCGCTGCAGGTTCTGGTCGACGAAGCTCACGCGCTGGCCGACATGGACGTTTTCGCGCCGCGAGACCTCTGGCGGTGGGCTGGGCTTTGATTGGGTTGGAGCCGCGCCTTGCTCTCCCTTCGGCGTCGCGGTCGGATCCGTGGTCATGATGGCCGCGTACGGCAAGCTGAACTGCTTGGCGCTGGCCTCGTCGAGTACCGTCACTCGATCGTTCTTCATGGACACGACCCTGACCTTGCGCCACTTGCCATCACCCCAGTCCAGGTAGTGGACCTGCTGGCCGAGATGCAATTGGCTGCGCGCCTGGACGATGCGCCGCGGGTCGGCCAGCAGTTGCTCGATCACCCAGCTGAGGTGGTACAGCTCGGCGCTGGTGGCCATGGGCAAGTCTTCGATCCGCGAGATGCTCAGCATGGGCGTCATTTTGCCCGGCGCGCCGGACTCAGGCGGCTTGAGCGAGGTCCTCGTGCCGGGCGGGGCGCGCCTGCTGGAGCTGCGGCGCCACGATCCAGGGCAGCAACTCGTCGATACGGTTGACTGGGTGGTCGGCGATGCGATCGAGCACGTGACGCAGATACGCCTGAGGGTCGATCCCGCTGAGCTTTGCCGTGCCGATCAAGGTGTAAATCACCGCTGCGCTGTGACCGCCAGTGTCCGATCCCAGATGCAAATAATTTTTTCTTCCGATCGCGACGCCTCGCAACGCACGCTCGGCGGCATTGTTATGTGCCTCGATCCGCCCGTCATCCAGGAAGCGCGTGAGTGCCGTCCAGTTGCCAAGCGTGTAGCCGATGGCCAGCGCCATGGGCGCTTTCGCCGAGAGCTGCGCCAAGGCGGTGTTCAGCCAGAGCTTCAGATCGTCGAGCATCGGGCGCGTACGCGCCTGCCGCACCCGCAGGCGCTCCTCAGGGGGCTTGCCATTGATCTCGGCCTCCACCTTGAAGAGCTTGCCGATGCGCAGCAGCGCCTGGTGCGCCAAGGTGCCGGCCAGCTTGTGCTGGCGTTCGTGGATGTCCCACACCTTACGGCGCGCGTGGCTCCAGCATGCAGCCTCGATGACCTGGCCGTTCTCGTAGAGTGGGTGATAGCCGGCGAAGGCGTCCGCTTGCAGGATGCCCCGGAAGCTCTCCAGATGGCGCACGGGATGTTCGCCCTTGCGGTTAGCCGAGTACTGGAACCAAACCGCAGGAGCGGCCGGCTCGCCACTAGGTCGATCATCGCGCACGTAGACCCACAGCCGCCCGGTGCGCGCCTGGCTGCCCTTGCCGCCGAGCACCCGGATGGGCGTGTCGTCGCCGTGAATCTTCCCGGCGCGTAGAACATACCGGCCCACCGCGTCGGCCAGAGGCGTCATCAAACGTGCGGCCTGGCCAACCCAATCCGTCAGCGTGGAGCGCGACAGCTCCACACCCTCGCGGGCATAGATCTGGCACAGCCGATACAGGGGTGTGTGGTCGGCGAACTTGCTCGTCAGCATGTGGGCGAGCAGGCCGCTGCCGGCCAGGCCGCGTGCAATGGGGCGGCTCGCGGCTGGCGCCTGCGAGATCGTACGGCAGCCGCCACAGGCCAGCTTGGGGCGAACATGCCGCACCACGTGGAAGGTGCCGGGTTCGTAATCGAGAACCTCCGAGACGTCCTGGCCAATCTCGCGCAGCCCACTGCCGCAGGTTTCGCACTTGCAACCGCCGGCTTCGCTGGGCATGTGCATCACGGTGCGCCGCGGCAGATGATCGGGCAGTCCACGCGCGGCGGCTTGCTGGCGGGCCTTGCGCTTGTCGCGAGCGTCCTGCAGCGAGCTGATGTTGGCCGTACCTTGCGCACCGTCCGCGGCGTTCTCGGTGTCGATCGCCGGAGCAGTTTCGAACGGCACGGGCGGCGATGCCTGCCCACCCACCAGTTCGAGTTGAGCGTGCTCGAGCTGCTCGCTGGAGCGGCCGTACTTCATGCGCCGCAGATAGGCCAGCTCAACCTTCAGCTTGTCGATGGTGAGCAGCGCGATCTTCAACGCCTCCTGCGAACGCAGCACCTCGCCGCTGAGGGCGGCGTTGCTGGCGAGCAGTTCTTCGGGAGTCACAGCATGACTGTGCCAGGCACACCCGGCACCACCAACGGGAGTTGCCCTGTCAACGTCGATGTGTCGGCTATGCCGCGGCGCGTGGCCGCCAGGTCCGTTCGGGGCGGCGCCAATCGATGCCCTCCAGCAGCATCGACAGCTGTGCCGCGCTCAGCGCGATCGAACCGGATTCGGCCTGCGGCCAGACGAAGCGGCCGCGCTCCAGCCGCCGGGCCAGCAGGTACATGCCGTCTCCATCGCTCCACAGCAGCTTGACCAGATCCCCGCGGCGGCCGCGGAAGACGAAGACGTGACCACCGTAAGGATCTTCAGTGAGCACGGTCTGCACTTTGACGGCGAGCGAGTCCATGCCGCAGCGCATGTCGGTGACCCCCGCGGCCAGCCAGATCCGGGTGCCCGCGCGTGGGCCGATCATGCCGATTGGCGCAGCGCGCGCAAGACGCTGCACAGACTGGCTTCGTCGACAGTACCGCGCAGGCGAAGGTGGGCTCCGGCGAGCTCCAGTTCGATGACGCCTGGACGCGACGAGCGATTCGTCGCCGGCGCCAACCCGGACGACTCCTGCGCGCCTTGCTCTGCGAGCATCTCCTCAGCGGGGCCAGCAAGCCGCACAGGCAACAACACCGCGGATTCCGCAGACCTGGCCACGGTCCCTGCGCGCGCGTGCTCGCGCCGCCAGGTGAACAACAAGTTGGCATTGATGCCATGCTCCCGCGCAACGGCCGATGCCGACGCCCCGGGTTGCATGCTCTGCTCGACGAGCTTGGCCTTGAACGCTCGATCGTGATGCCGCCGTCTCGGCTCCGCCTCACTCTTCATGATGTACATGCACTCCTGTTGATGGACACCTATTGGTGCGCCATTTCTTCAGGTCACATGCTGTCTGGCCTCGCCAAGTTAAACAAGAACGGCCTACGTCGGACTATTACAATCATCTGAAGCCGCAATGCCGAGATGGGGAGCCTTGCCAGCTTTCGGCTTCCTTGCCCGTGGTGGTCCGCGATATGAGCGCATTCCTCAGCGCGTGAAGATGGCACGGTTCGATCGGCCCAGCGTTGGCCAGTGTGGACAACTTCAGAACCATGAAGGCAATGCGACCCCCGATCGACACTTCAAACTCTCCACCCGTGGATACTTAAATTCCTCCAGGCAGGACGAGGGTTGCATTATTGATCGGTCATGCGTCGGCGGCGATCGCCAGGCGTGCGGCGGCCTCCTTGAGTCGATAGCCCCTGCCCTCGAACTCGAGCACCATGGCACGATGCATGAATCGATCGAGGATGGTAGTGCCCATGGTCGCGTCGCCGCTGCCCCTCATTCCGGGCTCAGCGCTTTCGGGCGCGCGCCACTTTGTGCAGCAACTCCAACAGCATGTGCCGCTCGCCTTCGCTCAAGTGCTTGAGGAGGTCGCGATCGGCCAGCAGCAGCCGCTCAGTTGCCGTGGCAACGAGTTCGGCGCCCTTGCGTGTGACACCTACATTCTGAGTCCGGCGGTCAGCCTCGTTGCGCTCGCGCTTAAGCAGCCCGCGCTTCTCAAGACGATCCAGCCAGATGGTGACCCCAGGGGCCGTGATCCCCAGCGCTTTCGCCAGCTTCGTCGCCGTCACAGGGGCGTTTTCGTGAACCAGTTGAAGGATCGTGAATTCGACCGGCCGCAGGCGCAGCGGCTTGCCCGCGACGCTCACAAAGGCTTCTGTTGTGAGGATCGCGGCCTGCGCGAGCTGGTAGCCGAGCAGCCGGTGCATACCTCCTTCGTCAAGGCCGCCCAGGGGGGTGAGTTCATCGACTTGTCGTTCTTCTCGAATCATGCGGCCATTCTCGCCGGGACAGTGCCCGTCCGCGCGGGGGATCGATTAACAAACTAAGTTTGTTAACGGAGCCGCGTTTCCTCAGGGAAATCACCGAGATATGGGCCAAAGTACTTAAGTATATTAAGTAACTACATGGAGCCCGCGAGGCGGCTGATCGCCTCTCTCTCCATCTCGGCCCCCGGCAGCACTTTGGATCCAGCGCACCGCATTGCCGGGACAAGGAACATCGACTGGAGCAATCCAATGACCACTCATCCGTTCGCCGTCGCCCGCCCGAAGCGATTCCTCGCCTGGGCCGCCATCACCGCATGCGGTGCTGCCGCCATGCTTTCCGCCTGCGGCGGCGGGGGCGGTGGCAGCGGCATCGCGAGCGTCACCGCCACCGCCCTCCCGCAGCTCGCAGCAGCGCAGCCCGGCAAGCTCGCGAACTGCACATCACTGAGCGGATTCACCTTCGCCAACACGACCGTCACGTCCGCGACTCTGGTGGCTGCGGACGCGGTGACCTCCACCGCCGACGGCGTGACCCTGAAGCTGCCGGCCCACTGCGTCGTCGTCGGCAAGATGAATCCGCGCACTGGTATCGACGGCAAGAGCTATGCGATCAACTTCGAGATGCGATTGCCCACCAGTTGGAGCGGCCGCTTCTTCCATCAGGTCAATGGTGGCAACGATGGCTTCATCACGACCGACACCACGCGCGCCTTCGGCCGCAAGCTCGGCGGCAGCCCGACCAGCAACGGTTTGATCGAGGGCTTCGCGGTGCTGACCTCCGATGCCGGCCATGCGCCGGACAGCGCCTCATACCCCAACGATCCGGCCACCGGGCTGGGCATCTCCGGTCAGGTCTTCGGCCTCGACCCGCAGGCGCGCAAGGACTATGGCTACGCCGCCGTGGGTTCGCTCACGCCGATGGCCAAGAGCCTCATCGCCGCCGCCTACGGCCGCGGGCCCGATCGTTCCTACATGGTGGGGGCATCCAATGGGGGGCGCCACGCGATGGTGGCCGCGGCCCGCTTTGCGGCCGACTACGACGGCATCCTGGCGGGATCACCCGGCTTCAACCTACCCAAGTCCCGCATCGCGGAGGAATGGGCCAACCAGATCCTGATGGCTGCCGCGACCTCCGTGGACCCGGTGACCAACCGGCCCGCCATCTGGAGCTCCCTGTCGCTGGCAGACCTCACCTACGTGAGCAATCGCGTGCTCGCCAAATGCGACGCGCTGGACGGCGTGGTCGACGGCATGGTGCAGGACGTGCAGGGGTGCCAGAGCGCGTTCTCGCTGGACAACGATGTCGCCATCTGCGCGCCAGGCCAGGCGCCCGACGGCACCTGCCTGAGCCTCGTGCAGAAGACGGCGTTGGCCAAGATCTTCGCGGGGCCGAAGAACTCGGCCGGCAAGGCCCTCTACTCCGATTGGCCCTGGACCAACGGAATCTACGGTGCCAACTGGCGCGGCTACATGACCGGCGTCACCAACGGTGCGGGCGTCGGCACGAACAAGTACGGCAATAACGTGGGCTTCGTGTCGGCGGCAGCGTTCATCTTCAGCACGCCGCCCGCCGACCCGACCGTGATGACCGGCCTGGGCTCCACAATGATCGATTGGACGTTGAACTATGACTTCGACAAGGCAGAAGCGCTGATCAACGGGACGACTCCGGTATTCACCGAATCGTCTATGTCGTTCATGACGCCCCCCGACCCCACCAACCTGACCAAGCTGCGCGATCGCGGCGCCAAGTTGATCGTGTTCCATGGCACGGCCGATCCGGTGTTCTCCTACAACGACACGATCGCCTGGTACGAGGGCCTAACGGCCGCCAACAATGGCGACGCCAGCAACTTCGCGCGCGTCTTCAACGTGGCGGGCATGACCCACACGCAAGGCGGACCGTCGACCGACCAGTTCGATTTCGTGACCGCCCTGGTCGCATGGGTCGAGCAAGGCCGGGCACCCGACAGCGTGATCGGCACGGCGCGAACCGCGGCGCAGAACCCGGACATGACCGGCTCAGGCATCGCGGCCGGCCGTACCCGCCCGTTGTGCCCATACCCGAAGTTCCCGAAGTACAAGGGAACCGGAAGTCTCGATGACGCAGCGAATTTCGCCTGTCAGTAGGCCAATTTCCAATAGCCATCCCGAAAGGCAACCTTATGGCTGGCACCGCACGCGAGCAGTGCCAGTCCCGAAACGCTCAAGCTCCTCAGCAGCGAGTTGGGCCTGCCCGTCATCGTACTGGGAGCGAGTGAGGTGCCTTGCGAGATGCAATCGAATCCGCAGTTCGCGTCGCGCTTCGGAGCGGAGGCTGCCGGCCCCATCTGTTCGCGTCATCTTTGCTAACGTCCTTTGCATCCAATCTTTCTCATGATCAATACATCTACAGCCCCCTATGCCGCGCTCCTGCTGCGTGTGACCCTCGGAGTCATGTTCTTGGCTCATGTTGGCCTAAAGCTGTTTGTCTTTTCCGTTCCAGGATTCGTCGGCTACTTTGCCTCTCTGGGGCTACCGGCCGTCCTGGCGTATGCCGTGATCGCGTTGGAGCTTCTCGGCGGTTTTGCTCTGATTCTCGGCATTTATGCTCCGATAGTCGCGTTGCCTCTGGCACTTGAGATGCTCGGCACGATTGCCCTCGTGCATCGCGCCAATGGCTGGCTCTTCACCAACAAGGGCGGCGGCTGGGAATATCCTGCGTTCTGGGCCGTCGGCCTGGTTGCGCTGTTCTTGCTCGGTGATGGCGTCTTGGCACTGAAAACTGCGAAGAAGGCGCGCGCCTAAGTGCATTGTCGCGCCGTCGCGACCCGTTCGGACTTGATTTTCTGTGCCTCGGCAATTGAGCGACGAACGACAAGCGCCGAGTACGCGGTGCGTGCAATAGCGAGGTTCCTCAGCTTTCCGAGAATGAGGTCCTTCGCTTTTTCGGCGAGCCATGCCTTGATTCGTTGCTGCAAGGTGCGCAACTGCGCTTTGCTGGTGTAGGCGTCAGGCACTGCATGTGCCAGTCGATCCATGAGTGCCTTCGCCATGGTCGTGGGCTCGGCTTCAAGCCAACCTTCGACGACTTGCCAAGCATGCTCAAAGGGACCTGGTCGCGCTCTCCACCACCGCTCGGCTGCCGGCTTCGTTCGGTGTGTCGGGCGCACCTCGGCGTCCTTCCACGCGGTGGCCAGGCCCTGAAGGAACGTGGACAGGTCGGGCATTGCCGAACAGGGCAATCTTTTCAAGCATTGAAGGGAGCTCCCGGCTGCTCGCGCGGCGTTAAGCGACAGGATAGTGGACAGGATGGATCTGACCGTGTTGGGCGGATCGGTCGGGACTAAATTCTCAAGTGACCCCGCGTCGGGCTTGTTGGGTTGCCAACCACCCCGAGTGCCTTGAAGGCAATGACTGCGGAGCGGCTGATTCAGTTTGCGCATGTGCTCGCGCATCGGAGGCGCCGTTCTGATATCCGCGCGTCAAAGCGCCATGACGAGTTCCGGCGCGGCCGTGAAGAGGTCGGCCACGAGGCCGTAGTCAGCCACCGAGAAGATCGGGCCTCTTCGTCCTTGTTGATCGCGACGATGACCTTGGGTCCTTCATGGCCGCGAGCTGCTGGATGGCGCCAGAGATGCCTACTGCGATGTACCGCTGTGGGGCGACGATCTTGCCGGTCTGCCCACTTGCCAGTCGTTTGGGGGCATAGCCCGCGTCCACGGCTGCGCGGGTAGCGCCGAGGGCGACTCAGAGCTTGTCTGCGAGAGGCGTCATCACTCCGTTGAACTTTTCGGCGCAGCCGAGCGCCTGGCCGCCCGAGACGATGATCTTGGCTGCCCGTCAGTTCGGGGCGATCGCTCTTCGTGTCTTCTCGGCCCACGAAGCTATTGCCGCTGTCGGCAACGCCTTCCGCGTTCTCGACGGCTGCGCTGCCGCCGGTGGCGGCTGCGGCATCAAAGCCGGTCGTGCGCACGGTGACGACCTTGATCGGATCTGCGCTCTGCACGGTGGCAATCGCGGTGCCCGCATAGATCGGATGCTTGAACGTGTCGGCGCTGTCCACCTTGAAGTTCCCTGGGAAACCGGGCAGTTCTGAACTACAGGCTGGCCGCTTCCTCGTCATGACGATGACGCAGTGGACGTAGCAGGCGTTGACTCTTGAAGAACCGATTGGCGCCGCCCGAACACACGGCGTTACGCACTTGATCTGCACCAGACGTTGGCGTCGAGGAAGGTGCTCGCGCCGGAACTTCATCGGACTGTCCATTGAGCATCTGGGCTCTGCGCACTTGGTAGCGCTCCGGGGCAGGAGCGGCGTAGTGGCACATGAGCAAAAAGGCTGTTGACAGCCAAGAACGGCCGTCCTTAGAATTATCGGAAGCCGTTTCCGATTATCGGAAATCAATCAAAAGGACCCAAGATGAAGCGTGACGTGGCAACGACAAAGCTGGTCAAGCCGAAGGTGGCCGATAAGGACACCAGCCTATCCATCGTGAAGGCCGCGGCTATCCTGAGAGAAATAGGTAACTCCTCCGAGGGGCGAACCTTGATGGAGGTCGTCGCGGCCACGGGCATTTCGACCACCGTGTGCTTTCGTATGCTGTCGACGTTGGAAGCGGAGCGCTTCGTTGACAAGGAGGCGGCGACGGGTCGATACAAGCTTGGCTTCGGGCTGATCGCTCTCACCCGTCACACCCTGCACCAGCAGTTGATCGGGACCCTAACGGCGAAGATGCTGGCAGACGCGGCCCGAGAACTGAGTGACGTGGCGTTGTTGATGGTCCCCGATGGCGAGAAGGCCTTGTGTATCGATCGCAAAGAGGGCGACGCACCGGTCATCTCGCTCGGCACGCACATCGGGAGCCGCCAACCCATGCATTTGGGCGGCGGCCCCTTCGCCATCCTCGCCTTCTCGCCCGACGATTTCGTCGATGAATACCTCGCGCGGTCGCTCGAGAAGAAGACTTCCCGTTCGGTCGTTGACCCCAAGAAGATCCGCACGCGCATCAACGAGGCAAGGGCACGTGGCTACACGGTCGGCGACGAGGACATCTACGAACACCTGGTGGCAATCGGTGTGCCGATCTTTGGCCCGAACGGAGCCCTGCTCGGCTCCATCAGTGTGGGTGGTGTCAAGCCGCGCTACACAGAAAAGCGCATCAAGGAAGTCGGCGAGTGGCTGGTCGCCAAGGCAAGAAGTCTTTAACCATCGAGGAGTGCATTTATGAAACGGAATATTCCCGGCATCGGTTGGGCCTCGAGGCTCAAGGCGGTTTTTGTCATGGTGCTGGCGGTCGGGAGTCTGGCCATCGTCGGGCCGTCTTGGGCGGCAACGAAAACCGTGCGTGCGGTGATGCATGCGCCGCTACGAATTCTCGATCCGGTGACGACCACCGCCTACATTACACGTGACTACGGCTACATGGTCTATGACACGCTGGTGGCCATGGATGAGAACTTCGAAGTCCGGCCGCAGATGGCCGACTGGAAAGTCTCGCCCGACAACCTCGTCTACACCTTCACGCTGAGAGACGGCTTGTTGTGGCACGACGGAACGCCAGTGACGGCCGAGGACTGCATTGCTTCGCTCGAGCGCTGGCGCCAGCGCGACAGCATGGGGCAGAAGCTCTTCTCCTACATAAGCAGCATCACGGCCACCACGCCCAAGGTCATCACGATCACGATGAAGGAGCCGGTGGGCTTCGTTCTGCAGGCATTGGGCAAGCCGTCGTCACTGGTACCTTTCATGATGCCGAAACGCATCGCGAGCACGCCGGCGACGACAGCCATCACCGAGTCGATTGGATCTGGGCCCTTCAAGTTCGTGAAGGAGGAGTTCCAGCCCGGTGTCAAAGCGGTGTTCGTGAAGAATGAGAAGTACGTCCCGCGCAGCGAGAAGTCCAGTTGGGCCGCAGGGGGCAAAGCCGTGAAGGTGGATCGCGTCGAGTGGGTTGTAGTGCCAGACGCCCAGACCGCCATCAACGCCCTCACCTCCGGGGAGATCGACTACATCGACGAGCCGCAGATCGATCTCCTCAAGCTGCTTGAAGGCGAGAAGTCGGTGGTCATCGGCAATCCGAACCCCTATGGCCTCCAGGTCGTCGGGCGGATGAACTTTCTCAATCCGCCATTCGACAATGTCAAGGTTCGCCGCGCAGCGATGCTGGCGCTCAAGCAAGAGAACTTCCTGGCAGCGATCGCGGGAGACTCGAAGTTCTACAAGGTCTGCGGTGCGATGTTTGTTTGCGGAACGCCGCTCGCCACCGACGTGGGTTCCGAGACCTTGGTCAAGGGCGGGGGCATGGCCGAAGCCAAGAAAGTGCTGAAGGAGTCAGGTTATGACGGCACGCCAATCCGCATCATTCACCCGACGGACGTGAACACGCAGAAGACGCAGCCGGTGATCGCGATGCAACTGCTCAAGGAGGCCGGCTTCAAGGTTGAACTGATTACGCTTGACTGGCAGGCGGCCCTGGGCATGCGCAACAACCAGAAGCCGGCCAGCGAAGGCGGCTGGAACATGTTCTTCTCGGCCTGGGGTGGCGCGGATGTTTCAAATCCGCTCACGAGCCCGACGTTGAACGCCACCGGCAAGAACGGCAGCGCCTGGGCAGGTTGGCCGGAGGATGCCGACATTGAAGCGCTCCGGGACAAGTTCGGCCGCGCCAAGACGCCCGAGGAGCGCAAAGCCATTGCGGTCGATCTGCAGAGGCTGGCCTACGAGCGGGTGATCTACGTCCCACTGGGACAACTCGCGACACCTGCCGCATGGAGCGCCAAGCTCAAGAACGTGCCGGCGGGACCTGCCTCGCCGTACTTCTGGGGCGTGGAAAAAGCCGACTGACGGCACCGCGGCCAAGGGTCGCATGAAGGGGCGATCCCGCGCTGCCCACATTCCCAGGCCAACCGATCTTTCCTCTCTTTGCAGTCCGTGCCGCCTGCGCTGGCGACACGGATTGGCGGAGCACTGCCATGTTGATTTACTTGATGCGTCGGATCCTTGCTGCGATTCCCGTCATGGGCGCCGTCGCAGTCATGATCTTTCTGCTTCTGCGGCTAACGCCTGGTGATCCCGCTGCCATCATTGCGGGTGACAACGTCCAGCCGCAACAGCTTGCGATGATTCGCGAGCAGCTTGGACTGAACGAAGCCTTGTACATCCAGTTCTTCCGCTGGATCGGGCATCTTCTTCAGGGCGATTTCGGTACCTCGATCATTTCCGGAACGCCAGTCCTGCAGATGATTCAGAGTCGTCTTGAGCCGACCCTCTGCGTCGCGGTCGCCACGCTCATCCTGTCGAACCTGATCGCCGTTCCGCTCGGTGTGTTGGCAGCGGCTCATCGCGGAAGCTGGATTGATCGCGCCGTAGTCGCTGTATCCGTCATCGGATTCTCGGTTCCGGTTTTCGTCATCGGCTACGCGCTGATCCAGGTGTTCTCGGTCCAGCTCAAGTGGCTACCAGTGCAAGGCTTTAAAAGCATCTCCGATGGGTTGGTACCCTTTGCAGAGCGGATTGTCCTGCCGACGCTGACACTGACCTTGCTGTACATCGCTCTCATCACGCGCATCACGCGTACGAGCCTGCTGGAAGTACTGGGCGAGGACTACATCCGGACCGCACGCGCCAAGGGAATCGGTCAGTTGGCCGTGCTATTGCGCCACGCGCTTCGCAATGCCGCCGTACCCATCATCACGGTGGTGGGCATCGGCTTGGCTCTTCTGATCACGGGTGTCGTGGTCACAGAGAGCGTCTTCAACTTGCCCGGCATCGGGCGCCTCACGATCGACGCGGTGCTGGCACGGGACTACCCGGTGATCCAGGCCATCACGCTGTTGTCGAGCATGCTGTACGTCGTCATCAACCTCTTGATCGACCTGAGCTACGCCTTGCTCGATCCGCGGATTCGCTACTGATGAACCACGCCGCCCCCCTCACTCTACCTCCCGGCTCAAACACTGCTGTGGAGGCCGTCGTACGCTACTGCGTGCGCAATCCGCTCGTGGCGCTGTCTGCGCTGCTCTTGGTCGCAATCGTCCTGGTGGCCATCTTTGCGCCGTGGCTCTCGCCCCACGACCCCTTCGAGCTGCAACCTGTCATGCGCCTGAGGCCAGCTAGTGAAACCCACTGGCTGGGCACGGATGCCTATGGTCGAGACCTGCTGTCGCGGATCTTCTACGGTGCGCGGATCTCGCTGGTCATCGGCTTGGGGGCGGCACTGCTAAGCGTCGCCATCGGGATGATGCTCGGCCTCATCGCCGGCTACATGCGCAGGGTCGATGCGGTGCTGATGCGATTCGTCGACGGGATGATGGCGATCCCGAACACACTGCTTGCCATCTCGATCGTCACGCTCGTCGGCGCGAACATCTGGACAGTCATGCTCGCGATCACGATTCCCGAGGTTCCGCGCGTGATCCGGCTTGTGAGATCGGTCACGCTCGGGACGCGGGAGGAGGCCTATGTTGAGGCGGCGATCACGCTCGGCAGTTCGACCTCGCGCATCCTGTGGCGCCATTTGATGCCCAACACCATCGCGCCCCTGATCGTGCAGGGTAGCTATGTCTGCGCGTCGGCGATCCTGACGGAATCCATCCTTTCCTTCCTCGGCGCAGGTATCAACCCGGTTACGCCGACGTGGGGCAACATCATGGCGGATGGGCGAGCGTATTTCCGCATCATGCCCGGTTTGATCTTCTGGCCCGGCCTGTGCGTGTCGCTCACCATCTTGTCGATCAACCTGATTGGCGATGCGGCACGCGATGCACTGGATCCTCGGATGGCGAAGCGGGGGGTTGGACGATGAGCAAGATCACGAAGGAGCCCATCCTGCAAATCAGCGACCTGTGCGTGGCCGTGGAGCGCGCGGACGGTCGGAAGGTCATCGACGGCATCTCGCTCGAAATACGTGAAGGCGAGATGCTCTGTGTGGTGGGGGAGTCGGGCTCAGGCAAGTCCGTCACCTCGCTTTCAGTCATGGGCCTGCTGCCAAGGGGCAGCCTGATGCCGGCGGGTGGCAGTATCCGACTAGAGGGCGAGGAGTTGCTCGGGGCCTCAGAGAAGCGCCTCGAGGCGCTGCGCGCCACCTCGATGGCGATGGTCTTCCAGGAACCGGTGACAGCGCTGAATCCCGTGGCCAGGGTGGGCGACCAGATCGATGAGGTGCTCAAGGCTCACACGCCGCTGCGTGGCGCGGAGCGCAGGAAACGCATCCTGGCAATGCTGGAAGAGGTTCATCTGCCGAACGTAGATCGCATCTATCGCTCCTACCCGCATCAACTCTCTGGCGGCCAGCGGCAGCGGATCATGATCGCGATGGCGCTCATCCTGCGCCCGCGCCTGCTGATCGCGGACGAGCCCACGACAGCGCTCGATGTCACGACGCAAAAGCAGATCCTCTCGTTGATCCGTGAATTGCGCGACAACCGGGGCACGGCGGTGCTGTTCATCACGCACGACATGGGCGTCGTGGCAGAGATCGCCGATCGCGTGGCCGTCATGCGCCAAGGTAGCCTCGTGGAAACAGGGCCGCTCGACCAGATCCTGCGCTATCCCGCCGAAGCCTACACGCGCAGGCTTCTGTCTGCCGTGCCCAGCCTGGTGCCGCGCACAGCGGTGGGGGCCGCTGATGCAGAGGTGCTCCTTCAGATTAACGACCTCGGAAAGACCTATAGCACTCGCTCGCTGTTGGGCAAGGTGAGAGAGGTCAAGGCGGCGGCCGATGTGACGCTCGCGGTGCGCCGCGGTCAGACCCTTGGAATCGTCGGCGAATCGGGTTCGGGCAAGTCGACGGTGGGCCGCTGCGCAATTCGTCTCATTGAGCCGAGCGAGGGCTCGATCCTTGTCGGCGGGCAAGACATCTCGCGACTGCGGGGCGCGGCCCTGAAACAGCACCGCCGCCGCATCCAGGTCGTCTTCCAAGACCCGTACCGTTCCCTCAACCCGCGAGTCCGCGTTGGTGAATCGGTCATCGAAGGATTGATCAATTTCGGCATGGCGCGCGCCCAGGCCTTGGCGGAAGCCGCCGCACTGCTCGAGATGGTGGGGCTTCCGGCGGATGCGGTATCGCGCTATCCGCATCAGTTCTCAGGTGGTCAGAGGCAGCGCATCGCCATCGCGCGCGCGCTGGCGATGAAACCGGACATCTTGATCGCCGACGAGGCCGTCTCGGCCCTTGATGTCTCGGTTCAGGCGCAGGTCCTGGAACTGCTCAACGACGTCCAACGGAGGCTGGGTGTTGGCACGCTGTTCATCACGCACGATCTCCGCGTGGCGGCACAGATCTGCGATGAGATTGTCGTGATGAAAAGCGGCCGAATCGTCGAACAAGGCCCGACGTCCGAAGTTCTCGTCGACCCGAAGGATCCATATACGCGTAGCCTGATCCAGGCGGCGCCCGGGCGGCATTGGGATTTCCCAAACTTCCGCCCCGTGGAACCGGCGCAGGGCGGCGGATCGCTTGCCCGTGTGATCGCGTCGCCGCCAATGGTGGAGGCACTGTGACTTCTTTCAGCGACTACGCCAACTACGATGCCGTCGGCCTCGCCGAGCTTGTGCGACGCAAAGATGTTCATCCCTCTGAGATCGTCGAAGCGGCGATCGAGCGCATCGAGCGCCACAATCCGGCCCTCAACGCCGTCGTGTTCACAGCGTTCGAAGAGGCACGTGAGCGTGCGAAGTGTGTGTCGATGAACCTGCCGTTCGCGGGTGTTCCAATGCTCTTGAAGGACATTGGCGCGCAAAGAAGCGGGTGGCCTACGCGCCAAGGCGCGAACTTGACGCCGGCGACAGCTTCCTCCCGCGATTCGACCATCGTGCGTCGCTACGAAGAAGCCGGCGCCGTTCTTCTGGGCAAGACCAACGTCCCGGAATTCGGAATCATGGCCATCACCGAGCCGGCGCTGTACGGTCCGGCACGCAACCCTTGGAACCTCGCTCATTCGCCAGGTGGCTCATCCGGCGGATCTGCCGCGGCGGTGGCGGCAGGCCTGGTCCCGATCGCCCATGCAGGTGATGGGGGCGGTTCGATCCGCATACCGGCCTCCTGCTGCGGTCTAGTGGGACTGAAGCCCACGCGCGCTCGAACGCCGGTGGGCCCCGAACTGGGTGACATCATGAATGGCATCGTCATCGACCACGTGCTTACGCGCACGGTCCGTGACTCGGCTGCCATGCTGGACGTTACGGCGGGCGCGGAGCCCGGTGATCCCTATGCCGCACCCGCCGCCGCAATGAGCTTCGTCGACGCCATGCACCGCTGCAGGCAGCCTTTGCGGATCGGCTTCGCAACCGGTGACCTCTACGGCAACGCCGCCAGCTCCGAGAGCAAGGCGGCGGTGCATCGCGCGGCCCAACTTTGCGAGCAACTCGGGCACGTGGTCGAGGAATCCTCGCCAGATCTTGGCATGCCGTATGAAGCCGTCCGAGCCGCCTTCGAGCAGATCTGGATCTCAGGGCACGCAATGCTGATGCAACAGGCGGCCGCCCTCACTGTCGGCCGCGAGCCAAGAAGGGAAGACCTCCAGGGCATGGTCTGGTCCGTCTACGAAGCGGGCGTGCGGGTCAGTGCGATCGATTATCAGAAGTCATGGATGACGTTGCATGCTGCCGCGCGACGCGTCGCTGCATGGCACGCCAACTACGACGTATGGATCACCCCGACGCTGAGCACTCCGCCATGGCCCATTGGTCATCTGGATCTCGAGAAGACGGACCGGCGCAGCGCCTATCAGCCAATGCGTGAGTACTGCCCTTACACCGGACTGCAGAACATGACGGGCCAGCCGGCAATCAGCCTACCACTGCACCGATCGTCTGGTGGCCTGCCCATGGGTGTGCACTTCGTCGGCTCCGTCGGCGCAGAGGACACGCTGCTCGGACTGGCCGCCCAACTCGAAGAGGCGCAGCCTTGGAATGCGCTCAAGCCCGCGATCTGGAACTGATCGTTCGCCCATCCTCACGACGGACCTCATCTGATGAAACCAACCAATCTCCCATCCGATCGGACCATGACGATCTCGGTGATCCAGTTCACCGCGATCGACAACAGCGAGTCAAACCTGGCGAGCATGCGCCGACTGCTCGACGTTGCGGGTCGGCGCCGATCCGACCTTGCCGTGCTGCCCGAAGCCATGACCGGTTGTGGTGCGAGCCATCCCACAGCCTACCAGCGTATCGCCGAGCCGATCCCCGGTCCGACGACTGACATGCTGTGCGCCAAGGCGCGCGAGCACGGCATGTACATCACGGGATCGATGTTCGAGCGGTCAGCGGATGGGAAGATCTACAACACCGCGCCGCTCATCTCGCCTGCCGGCGAGATCGTCGGCTGCTACAGGAAGACGCACCTATTTTCACCGGGCAGCGGCCCCGATATTGCCAATGGGCTGAGCGAGGCGCAGAAGATCACCGCGGGTGATTCGCTCCATGTGTTCGACATCGGCAAGTGCCGGCTCGGCATTGCGATCTGCGCAGATCTACGCTTCCACGAGGTGATCCGCGAACTCGCGTTGCAAGGCGCCGAAGTGATCGCCTTGCCGACCGCCTTTCCTAATCCGAGGCTCGACCATTGGGAGTTCACCCTGCGCACGCGCGCCACTGATAACCAACTCTTCATCGCGGCCACAGGCATGTATGGCCAGGAGCCGATCTCTGGGGCGCGTTTCGTCGGTCGCAGCATGGTGGTGGATCCATGGGGCATCGTGCTCACCTGCGCCTCGGACGGTGAAGTCTGCGCCACGACCGAGATCGATCTGGGCGATGTCCAGAAGGTGCGCGACTGGTACCCGCTGGGCGATCTGCGCCGTCCCGAACTCTATGTTGCTCAGGCCGCCCTGAGCGCACGGCACGCCAAGGCATCCGCGACCTGCAACTAACCGAGGAATCATTGTGCATGTGAACAAACGATCAATGATCGTGACGCCCCAACCGGAGGCGTCCGAGGCCGGTGCGGAGATTCTCCGCGCGGGAGGTAATGCCGTCGATGCTGCTATCGCGAGCGCGCTGGTCCAGGGCGTTGTGGACCCTTTGATGTGCGGCGTGGCTGGTTTCGGCAGCATGGCCATCTACCTCCCCGAACGAAACTACCACGGCTACATCGATTTCCATTCGCCCGCGCCAGCGGCGGCGCGCCCAGAGATGTGGGAAGCACTGATCCAGTCTGAGACACGCGACGGATATGGCTTCATTCTCAAGGGCCGCGTGAACGACATTGGCTACCAGTCGGTGTGCGTTCCCGCATCGCTCAGGGCCTACCATGAAGCGCAGGTCGAATTCGGAACGCTCAGCTGGGAAGAGGTTCTGCAGCCTGCGATTGCCTGGGCGGAAAAAGGTTGGCTGGTACGTCCGCACATGCACTGGTTCTGGACGCAAGAAGACCAGATGGGGCGGGTGTCGAATCCTGAACGCCTGGCTTTCAGCGCGACGGGACGGCGCTTGTACTGCCGGGACGACGGAACGCCCAAGCAGGTCGGTGACCGGGTCAACAACCCGGACCTCGCAAACACCTTGCATCTGATCGCGCGGCACGGCGTCGAGATTTTCTACGAGGGCGAGATCGCCGGGCGTATCGCTGAGGACATGCGCAAGAATGGTGGACTGGTTTCGCGCGAGGACCTGGCCGCCTACCGGCCGCTGCGCAGCGACCCGGTCTGGGGGACCTACCGGGATTTCTCCGTATCGAGCAATCAGCCGCCCGGTGGCGGCTTGATGCTGATCGAGATGCTCAACATCCTGGAAAACTTCGACCTGCGCGCGCTGGAGCACAACTCGGCGGACTACATGCGAGTCGTCGCGGAGGCGATGAAGCGCGCCACGTGCGACAAGGATGTGCACGTCGGCGATCCCAGATTCGTGTCGGTGCCGATGGAGGCGTTGCTGTCCAAGGACTACGCGCGCAAGATGGCTGATGAGATCCGTCGCGGCGTTCGGTGCGAGGTCCCGCGCTTCAACGGCGGCCTGCCATCGAAGGATACGACGCACCTGTGCGTGGTGGACGCCGCCGGCGGCTGCGTCAACATGACTCATTCCCTGGGTATGCCTTCGGGCGTCATCACCGAGGGACTGGGCTTCATGTACAACGGCTGCATGGGCGTCTTCGACCCGCGCCCCGGGCGCGCCGGGTCCATCGCGCCCGGCAAGGCGCGCTTTAGCTCCATCTGCCCCTCGATCGTGTTCAAGAATGACAGGCCGTGCCTGGTGATCGGTGCACCCGGGGCCACACAGATCGCCATGGGCGTGCTGCAGGCCACCCTCAACGTGCTCGATTTCGGCATGACGATGACCGAGGCAGTCAGCGCGCCGCGCTTCTCCGCCACGAGCAACGCGGTTGACGTTTCCAACCGGATCTCCTTCCGCGCCACCGACGAGCTTACGGCGCAAGGCTATGAGGTCGTGCGAAGCCCCTATGGCTTCGGATTTGCCGCGGTGCATGGCATCAAGGTCGCACCTGACGGATTGGACGGCGCTGCCGATCCGGGTCACGACGGAGTTGCCATGGCTGTCTGACCGCCTGAGCGCGCGCTCTCTCTTCTTCTCACCCGCTGCCGAATCCGCCCGACAGGGCGGGTCAGCCGCTGCTTTTTCTCAAAGGAACACACCATGAACGTTACCCAGGTTCACAACTTCACGACCGACATGCTCATCGACGGCAAGCTGGTGCAGGGGGAAGGCCAACGCGAGGCAATCCTCGATCCGTCGACCGGTACACGGATCGCCGAAGTCCGAGAGGCCTCGCCGGAACAGGTCGACCAAGCGGTCGCTGCGGCGAAGAAGGCCTTCCCATTGTGGTCGCAGATGACGCCGGGCGCGCGATCTGCGTTGCTCTTGAAGATTGCCGACAAGATCGAGCAGCAGGGCACGGACTTCGCGCGCGTCGAATCGCTCAATGTCGGCAAGCCCTACGTGCGCATGCTGAACGATGAGATTCCCGGCATCGTCGACAACATCCGCTTCTTTGCCGGGGCTGCGCGCTGCATGACGGGCCTTGCGGCCGGCGAGTATGTGCCTGGCCATACGAGCGTCATCCGCCGCGATCCGCTGGGCGTGATCGGTTCGATCGCGCCGTGGAATTTTCCGCTTGCGATGGCAACCTGGAAGATCTTCGCTCCGATCGTCGTCGGCAACACGGTGGTGATGAAGCCCTCGGAGCAAACGCCCCTGACCGCCTTGAAACTGGGCAGCCTGCTGGCGCAGATGCTTCCAGCGGGTGTGGTCAATATCGTGACGGGGCAGGGTGCTTCGGTGGGTGCGCAGCTGTGCGGCCACCCTGGCGTCGCGATGACGTCGATCACCGGTGACATTGCGACCGGCCAGAAGGTGCTACAGGCCGCAACCGGTAACCTCAAGCGCACGCATCTCGAGCTCGGCGGCAAGGCGCCGGTCATCGTGATGGACGACGCAGATCTTGATGCTGCCGTCGCTTCCGTACGCAGTGCCGGCTTCTACAACGCCGGACAGGATTGCTGTGCAGCCTGCCGCGTGTACGTGCATGAGAAGGTGTACGACAAGTTCGTGGCCGCACTTCATGGCGCAGTGAAGACCATCCGTCTCGGTTCGCCTGCAGACGAGGACACTGAACTCGGACCCCTCGTGAGCGCGCGTCAGCGCGATCGCGTGGCCGGGTTCGTGGAACGCGCGGCCGACCTGACGCATGTTGAGCTGCTCACCGGTGGGCGCAGCCCCGAGCGCCCCGGATTCTTCTATGAGCCCACGATCCTCGCGGGTGCAAGGCACGACGACGAGATTGTCCAGCGTGAGGTGTTCGGTCCGGTCGTGTCGGTAACGCCCTTCAAGACGATGGAGCAGGTGCTGGAATGGGCGAACGACAGCCGCTACGGACTGGCATCGTCCGTCTGGACTCGCGACGTCAAGACGGCCGGTCATCTGAGCGCACGGCTGCAGTACGGCACGACCTGGGTCAACCAGCACTTCACGCTGATCAGCGAGATGCCGCACGGCGGCATGAAGATGTCCGGCTACGGCAAGGATCAGTCGATCTTCAGTCTGGAGGACTACACCGCGATCCGCCACGTGATGATGAACTTCGGGTGAGACTTGGCGTGACCACCCTGAGTTCCATCTTCGGTGCTTGCCTGACGCAGGGGCTGCCACCGACCCCGCAGGGTCTGGTCGAGGCCCTGGTGCGGGAGCGCTATGGCGTCGATGCCCGGGCGGTCCGGCTGGCCAGCGAGCGCGATGAGTTGTTCTTGCTGACCGCGGCGGATGGCGGCAGATTGGTGCTTCGCTTCGCCCATCCTGCCGACGATCCCTCCGTGCTCGATATGCAGGTGCAAGCGCTGCAGTGGATCGCTGCAGCGGATTCGACCCTCCCGATCCCGGCATTGCTCAAGGACAGTGAGGGTTGCATCGCGCGACCGGTTTCGGTGGGCGACGCTGCGCCGCGCGTCATGACTTTGAGCAGCTTTCTCGAAGGACAGCTTCTCTCGAAGGCGCCACGATCCAGTCGTCAGCGACGCGCGCTCGGCGCCGCCATTGCGAGCTTCGACACGGCATTGCAAGACTTTGCCCATCAAGGCGCTGATCACGAACTGTTGTGGGACATACAGCGTGCCGCCTTTCTCAATGAAATCATTCCGGAAACGACGATCTCAGGCTCGAACCCGCCCAGGCCGTGGAATCTGGTGCGCGACGCATTGCGTCATTTCGAGGCCGAGGTTCAGCCGCGCCTTGCCGGACTGCGAGCCCAGGTGATCCACGGCGACTTCAATCCCCACAACGTAATGGTGCGAGCGGATGATCCTGGCATCGTTAGCGGGATCATGGACTTCGGCGACATGGTGCGCGCGCCGCTCGTGAATGACCTGGCTATCGCAGCCTGTTACCACCTCGACGGCGAGGCGATGCATTCGGTCGCTGACATCGTGACGGGCTTCCACAGCGTGCTGCCGCTGCGGCCGGAGGAGCTCGATCTTTTCATCGACCTCATGGCCACGCGATTGTGCGCGGCCGTGGCGATCACGGAATGGCGCGCACGCGCCAATCCGGGCAACAGCACCTACATCCTCAAGAACACCACCATCGCCTGGCAGGGCCTCCAGCGTCTCGCGGAGATGGATCGTGCGCAGGCATCGAACACGCTGCGCGATGCCTGCTACATGGAGAGAACCACATGAACATGCCTTTGATGATCAATTCCTTCGACCCTGCCCACGCAGAAGACCTTAGCCCGGTCGTCGAAAAACTGCTGGAGCGACGTACTCGCGTTCTTGGACCTTCCTACAAGCTCTTCTACGAACGACCTGTGCACGTTGTGCGAAGCGAAGGCGTGTGGCTCTACGACGAGGAGGGGGAGCCCTATCTTGACGTCTACAACAACGTTCCCTCTGTCGGTCACTGCCATCCTGCGGTGGTGGAGGCCGTCACGCGTCAGATGGGGGTTCTGAACACTCATACCCGTTACCTCTACGACATCGTTCTGACGTACGCAGAAAAGCTGCTGGCGACTTTCCCGAGTGAGCTGTCCAACGTGATGTTCACCTGCACCGGGAGCGAATCGTCGGACCTGGCGGTTCGGGTCGCCAAGCGCTACACAAGGGCGCAGGGCATTGTCGTCACGGCGAACGGATACCACGGCATCACCGCGGCGATCGCGGAGATGTCCCCGTCCCTCGGCAATGGTGTCCCGTTGGGCAACCACGTGCGCACGGTGGCGGCGCCTGATGCATACCGCGCTGGCGGGCGCGACGTAGGTGAGTGTTTCGGCCAGGCGGTTGAGGCTGCCATCGCCGATCTTGCACGCCACGGCATTCGACCGGCCGCGCTAGTGACGGACACCATCTTCTCCAGTGACGGCGTCTTCTCGGATCCGCCCGGGTTCCTGCAGCGGGGGGTCGAGGCCATGCGCGCGGCCGGCGGTCTCTTCATCGCCGACGAGGTACAGCCTGGATTCGCCCGCACGGGCGATGCGATGTGGGGCTTCCAGCGTCACGGCGTCGTCCCCGACCTGGTCACGATGGGTAAGCCGATGGGCAACGGCCTGCCCATCGGTGGTGTGGTAGCGCGCCCCCACCTGCTGGCGGAGTTCGCTCGGGATGCTCGTTACTTCAATACCTTTGGCGGCAACCCGGTGTGCTGCGCCGCGGCCAATGCCGTTCTCGATGTCATCCAGCAGGAAGGACTGATGGCGCAAGCGGCGCGGGTCGGGGCTTTCCTTCAGAAGGGGCTGTGCGAACTGGCAGCGGACTATCCCCAAATCGGCGATGTCCGGGGTGCAGGCCTCTTCATCGGAGCCGAGTTCGTGAAGGACCCCGTCACACGCGAGCCGCATGCTGACCTTGCGCTTCATGTGGTGAACAGGCTGCGTGACCGCAAGGTATTGATCAGCGCGTCGAGTCCTTTCGGCAACGTGCTGAAGATCAGGCCGCCGCTTCCGTTCACCGAAGCGAACGCCGCCTACTTCCTTGAAATTCTTGCAGATGTAATGGCTGACGCCCGCAGGCTGGGCCATGCACTTTGAAACCGGAGCGGACATGAGTACATCTCTCAACTACGATGCCATCGTTATCGGTGCGGGCCACAACGGCTTGGTCTGCGCCAACTATCTCGCACGTGCTGGACTCACGGTTCTGGTCATCGAGGCGAGGGCGGTAATCGGCGGTGCCTGCACGAGCGAGGAACTCGTGCAGGGCGGCACCTTCTCGTCTTGCTCGTATATCCAGATGATGCTGCGCCAGGAGGTGGTGGATGACCTGGAACTGGGCAAGCACGGCCTTGTTTCGGTCGCGCCGCGCATGCAGGAGATGGCGCTGTGGGATGACGGCGACCACGTGATGTTCTGGCAGGAGATTGACCGCACGCTGCGCTCCATCGAGCGCCACAACAAGGCCGATGGCGCGAACTTCATGCGCTTCGCCACCAGGCTACGGCGCTTCGGTGAACTGACGCATGCGGTGCAACTGAGCGACCCGCCTTCTGCCGAGGCGTTGCGCAGGATCTTCTCTGAGGCCGGCGAAGAAAAGCTCTTCGACGAATTCATGATTGCCTCCGCAGAGGACCTGCTGAAGGACTACATACAGTCTGATCGGCTGCGCGGTTTCATGATGTTCATGGGACTGGTTTCGACCTGGGGCAGTCCAACGACTAAGGGGACAGCCTACGTGTACGGCTATCACGCGCTCGGCGAATTCGAGGGGCAGTTTGGGCGCTACGGCCTGCCCGAGGGCGGCATGGGGATGATCAGCGAGTCGATGGCGAACGGCCTGCGCGCGCATGGCGGTGAGATTCGCACCGGCGCGGCGGTCGAGCGGGTGCTGATCGAGGACGGACGTGCCGTTGGCGTGGTTCTCAAGACCGGTGAGGTAATCCGCGCACCACTGATCGTTTCCAACGCGGACCCGATTCGCTCGCTGGTCGGGCTGCTGCCGGAGGGGGCCTTGCCAGCGCCGATGCGCGAGCAGGCCAAGGCGATCGATCAGCGCGGGTCTATGGCGCGCATTCACTTGCTAGTCGATGCTTTGCCGGACTACGTCGGCTTCGAGCCGGGCACGACTGGTCCCCAGCACCAGGGGCTCAACATCCTCGGCCCCACGCCTGCGATGTACGAGAAAGCTTGGGAAGCGCAACGGCGCGGTGGGTTCCCGGACGACTTCGTGATCGAGGCGCTGATTCCGTCGGTGACTCATCCAGGCCTTGCGCGGCCTGGTACGCACACGCTGTCGCTCGGCGTTCAGCAACTGCCCTTTGAACTCTCGACGGGCACCTGGGACGATCGGCGGGAAGAGTGGGCGGATCGAGTATTGGAGGCCTACTTCCGTTACGCACCGAATATGCGCCACCACATACTGGGGCGCCACATCATTACGCCGCTCGACCTTGAGCGCACGTACCACATCACAGGGGGCAATATCTTCCACGGGTCGATGATCGGCCTGCAGAACCTCTTCGACAACCGCCCGATCCACGGGGTCTCGCACTATCGCACCCCGTTGGCGGGCTATTACCTCTGCGGTTCGGGCAGCCACCCGGGCGGTGGCGTGAGTGGTATGCCAGGCCACAACGCAGCTGCGCGCATCCTCGCGGATCTGGCGGGACAGACGGACAGCGCCGCTGGCCGCAAGATCGACAAGGCCGAGCCAGGCGTCATCGGCCGGTTGCTTAACACCGATGTAGGGCAGCGCTTGGGCTATCAGGTGGCGCGATCGCGCATCCTGCGCAGCCTCACCGAGCGTCTCAGCAAGCATTGACGAAAGGAACTCCGTGCCATGAAAACATACACGATGCTCATCTTCTTCTCCGGCAAGGGCGAACCTATCGGCAGTGCGGCCGGATTCGTCAAGTCGCGTGCCACGGGACGGGTGCTAGCGCTCGACCCGATGCTGCGAATCGATGTTGAAGGATCGTTGCAGGCTCCCGCTGGGGACGCGCGATTCGAAACGGTGGTCATGGTGCAGGACGATCGGACCTGGGAATCGGGGCGGGTCGATTTCCCGGGGATCGACAGCCATCTGAATGTTGACACGGTCGTGCCGGGCCGATTCAGCGTCCGCGAGGACGGCTTGAGTACCGGCTCCATCTCGTGGCGGGTGACCGGCGGAAGCGGGCACTTTGAGGGCGCGACTGGAATTGTGACCGGTAACTTCGTTGGGCATCCGGACGGCACGTTCACAGATCACCAGTTGTTCAAGCTCGTCCTGCCAGCCTGAGCATCGTCGCTGCAGTAAACACTATGACCCAAACATTCTGCATCGCATCGATCGCCGGCGACGGTATCGGGAGGGAGGTGATGCCCGAAGGCCTGCGCGTGGTGCATGCGGCCGCTGCGCGCTTCGGTCTTGAACTCGACTGTCGCACCATCGACTGGGCCAGTGCTGACTACTATGCTGCGCACGGCCAAATGATGCCGAACGACTGGAAGGACCAACTCAGGGGCGTCGATGCGGTGTACTTTGGTGCCGTCGGCTGGCCCGCGACTGTGCCCGACCACGTGTCGCTCTGGGGATCGCTGCTGAAGTTCCGCCGCGAATTCGACCAGTACATCAACTTGCGCCCGGTGCGCCTTTTTGAGGGCGTGCCTTGCCCCCTGGCCGGCCGCAAGGCAGGCGACATCGACTACCTCGTGGTGCGTGAGAACACCGAGGGCGAGTACACCTCGCTCGGAGGTGTGATGTACGAGGGCACCGAGCGCGAGATCGTGATTCAGGAGTCGGTCTTCTCGCGCCACGGCGCCGATCGCGTTCTGAGGTACGCCTACGAGACCGCCCGCGGGCGCAAGCGCAAGCACCTGACGCTGGCCACTAAGAGTAATGGCATCGCAATCAGCATGCCTTGGTGGGACAAACGCGCAGATGCCGTTGGCCTCGACTATCCTGAGGTAACGCTCGACAAGCAGCATATCGACATCTTGTCGGCGCGTTTTGTGCTCCAACCTACGCGCTTTGACGTGGTGGTGGCGAGCAACCTGTTCGGCGACATCCTCTCCGACCTCGGGCCTGCGACCACTGGAACCATAGGCCTCGCGCCCTCGGCCAACCTCAATCCAGAACGCAGGTTCCCGTCGTTGTTTGAGCCCGTGCACGGCTCGGCGCCCGATATTTACGGGCAGAACATCGCCAATCCGATCGCAATGATCTGGTCCGGCGCGCTGATGCTGGACTTCCTCACGCAAGGCCAAGGTGCGGGCTGCGCCGCGCACGACGCGATCCTCGATGCCGTCGAGACGGTGCTACGCGATGGCCCGCGCACGCGCGATCTCGGCGGCACGGCTTCGACCACCGAGGTGGGCTTGGCCATCGCCGAGCGGGTCACTGCTGCCTGAAAAGCCCCTACATGACAAATACCATGACACTGTCCATTGAGTGCCAGGACCTGATGCCTGGACGCCAGCTGATCGGCGCCGAATGGCGCGAGGCGAGCGATGCGCGCCGCTTCGACGTAACCGACCCCGCCACAGACACCGTGTTCGCGAGCGTGCCGGACGGCAGTGCGGCCGATGCGCGCGCGGCTGTCGATGCCGCGCATGCAGCCTTCACCATCTGGCGCGCTGTGCCCGCGAAGCAGCGGGCACAGATCATCAAGCGCTGGAACGACCTGGTGATGGCCAACCAAGAAGACCTCGGTCGGTTGATCTCGCGCGAGCAGGGAAAACCGCTGGCCGAGGGGCGCGGCGAGGTCGCCTATGCGGCCAGCTACATCGAGTGGTTCGCCGAGGAGGCCACGCGCGCCAACGGCGACGTCATCCCCGCCCCGGTGACGGGCCGGCGCATGCTTGCACTGAAGGAGCCCGTGGGTGTGGTCGCGGCGATCACGCCTTGGAACTTTCCGGCGGCGATGATCGCTCGCAAAATCGCTCCCGCGCTCGCGGCGGGGTGCACGGTGGTGTGCAAGCCTGCGGAGGATACTCCGCTGACATCGCTGGCTTTGGTCAAGCTTGCGCAGCGGGCTGGCGTACCGCCCGGCGTGATCAACATTGTGACTGCCTCGCGCGAGCGAACGCCAGAGGTGGTGGACGTTTGGCTCGATGACGCGCGCGTTCGCAAGATCAGCTTCACTGGGTCGACACCCGTGGGCCAGCACTTGGCGCGCCGTTCGGCAGATACGCTCAAGAAGCTCTCTCTCGAGCTTGGCGGAAATGCACCCTTCATTATTTTTGAGGATGCGGATATTGACGCTGCGGTGGAGGGCCTGATGGCAGCCAAGTTCCGCAATGGCGGCCAGACGTGCGTGTGCCCGAACCGGGTGTTCTTGCATGAGCGTGTGCATGATGCCTTCACCGATCGGCTGACCGGATACGTCGCCGCGCTCAAGGTGGGGCCCGCGAGCAATCAAAACTCGCAGATAGGCCCGATGATCAACGCGCGCGCAGCGGAGAAGATCGAGCGCCACGTACAAGATGCAATCGCGAAGGGAGCCAAGGTCCTCACAGGAGGGATTCGTCTCAGCGCGCTTGGCCCGAACTACTATGCGCCCACGGTGCTGGTCAACGTCGATTCCACCATGGCTTGTAGCAATGAGGAGACATTCGGGCCGGTAGTGCCGATTACACGTTTCAGCAATGAGGCCGATGTGATCGCCTTGGCAAATGCCACGCCCTTTGGATTAGCGGCCTACTTTTATTCAAGTGACGTCCGTCGTATCTGGAGGGTTGCTGATGCGCTGGAGAGTGGAATTGTCGGCATCAACGAGGGCGTGCTTGCGGCCGAAGCCGCTCCTTTCGGTGGGGTGAAGGCCTCTGGCTATGGTCGCGAAGGCTCCGTGCATGGTCTCGATGACTACATGCACGTCAAATACTTGTGTCAAGGCCAGCTTCATTGACGAATGCTTACCGCTGGACTTGGACGAATACGTCGTGCCGGCCGCCGACGTGCTGGGCGAGGCGGATAGGGGCTTTCGCTATGCGCAAGTACGTTTGGCGCCGGGCCCACGACACTGCGCTGGCCTACGCGCACAAGCGCCAAGCCTTCGGACAGTCGCTGGCCCAACACGAGGGCGTGGGCTTCATGCTGGCCGACAACGATATGGACCTGCACACGGCGCGCCTGCACATATGGCATACCGCCTGGATGCTGGACCAGGGCGAAAAGTGCAACTTCGAGTCGAGCCGCGCCAAGGTCGTTTGCCCCGAGGCTGAATGGCGCGTGGGGACCACCGCTGCGTGCAGATCTTGGGCGGGCAGGGAGTGACGGGTGAATCGCCCGTGATGCGCATCTTCACCGACATCCGCGCCCTCCGCATCTACGATGGGCCAGCGAGGTTCATCGCTGGAGCATGACGCGCAAGTCGGTCCACCTGGCCGAGAAGACCGAGGCAACTAGATGGGCGGGCCCGTCATCGCCTAATGACCGGGGCATACACCGGCCGGACAGCAGACGCGAGGGACGCCCCAAACTGGCCGGTCGCCCTGTACCTAGGTGCGACAGCCAACCTGTGGCCATTCGCTTCTACCAAAACCGCCAAAAGGAACGGCTGGGTGCAGGCGCTTCTAACGGCGCACTCTGCGTGGTCCCACTGCCAAACCGGCGCCGGACTTCCCGTTCGTGCTCGTGAGCAGGCCCGCGAGCTTCCACGTGGCCGCGAAGTGCCAAAAGGCGAAGCTGATGCGCACGATCGAGAAGATCCTCGTCGGAGAGGTTTCCAGGCTGGGTCATCATGATGATGCGATTTTGCCGTGGTCTTTGCGGTGTGAGTGTGAAGTAAGGCGAACTCGGGAACGGCGGTCGAGCCTGCCGCGGCCACCTGAACTCGTCGAACGACTTACTCGCCAGACCAAGGTCCTAAGCGATGCACCGTGGCGGACGGACCGCCAACGGCGTCCGCCTCAGTGAGCACTACCGTTTTACTTCTTAGCGCTGCCCGCTCGGCTGTTGGTTTGGTGCGACGCGTTTTGCCAAAGATTCCGCATCTAGCACCCAGTGTTAGTCGAAAATTCCACAACTTTAGTTAGCTAACGCGCGCGCGCGCGCGCGGCGGCGGCGAGCGAGCGAACGCCGCCCCCGGCCACCCCGCCTTGGCCCGGCGCTCAGCCCGGAATGGTCCCCGGCAGCAGGATGCTGCGATCCACGTTGCGGATGTCGGTGTGGCCGCAAAAGGCCATCGTGACATCGAGTTCCTTGTGGATGATTTCCAGTGCCCTGGTGACGCCCGCCTGGCCCAGGGCGCCGAGGCCGTAGAGAAAGGCGCGGCCGATCATCGTGCCGCGGGCGCCGAGCGCCAGCGCCTTGAGCACGTCTTGCCCCGAGCGCACGCCGCTGTCGAGCCAGACTTCGATGGGTTGCGATCCGATCGCTTCGACGATGGCCGGCAGCGCCTCGATGGTCGAGGGCGCGCCGTCGAGCTGGCGCCCGCCGTGGTTGCTGACGATCAGCGCATCGGCGCCGCTGGCGGCCGCAAGGCGCGCATCCTCCGCGTCCATGATGCCCTTGAGGACGAGCTTGCCGCCCCAGCGCTTCTTGATCCGCTCGACATCCGCCCAGCTCAAGGCGGGATCGAACTGCTCCGCCGTCCATGAACTGAGCGACGACAGGTCACCCACGCCTTTCGCATGGCCCACGATGTTGCCGAAGGTGCGGCGCCTGGTGCCGAGCATCCCCATGCACCAGCGCGGCTTGGTTGCCAGGTTGATCAGGTTGGCAAGGGTGGGCTTGGGCGGTGCCGACAGGCCGTTCTTGAGGTCCTTGTGGCGTTGCCCCAGCACCTGCAGGTCCAGGGTGAGCATCAGCGCCGAGCAGCGGGCGGCCTTGGCGCGATCGATCAGCCGGTCGACGAAGTCCTTGTCGCGCATCACGTAGAGCTGGAACCAGAACGGCGCCGTCGTGTGGGCGGCCACGTCCTCGATCGAGCAGATGCTCATCGTCGAGAGCGAGAACGGAATGCCGAACTGCTCGGCCGCCCGTGCCGCGAGGATCTCGCCGTCGGCATGCTGCATGCCGGTGAAGCCGGTCGGCGCGATGGCTACCGGCATGGCCACGTCCTGCCCGATCATGGTGCTGCGCGTGCTGCGGCCCTCCATGTTGACGGCGACGCGCTGGCGCAGCTTGATCTTCTGGAAGTCGCTCTCGTTGGCCCGATAGGTGCTCTCGGTCCAGGAGCCGGAGTCGGCATAGTCGTAGAACATGCGCGGGACGCGGCGCTCGGCCAGCACGCGCAGGTCTTCGATGGTGGTGATGACGGTCATGGCGGATGTCTCCCGGGTTCAGCGGATCACCATCTGTGTGAAGGGCCACAAATAGGCTTGGAGGGTCACGAAGATGCCGACCAGGCAGGCCAGCGCGATGGAGTGGAAGAAGACGTAGCGCAGGATGTCGCCCTCGTGGTCGAACCAGCGCGTGGCGGTGGAGGCGACCACGATCGATTGGGCGTCGATCATCTTGCCCATCACGCCGCCCGAACTGTTGGCTGCGCCCATGAGGTTGGGCGAGAGGCCCAGTTGCTCGGCCGCGACCTTCTGCATGCCGCCGAAGAGCACGTTGCTCGCGGTGTCGGAGCCGGTCATGGCCACGCCGATCCAGCCCATCAGCGTGCCGAAGAACGGGTAGAGCACGCCGGTGTTCGCGAAGGCCAGGCCCAGCGTGGTGTCGGTGCCCGAGTAGCGCGTGAGCGTGCCGAGCGCGAGCATCAGCACGATGGTCAGCAGCGAGTAGCGCACCAGCCACAGCGTGCGCAAGAAGGTGCGCACGATCTCCAGCGGGTGGTACTTCATGAACAGCGCGCCGACGACGGCTGCCAGCAGGATGCCGGTGCCGGTGGCCGACAGCAGGTTGAGCACGTAGACGGCGCTTTCGGGGTGCGGAGTGGGCACCACCGGAGGCATCTTCTGGATCATGTCGTGCAGCCCGGCCATCGGGAAGGAGGGCGCGAAGATGCCGTTCAGCGCAGTCTTGACCGAGGGCAGTCCCCAGACGAAGACGAACACCGACAGGATCAGCCAGGGCGTCCAGGCGCGAACCAGCGCCGCCCGGCTGTGGGTCACCACCGGGGCCGGCGGCTTCGCCTCGGCGGCGCTGGCGTCGTGGCCGCGCAGCGAAGGCGAAGTCCAGATCTTCCTGGGCTGCCACACGCGCAGGAACAGCACCAGCGACACCATCGAGACGATGGCGGCGATGATGTCCACCAGCTCGGGACCGATGAAGTTGGACACCAGGTACTGCGGGATCGCGAAGGACAGGCCCGTCACGAGGATCGCGGGCCAGATCTCCATCATCGCCTTGCGCCCCGCGAAGGCCCAGATCAGCCAGAACGGGACCATCAGCGAGAAGAAAGGGAGCTGGCGGCCGATCATCGCGGTGACCTCCATCAGGTCGTAGCCATGCACCTTGGCCAGCGTGATGACCGGCGTGCCGAGCGCGCCGAAGGCCACCGGGGCGGTGTTGGCGATCAGGCTCAGGCCCGAGGCCGCCAGCGGCGAGAAGCCCAGTCCGATCAGGATGCCGGCCGTGACGGCGACCGGCGTGCCGAAGCCGGCCGCGCCCTCGAAGAAGGCGCCGAAACAGAAGGCGATCAGCAGCAACTGGATGCGGCGGTCCTCGGTGATGCCCGAGAGCGAATCCTGCAGCACCTTGAAGCTGCCGTTCTGCTCCGCCAGTTGCTGCAGGAAGATGATGTTCAGCACGATCCAGCCGATCGGCAGCAGGCCGGTGAAGCCGCCGAACAGCGCGGCGCGGCCGGCCATTCCGGCCGGCATGCCGTAGGCGAACACGGCCACGGCGAGGGCGGCGATCAGGCCCAGGCCGGCGGCGATGTGCGCCTTGATGTGGAAGAAGCCGAGGCACGCCAGCATCAGCACCACCGGGATCGCGGCCAGCGCGGTCGAGATGATCATGTTGCCGAAGGGGTCGTAGATTTGCTGCCAGGTCATGGCTTGTCTCCGGTGTCGTTGTTCGGGAGCGCCGCCAGGCCGGGGTGAGGGCGGCCGCGGCAGCGCGAGGCACCGACTGTAGGAACGCCGGTCGAGGGCCGGCGTGAAAAGCGCTGGGCCGTTGCGTGAAGCTTTTTCAAACGGCGTCAGCGCCGCGTCAAGATCGGTCTCAGTCGCGCAATGACTGGCGCAGCCAGTCGACGAAGGCCGCGCATTCCCAGCGTTCCAGCGTGCCGGGTTTCCAGCACAGGAAGTAGTCGTGCGGCGAACGCACGCTCCTGCGCGACAGGCGCACGAGCCGCCCGCTGTCGAGCCAGGCCTGGCCGAGCTTGAGCCGCATCAATGCCACGCCGAAACCGGCGACGGCGGCGTCGAGCACCAGGCCGAGGTCGTTGAACTGGTCGCCTGCGCGAGGCTCCGCCTGCGTGATGTCGCAGGCCCTGAACCAGGTGCGCCAGGGCTCCAGGGGGGTGCGGATCAGCCGTGCGCGCGAGACCGCTTCGGCGGTCTCGAAGCTGTCGAAAGGGCCGGCTTCGTGCAGGTAGTCCGGGCTGCAGACCGGTGTCACCTCGTCCGACAGCAGGTGCATCGACTCGCGATCCGGAAAGGGCCCGGTGCCGAACCGCAACTCGATGTCGGACTCTTCGGCCGTGAGGTTCAGCACCGGAATGGCCACCTGCAGGCTCAGCTCGATCTCGGGGTAGGCGTGGCGAAACAGCGCCAGCCGCGGCAGCAGCAACTGGCGGGAGAAGGTGGGCGTGACCGCCACGCGCAGCCGGACCGTGCCGGACGCGCCGGTCTGGCTGGGCACTTCCTGCAGCGCTGCCAGCGCCTCGCGAACGCGCGCCAGGTAGGCGGCGCCGTCGGGGCTGAGGCTGAAATCGTTGCGCGCGAAAAGCTTCAGGCCGAGTTGCGTCTCGAGCTGCCGGATGCGGTGGCTCACCGCGCTGGGCGTCACGCTGAGTTCTTCGGAGGCCAGCGTCACGCTGCGCAGGCGCGACACCGCCTCGAAGGCAAGGAGGCCTTGGATGGGGGGGATGCGTGGCGGGGGCATGGCAGTCGGAAGCTCGAAGTCCGCATTGTGAAGCCTCGCGCTCGGCCGCTCGCGCGGATGAATGCGGCCGACGGCGGCGGCGGATGGCCTGCAAACGGATGTCGTTCGGGAGAGGGCATACGATCCTTGATTCACCAGCCGAGGAGCCAGCTCGCGCATGCCACCATGCAAACGCCCCAGCCTCGCGCGTTGCGCTCATTCGTGCTCCTGTACGTGCTCATGTACGCCGCATTTGGCGTGGCGTCGCCGTTCTGGCCTCGCTTCTTCGAAACGCGAGGGATGTCACCCGAGCAGATCGGGGTCTTGCTGGGACTGAGCACGATCGTCCGTCTGGTTGCCGGATCCGTCGCGGCGAGCGTCGCAGATCGGTGGCGGCGATTGCGCCAGGTACTGGCCGCGGCGGCCGCCCTTGCGGCGTGCCTTGCATGGGCCCTGCCCTGAATCGCAGGCTTCGGGATCATTCTGGTGGTTCGCCTCTGCCATGAAGCTGCACTCACACCGACCACGTCGCTTGCCGATGCCTTGGCGCTCAATGCCTCGAAGGCGCGCGCTTCGACAGGCATGAGCTTCGAGTATGGCTGGGTGCGAGGTTCGGCGTCGGCTGCCTTCGTGTTCGGCACGCTCGCTGCCGGCCAGGTCATTGGCTGGACGGTACTCGCATCGATCGCATGGATGCAGGGCGGCTTGCTCCTGCTGGCCGCGGCGAGCGCCTTGCGGTTGCCTGCGCGTGATCAGGACACCCACGCAAATGCCGGGACATCGTCCTTCAGAGCCATCAGGGAGCTCATGGGAATCGCCGTGTTCCGGCGCGTCGTGCTCATCGCGGCCCTGGTCTACGGCAGCCATGCATGACGCATTCGCGGTCATCCGGTGGAAGGTGGTGCCTCTCGCCGCACTGAGACTCAACGCTCAGTTCGGCGTAGTTCCTTGCGGGACCGCCTTCTTGGCCGCCGCCTTCGCGTTGCGTGCTTCGACGCGCGCCTGCCCGGCGTTCGCAGCCTTGCCATTCCCGACCGGATTGACTTCAGCATTGTTGGCTGAGTCGCCGGTCGGCGCCTTCACCATGCCTTGGGGCCGTGAGTCGACGCGCTGTTGGGCCTTGTTGCCGGACTTTCCAGTCGCCAGGGGGTTGACTTCAGTGTTGCTCGCCGAATCGCCGGTTGGCGTCTTCACCATGCCTTGAGGGCGCGCCTCCGCCTTGGATTCGGCGCGATTCTGCGGCTTGCTGTTTGTGACCGGTTGTTGCTCCGAAGATGCTCCGGGTGGATTCTGCGCATAGGCGCCCGCCGCGAACAGGCTTGCGATTGCGATCGCTAGAAATTTGCTCATATTGACCCCTGGAAGAGTTGAGGTACGGCCCATCCTCAACGGCGGCGGATCCTCCGACGTTGACGCACATCCGGTCGCGGCTTTCTGACTGACGATCAAGCGAACGTTTCTTAGCGAGATTGCGTTCGAGGTCGGGGCTCACGTCTTGCTCCGGCGCGGGCTGAGTGCCCGCCCGCGCAGCGCTCACTCGCGGATGTTCGCGAACTTCACCAGCGCCGCATAGCGCGCCACGTCCTGGTCGATCAGGCGCGCCATGTCCTCGGTGCCCGTGGCGGGGAGCGCTCCGTTCTCCTGCAGCCGCCGGCGCACCAGCGGATCCTGCAGTCCCGCCTGCATCTGCGCACGCAGGTGCTGCACGACGCCGGACGGCATGTTGCGCGGGCCGGCGAGCGCGAACCAGCCGGAAAGATCGAAGCCCTGGAGCAGCGGATGCTCGCCGAGCGACGGCACCTGCGGCAGGCCGGGCCAGCGGGACGCTGAGCTCACGCCCAGGGCCACCATGCGCCCATCCTGCAGGAAGGGCGCGGCGATGGTGGGCGACAGGCCGGCAAAATCGACCGCGCCGCCGACCAGATCGCTCACCAGCGCGCCGCCGCTGCGATAGGGCGCGTGGATGAACGCCACGCCCGCGCGCTGCTTGATCAGCTCGCCGACGAAGTGCTGCAGCGAGCCCACGCCGGAGGTGCCGTAGCTGGACTTGCCCGGATTCCTCTTCACGCGATCGAAGAATTGGTCGAGGTTCTTCACCTGGGTGTTCGCGCTGGCGACCAGCAGCACCGGCGCGGTCGCGATCAGCGCGATCGGCGCGAAGTCCTTGCGCGGATCGTATTTCTGCGCCGGGTTCACCGTGATGGTGGCCGCGAGCTCGTTGCTGCTGCCGGCCAGCAGCGTGTAGCCGTCCGCGGGACTCCTGGCGACGCGCAGTGCGCCGATGGCGCCGGCCGCGCCGGCCTGGTTCTCCACGATCACCGCCGATCCGAGCTTCGCAGCCAGCAGGTCGGCGACGATGCGGCCGATCACGTCCACCGAGCCGCCCGCCGCGTAGCCGACCACCAGCCTGATGGCATGCGAGGGATACGTCTCGCCCAATGCCGGGGAGGCGAAGGCGAGGCCGGCGGCGCCGAGCCCGGCGAGGACCTGGCGGCGGGACAGCAGCGTGGAGGGATGGGCGCGCATGATGGCCTCGAGGCGTGATGGTTGGCGGAAGAAGCACTCAGCCCTGCGGGGCCAGGAAGCGCCGCACGAGGCGCACCCAGTAGCTGGCCGCGATGGGCAGGATCGAATCATTGAAGTCGTAGCCGGGGTTGTGCACCTGGCAGCCGCCGGTGCCGTGCGTGTCGCCCTCGCCGTTGCCGACGATGAGGTAACTGCCGGGGCAGCGTTCGAGCATGAAGGAGAAGTCCTCGCTGCCGGTCACGGGCTGCAGGTCCTGCACGATGCCCTGATCACCCAGCCACTCGCGCGCGACCTCGCGTGCCAGGCGCGTGCACAGGGCGTCGTTGATGACGGCGGGATAGCGCCAGTGGTAATCGACCTCGGCCCGCACGCCCAGCGTCGCGGCCTGTGCCTGCACCAGCTCGGTGATGCGTTCGCGCAGCATGGCGCGGGTCTCGGGCCGATAGGCGCGCACCGTCAGGCGCAGGGTCACGGTTCCGGGAATGACGTTGGGCGCATCGCCGCCGTGGATGGCGCCGACCGAGACCACCGCCGTGTCGCGCGGATCGACATTGCGCGAGACGATGGTCTGCAACGCGATGACGATGTGCGCCGCCGCGACGACCGGGTCGGCCACCAGGTGCGGCGTCGAGCCATGGCCCCCGCGGCCGACGAC
This sequence comes from Variovorax sp. HW608, assembly GCF_900090195.1. NCBI lineage: Bacteria > Pseudomonadati > Pseudomonadota > Betaproteobacteria > Burkholderiales > Comamonadaceae > Variovorax > Variovorax sp. HW608. The sequence goes on from NZ_LT607803.1 coordinate 4,360,937, forward strand.
GTTGATCGTCACCGAATCCGACGACGCCGTGAACTGCCCTTCGCGGAAACCGAAGCGGCCAGCTGGGAATCCCGGCATGTTGTGCAGCGCGAAGATGGCGTCGCAGGGGAAGCGTTCGAACAGGCCCTCTTCGACCATGCGGCGCGCGCCGCCCAGGCCCTCCTCGGCCGGCTGGAAGATCAGGTGCAAGGTGCCGTCGAAGCCGCGCTCCTGCGCGAGGACGCGCGCCGCCGCCAGCAGGATGGCCGTATGCCCGTCGTGGCCACAGGCGTGCATGCGCCCGGCGTGCCGGCTCGCATAGGGCAGGCCCGTCGTTTCGTGGATCGGCAAGGCGTCCATGTCGGCGCGGATGCCCAGCCGGCGCGTGCCCGGACCCAGCTTGAGCGTGCCGACGACGCCGGTGCCGGCCAGGCCGCGGTGCACCTCGTAGCCCCATTCGGCCAGGCGCGCGGCGACCAGCTCGCTGGTCTCGAATTCCTGGTAGGCAAGCTCCGGGTGCGCGTGCAGGTGCCGGCGCACCTGCACCATCTCTGCCGCGATGCTGCGCACCGCCGGCAGCACGTGGTCGGCCTGGGCGGCGGGGCGGGCGGGGTGTTCGAGTGTCTCGGTCATGCGGCCAGTCTAGGCGGCGGCCGCGCCGGCCGGCAGACAGGCAGCGCCATGCGCCGCGCGGCCCTGCCTGTCCGCCGCGGAGGCCGCGGATAATGCGGCGATGAAGCTGCACCAGCTGCGCTATCTCGTCGCCATCGCAGCCGACGGCAGCATCCGCGCGGCGGCGCGATCGCTCGGCGTCACGCAGGCCACGGTGACGCAGGGCCTGCGCGAGCTCGAAGCCGAATCCCGGATCGCCCTGCTCACGCGCGGCAGCGGCGGCATCGCATTCACGTCCGCCGGCCAGGAACTGCTGGAATACGCGCAGCGGGTGATGACGCAGATCCGCCAGGCCGAAGACGCGCTGGCGCGCCATCGCGACGGCGCATCGACGCAGCGGCTCGCCATCGGCGTCACGGCGTGGGTCGCCCAGACGCTGCTCGCGCGCGTGCTGCCACCGTTTCGCGCCGAGCTGCCGCATGTGCAGCTGGAGTTCTTCGACGGCTTCTCGCGCCTGAGCTACCCCATGCTGCGCGAGGGCGGCCTGGACCTGATGATCGGGCGCATCGCGCCGCCCGAGGCGATGGAGGGCCTGCAGGCGACTGCCCTCTTCACCTACGACACGACGGTGGTTGCGCGAAACGGCCATCCGCGCGCCGGCGCCCGGGCCATGGCCGAACTGCTGGACCAGGACTGGATCCTGAACTTTGCGCCCACCGAGCGGGCCGCGCTGATGGACAACCTGTTTGGCCAGCATGGCCTGGAGGCGCCGCGCCATCGCATCCACCTGGCGCATTCGGCGGCGTTGTCGCTGGCGCTCGTGCAGCAGACCGACATGCTGAGCCTGTGCCCGTGGCCGCTGGTGGAAAGCCTGCGCAGTGGCCTGGTGCCGCTGCCACTGCGCGAGCGCTTCCACGCGAGCCGGGTCGGCATCGTGCGCCGCGCCAACGAAGCACTGCCGCATGCGGCGGCGCGCTTTCTCGCGCACTTCATGGACCAGACGCGCGCCTGCCTCGCCTCCGACGACCCGCAGCTGCGGCGGGTGTTCCGGTCGGTGGAGCTGGTGGGCGAGGACGGTGACTAAGCCCGGGGCGAGTTAGGCCGGGCGGTCACTTCACCACCACGACGGGCTGCTTCGCGGTGGCGAGCACGCGTTGCGCCACCGAGCCCATCAGCAGGTCGGCCACCGCGCTGCGGCCCTTCGAGCCCAGCACGATCATGTCGAACTTGCCCTTGTCGGCGCAAGCCACGATCTCCTGGGCCACGTGGCCGGTGCGGATCTCCATGTCGTAGCCGATGCCGTCGGCCTGCAGCAGTTCGCGGGCCGGCTTGAGCTCCTTCTCGCTGAGTTCGCGCAGGTAGTCCGCGACTTCCGCTTTGCCGACGAAGGCCTTGGCATGGCGCAGGCCGATGTCGTCGTGGACGCTGATCAGCGTGATCTTGTTCGACGCGGTGCGCAGCAGATGCGCGAGCCTGGCCGCGTACTTGACCGCGCGCAGCGAGTTCTTGGACCCGTCGGTGGCGACGAGGATCTTCATGGAACGGACCTCCGGTTGTTGTTGGACTGCGAAGTGTAGGCTGCGAGTCAGCTTGAGGTCAGGGTGAAAGCGTCCCGAGCCATGCCACCAGCAACAGGACCACGGTCGCGGCCGCGAACTCGATGGCGAGGCTTCTTCGCAATGCCGTCACCGCGCCCGGTGCACCGCCAGTGCGCAGCGCCATCTCCAGGCGGGGGCCGAGCCGATACCGATGGGACGCCGCCAGGCCAAGCATCAGGACGAAGGCCAGGAGCTTGCACATCAGCAGCGCTCCGTAGGCGGTGGATGTCAACGCCCGAAGTGCCCACCCATTGATCAGCAAGTAGTTGATCGCGCCGGTGATCACCAAGGTCGCGACAGCGAGCGTGCCCATGCTGGCGAAGCCATTGACCAGCCTGCCGAGCAGTTCCATCTCATCCGGATCGCCGGTGCGCGCACGCACCGACAGCAGCACGAAGATCGCCAGCGCGCCCACCCAGGCAGCCGCCGCGAGGAGATGGAGGATGTCTGCCGACAGGTGCATGAAGCCTTTCGCACCGTCGTCCATCGCACCGTGTCCGGCCCAGGCCAGGCTCGAGAGCGCCACGGCGCCGAATCCCGCGGTGGCGCAAAGCCACAGCGTCGGCCAAGGCCTGAGCCACAGCGCGGCGCAGATCGCCGCCGCCAGCGCACCCATGCGTACCAGCCAGGACAGGCCGACATGGGTGTGCATGACGACCATCTCGTAGACATGGCGCTCCACGGACGCATAGTCCTCCGCGCCGCTCATGGATCTGGCCATCACCGCCATGCCGACGAGCGAAAGCGCGATGCCGAGCATCGCCGTTGCCGCCAGCAGGCGGCCCATGCGGCTGCCGGCCCACGAGGCGCGCTCGCGGCGGCGAAGAGCGCACAACCCGAACAGCGGCACGCCGCACAGGAGCATGAGGTCCAGGTAGAGGCCGAAGCGGACCGCGATGGCCTGCCAGTCGTCACCCATCTCGCGGCTACTTCACGCTGAAGGGAACGCTTCCCGTGACGGGATGGGTGTCCGACGACACGGCCCGCCAGTCGACCCGGTAGCTCCCGGCCGGCAGCGCCTGGGTCGGCGTGATCACCATGGTCTTCGGGTCCTTGGTGGCCGAGACCTTGATGGTCATCTTCATGGGCGGATGCCCGGTCATCCCCGGCATGCCGGTCATGACGAGGCTGGCTGCCGAGAACTGGGGCATGAGGTCTTCCGAGAAGCGCAGTTCGATGCTTTCGGGCGCCGGGACTTCGGCGTTTGCATCGGGTGTGGAAGACAGCAGCTTCGGATGGGCGAGCGCAGCGTTCGCCGCCAGGATCGCGAAGCCGGCGAAGGCGCATTTGAGGGTGTTGAGAAGGGATGGCATGGAAAGTCCTCGTGAAGTTGTGAAGTTGAAAAGGGATGGAACGCGGCGTCGTCTAGAACCAGAGCCGTACGCCCGCGACCCACCTGAATTGCCGAAGGTCCTGGCCCTTCAGCCGTTCGAAGTCGGCGGTGCGTCCGTGCGAGCGGTCCCAGGTTACGCCCAGGTAGGGCGCGAATTCGCGCCGGATCTCGTAGCGCAGGCGCAGGCCGAGCGAACTGCTCGAAAGCCCGGAGCCGATTCCGCGCTGCCGGTCGTCCTTGCCGTAGAAATTCACTTCGACCGATGGCTGGAGAACGAGCCGGTTCGTGAGCAGGAAATCATAGGTCCCGGCCAGGCGGGCTGCCGACTGGCCTCCATTGCCCACGAACATCGTGGCCTCTGCGTCGAAGTTGTACAGCGCCAGCCCCTGCAGGCCGAGCGCGGCCCATGTCCGCGACGGGCCCGGCTTGAAGGTCTGGCGAATGCCGCCGACCACATCCCACCAAGGGCTCAAGGCGTGGCCCCAGAGCAGCTGCAGTTCGGCGTCTTCCGTCTTGCCGTCGTGGCGCTTGCCTTCGGTTCGGATCCATAGCCGGTCGACGTCGCCGCCGATCCAGCCCGACGCGCTCCAGTGCAGCAGGCCGCCGGCGTTGACGTCCTGCCATTCGAGCTTGTCGACCACGAAGAACGAGTGGATGTCCCGGTCGCCCATGTCGTGCAGGCCGGGATCGTGGAAGACAGCCGCGCGGTCTTCGTCGGTGAGCGGTGCAACCGGGGACTTCACAGGCTGCGAGGGCGCCATGGGTTCCATCGGTTCCATCGGTTCCATGGGCTCCATGGGTTCCATCGTCTGCATGGCGTCATCCGGCGCATGCGCAGGGTCCGCTGCCTGCGCACCGGCGGGCAGGAAGGAAGCCGATGCCAGCGCGAGCATCAGCGCGTGAAGGTGTGCGCCTCGAAAGCGTCCGTGCTTCATGGCGTGCCTCATTCCTCGACCCGGACTTCGCGAAACATGCCCGTCTCCATATGGAACATCAGGTGGCAGTGATAGGCCCAGCGGCCGAGCGCGTCGGCCGTGACGCGGTAGCTGCGGCGGGAGCCGGGCGGCATGTCGATGGTGTGCTTGCGCACCATGAACCGGCCCTGTTCGTCCTCCAGATCGCTCCACATGCCGTGCAGATGGATTGGGTGGCTCATCATGGTGTCGTTCACCAGCACCAGCCGGATGCGCTCTCCGTACTTCAGGCGCACGGGCTTCGCGTCGGAGAACTTGACCCCGTCGAAGGACCAGGCGAACTTTTCCATGTGGCCCGTCAGGTGCAGTTCGATCGTTCGGCCCGGCGCGCGACCGTCGGGGTCATCGAAGCTGCTGCGCAGGTCGCTGTAGCTGAGCACCCTGCGGCCGTTGCTCCGCAATCCGATTCCGGGATCGTCGAGCCTGGGCTTCGGACTCATGGCCTGCATGTCCACCAGCGGGTTGCCGGTCTCCGATGCGGGGTGCGCCTGCATCTGCTGCCCTGAATGCATCGCGCCGTGGTCCATGCCTGCCATGCCCTGCATCGCGCCGTGGTCCATGCCTGCCATGCCCTGCATCGCGCCGTGATCCATGCCCGTCATGTCCTGCATCGAACCGTGATCCATGCCGCCATGGCTCATCCCCATGTCATCCATGGTCAGCAGTGGACGCACGTCCAACGCGGGCACGGCTGCGGCGAGGCCCTCGCGCACGGCAAGCGTTCCTCGCACGTAGCCGGTGCGATCCATCGACTGGGCGAAGATCGTGCAGGCCTGCACGCCGGCTTCCGGCTCGACGATGACGTCGTAGGTTTCCGCCACCGCCATGCGGAACTCGTCGACCGTGACCGGCCGGACGGGCTGGCCGTCCGCTGCGATCACGGTGATCTTCGTTCCCGGTATGCGCACGTCGAAGTAGGTCATGGCGGCGGCGTTGATGAATCTCAGGCGCACGCGCTCGCCGGGCCGGAAGGTCGCCGTCCAATTGCCTTCCGAGCTCTGCCCGTTCATCAGATAGGTGTACGTGGACCCGCTGACGTCGGCGAGGTCGGTCGGGTTCATGCGCATGTTCGACCACATCCACCGATCGTCGAGGGAAGCTTTCCAGCCTTTGTCCCGCACGTCCTGGACCAGGTCGGCTAGCGTTCGCTGATGGAAGTTGTAGTAGTTCGACTGCTTCTTGAGCTTGGCCTTGATCCGGGCCGGATCTTCATCGGTCCAGTCGGACAGCATGATCACGTAGTCGCGGTCGTGCCCGACCGGCTCCGGCTGCCGGGGCTCGATCAGCAGGGCGCCATAGACGCCGGTCTGCTCCTGGAACCCTGAATGGCTGTGGTACCAGTAGGTGCCGTGCTGCCTGACCTTGAAGCGATAGCTGAAGGTCTCGCCCGGGGCGATGCCGTGGAAGCTGAGTCCCGGGACGCCGTCCATGGTCGAGGGCAGCAGGATGCCGTGCCAGTGGATCGAGGTGGGGACCGGGAGCTCGTTGCGGACCCGAAGGGTCACGACATCGCCCTCGCGCCAGCGCAAGGTCGGTCCGGGCAAACTGCCGTTGATCAGGGTCGCGCTGCGGGCCTGGCCGGTGATGTTCACCGGCACTTCGGAGATGGAGAGGTCGAACTCCGTGCCGCTCAGGGTGGCGGGTTCGGACATTCGCGGGATGGCAAGCGCCGGGGGCCGCCACAGGGCCAGGCCGCCGGCCACGCCGCTCGCTGCGACGCGATGCAGGAATGTTCGTCGAGGTGCGCTGAATTGCATGATGGAAAGGGTCGATTCGATGAGCGCGTGCCAGGCACGCAGGCGCCCGCGCAGTGAGTACGCGGATGGGGGTGCCGGAGGCTGACGACCCCCGAGGGTCCATTCAGCCAGCGCGGCCATTGCTTCTCAGGCGCGCGGGGGCTTCTCGAGAGGGCGAGCAGGCACCGCGGCGGGCGCGGCCTCGGGCTCGATCAGGTCGGCTTGCGGAAGAGGTGACCCGGTGGCGAACGATGGGGCGTCGATGAAGGCGATGCCATGACAGGCGCTGCAAAGATTGCAGAGACTGCAGCCATGATCGACATCGGGAGAAGCGGCGCCCGGTGTGTCGGCGGCGCTTTTCGCAACGCTGCCGTGCGCCCCGCCGTGGTCGGCATCGAGTGCCTGATCGGGGGCCGCCGACATGGGCGTCATGGCGTTCGCCGCGACGACGGCGTTCTGCGCCATGCACGCGAGCATCGAGGCAGCGGCGTACCCTTGGAAGGGCAGTGCCAGCATCAACAGCCAGATCATCCAGATACGAACGCGTCGCATGCCGCAATTCTAGGGTGTCGACACTTCAGTCCACCTCGACGGCGCGCAAGCGCAGCGCATTCGTGATGACGCTCACCGACGACAGCGCCATGGCCGCCGCCGCGACGACCGGCGACAGCAGCAGCCCGAAGAACGGGTAGAGCACGCCGGCCGCCAGCGGGATGCCCGCCACGTTGTAGGCAAAGGACAGGAACAGGTTCTGGCGGATGTTCCGCATCGTCGCCTGCGAGAGGGTCCGCGCGCGCACGATGCCCATCAGGTCGCCCTTCAGCAAGGTGATGCCGGCGCTTTCCATCGCGACGTCCGTCCCCGTGCCCATCGCGACGCCCACGGTGGCCCGCGCCAGCGCCGGTGCATCGTTCACCCCGTCGCCGGCCATCGCGACGATCCGGCCTACGGACTGGAGGCGCTGGACGACCGCTGCCTTGTCTTCGGGGAACACCTCCGCCACCACCTCGTCGATGCCGAGCTGACGTCCAACGGCCTCTGCCGTGGTCTTGCCGTCACCCGTCAGCATCACCACGCGCACGCCGGCACTCTGCAGGGCCTTCAGCGCCTCTGGCGTCGTCGCCTTGATCGGGTCGGCAATGGCCACGAATCCGGCCAAGCGGCCGCCGACGCCGACGAAGATGACGGTCGCCGCCCGCTGGCGCTGGGCCTCGGCGGCTGCTGCGAGGCTCGAAGTGTCGATGCCCAGCTCCGACAGGAACTTGGCGCTGCCCGAGACGACCGCCAGGCCGTCCAGCGTGCCGACGACGCCCTTGCCGAGCGGCGAATCGAAATCCGTCACCGGCGACAGAGGCAGCTTGCGCTCCTGAGCGTCCGCCACGATGGCCATCGCCAACGGGTGCTCGCTGGCACGCTCGACGCTCGCCAGCTTCTGCAGCACGTCGTCCGCGGAGAAGCCGCCGGCCGGTTCGACGTGCACCACCTTGGGCCGGCCCTCGGTCAAGGTGCCCGTCTTGTCGACCACCAGCGTGTCGACCTTCTCCATCTTCTCGAGCGCTTCGGCGTCGCGAATGAGGACGCCGTGCTGCGCCCCCTTGCCGACGCCGACCATGATCGACATCGGCGTCGCCAGGCCGAGCGCACACGGGCAGGCGATGATGAGGACCGCCACCGCGGTGATGAGCGCGTAGCTGAACGCCGGCGATGGCCCCCACACCAGCCAGGCCGCGAAAGTGAGAACCGCCACCCCGATGACGACCGGCACGAACCAGCCGGCCACCTGGTCGGCCATGCGCTGGATGGGCGCCCGGCTGCGCTGCGCCGCGGCCACCATGTGCACGATTTGCGAGAGCAGGGTGTCGGCGCCGACCTTTTCGGCGCGCATCACGAAGCTGCCGGTCTGGTTCAAGGTGCCGGCCGTCACCTTGGACCCCACCGCCTTGGCAACCGGCATCGGCTCGCCGGTCACCATCGATTCGTCGAGATTGGCCTTGCCCTCCGTCAGCTCGCCGTCCCCCGGCACCTTTTCGCCCGGCCGCACGCGCAGCAGGTCGCCGACCTCGATCGTTTCGACCTCGACGGTCCTGTCGCTGCCGTCGGCATCGACCTTCACGGCCGTCTTCGGTGCGAGCCCGAGCAGGGCCTTGATGGCGCCGGAGGTCTTCTCGCGCGCCCGGAGCTCCAGCACCTGCCCCAGAAGGACCAGCACCGTGATGACCGCGGCGGCTTCGAAGTACACGGCGACGGCGCCGTCCTCGCCCCTGAGCGCCGCAGGGAACAGTCCGGGCGCCAGCGTCGCGACGATGCTGTAGAGCCACGCCGCGCCGGTGCCCAGCGCGATGAGGGTGAACATGTTGAGGCTCAGGTTCTTCACCGAGGCAACGGCCCGCGTGAAGAAGGGCCAGCCGGCCCAGAGGACGACCGGCGTTCCGAGCAGCAGCTGGACCCAGTTCGAGGTCTGCTGCGCGATGAGGTGATGGATGTTGAAAAGGTGCCCGCCCATCTCGAGCGCGAAGACCGGCAGCGTCAGTGCGGTGCCGATCCAGAAGCGGTGCGTCATGTCGCGCAGCTCGGGGCTTTCACCCGTCTGGGCCGTCGCCAGCACCGGCTCCAGTGCCATGCCGCAGATGGGGCAGTGGCCAGGCCCCATCTGCCGCACCTGCGGATGCATCGGGCAGGTGTATTCGACCTGGCGTGGGTCGCCGGCAGGCGGTGGCGTCATCGAGTCCTGCGAATGCGCATGGTGTTCGTGAAGTCCGTGTTCGTGTCCTGCAGGGACGTGGTGAGCGTGCTCGTGCCCCGAGTGATCGTGGCGCTCAGTGCTCGTCGAGGGCATGAGTGATTCCTTTTGTTGTGCGGAGTCTCATCCTTGCCACTGTGGCAAGGTCAAGCCGGGTCAATCCAGGCGCGTGATGCATTTCGCAAAGCCGGTGAGCTCCGACAACTCATCGATGATCGGGCAGTCTGACCGCTGATCGCCGCTGCAGCAAGCCGCCAGCCGCTCGAGCGATCGCCTGGTAGCCTCCAGCTCCTCGATCCGGCGGCAGAGCTCTTCGATATGCTCGAGCACGATGCGCTTCACGTCCGAGCTTGCCCGCTCGTTGTCTTGCCAGAGCCTGAGGAGATCGCCGGTCTCGCGCACGCTGAAGCCGAACGCCTGACCTCTGCGTATGAACCGGAGCCTCTGAACGTCATCTTCGGTATAGAGGCCTGGGTTCGAGTTCGGTCTGGTCCCGTCGAGCGCCAGAAGGCCCAAGGATTCGGATTGCTGGATCAGCTTGACGGTAACGCCGGCGAGGCTGGCAGCATCGCCGGCACTCAGATTCTTGTCCATGGTCTTGCACATCACACATCTCCTGTCGAGAAATCGGGAAATCGATTTCGAAGCCGCGAATGTCGACCTTCCGGCGATGGGAGGGTCAAGGGGCTTTGGTCACCAGTGCTGATTGACCTGCAGCGGCATCCTGCCTACGGGGCGTGAGCGTAAAGTCCAAGCGCCACGAACCACGCGATGGGCGGCAGCGCCAGGAGCCAGCGGAAGTCCGACTGCAACGCAAAGTTCACCGCACTCATCAACACCAAGGTCGCCGCGCCGGCCAGCGCCAGCGCCGCTGTAATTCCCTGGGTGCGCAGAGGCATCACCTTCCATCCCAAATAGGCGATGAGAACTCCCGCACCCGTCATGAAGCCGCCCATGACGGTAAAGACCTTGGCGAGCCAATCAGCCAGTCGCGGTGCCGCCGCGTGCAGAACCTGCGCGTCGACTCCGATGTAGCCCAGGTCCTCCGGCAGCAGAGCCGGGCGGACGAAGATGAAGTACAAGCCGAGCCCGATGTGCCACAAGCCGCACGAAACGATGAGCCGCTCGGCCGGACTTCTGGACGGTGTAGTCATTTGCTGACGACGGAGGCTGCAATCCAGATCCCTAGTCCCACCAGGCAAGCCCAGCAGGCCCAGAACAATGCCCGCTCCCACCAAAGCGGCGGGCCGTCCCGGCTCTGGAGCCTGTAGTTCAGGCTCATGCCCAGGCCATGGACGACGAGGCCGACGACCAGAAGCGGTATCGCGTATTCGCGCAGCCACGAAGGCAACATCAGCGCCAAACCGGCGCCCAGAACGATGGCGCCAAGGCCGGAAGCCAGTTCCGCCGCCTTGGCTGTACCGGTCTCGTGGCCGCCCCCACGCATCTCAGACCTTCTTTTCTTCCTCGTCGACCTGCGGATGACCGTCGTGCCCGCCGCCATGACTGCCGTGACCGCCATGGTGATGGCCGAACAGATGCATCAACGGGCACGCCAGAAGAATGAGGAAGGGAATCGCTTGCCTGACGTGGGTGAGGTGCTCGGTGAGCAGGTAATAGACGCCGACCGCACCCGCCACGAGCATGAAGATGCCCAGCGGCGAGCGCCAGCGCGATGGAGGGGTGGGGTTGTGGTTCATGGTCCATGACATCCGGTCAGGCGTGTCAGCCGCAGCAGCCACAGCACCCGCCGCTGCGCGTGGCTTGCCGGGTTGTCGGTGCCGACTCCGTCGAAACGTGCACGGGGGTGTAGCCCGCTTCGGCGATGGCGTTCTGCAGCTCATCGACGGCAGCCTCGGTGGGCTCGATGCGAACCAGGTGCTGCGACAGGTCCACGTCGACCTTCGCGCCGGAGTCGACCAGGCGAACGGCCTTGGTGATGGTGCTGGCGCAGTGGCCGCAGCTCATGTCTTCGACTCGATAGGTGAGCATCGCAAACTCCTTTTGCTGTTGATGCGCCGACTTTGAACCCTCCTACCGTTGGAAGGTCAATGCGTTTGAAGCGGGCGGATTGATGCAGGTCAACTGCTTGCAGTCATATTCGCTCCCCGCACACAGCTTCAGTTGGACGTGCGGCGCTGGGCTTGATGCGCGTCAAGCCGGGCGACTGATGATGCTGCGATCCTAGGACCCAACAAGGAGCCCACATGCGTCCAATTCTTCTTCTCGCGGCTGCCGCGGTCTTCTCGACGGGTGCCATCGCCCAGTCGTCGGATGCGGAGCACGCTACCCATCACCCCTCCAGCGCCGCGGCAAAGCCCGCGAGTCCGAAGGCGCAAAAGCCCGCGGCCAAGTCGACCGCGCCCACGCCGTCTCAGATGAACATGCAGATGAAAGCCATGGAGGAGATGCACGCGAAGATGCTGGCCGCCAAGACTCCCGAGGAGCGACAGGCGCTGATGGCTGACCACATGAAGATCATGCACGACGGGATGGCGATGATGGGTCAGATGAGAATGGGCAAGCCCGGCTCCGGCATGGGCGGCATGAGCATGGAGGGCATGGGTGCCATGCACGGCGACCACGACATGATGTCCAGGCGGATGGACATGATGGAACACATGATGCAAATGATGATCGACCGCGAGTCGATCCCCGCACCGGCGACCAAGTGAACTCCCAGAGCAGTATCGGGGCAGGCCGCCTGTCTTCATCCCGACTTCCAAATCGCGCGTATGACGCCGGCCGAGGGAGTCATGAAAATGACAGCGGGCAGGAAAGATACTCTGGCCGAGAAAAGCATCCTGTCCCGCGAGGAGTACGAGGAGAGTCTGCACCTGCTTCAAATCGAGCTGGTCAAGCTGCAGAATCACTTTCTCTGTTGCAACGACAGAATACTGGTCGTCTTTGAAGGAAGGGATGCCTCTGGCAAGGACGGCACCATCAAACGCATCGTCGAGCACCTCAGTCCACGCGAAACCCGCGTGGTCGCGCTCGGGAAGCCATCCGATCGCGACCGAGGTTCCTGGTATTTCCGGCGCTATACGGCCGAACTGCCTTCGGCCGGCGAATTCACGCTGTTCAATCGCAGTTGGTACAACCGGGCGGGTGTCGAGCATGTGATGGGCTTCTGTACCGACGCGGAATACGACGAATTCATGTCGAGTGTCCCGGAGTTCGAAGGCATGCTGGTGCGCTCGGGCATTCGTCTCATCAAGTACTACCTGGACATTTCCAAGGAAGAACAGAAGGCACGCCTGGAAAGCCGTCGGCGAGATCCTCTGAAGCAGTGGAAAGTGAGCCCCATCGACGAGCAGGCTGTTTCGCTATGGAAGAAGTACAGCAAGGCTCGAAACGCGATGTTCGAGCGGACCAGCAGCGTGGTTCCATGGAATGTCGTCCGGGCCGACGACAAGCGCGTCGCGCGCCTCAATGTCATCAGGGATCTGCTTTCACGGCTGCACTACGCGTACAAGGATTCGGAGCTGATACGGCCGAATCCGGATGTCGTGTTTCCCTATGCCGAGGAACATCTTCTGAGCGGGGCTATTGCGAAGTAGCGCGGACGGCAGACTGAGGGCCAAGTCCCAGCTTGCCTATTTCTTCGATCTGGCGCGTGCCGTCGATGCGCCGACGCTTCCTGGGCGCGGGCTGCGGAACAGCAGCTCTCGCATGCCGCGCGCGGCATGGCTCAAGGTGCGGCCCTTCTGGTGCACGAAATAGATCGGGCGAGTCATCATCCTGGGGCTGATGCGCACGGCCCGTGTCGGCAGCAGGCTGAACTGCGGCAACGCCGATTCAGGCGCGAGGCAGGCGCCCAGGCCCGATGCCACCAGGCCGGCCAGCGTGGCCAGGCTGGCCACCTCGAAGCCGGAATCCACCGCGCCGGCTTCGTACAGCGCACGGCGTGCGCCGCGCATGCCCTTGCCGGTGCGCACCAGCATGTTGTCCGTGCCCTGCGTGTGCAGCAGGGGCAATCCGGTCAGGCTCCGCGCCGTTACCTGGGTTTCCCGTGCCAGTGGATGGTTCGGCGGGCAGACCAGATACAGCGATTCCTCGAAGAGCAGTTCCGCATCCATCTCGTGAGGCGTTCCTGGTTGCGAATTGAGGGCGAAGTCCACGACCCCCTGGCGCACCAGCTCCAGGCAGCGCACGGAAGACTGGTCGTGCAGCTGCAGCCGTACCGCCGGATGGCGTTGATGGAATTGCTGCAGCACCTGCGGCAACCAGACCACGGCCAAGGATGGAACGACGGCCAGGGCCACCTGCCCGGCCTGCAGCGTGGCGATGTCGCGCAGGTCGGCGATGGCCCGGTCGAGATCCGCGGTGATGCGCCGCGCCGTCTCGGCAAAGCGGCGGCCTTCGTCCGTGGGAGTGACCGAGCGCGCGTCGCGGTTGAACAGCTGCATGCCGACCCGCTCCTCCAGCCGCGAAATCATCTGGCTCAAGGCCGACTGCGTCAGGTGGCAGCGCTCCGCCGCCACGGTGAACTGGCCCGCATCGGCCAGCGCGAGGAAGCAGCGCAGCACGTGGTCGGAGATGTGCACGTCAGAGCCTCTCTGAAATTAGAGAAATTAATAGATTGAGTTAACAATTTAATTTTGCAGATTGTCCCGGGGTTTGCAGAATCGGCGACGATGAGCGCAAACCACACTACCAGGTCCGACACGCTGCCACTGACGGGGGTGCGCGTCCTGGACCTTTCCCGGGTGCTGGCCGGCCCCCTGTGCACGCAATACCTGGGCGACATGGGGGCGGAGGTCATCAAGGTCGAGACGCCGGGCCATGGCGACGACACCCGGAGCTGGCCCGAGTTCAAGTTCGCGGCCGATGGCGCGCGTGCTTCGGGCCACTTCCTGAGCTGCAACCGCAACAAGCGCAGCATCGCGCTGGATCTCAAGAGCGATGCCGGACGCGCGGTGGTGCACCGGCTGGCGCAGTCGGCCGACATTGCCGTGGAGAGCTTCGCCCCGGGCGTCGCCGCGCGCCTCGGTGTCGACGCGGCGCAGCTTCGCGCGCTGAATCCGCGCCTCGTCCATTGCAGCATCTCGGGCTTCGGCAGCGTCGGTCCGATGCGGCATGGCAAAGGCTACGACCTGATCCTGCAGGCGTTCAGCGGCATGCTCTCGCTCACCGGCGACCCGGGCAGTCCGCCGATGCGCAGCCCGTTCTCGCCGGTCGACCAGGGCACCGGCATGCATGCGCTGATCGGCATTCTGGCGGCATTGCTGCGCCGCGATCGCACCGGCCAGGGGTGCAGCGTCGAAGCCTCGCTGTTCGACACCTCGGCGGCATTCCTCGCCTACTTCCTCCAGAACTACTGGAACAGCGAGCGCGAGCCTGCCAAGGCGGGGGTGAGCCATGTGTCGCTGTGTCCCTATGGCGTGTTCGACACCGCTGACCGCCCGCTCATCCTGGGCATCGCCAACGACGCGCTGTGGCGCAGGTTCTGCGCGCTGGCCGGTCTCGGCGACGCCGTGGCGGACCCCCTGTATGCGAGCAATGGTGCGCGCGTGGCCCACCGGGCGCAGACCGAAGCGCTGGTGACGCAGGCCTTGCGCAAGCATGGCCGCGGCCACTGGCTGGCGCTGCTCGACGATGCCGGCATCCCTTGCACGGCCGTGCATTCGCTGGCCGAGATGTCGGCCCACCCGCACACCGAGGCATCGGGGATGGTGCTGCACTACGAGCACAGCCATTTCGGTGCGCTCAAGGGCGTCGCCCAGCCCCTGCGTTTCGACGGCGAACGTCTTGGCCAACGCCAGGAGCCGCCGCGCTGTGGCGAGCACACGGTCGAGGTTCTGCGCGAGGCGGGATGTTCGGACGACGCGATCAGCGCCTTGCTGGAGCAGGGGGTCGCGGCCCAGGCCGCCACCGGTTGACGCCACCGAGGCACGAGGAGACAGGAATTGGATTTTTCCATCAGCGACGACCACCGGGCCATCCGCGATGGCGTTGCCGCAGTGGTCAGGCGTTTCGACGACGACTACTGGCTGGCGCGCGACGAGGATGGCGAGTTCCCGTTCGCCTTCCACCGCGCCATGGCCGACGCCGGCTGGCTCGGCATCACGATGCCCACGGCATATGGCGGCGCGGGCCTGGGCGTGACCGAGGCGGCGATCATGATGAACGAGGTCGCCAGCCATGGCGGAGGCATGGCCGCGGCCTCCACCGTGCACATCAACCTGTTCGGACCGCATCCCATCGTGGTCTTCGGCACCGATGCGCAGCGCGAGCGCTGGCTGCCGCGCCTGATCGACGGGTCCGACCAGTGCTGCTTCGGCATCACCGAGCCGGACGCGGGCCTCGACACCACGGCCATCAAGACCTTCGCCGAGAAGGTGCCGGGTGGCTACAGAGTGCACGGGCAGAAGGTCTGGACCTCGACCGCCCAGGTCGCCAACAAGATCATGCTGCTCACGCGCACCACCCGGTTGCAGGACTGCAAGCGCCCGACCGATGGCATCACCATCTTCTACACCGACCTTGACCGCAGCAAGATCGATGTGCACCGCATTCCCAAGATGGGACGCAAGGCCGTCGATTCGAACGCGATCTTCATCGACGGTCTGTTCATTCCGGAGGCCGACCGCATCGGCGAGGAGGGCAAGGGCTTCGGCTACATCCTGCACAGCCTGAATCCCGAGCGCGTGCTGATCGCCGCCGAGGCGGTCGGCATCGGGCACGACGCGCTGGCCCGCGCTGCCAGGTACGCACGGGAGCGAGTCGTTTTCGATCGGCCGATCGGCCAGAACCAGGGCATCCAGCATCCGTTGGCCGAACGCTGGATGGCGCTCGAAGCGGCCTGGGCCATGACCATGAAGGCGGCCTGGCTGTACGACCAGGACGAATCCTGCGGGGCCGAGGCCAACACCGCCAAGTTCCTCGGTGCGCGCGCAGGCTACGAGGCGGCGCAGCAGGCGATCTTCACGCATGGCGGCTTCGGCTACGCCAAGGAATACCACGTCGAGCGCCTGTTCCGCGAGGTGACGGTGACGCGCATCGCGCCGATCACCGAGCAGCTGATCCTGTCGTTCATTGCCGAGAAGGCGCTGGGCCTGCCCAAGTCGTACTAGCTTGAACCCAACGAAAAAAGGAGACAGACGTGACACACCAGAAAGCACGACCACGGCAGCTTGCCGGCGTTCCGCACCCGGCCGTCGCCGGCGTGCGCAGCCCGGGATTCGCACGGGCCATGCGCTGGCTTCTCGCCGGCCTGTGCGCCGCGGCTGCGCAGGCAGTGGCCGCGCAGGGATGGCCGGCCAAACCCATCAGGATCAGCGTTCCCTATGCCGTGGGCCAGGGGACGGACATCGTGGCGCGCTATGTCGGCGACGAACTGGGCAGGGAACTGCACCAGGCCGTCATCGTCGACAACCGCCCGGGCGCCGGCGGCAACATCGGCACGCAGGCTGCGGCCCGTTCGCCGGCCGATGGCTACACGCTGTTGATCGGAACCAATGCCACGCATGCCGCCAACGGCTTCCTGTACGGCAACCCGGGATTCGACCCGCAAGCCGACTTCGAACCCGTGGCCATGGTGGGCATTCTTCCGCTGGTGTATGTCACGCAGCCCGCCAGTGCGATCAACGGCATGCAGGACCTGGTGCGCGCCGTGCGCGCCAAGCCGGAGGGCCTGAACGTCGCGATCTCGACCACGACCTGCCGCGTGGCCCAGGAACTTCTCAAGTCCAAGGCTGGCGCCGCCATGTTCCCGGTGGACTTCAAGGGCAGCGCGCAGGCGCTCACGGCGGTCATCGGTGGGCAGGTGGAGTTCATGGTGGACACCATCACCTCACTGCGCGGCGCGATCCTGAATCAGCAGGTCAAGCCGCTGGGCGTGACCTCGGCCAGCGCCAGCAAGCTCCTGCCGGGCGTGAAGTCACTGGCGGAGCAGGGCATCGCGGGCTATGAGCTGGTGGGCTGGACCGTCTTCTACGCACCCAAGGGCACGCCGCCGGAGGTGCTGCGCACGCTCTCCGCGGCCACCCAGGCCGTCCTGGCCAGGCCGGCGACGCATGAGAAGCTGCTGCAACTGGGCATGGAGCCCAGAAGCATGACGCCTGAAGAACTGCGCAGCTTTGCCCAGGCGGAGCGCGAGAAGTGGGGCAGTCTCATCCGTGCGGCTGGGCTCAAGCCCGCGGGCTGAGTGTTTCCCGCCGCGACACCGGATCGATTGCTCGAACCGAGCGGTCTTTCCATCGAAGCTCGCCCAATTCGTTTCGGGCACGTTCGGATAGCCTAGCTCTCATCGATGGCGGGCCCCCCGGGGCCCGGGAAAGCTGATGGAGAGAGGATGTTGCGCATGCCGAATGCTTCTTCTGAAACGACAGTTGCCGGTCCGAGGAGCCTGCTGAGGTTCCTGATGGGCGAGGGCTGGCTCTTCGCGCGGGCGTCGCGCCTCCGGCGGACCCCGGCGGCCACGACGCCGGCCCGGCCGCCGTCCGCGCGCAGTGCCTTGCACGCGCATCTGCGGGCGGGCACCGAGTGGCCGCCGACGAAGTCGCAGGCGCCGTTCTCGCGCGCCCTGGCGGCGAGCCGCCCGGTGCTGCCGAAGGCAGAGGGCCTCGAGGCTTCCGCCTTCATGGACCGCTTGCTGGAACTCGACCGCCTGCGCGGCAAGGGCAGCGCCAGCAGCGCGAAGCGGCATGAGCCGCCCGGCCGCTCCGAAGGCGAATACCGAAGCGCTGCTGCGCGAAGGTACTCCGATGAGCTGCTGGACTGGCTGGGCGCCAAGCTCTTCGGCCGCATGCGGATGCATCGCGAGCTGTTCCGCCCGCAATGGCTGGCGGCCGGCAACGGCGAGCACTACGACACGCGCTTCCGGCCGCTCGACCCCACGCGCGACGCGCTCTTCGCCTGCCGCGTCGAGGGCGACGAGCTCGTCGCCGTCGTCGAACGCCGGGCGCGTCGGGCCGGGTCGCGCGTCGCCACCCGCACCGTGCGCTTTCCGCTGCGCTTCCTGGCCGACGAGGGCGAAAACCGGATGTGGTCGGAAGCCAGCCAGCGCCTGCGCCGCCTGCGCGTGGAGCGCGAAGAGGCGATCGCGCGCTTCGACGAAGTCGAGACCCAGGTGCAGGCGCTGCTCGCGCGCTACTCGACCGCCGTGGCCTGAAGACGGCGCAGGCGGGATTTCCCTGGCAAACCAAAGACGTAGGAGCCGCCTTACGCCACTCAACAACATCGCGCGAATGTTCGGCGCGCGTCGCGCATGCTATTTGTCTGGTGTTGCATCCGAGGAAAGGACCCTGCCTTGTCCGAGCCCGATGACCTCCAACCGACGATCCCGCTGCTGCAGATGGGCGTGCCCGGCCTCGACGACGTCCTGGGCGGCGGACTCAGCGCCGAACGCCTCTACCTGGTGGAAGGCGCGCCCGGCGCCGGCAAGACGACGCTGGCGATCCAGTTCCTGCGCGAAGGGGCGGCGCGAGGCGAGCGCGCGCTCTACATCACGCTGTCCGAAAGCGCGACCGAACTGGCCGATGTGGCGCGCTCGCACGGCTGGGGCCTGGACGGCATCGAGGTGCGCGAGATGCTGCCGACGGAAGAGGCCCTCGTGCCCGACGACCAGTACACGATGTTCCATCCCTCCGAAGTCGAGCTCAGCGAGACCACGATGCGCATCCTGGCCGAGGTCGACGAGATCAAGCCGACCCGCGTGGTCTTCGATTCGCTGTCGGAGCTGCGGCTGCTGGCGGGCGGATCGCTGCGCTACCGGCGGCAGCTCCTCGCGCTCAAGCACTTCTTCGCCGGCCGCCAGTGCACGGTGCTGCTGCTCGACGACCTCACCGCCACCGAGCAGGACCTGCAGGTGCAGAGCATCGCGCACGCGGTGATCCGCCTGGAGGTGGTCAATCCCGACTACGGCGCCTCGCGGCGCCGGCTCGTGGTCACCAAGTACCGCGGCAGGGAGATTCGTGGCGGCTACCACGACTTCAAGATCGTGCGCGGCGGGCTGCAGGTCTTTCCGCGCCTCGTGGCCTCGGAGCACACGCAGCCGCTCGAGCAGACGCGCATTCCCAGCGGATTGGCCGCGCTCGACGAGTTGCTGGGCGGCGGCATCGAGAAGGGCACCAGCACGCTCTTCGTCGGCGCGCCGGGCACGGGCAAGTCCAGCATGGCGGTGCAGTTCGCTGTGACGGCCGCGCGGCGCGGCGAGCATGCCGCGCTGTTCATCTTCGACGAGAGCATCGGCACCTTGCGAACGCGCTGCGAGGGCCTGGGCATGGACCTCGGGCCCTTCATCGACTCGGGCCATATCCGCGTGCGGCAGGTCGACCCGGCCGAGCTGTCGCCGGGCGAGTTCGTCCACGAGATTCGCACGGCGGTAACGGAGTTCGATGCGACAGTGATCGTGATCGACAGCCTCAACGGCTACCTGAACGCGATGCCCGACGAACGCTTTCTCATCGTGCAGCTCCACGAGCTCCTGACCTTCCTCGGCCAAAGCGGCGTGGCGACGATGCTGGTCGGCGCGCAGCAGGGACTGATCGGCGCCCAGATGCAGACGCCGGTCGATGCGAGCTACCTCGCGGACGCGGTGGTGCTGCTGCGCTATTTCGAGGTCCATGGCGAAGTGCGGCAGGCCATATCCGTCGTCAAGAAGCGCGGCGGCGCGCACGAGCGGACGATCCGCGCCCTGACGCTGGGCCGCGACGGCATCCGCATCGGCGAGCCGCTGCGCAACTTCCGCGGCATCCTCACCGGCGTTCCGGTTTTTGTCGACAAGGCGCCGCCCACATCATGAGCACAGGCGCGCCGGCGTGCAACGAGCGCATCCTCCTGCGCACCGCGACCTCGCGGGATGCGCGGCTGGCGCAGGCGGTGCTGAAGCGCGCGGGCCTCGAAGCCCATGCTTGCGACGACATGCCGGCGCTGGTGGAAGAGCTGTCGCGCGGCGCCGGCGCCGTCATGCTCGCGGAGGAGGCGATCGGCGAGGCGGCCGCGACCGAGCTGGCCGTGGCGCTGGCCCTGCAGCCGCCCTGGTCCGACGTGCCCGTGCTCGTGCTGGCGCGGCAGGGCGCCGACTCGCGCGCGATCGCCAATGCGATGGAGGAGTTCGCCAACGTCACGGTGATCGAGCGGCCGATGCGCGTGTCGGCGCTGGTGAGCGCGCTGCGCACCGCCTTGCGCGCGCGGCGCCGCCAGTACGAGCTGCGCAGCCTGCTCGATGGCCTGCGCGAAGCGGACCAGCGCAAGACCGAGTTCCTCGCCACCTTGGCGCACGAGCTGCGCAATCCGCTCGCGCCGCTGAGCACCGCGCTGTCGCTGCTCGCGCGCAAGAAGCCGCCGCCCGGGGAAGCCGGCAGGTACTACGAGCTCATGACCCGCCAGGTGGACCACATGGTGCGCCTGGTGGACGATCTCATGGAGGTGTCGCGCATCACGCGCGGCAAGATCGCCCTGAAGCTGGCGCAGGTGCCGCTCGATGCGGTGATCGACGAGGCGGTCGAGCTGAGCCGGCCGCTGGTCGAGCGCGGCGGCCACGAGCTGGTGCTGGACCTGTCGCCGGTGCCGCTGGTGGTGCGCGGCGACGCCGTGCGCCTGACGCAGGTGTTCTCGAACCTGCTCAACAACGCGGCGAAGTACTCGCCGGCGCCCGGCAAGGTCAGCGTGATCGCGCGGCAGGAGGGCCAGCAGGCGGTGGTGCAGGTCATCGACACCGGCACCGGCATCGCGCCCGACATGCTGCAGTCGATCTTCGACATGTTCGTCCAGGTCAGCGGGACCGCCAAGGCCGCGCAGGGCGGCCTGGGCATCGGCCTCACGCTGGTCAGGAGCCTGGTGGAGCTGCACGGCGGCAGCATCGAGGCGGCGAGCGACGGCCTGGGCCGCGGGGCGACCTTCACCGTGCGGCTGCCGCTCGCGCGGCTGGCGCAAGTCCCCGACCGGCCGGCGCGCATCGCGCGGGACGGGGCGCTGTCCGTGCTCCAGGGCACGCTGCTCGTGGTCGACGACAACCACGATGCCGCCGACAGCCTCGCGGATCTGCTGGGATCGCTGGGCGCGACACCCTTCGTGGCCTACAGCGGTCAGGAAGCACTCAGGATCGCGCGCGAGACGAGGCCGGCAATCGCGGTGCTGGACATCGGCATGCCGGCCATGGACGGCTGCGAGCTGGCCCGCCGCCTGCGCGCCGAACCGTGGAGCGATGCGCTGCTGCTCGTTGCGCTCACCGGCTGGGGACAGTCCGGCGACCGCGAACGCATCGCGGCGGCGGGCTTCGATTACCACCTGCTCAAGCCCTTGAACCTGCCCGAATTCATGACGCTGCTGAAGAACGGGCGGCCCGCTGGCCGCCGCGAGAGGGTGCCCACGCCTTGACGAGCCCCGGCGGGCAATCCGCGGGGATTGATGCGAGGATCGGGTCCATGCGCCTCGTTCCCTGCCTTTCGTCCTCCAGCCCGCGGCGATGAGGACCTTCAGCCGTTTCCATCGCCGCCTCGGCACCGATGCGCCCGCACCCGGGCAGGCGCGCGCGGCTGCGGTTGCGCTCACCACCGGCGCGCTGATGGCGATCGGCAAGACGGCAGCCGCGATGTACACCAGCTCGGCCTCGATGTCGGCGGAGGCGGTCCATTCGTGGGTCTCGACGGTGACCGAGATCTTCCTCATCGCCGCCTACCTCGCCGCGCGCCGGCCGGCCGACACCGGGCATCCGCTGGGCCATGGGCGCGAGTCGTACGTGTGGTCGCTGTTCGCCTCGATCGGCATGTTCGTGGTGGGCGCGCAGGTGGGCTTCTGGCGCGGCCTCAGGCAGCTGGACCTGCCGGACGCGAGCACCGACTACCGCTTCGGCTACATCGTGATCGCGCTGTCGTTCGGGCTGCAGTTCGTGTCGTTCATGCAGGCGATCCGCTTCGTGCGCGAGCGGGCCGCCGAGCGTGACCTCGGCGTGTTCAAGCATGTGTTCGACACCTCGGATACACAACTGCGCGCCGTCGTGACCGGCGACTTCATCGCGCTCGTCGGTCTCGCGGTGGCCGCGATGGGCATGGCGCTGCACCAGGTGACCGGGCAGGTCGCGTACGACGCGGCGGGCTCGATGCTGATCGGCGTGCTGATGGGCGTGGCGGGCCTGTTCCTCATCAACGTCAACCGGCACTACCTCGCGGGCATGCCGCTCTCGCAGGAACACAGCGCGGCGGCGGTGAAGGCGCTGGAGGCCCAGCCGCTGGTGGAGCGCGTGACTTTCTTCTTCGCGGAGTTCGTCGGGCCCGACCGGCTGATCGTGGTGGTGCGCGTGGTGATCGCGGGCGAACACGACCAGGCGACGCTCGCGCGCATCCTCCACACGCTGGAGACGCGCATCATGGAGCACAAGTCCGTGGCCCGCGCGATCGTGGCGCTGGCGACGCCGGAGGAAAGGGAGCGCCTGCGCTGAGCGCGTTCAGGCCGTGGGCGGGTGCGCCTCGGCCGAGGCAAGCTGCTGCTCCAGCCGCTGCCGGTCCGCCAGCAGCCGGCCGGCCACGAGCTTCACCACCTCGAAGCCGAATGCCGGGTTCTGGAAGTAGAGCTGGCGGAAGGTGTTCTCGTCGATCTGCAGCACGGTGCAGGGCGTGACGCAGCGCGCGGTGAGGGTGCGGCGCTTGTTGGGTGCGAAGAAGGCGATCTCGCCGAACAGGCGCCCGGAGTCCATGACTTCGCCGATCTCCACGAACTCGATCTGCCCCTCCGCGAGGAAATACAGGTGCGTGGCCTCGTCGCCCTTGTGGAAGAGCACGCCGTTCTTGCGCAGCCGCTTCTTGCGCATGTAGGGCCGCAGCCAGACGCCCGAGAGGTCGCTGGAGTCGGCCGAGGCCCGCACGCGGCGCGTGAGGCGCACCATTTCGGCCGTGCGGTAGAGGTTGATCGGCAGCATCGTGCCGTGCAGCAGCACCATGATGAACGAGGGATGCAGCGCGCCATAGATCAGGAAACCCAGGTTGCCGCCCACCGCCAGGCAGCGCAGCGGGATCATGGTCTTGACGAAGGCGCTGACGATGACCAGCGCCCCGGCAATGCCCGCCGAAACGAGTGCGACGATGCCGACGGGCGTCTCCAGCGCCTTGTAGAGCGCGGTGAGCGCGGTGTCGAGCAGTGCGATGGAGGACATGGGGCTCCTTGTGTCGGCCGGGCGAAAGCGTAGCGTATCGAGGCGGCGCCGTGAGGGTAAATCAGGGACATCCCACGCCGTGCCGGGAGCAAACTGCGTTCCCGGTCCGGTCGGACCCGGCCACCACAAAGGACAGGCACGATGAAGAACTTCGATCTGAACGCGCTGGTCGAACCCGACCGGGTCCACAAGACCGTCTACACCGATCCGGCGATCTTCGATGCCGAGATGGAGAAGATCTGGGAGCGCACCTGGGTCTACTGCGGCCACGTCTCGCAGGTGCCCAGGCCCGGCGACTACTACGCGGTGACCATCGGCCGCCAGCCGATGGTCATGGTGCGGCAGCAGGACGGCTCGGTGCGGGTGCTCTACAACCGCTGCCCGCATCGCGGCGTGCAGCTCGTGGGCAATCTCAAGGGCAACACCGGCAGCAGCATCGTGTGCTCCTACCACGCCTGGAGCTTCCATCTCGATGGCTCGGTGCGCGCGATCCCGCTCGCGCAGGGCTACGAGGGCACGCGCATGACGCGCGACAACCCGGACTGCGGCGTGAAGCCGGCGGCGCGGGTCGACAGCTACCGAGGCTTCGTCTTCGCCAGCCTCGCCCAGGACGGGCCGGCACTGATGGAATTCCTCGGCGAGGCGAAGGTCGCCTTCGACGACATGTGCGACCGCTCGCCGGTCGGCGAGGTCGAGGTGGTGCCGATCTGCCACCGCGTGATCCAGCATTCGAACTGGAAGTTCTTCATGGAGAACCAGCTCGATGCGCTGCATCCCTCGGTCACGCACCAGTCGACCGGCATCGCGGCGGGGCGCGTGGAGAAGCGGCTGAAAGCGCAGCAGGAGAAGGTGCCGCTGTACTACCACTACCTCTCGGCCTTCGCGTCGAGCTTCGAGCAGTGGAACTCGGTGCAGACCATCAACTTCCCGCACGGCCACGGCATCCTCAAGGCCTACATGGGGCTGCGCCCTCAGGACCCGGACACGCTCGCACACGAGGCGCTGCTCAAAGAGGCCTACGGCGAGCAGCGGGCGGAGGAATATCTCTCGCGCAGCATCCATCATGTGCTGGTCTATCCGTACCTCTCGGTGCAGTCGCCGCTGCAGCAGTTGCGCTGCCTGAGGCCCATCTCGCCGGACAAGACGCTCTCGGAAATCTGGCACTTCCGCCTGAAGGGGGCGCCCGAGGCGATCTACCGCCGCAGCCTCTGGTACTACAACCTCGTGAACTCGCCGGCCACGATGATCAATGCCGACGACCTCGAGAACTGGACCAAGGGCCAATGGGGACTTCAATCCAACGGCGGCGACTGGGTCAGCTTCCACCGCTACTTCGGCGACGACCGCGAGGAGGGCGGCGTGACCTATTCGAACCACGGCACCTCCGAGGCGGTGATGCGCAGCCAGTTCCGCGCCTGGTCGACCTACCTGTCGGCCGAGTGAGGAGAAGGCCATGACCGCACGCAAGACCTCCTCCGCGATTCCCGATGCCGGGCCGGACTTCGAACACCTGCTCGCCCAGGACGTGGTGATCGAGGGCGGCACCGGCGATGCGCCGACTGGTGCACAGGCGCTGGCGCCCGACCATTCGCCGCGCGCACCGCTGCCTTCGGCCACCGAGTTGCCGCGCGCCGGCCTCGTCGCCGGCAACGACCTGCAGCGCGAAGTCGAGCAGCTGCTCTACCTGCAGGCCGAGCTGCTCGACCGCAAACTCTGGCAGGCGTGGATGGACCTGTTCGACGAGCGCGGCATCTACTGGATGCCCGCCGCGCCCGAGCAGACCGAGTGGGAAGGCTCGCCCTCGATCTTCGCCGAAGACAAGCTGATGATGGAGATCCGCAAGGGCCGCGTCTCGCATCCCAATGCGTGGTCGCAGGCGCCGATGTGGGAGACCAATCACATCGTCGGCAACGTCGCGATCGAATCGGTGGACGGCGGAACCGTCCAGGTCCGTTCGCGCTTCCACATGATGGAGCTGCGCCGCGACGCGGTGCGGCACTTCGGCGGCACCTACCGGCACACGCTGGGGCGCGATGCCGGCGGCGCGCTGCGCATCGTGCTACAGCGGGTCGACCTGTTCAACGGCCAGGCGCCCTTCGACTACGTGCTGCAGATCTGGGTGTAGGGTGAGCACGCCCTGGCGCTACTTCTTCCGCCGCTCGAAGTTGTTCTTGAAGATCACGCCCGCGTAGTAGACATGCTCGCGCATGAGCTGCTCGGCACGGGCGGCATCGCGCGCCAGCACCGCCTCGACGATGCGGTGGTGGTCGCCATGCGAGCGCAGGATCACGCCGTATTCCACGTCCCACAGCACGATGCGGTCGGAGGCGTAGGGGATGTTGTGGGCCTGCTCCGCGAAGCGCCCCAGCCACGGGTTCGCGGCGGCCGCGAGCAGCGTGTTGTGCAGGTCCACGTTCATCTTCTGGTAGGGCTCGTGCTCGTCGGGATTCAGCGCGCCGCCCGAGAGGATGCGGTCGCCGGTGGCGAGGCAGTCGAGCACGATGCGCGCCTGCTCGTCGCTCAGGCCGCGCTGCGCGGCGCTGCGGCAGGCCAGCCCCTCGAGCACCGCGCGCACCTCGTAGGCGGCAAGGATGTCGTCGAGTTCGAACTCGCGCACCACGTAGCCGCGCTTGGGCTGGTGGACGATCAGGCCCTCGTTGGCCAGCGTGGCGAGCGCCGCGCGCACGGGGGTGCGTGACACCCCCAGCACCTCGCCCAGCGGAATTTCCTCGATGCGCTCCCCGGCCTGGAAACGGCCGTGAAGGATCCAGTCGCGCACCGTCTCGGTGACCTGTTGGGACAGCGTTTGCACGTCTCGTTTTCCTCCGTCTGCAGTGCCTGCAAGTATACATGCGTGCCATGAAATGGCCGATTCCAGGGTAAACCCCAGAGATTGAGGCATATCATGTATACATAATGGCCATCAAAGCGGCATTGCGCCGAGTCAAACGGAGCCACATCAAAGATGAGTCAGGACAGCAAGGAACGGCGCCTCGCGCTGGTCACCGGCGGCGGCCGTGGCATCGGCGAGGCGGTCTGCCGGCAGCTCGCCAGCCAGGGGCTGCGCGTGGTGGTGGCGGACATCGATGGCGACAACGCGGCGCGCGTCGCCCGGGAACTCGGCGCGGGCCACGCCGCGGAGACGGTGGACGTGGCCGACGAAGCCGCCGTGATCGGCCTTTTCGAGCGGGTCGAAGCCGCCCACGGCCCGGTCGCGGTGCTGGTCTGCGTGGCCGGCCTCCTGATCCTGCCGAACGGCGAGCGTCCGCTGATCAAGGACATGAGCATGGATACATGGGAGCGCAGCTTCGCGGTGAACACCCGCGGCGCCTTCCTGTGCAGCCGTGAATACCTGCGCCGCCGCGAGGCGAATCCGCTCGCGCAGGGCCGGGTGGTCTTCTTCGGTTCGGTCGCGGCCCAACTGGGCGGCTACCGCTCCAGCGCGGCCTACATCGGCGCGAAGGCGGCGGTGCACGGCTACGCGAAGGCCTTCGCGCGCGAATCGGCGCACCTTCGCATCACGGCCAACGTGATCGCGCCGGGGCTGATCGACACCGACATGCTGCGCGCCACCGTCACCAGCAGCGGCGCGCTCGCGGCGGCGGCGCAGAACATCCCCCTGGGCCGTGTCGGCCGGGTCGACGACGTGGCGGCGGCAGTGGCCTACCTCGTCTCGCCGGCGGCGGAGTACATCACCGGCAACGTCATCGACGTGAACGGCGGCTACCGCATGCAGTGAGGCCGCGCGCCGGCCCGCCATCCCTTTGCAAATCGAATCACAGCCCACAGGACCCACAGGAGACAACATGAAATTCCTTCGCACCTTCGCCGCCGCCGCCTGCGTGCTGGCCCTTTGCGCCGCGCACGCCCAGGGCGAGCCCGGCGTGACCGACAAGACCATCAGGATCGGCCTGTTCGGCCCCTTGTCCGGCAACTCGATGGCCTATGGCTTCGACGTGATGAACGCGGCCAAGATGTACTACGACAAGGTCAACAAGGAAGGCGGCGTCAACGGCCGCAAGATCGAGCTCGTGGTCGAGGACGACCGCTGCAACGCCAACGACCTGCTGGCCGCGGTCAAGAAGCTCACCGAGCAGGACAAGGTGTTCGCGCTCAACGGCGGCTCTTGTTCTGCGGCGGTGGTCGGTGCGCGCGAGTACGTCGAGCGCGAGCAGATCCCCTTCGTGATGCTCAACGCCTCGGGCGACGGCGCGCTGTATCCGCCGTCGAAGTACATCTACGGCGCGTTCTCGATCTCGCAGCGTGCGGTGGGCGGCTCGATGGTGCAGTTCGCGGCCGAGCACCTCAAGGGCAAGAAGATCGG
Source organism: Variovorax sp. HW608 (assembly GCF_900090195.1). NCBI lineage: Bacteria > Pseudomonadati > Pseudomonadota > Betaproteobacteria > Burkholderiales > Comamonadaceae > Variovorax > Variovorax sp. HW608. Next base: position 4,388,328 of record NZ_LT607803.1, read on the forward strand.
CTACATCAACCACGACGACGCCTACGGCGGCTGGAACCTCGAGGCCGCGCAGTTCCAGGCCAAGAAGCTCGGCGTCGACCTGCAGGTGCAGTCGATCAACCCGAACCTCACCGACGTCACGGCGCCGATGCTCAAGATCCGCGCTGCCAACCCGGACGTGCTGCTCATCACCACCTATGCGCGCCCGGTCGGCCTGCTGGTGAAGAAGGCGCAGGAGCTGGGCTGGAACAAGCCGATCGTGATCGGCGTCAACGGTACCGCCGACCTCAGGCAGCTGGTGGAGAACGTCGGCAACAAGGAAGCCTTCAAGAACGTCTACATCCAGGAAGTGCTGGCCGACGTGCCCGGTGGCCCGAAGCTCAAGTGGGTCTACGACATGTACAAGAGCTACTACCCCGAGCTGGCCGCCAAGCCCGGCTATCCGCAGACCTACATGCCCTATGGCATCCCGCCCGCGATGGTGGTGGTCGATGCGCTGAAGGCGGCCGGCCCGCAGCTGACGCGCGAGAAGTTCCTCACCGCGCTCGCGCAGACGAAGATCGACACCGGCGTGATGGCCGGACCGATCGTGCTCACCGCGGCGGACCATGCGGGCCAGAAGTCGGCGATCTACCTGAAGTTCGACGGCGAGAACAAGACGCTGGTGCCCGGCACCTACGCCAGCCAGTGGACCTACCAGCAGCCCAAGTGAGCGGCGGGCGGCCGGCGGCCGCTCGCGTGTGAACCATGACTCTCTCTGACATCTGGCTCTTCCTGCAGCAGGGCGTGTTGTCGGGCCTGGTCACGGGCAGCGTGTACGCGCTGCTGGCCATCGCCATCGTGGCGGTGTTCAAGACCACCGACGTGCCGAACTTCGCGCAGGGCGAGATCTTCATGGCCGGCGGCTACATCGCGCTGATGCTGCTGGCGGCGAATCTCTCGTATGCGCTGGTGATCCCGCTGACGCTGGTTGCGGTCGCTGCGCTGGCGGCGCTGTTCCAGCGCGTGGTGATGGAGCGCGTCACGCAATCGAAGGGCGTCGGCGTGCAGTTCGTGATCGCCACGCTCGGCCTCGCCTATGCGCTCAAGGGGCTGGTGCGCCAGACCGGCCTCGGCGATACGCCGCGCTCGCTGCCCTCGCTCTTTCCGAGCGACCCGGTGCTGATCGGCGACGCCGCGCTGACCTGGCTGGACATCGCGATCTTCGCGACCTCGGTCGTGACGATGCTGCTGATCTACCTGATGTTCAACAAGACCCGCATCGGCAAGGCGATGCGGGCGGTCGGCATGAACCCGCGCGCGGCGCAGATCGTGGGCATCCGGCTCTCGCGCATCCGCATGATGGTGTGGGCGCTGTCGGGGCTGATCTCGGCGCTCGCTGCGCTGCTCATCACGCCCAAGATCCTGATCACGCCGGACATCGCGCACATCGCGATCCTGGCCTACGCCGCGGCGATCGTCGGCGGCTTCAACAGCCTGCCGGGCGCGGTGCTCGGCGGCCTCATCGTCGGCGTGATCGAGAACCTCGTGGGGCTCTTCATCTCCACCAACGCGATCGTGGTCGCGCCCTTCCTCGCGATCCTGGTCACGCTCATCGCCCGTCCGCAAGGGATCCTCGGCGGCGCATTGCAGGTCAAGAAGGTATGAAGTCCATGAATCCCGACCGCTGGGCCCTGCTGCTCGGCGCCGTGGTCCTGCTGGTGTTGCCGTTCACCGTGTCGGGCTACGTGCTCTACATCGCGAACCTGCTGATGGTGTTCGTCGTGCTCTCGCTGGGCATGCACGTGGTGATCGGCGAGGCGGGACAGTTCGCGCTCTCGCACACCGCGTTCTACGGCATCGGCATCTACACGGCCGGCCTCATCAATGCCGCGTGGCATCCGCCGTTCATCGTCTCGATCATCGCGGGCGGCGTCCTGTCGGCGCTGCTCGGCTACATCATCGGCCTGCTGGCGCTGCGCATGCGCGACATCTATCTTGCGCTCGCGACCTTCGCCTTCGGCGAGGCGATGCAGTGGGTGTTCCTCAACTGGGAGAACGTCACCGGCGGATCGAACGGCATGCGCATGCAGCCGGCCGAGCTGTTCGGCTACAAGCTCACGAACGACCTCCAGGCTTACCCCTTCGTCGTGCTCATTGCGGCGCTGATGCTCTGGGCCACGGTGGCGCTGTCGCGCTCGCAGTACGGCGCGTCGCTGCGCGCGGTGCGCGAAAGCGACGTCGCCGCGATGGCGATGGGCATCGACGTCAAGGCGATGAAGCAGAGCGCGTTCGCGGTCTCGGCGGCCTTCGCGGGCATCGCGGGCGGCATGTACACGCTGTTCGTCTCGTTCATCCATCCCGAGAGCCTGGGCTTCCAGACCACGATCCTCGTGCTCACGATGGTGGTGGTCGGCGGCATCGGCTCGGTGCGCGGCGCGGTTGCCGGCGCGATCGTCTTCGGGCTGATCTCCGAACTGCTGCGGCAGGCGCTCTCGATCCAGGAAATCATCTACGGCGTGATCCTCATGGGCTTCATGATGTTCAAGCCGCGCGGGCTGTTCGCGGACCGTTCGCGGCGTGCACCGGCCGCTGCGCCGCCTGTCCAGCAGCCCGCCGTGCGGAGGACCGCGCAATGAGCCAGACGCCCTTTCTCGACGTCTCGGGCATCACGGTCAAGTTCGGTGGCCTCACCGCGGTCAGCGACCTCTCGTTCCAGGTCCGGCGCGGCAGCATCCACGCGCTGATCGGGCCGAACGGCGCGGGCAAATCGACCACCTTCAACTGCATCTCGCGCTACTACCAGCCGAATTCGGGCCGCATCCATCTCGACGGGCAGGACGTGTCGAACCACCGTCCGGCGCAGATGGCCGGCCTCGGCGTCGCGCGCACCTTCCAGAACCTCGAACTGTTCGGCGAGCTGAGCGTGTGGGAGAACGTGCTGCTCGGCTGCCATGCGCACAGCGCCAACACGCTGGGCAAGCTGCTGCGCCGGCCGGACGGCCAGACGCGCGACCTGGTCGACAGCCTGATCGAGCGCGTCGGCCTCACGCACGACCGCATGACCCGCGCGAAGGAGCTCGACTTCGGCCACCAGAAGCTGCTGGAGATTGCACGCGCGCTCGCGCTCAAGCCGCGCCTGCTGCTGCTCGACGAGCCGGCCGCCGGTCTGCGCAATGCCGACATCGAGCACCTCGACAAGCTCCTGACCGAACTGTCGCGGCGCGACGGCATCACCGTGCTGCTGGTCGAGCACGTGATGCAGCTCGTGATGTCCATTTCCGATCGCATCACCGTGATGTCCTTCGGCCAGAAGCTCGCGGAAGGCACGCCGCAGGAGATCGGCCAGGACCCGAGGGTCATCGAAGCCTACCTGGGCAAGGGAGCCGCCCGTGTCTGACAACCTGCTCGAACTGCGGGGCGTGAGCGCCTCGTATGGCGCCATCCAGGCGCTTTCCAATGTCTCGCTCGCGGTGCCCCAGGGCGGCATCGTCGCGCTCCTGGGCAGCAACGGCGCGGGCAAGAGCACCACGCTCAACGCGATCTCGCGCCTCGTCGAGGCGCGCGGCGAGGTGCTGTTCGAAGGCCAGTCGATCGCGCGGCTGCATTCCGACCAGATCGTCGCCAAGGGGCTGGTGCAGGTGCCCGAAGGCCGGCAGGTCTTCAAGGACATGAGCGTCGAGGAGAACCTCGAGCTCGGCGCCTACCTGCGCGGCAACCGGCGCGAGGCGGCCGAGGACTTCGAGCAGGTCTACGCGATGTTCCCGCGCCTGAAGGAGCGGCGCGAGCAGAAGGCCTCCACGCTCTCGGGCGGCGAGCAGCAGATGCTCGCCATCGGCCGCGCGCTGATGGCGCGTCCGCGCATGATCATGTTCGACGAGCCCTCGATGGGCCTGTCGCCGCTCTTGGTGGAGCAGATCTTCGAGGCGATCCGGAAGCTCAACCGCGAACGCGGCCTGACCATCCTCCTGGTCGAGCAGGACGTGCGGCTCGCGCTCGCGGTGGCCGACTACGCCTACATCCTCGAGAACGGCGAGATCAGCGTGCAAGGGCCATCGAAGCAACTGATGGATGACCCCGCAGTCCGCCGCGCCTACCTCGGCGTCTGAATCCCCTTCCTCACAGAGAAACCCCATGGAACTGCTGAAAGACAAGCTGGCGCTGGTCACCGGCGCCGGCGGCGGGCTGGGCGGCGCGATCGCCGCCGGCTTCGCGCGCGAAGGTGCGCGGGTGATCGTGGCCGACATCCAGCTGGAAAGCGCGACGCGCACGGCCGATGCGATCACCGCCGCGGGCGGCGAGGCTTGGCCGCTCGCGATCGACGTGACCGAGCGCGCGGCCGTGCGCGCCTTCGCGGCGCAGGTGGGCGAGCGCTTCGGCGCGATCGACATCCTGGTGAACAACGCCGGCATCTCGGCACGCTCGCGCATCGACGACGAACAGGCGCCCGAGGTGTGGGACCGGCTGATCGACGTGAACCTGCAGGGCCTGTTCAACGTCACGCATGCCTTCGTGCCCCAGCTCAAGGAGACGCGCGGCTGCATCGTCAACCTGTCGTCGATCGTCGCCTTCGTCAGCGGCATCTCGTCGGCGGGCTACATCGCATCGAAGGGCGCGGTGCGCTCGCTGACGCAGGCGCTGGCGCGCGATCTCGCGCCTTTCGGCGTGCGCACCAATGCGGTGGCGCCGGGGCTGATGCTGACCGAGATGGTCGCGCCGCAACTCGCGGTGCCCGGCGGCACCGACTGGTACATGCACCGCGTGCCGATGGCGCGCGGCGGCGAGGTCGAGGAGATCGTCGGGCCGGTGGTGTTCCTCTGTTCGCCGATGGCCAGCTATGTGAACGGTGTGGTGCTGCCGGTGGATGGCGGCTTCCTGTCGGCCTGAGGAGCGCAAAACATGAGCAAACCGATTGCCTTGATCACCGGTGGCGCGAGCGGCATGGGCCTCGCGATCGTCGAGCGCCTCGCGCGCGACGGCTTCGATGCGGTGATGGTGGACCGCGATGCGGCACTCGCGCAGCGCGAGACCGCGCGCCTCGCGGGCATGGGGCTCAGCGTGCGCTGCCAGGTGCTCGACCTCACCGACGAAGACGCGGTGCGCGCGCTGGTGCGCTCGCTGCCGCCGGTGAGCGCGCTGGTCAACAACGCCGGCATCTTCGACGAGCGCAAGTTCCTCGAAGTGAGCAATGCCGACTTCCGCCGCGCCTACGAAGTCAACCTGATCGCGGCCGCGACGCTCACGCAGGAGGTCGCGAAGACCATGGCCGATGGCGGCCGCATCGTGAACATCGCCTCGCGCGCCTACCTCGGCGCGAAGAACCATCCGCACTACGTGGCCTCGAAGGCAGCGATCGTCGGCTACACACGCGCCAGCGCGATGGAACTGGCGCCGCGCGGCATCCTCGTCAACGCGATCGCGCCGGGGCTGATCGACACGCCGATCCTGCGCGCGCTCACGCCCGAGCGGCTGGCGGCGCAGCTCGCGCTGCAGCCCACGAGCAAGGCCGGCCGTCCCGAGGACATCGCGCAGGCCGTCTCCTTCCTGGTCTCGCCGCAGACCGGCTTCATCACCGGGCAGGTGCTGTTCGTCGACGGCGGCAAATCGCTGGGCGGGTCGGGCGCATGACGGACTGGAGCGAGACCTACGACCTCGTCGTGATCGGCGCCGGCACCGGCGGCATGGCCGCTGCGCTCGCCGCGAGCTTCGCGGGACGCAGCGTGCTGCTGGTCGAGAAGACCGATCGCATGGGCGGCTCCACCGCGATCTCGGGCGGTGCGGTCTGGGCGCCGCTCAATGCTCAGACGGCCCAGGTCGGCCACCCCGATACGCACGAGAAAGTCACGACCTACCTGCGCAACACGGTCGGCGATGCCTCGCCGGTCGCGATGCAGCAGGCCTTCCTGCGGCATTGCGCGGAGGCGGTCGACTTCTTCGAGAAGAACACGCATGTGAAGCTGCTCGCGCGCAGCTATTCGCCCGACTACTACCCGGACCGCGAAGGCGCGGCGCTGGGCGGGCGCTCGCTCGATCCGCTGATGTTCGACGGCCGCCTGCTCGGCAAGGAGGCCTTCCGCGAACTGCGCGATCCGCTGCCCGAGTTCATGGTGCTCGGCGGGATGATGATCACGATGACCGACGCCAAGCATCTGCTCGCGGTCACGAAGTCGTTCGCCTCGTGGCGCGAGGGCATGAAGCTGGTGCTGCGCTTCTTCGGCGACCGGCTCTCGGGCTACCACCGGGGGACGCGGCTGGTGCTCGGCAATGCACTGGCGGCGCGGCTGTTCCGCAGCGTGCTCGATCGCAAGATTCCCTACTGGCTCAACACGCCGCTGCAGCGCATCCATGTCGAGAATGGCCGCGCCACGGGCGTCGCGGTGCTGCGGGGCGGCAAGCCGGTGAACGTGCAGGCGCGCTGCGGCGTGGTCGTCGCGACCGGCGGCTTTCCGTGGAACGAGGCGCTGCGCAAGCAGACCTATCCGCAGCCCACCGGGCCGTGGTCGATGTCGCCCGCGGGCAACCGGGGCGATGGCATCGTGATCGCGATGCAGGCTGGCGCGGCGCTCGGCACCGGGCATGCGAGCCCGGCCTTCTGGGCGCCGGTGTCGATCCTCGAGAAGCCCGACGGCACGCAGGTGCGCTATCCGCATCTGGTGTGGGACCGCGCGAAGCCTGGCCTGATGGCGGTCAACGCGGCGGGCAAGCGCTTCGTCAACGAATCCACCTCGTACCACGAGTTCGTGCTGGCGATGTACCGCTCGAACCAGACCGTGCCGACGCTGCCGGCCTTCCTCGTGTGCGACCACGACTTCATCGAACGCTGGGGCCTGGGCCTCGCGCTGCCGGGCGGACGGCCGCGCGAGCATCTGGTGCGCGCGGGCTATCTCCACAAGGCCGGCACGCTGGACCAGCTGGCCGCGCAGTTGAAAATCGACGCGAAGGGGCTCGCGCAATCGGCGCAGCGCTTCAACCAGTTCGCGGACACGGGCGTGGACGAGGACTTCGGCAAGGGCGGCACCGCCTACAACCAGTACCTCGGCGATCCCGACCACCGACCCAATGCCTGCCTCGGCCCGCTTGGCAACGGGCCGTTCTACGCGGTGAAGGTCTACGCGGGCGACATCGGCACCGCGTGCGCCATCGCCTGCAACGAGAATGCGCAGGCGCTGGACACCAGCGGCCAGCCCATCCCGGGCCTCTACATGGCCGGCAACGACATGCATTCGGTGATGGGCGGCCAGTATCCGGCGCCGGGCATCACGCTCGGGCCCGCGCTCACCTTCGGCTGGGTCGCAGGAAGGCATGCGGCGGGCGCGGCGCTCTGAATCCGTTCACGGCAAATCTGGAGCTTCATCATGCAGATCTACTTTTCTCCCACCTCGCCCTACGTGCGCAAGTGCCTCGTCGCCGCGCATGAACTCGGCCTCGACGGTCGCGTGCGGCTGCTGCCGTCCAACGCCAACCCGGTCACGCGCGACCGCGAGATCATCGCGAAGAACCCGCTGGGCAAGGTGCCGACCTTCATCACCGACGATGGGCTCGTGCTCTACGACAGCCGCGTGATCTGCGAGTACCTCGACGACCTCGCGAAGGGGAGCCTGTTCCCCGCCGCCGGCGCGGACCGCTGGCGCGCGCTGACGCTGCAGTCGCTCGGCGACGGCATCCTCGACGCCGCGCTGCTCGCGCGCTACGAGGACGTCGCGCGGCCCGAGGAACTGCGCTGGGCCGACTGGCGCGCGGGCCAGCTCGACAAGGCAACGACCTCGCTCGATCATCTCGAAGCCGAACCGGCGCTCCTCGGCGGCCCGCTCCACATCGGGCTCATCGCGGTCGCCTGCGCGCTCTGGTACCTGGACCTGCGCTTCCCCGACTTCGACTGGCGCGCGGCACGGCCGAAGGTCGCCGCGTGGTACGAGGAAGCGCGCAAGCGTCCTTCGCTGGGCGCGAGCTGGTCGCTTTGATCCTTTGAGACAAGGGAGGCGTTCGCCTCCCTCGCGTGCGTTGCCGCCGGCGCGACACGCAACGCGCATAAGATCGGGCCCCGTCGCATGCCGACGCACAACCCGAGGAGCCGCGTCCAAGATGGATCACCGATTCCAAACCTTCGTGTATGGCACCGCCATTGCGCTGATGATCGGGTGGGTGTTCTACGTCGGGCGCGACGTCTTCGTGCCGATCATGTTCAGCGTCTTCGTGGTGTACGTGATCCTCGGCATCGCGCGGCTGATCCGGAGCATCCCGGTGGTGGGGGCGAAGCTGCCGCAGTGGGTCATCTCGCTACTGTCGGTGTTCATCATCGCCTTCGGCCTGTGCCTGGTGGTCTACACCCTCATCGCCAACAAGGACAGCGTGATCGCGCAGGCGCCGCGCTACCAGGAGTCGCTGCTCGCCGCGGTGCAGAAGGTGGCGGTGTGGCTGCGCTTCGAATCCGAGCCCACCTGGACCACGCTGCGGCGCGACCTGTTCGCGCAGGTGAGCATCCAGCGCATCGTCGGTTCGGCCTTGTCATCGGTGTCGTCGCTGGTGGCCAGCGTGGTGGTGGTGGCGCTGTATGCGTGCTTCCTGCTGGTCGAACGAGGCCACCTGGAGGCCAAGATCAACGCGATCGCGCAGAGCCCGCAGCATGCGCAGCGCATCAGGCAGGTGATCGCCGACATCAACGCGCGGGTCGGCGCCTATCTGGCGCTCAAGACGCTGCTGGGTGTGCTGCTCGGCGCGCTGAGCTGGGTGATCATGCGCATCATGGGGCTGGAGTTCGCGCCGTTCTGGGCCGTGGTGATCGCGCTCTTGAACTACGTGCCCTACATCGGCTCGGTGCTGAGCGTGCTGCTGCCCGGCGCGATGGCGATGGCGCAGTTCGGCGACGCCAACCATGTGCTGTCGATCATGCTGTGGCTCACGGTGGTGCAGTTCGCGATCGGCAACTTCCTCGACCCCTACATCATGGGGAACTCGCTGAACCTCAGTCCCTTCGCGATCCTCGTGAGCCTCGCGGTGTGGGTGGCGCTGTGGGGCGTGGCGGGCGCGTTCCTCGCGGTGCCGATCACGGCGATGCTCACCATCATCTTCTCGGAGTTCCCGGGCACGCGGCCGGTGGCGGTGCTGCTGTCGCAAAGCGGAAGGCCCTAGCACTCTTCTTCGTTCGCGTTGCACGCAGAGCGGGCCGCGTGTTAAATGCGGCGCGTCGGGTGGTGTCGCAAGACCCGAGGAGGCAGTCGAGATGATCGAAACCCGTATGGCACGCCGCCGCGTCGCGCGCTTGCCGTGGCGGCCTGCCATGCAGGTCTTCATCCTGACGTCGGTGTTGTTTGCGAACGCGGTCTTCGCTGCCGATCCCGACATTGCGCGTGCACGGCAACTCGTGCGCGAGGGCAAGTACCAGGACGCCTATGGCCTGCTCTCGCCGTTCGAGAGCACCCGTGCGGGCGATGCCGAATTCAGCTACCTCATGGGCCGTGCCGCGCTCGGCACGCAGCAGCCCGGGAAGGCCAAGGCGCTGTTCCAGCGCAGTCTTGCCGCGCGCCCCGACTTCGTCGCCGCGCACCTGGGCCTCGGCCGCTCGTACTTTGCGCTCGGCGAATACGCGGAGGCGAAGATCGAGTTCGAGACCGTGCTGCGTTTCGAGAACCTGCCGCCCGACGTGCGCTCGCAGGCCCAGGTCTACGACCAGGCGGCGCGGCAGACACTCGACGACGACAAGCCGTTGTCGGGCTTCGGCTATGCGGAGACGGGCATCGGCCAGTACCGCGTGAACGAGACGGTCGGCACCAACGCGCTGGGCGGCGGCGACCGCCGCGACACCTTCTACAACGCGCGCGCCGGTGGCGGCTTCAACTACGCGCTGCAGAACGGCTATGCGATCGACGGCACGCTGGATCTGCGCTACCGCCATTACGACAACTCGGACAGCCGCAGCGATCAGGACCTGCGCTGGCGGCTCGCGGGCAGCAAGGCATTCGGCGAGAACAACCTCTCGGCGGGCTTCAGGGGCCGCACCAGCTACCGCGGCGACGGCAACTACCGCAACGACGTCTCGATCTTCGCCGACTTGCGGATGCGCTACGACCCGGACAACCAGTTCAGCTTCGGTGGCGACATCCGCCGCCGCAGATATCCCGAGGGCCGCGAGCGCGCGTTGAGCCGCACCACTGCGCTGGTGTCGGCCGGCTGGGTGAATTCGTTCATGGACGGCGTGGGCAGCTTCTCGCTCACCGGCCATGCCGGGCGCAACTACGCGACCAGCCGGCCCGATGGCGATTCCAACGTGTTCGGCGCCACTGCCGCGCTCGACTTCACGGTGAACAAGACCCTGAGCTGGGGCGGCTTCGCGTGGTGGGAGCGCGACTTCTACGCCTCGGACAACATCCACTTTCATCCGGACACAGTCGACAACACCGTGTTTCTGCGCCGGCGCGACAACCTCTACGAAGCCGGTGCCTACCTGGTGTGGGAATTCGTGCCCACCTGGACCCTCAGGCCCGAACTGCTGTGGATCCGCGACCAGAGCAATGCGATCGGCTTCAACTACAGCTCGACCGAGTTCTGGGTCAACGTGCGCAAGAGTTTTTAGGGCGCTTCGAGTCATCGAAAGGCCGATTCATCTCGATCTCGTGCTCGCTTGACAAGCTTTCAGCCGGGTCTGATGCTGATCCGCGAATGTCGCCCGCTGCGCCATTCACCACAACGACGGAGCGAGGATCGGATGGCTTCCACAGAGCAAAAGATGTCCCGCATGCAGCTCACCGCGATGGTGGTGGGCGGGATGGTGGGCGCAGGGATCTTCTCGCTGCCGCGCACCTTCGCGGCTGCGACCGGACCGTTGGGCGCGGTCATCGCGTGGATCGTCGCGGGCACCGGCATGTACATGCTGGCGCGCGTCTTCCAGTCCCTGGCCGAGCGCAAGCCCGAGCTCGACGCCGGCGTCTTCGCCTATGCCAAGGCCGGCTTCGGCGACTACCCGGGCTTTCTCTCGGCCTTCGGCTACTGGATCAGCAGCTGCATCGGCAACGTCTCCTACTGGGTGCTCATCAAGTCCACGCTGGGGGCGTTCTTCCCCGTCTTCGGCGACGGCAACACCGTGGTGGCCATCGTCGTGGCCTCCATCGGCATCTGGCTGTTTCACTTCATGATCCTCAAGGGCGTGCAGCAGGCGGCCTTCATCAACACGATCGTCACCTTCGCCAAGATCATCCCGATCCTGGTGTTCATCGTCATCCTGGCCTTCGCCTTCAGGGGCGAGCTGTTCGAGGCCAACCTCTACGGGGGCGACCTCACGGGCGGCATCTTCGAGCAGGTGCGCGCCACCATGCTGGTGACGGTCTTCGTCTTCATCGGCATCGAGGGCGCCAGCGTCTATTCGCGCTATGCGAAGGAGCGCTCGGACGTGGGCCGGGCCACCATCATGGGCTTCATCGGCGTCACCGGCCTGATGGTGCTGGTGACGATGCTGCCCTATGCGGTGCTGCAGCGCGCGGACATCGCCGGCATGCGCCAGCCCTCGATGGCCGCGGTGCTCGAAGCGGTGGTGGGCCACTGGGGCGCGGTGTTCGTGAGCCTGGGGCTGATCGTCTCGGTGCTGGGGGCGTACCTGGCCTGGTCGCTGATCTGCGCCGAAGTGATGTTCACCGCCGCCCGGACCCGCGACATGCCGGCCGTCTTCGCGCGCGAGAACGCCAACCGGGTGCCGGCCAATGCGCTGTGGCTGACCAACGCCATCGTGCAGCTGATCGTCATCACGACCTACTGGTCGCGCGACGCCTTCGCGCTGATGCTGAACCTCACGAGCGCGATGTCGCTGATTCCGTATCTCTTCGTGGCCGCCTACGGCTTCCTGCTGTCCAAGCGCGGCGAGAGCTACCAGGTGCGCCCGCAGGAGCGCGGGCGCGACCTCGTCATCGCGGCGCTGGCGATCATCTACACCGTCTTCATGATCTGGGCGGGCGGCCTCAAGTTCATCCTGCTGGCCGCCGTGCTGTATGCACCGGGCACGGTCCTTTACATCTGGGCGCGGCGCGAGCAGGGCAAGCCGGTGTTCGCAGCGATCGACTGGGTCATCCTCATCGTCGTCGTCATCGGTGCGCTCGTGGGCCTCTTCGGCCTCGCCACGGGCGCCATCACCATCTGAACAGGAGACACACCATGGCCAAGGCAAGTGCGAGTGCGACCAGCAAGACCAGGACGAGCGAGTTCGGCGTCCACTCCGAAGTCGGGCAACTGCGCAAGGTCATGGTGTGCGCCCCCGGGCGTGCCCATCAGCGACTGACGCCGAGCAACTGCGACGAACTGCTCTTCGACGACGTGCTGTGGGTCGAGAACGCCAAGCGCGACCACTTCGACTTCGTCACCAAGATGCGCGACCGCGGCGTGGAAGTCGTCGAGATGCACAACCTGCTTGCCGAGACGGTGGCCGTGCCCGAGGGCAAGAAGTGGATCCTCGACAACCAGGTGGTGCCCAACCAGGTGGGCCTGGGCTTCATCGACGAGCTGCGCAGCTACCTCGAAGGGCTGAGCCATCGCGACCTCGCCGAGACGCTGATCGGCGGCCTTTCGACCCATGACTTCCCCGAGGCCCATGGCGGTCAGGCGCTCAAGGTCGCGAAGGAGGCCGCGGGCGGCACCGAGTACCTGCTGCCGCCGCTGCCCAACACGCTCTACACGCGCGACACCACCTGCTGGATCTACGGCGGCGTGACGCTCAATCCGCTCTACTGGCCCGCGCGGCACGAGGAAACCATCCTCACCACCTCGATCTACCGCTTCCATCCCGACTTCGCCGGCAAGGTCAACGTCTGGTGGGGCGATCCGACGCAGGACCATGGCCTGGCCACGCTGGAGGGCGGCGACGTGATGCCGATCGGCAAGGGCGTCGTCCTCATCGGCATGAGCGAGCGCACCTCGCGCCAGGCGATCAGCCAGCTCGCCGCCACGCTCTTCGAGAAGGGCGCTGCAGAGCGCGTGATCGTCGCGGCGATGCCCAAGATCCGTGCCGCGATGCACCTGGACACGGTGTTCACCTTCGCCGACCGCGACTGCGTGCTGCTCGCGCCGGACTTCATGAACAAGACCAGCACCTTCTCGTACTACCCGAGCGAGCACGCGAGCGGGGTCGAGCTGCGCAATGAGAACAAGCCCTTCGTCGACGTGGTCACGCAAGCGCTGGGCCTGAAGAAGATGCGCGTCGTGGAAGCCGGCGGCAGCGACTACCAGCGCGAGCGCACCCAGTGGGACAGCGGCGCGAACCTGGTCTGCGCATCGCCGGGCGTGGTCTATGCGTATGACCGCAACACCTACACCAACACGCTGCTGCGCAAGCACGGCATCGAGGTGATCACCATCGTGGGCGCCGAGCTCGGCCGGGGCCGCGGCGGTGGCCACTGCATGACCTGCCCGATCGTGCGCGACCCCGTGGACTACTGAGTCGTCAATCCAACCGACGAGAGAGGACGGGTGCCCGTGCCTGAAAAAAATGTGAGCCATTCCAGGGTCCTGTCCCGGGCCACGGCGCTCGTCGCGCTGGCCGCAGCCGTCTCGCTGTCGGCCTGCAGGCGCGCGGACGAGGCGCCGGTGGCGGAGATCCGTCCGGTGCGCGTGATGAAGATCGAGACGCGCGCGATCGGCGACACGGTCACGCTGACCGGCAACGTGCAGGCGCAGACCGAGATCAACCAGTCGTTCCGCATCGACGGGCGCTTGATCGAACGCAGCGTCGAGATCGGCGACCGGGTGAAGCAGGGCCAGTTGCTGGCCCGGCTCGATCCCCTGAACGAAGAGACGGCGCTGCAATCGGCGCGCGCGCAACTGGCGGCGGCGCAGGCGCAGAACATCGAGGCCCGCACCAACCACACGCGGCTGCGTGATCTGCTGGCCGAGAACGCGGTGTCGCGCGCCTCGTTCGACCAGGCCGACTCGCTGTTGAAGGTCACGCAGTCGCAGGTCGAGACCGCGCAGTCGCAGGTGACGCTGGCGCAGAACCGCCTCAACTACACGCGCCTCAATGCCGACGTGTCCGGCGTGGTCACGGCGCGCGGGCCGGAGCCCGGCGAAGTGGTGCAGGCGGGCCGCATGGTGGTGCAGGTGGCGCGCGAAGGCGCGCGCGACGCGGTGTTCGACGTGCCGGCGCAGGTCAAGAACAGTGCGCCGTCCAATCCCGACATCAGCGTCTCGCTCACCGACGACCCGAAGGTCACCGCACGGGGGCAGGTGCGCGAGGTGTCGCCGCGCGCCGATCCGGTGACGGGCACCTTCAGCGTGCGGGTGCGGCTCATCGACGCGCCCGCGGCGATCCGGCTCGGCTCCACCGTGACCGGGCGCATGAAGCTCGACAGCTCGCCGGCCATCGACATTCCCGCGTCGGCGCTCAACCGCGCGGGCAACAGCGCCTCGGTGTGGGTGGTCGATCCGAAGAGCGGCGTCGTCGCGGCGCGCCCGATCGAGGTGCGCGCCTTCGACGCGGCGCGCGTCCAGGTCACTGCCGGCCTGTCGCCCGGCGACCTGGTCGTGACGGCGGGCGTGCAGGCGCTGCGCCCCGGCCAGAAGGTCCGCATCCTCGAGGCCGCGCAGTGATCGGGCCGAACCTGTCGGAATGGGCGCTGTCCAAGCGCTCGCTGGTGCTGTTCCTGATGATCATCTCGGTGGTCGCCGGGGCCCTGTCTTTCCTGCGCCTCGGGCGTGCCGAAGATCCGGCCTTCACCTTCCGCACCATGGTCGTCGCGGCCGGCTGGCCCGGTGCGACCGTCGACGAAACGCTGCAGCAGGTCGCCGAGCGCCTGGAGCGCACGCTGCAGGAGACGCGCCATCTCGACCGCGTCCGCAGCTACACGGTGGCGGGCCAGACCACGATCTTCGTCGACCTCAAGCAGTCCACGCCGCCGGGCGAGATCCCCGACATCTGGTACCAGGTGCGCAAGAACGTCGGCGACATGCGGCAGACCCTGCCGCAGGGCGTGGTCGGCCCGTTCTTCAACGACGACTTCGGCGACACCTTCGGGATCATCTACGCCTTTACCGCCGACGGCTTCAACTTCCGCGAGCTGCGCGACCATGTCGAGGCCGCGCGCTCGCGGCTGCTGCAGGTGCCGGACGTGTCGAAGATCGAGGTGCTCGGCGCGCAGGACGAGCAGATCCTCATCGAGTTCTCCACCGAGCGCCTCGCCGGCCTGCGGCTGGATTACCCGAGCATCGTCAACGCGCTGCAGGCGCAGAACGTGATCCGCCCCGCGGGCACGATACAGACCGAGCAGGAGCGCGTCTTCATGCGCGTGAGCGGCGCCTTCGATTCCGAGCACGACATCGAGGCGGTCACCCTGGTGCTGGGCAACCGCATGCTCCGGCTCGGCGACATCGCCAGCGTGCGGCGCGGCTTCGTCGATCCGCCGCAGCCGATGTTCCGCGTCAACGGCAAGCCGGCCATCGGTCTCGCGATCGCGATGCGCGAGGCGGGCGACATCCTCGCTCTCGGCGCCAACATCAAGAAGGAGATGGCCGACTTCACCGCCAACCTGCCGCACGGCATCGAGCCGACGCTGGTGGCCGACCAGGCGGTGACGGTCGATGTCGCGATCAACGACTTCATGTCCTCGCTCTGGCAGGCGATCATCATCATCCTGGCGTGCAGCTTCGTGAGCCTGGGCGTGCGGCCCGGCATGGTGGTGGCGCTGTCGATCCCGCTCACGCTGGCGATCGTGTTCGCGCTGATGGACATGCTGCACATCGACCTGCACCGCATCTCGCTCGGCGCGCTGATCATCGCGCTCACCTTGCTGGTGGACGACGCGATGACCACGGTCGACGCGATGATCAACCGGCTCGCGGCCGGCGACACCAAGGACCAGGCCGCGACCTTCGCCTACAGGACGCTGGCCGCGCCGATGCTGATCGGCACCCTGGTCACCATCTCCAGTTTCGTGCCGATCGGCTTCGCGCGCAGCTCGGCGGGCGAATACACCTTCTCGATCTTCAGCGTGGTGGCGCTGGCGCTCCTGGTGTCGTGGCTCGGCGCGGTGGTCTTCTCGCCGCTGGTGGGCAAGGCGATCCTGAAGGCGCCCAAGGCCGATGCGCCGGCCGCCAAGCCGAGCAAGGTGACGGCGGTGTACGGCCGCTTCCTCGAAGGCGCGATCCGCGCGAAGTGGGTCACTTTCGCGGTGACGATCGCGGCCTTCGTGGCGACGCTCTTCCTGGTGCGCTTCGTGCCGCAGCAGTTCTTCCCGGCCTCCGACCGGCCCGAGCTCACGGTCGACATGACGCTGCGCCAGAACGCATCGATCCACGCGACCGAGGCGCAGGCCGAGCGGCTGGAGCAGTTCCTCAGGAGCGATCCGGACGTCGACCACTTCAGCACCTACGTGGGCCGCGGCGCGATCCGCTTCATCCTCACGCTGAACGTGCAGCTCGCGAATCCGTTCTTCACGCAGTTCGTCATCGTCGCGAAGGACGTGCAGGCCCGCGACCGCCTGCACCAGAAGCTCGAGCAGGTGCTTGCCGAGCAGTTCCCCGACGTGGTCGCACGCGTATCGCCGCTCGAACTCGGCCCGCCGGTCGGATGGCCGCTGCAGTACCGCGTGAGCGGCCCCGACGCGAACGAGGTGCGCAGGTACTCGCTCGACCTCGCGGGCGTTCTCGGATCGGATTCGCGTGTGCGGCACGTCAACTTCGACTGGATGGAGCCTGCGCGGCAGGTCAAGATCCGCATCAACCAGGAGGAGGCGCGGCAGCTCGGCGTCAGTTCCGCGGCACTGGCGGCCATCCTCAACTCGGCGATCACCGGGTCGGTGGTGACGCAGGTGCGCGACGACATCTATCTCGTCAACGTCGTCGCCCGCGCCACCGAGCAGCAGCGCGTGTCGTTCCAGAGCCTGAGCTCGCTGGCGGTGCCCACGCCGGCCGGCCGCATGGTGCCGCTCGCCCAGTTCGCGACCTTCGACGAGGAACAGGAGCTGCCGCTCGTCTGGCGTCGCAACCGGGTGCCGACGCTCACGGTGCGCGCGGACGTGACCCATGGCGTGCTGCCGGACACGGTGGTGGTCGCGCTGGCCGACCGCATCAAGGAGTTCAACGCCAAGCTGCCCAGGGGCTACAAGGTCGAGACCGGCGGCCTGTTCGAGGAAAGCGCGGCATCGAGCGCCTCGGTGTTCGCGGTGGTGCCGCTGATGATCGTGCTGATGCTGCTGTGCGTGATGGTGCTGCTCGTGAGCTTCAGGCGGCTGGCCATGGTGGTGGTGATCCTGCCGCTGGGGCTGATCGGCGTGGTGCTGTCGCTGCTCATCTTCAACCGGCCGCTGGGCTTCGTCGCGATCCTCGGCATCCTGGCGCTGATCGGGATGATCGCGAAGAACGCGGTGATCCTGGTCGTGCAGATCGAGACCTACCGCGCCGAGGGCCAGAGCGTGCTCGACGCGGTGATGATGTCGGGCACCTCGCGGCTGCGGCCGATGATCCTGACCTCGATCTCCACCGTGCTGGGCCTGATCCCGATCGCGCCCACCGTGTTCTGGGGCTCGATGGCCTTCGCGATCATGGGCGGCCTGCTGGTGGCGACGCTGCTGACGCTGGTGCTGCTGCCCACGATGTACGTCGCGGTGTTCGGCAAGGAAGACCAGGCCCGGCGCGCCGAGGGCGTGCGGCCGGCGGTCGACGCGGCCTGAGTGCTGGCCCGATGAAAGCACCCGCCGCCCCCGTCGCGCGCACCGTGGTCAGCCGGGGCCTGCTGTTCCTCGGCCTCTGGCTGGTGCTGATGCCGAGCCTCGAGCCGGCCGACCTCGCGGTCGGGCTCTTCGCCACCGTCGCCGCGACCTGGACCAGCGTTCGCCTGATGCCGCCCGAAGTGGGCTACGTGCGGCTGCTGCCGTTGCTGGCCTTCGTGCCGCACTTCCTGTGGCAGTCGGTGATGGCCGGCGTGGACGTGGCCAGGCGCGCGATGTCGCCGCGGATGCCGCTCAAGGACGGCTTCGTCGCCTGCCCGGTGGGCCTGCCGCCGGGCCTGGCGCGCAACGACTTCGTCTCGATCATGAGCCTCATGCCGGGTTCGCTGCCGGTGGGCGAGACGGCGGATGCCGTGGTCTATCACTGCCTGGACACCGACCAGCCGCTCGCGAAGACGATGGCGAAGGAAGAGCAGTTGCTGCTCGATGCGCTGGTCGTGGTGGAGCCGGGTGGATGAGCGCCATGGACGACTTCCTGCTCAGCGCCTGCGCCTTCGTGCTGCTGATGATCGCGGTGAGCCTCGTCGTGGTGCTGCGCGGGCCGGGGAGCAGCGCGCGCATGATGGCGGCGATGCTGTTCTGCACCGGCGGCATCGCGAGCCTCCTGCTGCTGGGCACGATCCACGGCATGGAGATCGTCATCAACGTCGTGCTCACGCTCGCGGTGCTGGCGCCCTTCGCGACCATCGCGTTCGTGCGGGCCGGCGCGGTGCTGGTGCGCGACGAATCCGCCGCCGACACGGCAGGCAGCGCGCAGGCGGGCAAGCCATGATCAGCACGATCGCCGACCTCTTCACCGTCGTGGCCGTTTGCGCAGGCGGGTTCTTCTTCCTGGCCGGCACGGTGGGGCTGCTGCGCTTTCCGGACTCCTACACGCGGTTGCATGCGCTGACCAAGGCCGACAACCTCGGGCTGGGCCTGATCGTTCTCGGGCTCCTGCCGCAGGCCGGCAGCGTGAGCCTCGCCCTCAAGCTGATCGCGATCTGGTTCCTGGTGCTGCTCGCGTCGGCGACCGCATCGCAGATGATCGCGCGCGCCATTCGCGAGACCGGGCGAACGGATGCTTCGGCCGCACCGGACCCCGGGGAGGCTCGCCGATGAGCGTGCTGCTGAACCTCGCGCTCGTGCTGCTGTTCATCGGGCTCGCGGCGTGGACGGTCTTGACGCGCGACACCTTCGCGGCGGTGGCCGGGTTCATTCCGTACGGCCTGCTGCTGACAGTGGTGTGGCTGCGGCTGGTGGCGGTCGATGTCGCGATCACCGAGGCCGCGATCGGCGCCGGCCTGACCGGGGCGCTGCTGGTGGGCGCGGCCGCGCGCCTGCGCGCCACCGAAGCGCGGACGAATCGCCTGCGTCCCGGTGCCTGGACGCGCGTGCTGGCGGCG
Source organism: Variovorax sp. HW608 (assembly GCF_900090195.1). Lineage (NCBI taxonomy): Bacteria > Pseudomonadati > Pseudomonadota > Betaproteobacteria > Burkholderiales > Comamonadaceae > Variovorax > Variovorax sp. HW608. Next base: position 4,407,367 of record NZ_LT607803.1, read on the forward strand.
ATCGGCTCGGTTGCGGTCGCGGGCTTCGTCGCGGTCTGCGTGCTGCTCTTGCCCGAAGCCACGCCGACGCTCGCGCCGGCGGTGATGGACAACATCCACACCACCGGCGTCGGCAACCCGATCACGGCGGTGCTGCTGTCGTTTCGCGCGATGGATACGCTGCTCGAGGCGATCGTGCTGGCCTTCGGGCTCCTGGGCGTCTGGTCGCTCGCGCCGGATCTCGCCTGGGGTGGCCGGCCGAGCCTGCAGCCCATCGCGCAGCCGAACAGCATCCTCGCGCACTTCGCGCGCATGCTGCCGCCGATCGGCATCGTGATCGGGGTCTACATCCTGTGGTACGGCGCGGACCATCCGGGCGGCAAGTTCCAGGGCGCAACGATCCTCGCGGCGATGTGGCTGCTGGCGATGATGGCGGGGCTCGCCGACGTCCCGCGGGTGGGGCGCTTCGCGCTGCGCTTCTGGCTGGTCGCGGGGCCGCTGGTGTTCATCCTCGTCGGCTTCGCGGGTGCGCTCACGGCGGGTGCGTTCCTCGGCTATCCGGACGGCCTCGCGAAGCTGTGGATCGTGGCCGTCGAGTTCGCACTGATGCCTTCGCTCGCGCTCACGCTGGGCCTCCTGCTTGCCGGTGCTCCCCACAGGGCGTTGCAGAAATGATGGAAGCGACCCAGCTTTTCGGGCTCTGCGCGGCGGCGCTGATCGGGCTCGGCCTGTACGGCGTCGTCGTCAACCCGCAGCCGCTGCGCAAGATCCTCGCGTTCAACCTGATCGGCAACGGCGTGTTCCTCGTGTGCGCGGTGATCGCGCGGCGCGGCGCGGCGGCCGGGCTGGGCGGCGATCCGGTGCCGCAGGCCCTGCTGATCACCGCGATCGTGGTCGCCTTCGCGGCGTCGGCGCTGGCGGTCGCGCTGCTGCTGCGGCTGCACGAGGAAACCGGCGAGGCCGCATTGGCGGCCGAGCCGCCCGCCGCTCCCGCGAAGGCGGATGCCGCCGCCGGAGATCGCTAGGTGCCGGTGGCCGATTCGATGAATGCGACCACGCCGGGCGGGCTGCTGCTGGTGCTGTCGGTGCTGCTGCCTTTCGTCGGCACGATGCTGGGCTTCGTGCTCGGCGGGCGCAATGCGCAGCGCGTGGCGCTGGTCACGCTGCTGCTCGGGCTCGGCATCGCGCTGGGCATCGCCGATGCGGTCGTGGGTTCGGGCCGGCCGCTGGTCTACCTGCTGGGCGGGTGGGTGCCGCCGCTGGGCGTGGCGCTGCGCGCGGACGGTCTGTCGGTGCTGATGATCGTCGCGATCGCGGTGGTGATCGGCGTGATCGGCATCTATGCCTGCGGCGATTTCGGCACGCCCGCGGGCGTGCGCGAGGCGCGTGCGCCCTACGCCTTCTGGCTGCTGCTGCTCGCGGTGTGGGGTTCGCTCAACCTGGTGTTCGTGAGCGGCGACGTGTTCACGCTCTACGTCGCGCTCGAGCTGCTGACCTTCGCGGGCGTGCCGCTGGTGAGCCTCGACGGGCGCGGCGAGACCTTGCAGGCGGCGCTGCGCTATCTGCTCTTCGCGCTGCTCGGGTCGATGTTCTACCTGCTCGGCGTCTTCCTGCTGTACGGCGCGTACGGGACGCTGGACATCCCGCTGCTCGCCCAAAGCATGCGTGCCGAGCCGATCAGCTGGACCGCCGCGGTGCTGATGACGGTCGGCCTGCTGGCGAAGACCGCGCTCTTCCCGCTGCACCTGTGGCTGCCCCCCGCGCATGCCGGCGCACCGGCGGCGGCGAGCGCGGTGCTGTCGGCGCTGGTCATCAAGGGCGGATGGTTCCTCGTCGTGCGCCTGTGGCTCGACGTCTTCGCCGACATCGTCACCCGGCCCGCAGCCCAGTCGATTGCCGCGCTGGGCGCGGCGGCCATCCTGGTCGGCAACGTGGTCGCCTTGCGGCAGGCGCGGCTGAAGCTCCTGATCGCCTACTCGACCGTGGCGCAGATCGGCTACCTGTTCCTCATGTTCCCGCTGATCGCGGGCCTGGAGGCGGCGCAGATCGACAGCGCTCCGGCGATCAACGGCGGCATGCTGCAGGCGATCTCGCATGCGACCGCGAAGGCCGCGATGTTCATGGCCGCCGGGCTGATCTATTCCACGCTCGGGCACGACCGCGTGGCCGACCTGCGCGGCGCGGGCCGTGCCTTGCCGATGACGCTGGGCGCCTTCGCGCTCGGCGGCGCTTCGCTGATCGGCCTGCCGCCCTCCGGCGGCTTCCTCGCGAAGTGGCTGCTGCTGACTTCTGCCATCGCGACCGCGCAATGGTGGTGGGCGCTCGTGATGCTGGTCGGCGGCCTCCTCACCAGCGCCTACGTGTTCATCGTGGTGGTGCGCGCGATGCAGCCGGCCGCACCCGGGTGGATGCCCCGAAAGGCGGTGCCGCGCTACCAGCAGGTCGCGGTGCTGGTGCTCGCGCTGTGCTCGTTCCTCCTGGGCATCGCGGCCTTGTGCCCGGTCGACGTGGCGCTGATCGGCCGGCCCTTGCTGGTCTGGGTGGAGGGACCGTGATCGCCGCCACCGCCCTGCTTGCGATCCTGCTCGGCGTCGGGGTGATGGTGCCGCTCGCGCTCGGGCTGCCGCTGCTGCTGCTCGTGGCCTGCGCCTCGAAGCGGCTGCGTCGCCGCATGCCGCGCCTGTTCGTGATCGCGCCGGTGCCGGCCCTGCTCGCGGCGCTGTTCGATGCGGATGCGGGCAGCTTCGAGCTGGGCAACCAGGCCTTCGCGCTGCGCTTCTCGCTCGATGCGCCGGGCGCGATGCTGCTCGGCGTGGCGGCGCTGCTGTGGATCGCATCGGGCCTCTATGCCGCGCGTTTCCTGCGCGGCCGCGCCGAGCCCGACGGCTTCATCGTCTGCTGGCTGATGACGCTCGCCGGTTGCGTCGGCGTGTTCCTGGCGGCGGACCTGATCGGCTTCTACTTCCTGCTCGCGGTGCTGAGCGTGGGCGCGAGCGGCCTCGTGCTGCAGGGCGAGGGGCCGGACGCGATGCGCGCCGGCGCTGTGTACCTCGCGCTCGCGCTGCTGGCGGAGGCCTTCCTGCTCGCGGGCCTCGTCCTCATGGCGAACGCGACGCCCGATGGCAGCCTGCTGATCAGCGATGCGGTGGCCGCGCTGCCCGATTCGCCGACGCGCGATCTCACCGTGACCCTGCTGCTCATCGGCCTCGGCATGAAGGCGGGCCTGGTGCCGCTGCACTTCTGGATGCCGCTGGCCTACACGGCCGCGCCGATTCCCGCCGCCGCGGTGATGAGCGGCGCGGTGGTCAAGGCGAGCGTGATCGCTCTGCTGCGCTTCCTGCCGCTCGACGTCGCGCTGCCCGGCTTCGGCCAGGCGCTCGCGGTGCTCGGCCTCTTCGGTGCGCTCTACGGCGTGCTGATCGGCATCACGCAGCGCGACCCGAAGACCGTTCTCGCCTATTCGAGCGTGAGCCAGATGGGCTTCGTGGTCGCGGTGATCGGCATGGGGCTCGCGGCGGGCGATGCCGGGGCGCCGGTGGCCGCCGCGTTCTATGCGGCGCACCACCTGCTCGTGAAGGGTTCGCTCTTCCTCGCGGTGGGTGTCGTCGCGCTCACGGGCCGGCGGCATCTGTGGCCGATGCTGCTGCCGGCGGCCATCATCGCGCTCGGCCTCGGGGGCCTGCCGCTGACCGGCGGCTCGCTCGCCAAGTACGCGGCCAAGGACCTGCTCGGCGACGGGCCCGCAGGCACGGTGGCGGTGCTGTCGTCGATCGCCTCGACGCTCCTGATGATCCACTTCACCCGCCGTCTGGCCGAGAGCACCGCGGTCGATGCCAACGCGCGCGCACCCGGCGTGCTGGCCTTCGCCTGGATCGCGATGGCCCTGGCATCGCTGGTCGTCCCGTGGCTGCTCTATCTGGACTTTCCGATCGAAGCGCTGCCGAAGGCGCTCGCGCCGGCCGCGCTGTGGGATGCGCTGTGGCCGGTGCTCGTCGGCGCGCTGCTGGCGTTCGTGCTCGACCGGTTCCGGGGCCTGCCGCGCGTGCCTGCCGGCGACCTCGGCATCGCGCTGGGCGGCCTCGAGGGCCCGGCCCTTTCGGCGGGCGCCGCGCTCGAACGCACCGACACCTTCCTGCGGCGTTGGCCGGTGGCCTGCGTCGTGATGCTGGCCGTCACGCTGCTCTTCGTCTGGGCCTTCCTCTGAGCTTTTTTTTTCGATGTTTCGATCGATGCCCCACTCCACACCCACTCCAGCGCGCCAACGCGACACGCGCAGGCTCGCGGCGGCTGCGCTGGCCGCCGTCGCCATGGCCTTCACCGCTTGCACCGTCGGTCCCGATTACCGGCGCCCCGAGGTGCAGGCACCCGCCGCATGGCGCATCGACTATCCGAGAGCCGCCGACGTGGCGAACACCCGATGGTGGGAGCAGTTCGGCGACCCGGTGCTGGGCGAGCTCGTCGAAACCGCGCTGCAGGGCAACCTCGACGTGCGCGTGGCGGCGGCGCGGATCGACCAGTTCATCGGCACGCTGGGCACGGTGCGCTCGCAGTTCTATCCGCAGCTTGCGTACAGCGGCGCGGCGAGCCGCAGCCGCGCGAGCCGCGTCGGGCAGCCGCCAGTCCCGGAGCCGGCCGATCCGTACTTCACGCTCTACCAGGCCGCGCTCGGCGCGAGCTGGCAGATCGATCTCTTCGGCCGGGTGCGGCGCCTCGGTGAAGCGGCGCAGGCGCAGGTCTACGCGAGCGAGCAGGCGCAGCGCGGCGTGGTGCTCACGCTCGTCGCCGGCGTCGCAACGAGCTACATCACGCTGCGCGGACTGGATCGCCAGCGCGAGATCGCGCTGGCGACCGCCGCCAACTTCGGCGAGACGGCGCGCATCTTCGATCTGCGCTTCAAGTCCGGGATCGTCTCGAAGACCGAGGTCATGCAGGTGCGCTCCCAGCAGCAGCAGGCGCTGGCATCGATCCCGGTGATCGAGCAGCAGATCGCCGCGGTGGAAGGGCGCATCTCGATCCTGCTCGGGCGCGACCCGGGGCCGATCCCGCGCGGCAAGACCATCGACGAGCTCGTGGCGCCGCTGGTCCCGGCGGACCTGCCGTCGAGCCTGCTCGAACGCCGGCCCGACATCCTGCAGGCCGAGCAGAACCTCGTCGCTGCCAACGCCAGCATCGGCGCGGCGCGCGCGCTGTACTACCCGAGCATCGCCCTCACCGGACTCTACGGCTCGACCAGCACCGCGGCGGGGAGCTTCCTCCGCGGCCCGGCGACCGCGTGGCAGGCGGCTGCCAGCATGACCGGACCGATCTTCACCTTCGGTGCGATCGAAGGGCAGGTCCGCTCCGCCGAGGCGCAGAAGGCGCAGGCGGAGCTGGTCTACCAGTCGGCCATCCTCAACGCCTTCCGCGACACCAACGACGCGCTGATCGGCACCCAGAAGACCATCGAGGGCGTTGCGTTCCAGCGCGAGCGAGTGATCGCTTTGCGTGAGTCCGCGCGGCTGTCGCGGCTGAAGTTCGAGAGCGGGCTGATCGGCTACCTCGAAGTGCTGGTGGCCGACACCGATCTCTTCGCGGCCGAGCTCGCGCTGGTGGGGCTCACGACCGACCGCTACACGCAGGTGGTCAATGTCTACCAGGCGATGGGCGGGGGCTGGGTGGACGTCGCGGACTCGATGACGCCCCGGCCGGTGGGGTCGATCAAGTAACACTCAAGTTTTCCTGCGAGCGGCCGATAAGCCTGTTGCGGCAGGCGCTCGCGGATTCCGGCGAGCCTGTCTCGTGAGGAGCGGGTGTGAGTCTGGGAATCGCGGGTGCTGGCGTGCATGCGGCGCTGTCGGGCTTCAATGCCTTCGAGGTGCTGGCGACCGCGGGGCCGCTGGCGGGGTTGATCGCCGTCGTCCAGGTGCGCGCGCGCCGACATCGACGGCGCATGCTGCTGGCCGAAGCGGCCAGCCGTGCGACCCGGACGGTGTTCGTCGAAGTGCCCGGCACCGGCGCCTCGGGGCCGGATTCCGTCCGCTTCGAACTCACGCCCCAGCTGCTCGGATGGCTGTCGGCGGCCCACAGCGGCTCGCTCGCCGGGATGGACACGCCCGATGCGGTGATGCTCGCGTTCGATGTCGGCGCCACCTGGATCGGGCCCGGGGGTGACGAAGAGCCGCACAGCCAGCTCGTCGCGACGCGCGAGCGCTTCTACGTCCGCTGCGTGGACACCCGCTGCCACAGTGCCGAGATTTCGCTCTCGGTGATGCTCGACGCGCACCGGAGCCTGCCCGAAGGCGAGCCGCTGCACTGTACGAGGGATGGCCAGATCCGCACCACGCCCATGCGGCGGCTGCGTGCGCCTTCCATGCCGGCGGCGCCGAAGACCTTCTACTGGGTGCGCGCCGGCCGCGGCGAGCAGCATTGACCCGGCGCGGGCGGGCCGTTGCCAACGGCGCTAGGATGCGCGCTGCGCCCGGCGCCGCCCCCGGCGGCCGGCCTTCGCCGCGTTCGATTCGCCCGAACCGGCACACCCCCCTCACGGATTCAAGGACCCAGCATGACTTCAGCCAGTTATCCCGACACGCGCCTGCTCATCGACAACGAATGGTGCGACGCCGCGAGCGGCAAGACGTTGAATGTGATCAATCCCGCGACCGGCAAGGCCATCGGCAAGGTCGCCCATGCCGGCATCGCCGACCTCGATCGCGCGCTGGACGCGGCGCAGCGCGGCTTCTTGGCCTGGCGCCGAGTGCCGGCCAACGAGCGCGCCGCGATCATGCGCCGTGCTGCCGGCCTGGTGCGCGAGCGCGCCGCCGACATCGCCCGCGTGCTCACGCAGGAGCAGGGCAAGCCCTTCGTCGAAGCGCGCGGCGAGGTGCTGGCCGGCGCCGACATCATCGAGTGGTTCGCCGACGAAGGCCGCCGCGTCTACGGCCGCATCGTGCCGTCGCGCAACCTGAACGCGCAGCAGCTGGTGATCAAGGAACCGGTCGGTCCGGTGGCAGCCTTCACGCCGTGGAACTTCCCGATCAACCAGATCGTGCGCAAGCTGGGCGCGGCGCTCGCGAGCGGCTGCTCCTTCCTCGCCAAGGCACCTGAAGAGACGCCCGCTTCGCCGGCCGCGCTGCTGCAGGCCTTCGTCGACGCCGGCGTGCCGAAGGGCACCGTCGGGCTGGTGTTCGGCGATCCGGCCGAGATCTCCGGCTACCTGATCCCGCATCCGATCATCCGCAAGGTGACCTTCACCGGCTCGACGCCGGTCGGCAAGCAGCTCGCCGCGCTGGCCGGTGCGCACATGAAGCGCGCCACGATGGAACTGGGCGGCCACGCGCCGGTGATCGTGGCCGAGGACGCCGACGTCGAACTCGCGGTCAAGGCCGCGGGCGCGGCCAAGTTCCGCAACGCCGGCCAGGTCTGCATCTCGCCGACCCGCTTCCTGGTGCACAAGAGCCTCTGCGACGCCTTCGCGAAGGCGATGGTGAAGCACGCCGAAAGCCTCAAGCTCGGCGACGGCCTGGCCGAAGGCACCACGCTCGGCCCGTTGGCCAACGCGCGCCGCCTGAGCGCGATGGCCAAGGTGATCGAGGACGCCCGTGCCACCGGCGCGACGGTGGCGACCGGCGGCGAGCGCGTGGGCAGCGACGGCAACTTCTTCGCCCCGACCGTGCTGACCGACGTCTCGCTCGAAGCCGACGTGTTCAACAACGAACCCTTCGGCCCGATCGCGGCGATCCGCGGCTTCGACACCATCGAGGAAGCCATCGCCGAAGCCAACCGCCTGCCCTATGGCCTGGCCGGCTACGCCTACACCAAGTCCATCAAGAACCTGCACCTGTTGTCGCATCAGCTCGAAGTGGGCATGCTCTGGGTCAACCAGCCCGCGACGCCGACGCCGGAAATGCCCTTTGGCGGCGTGAAGGACTCGGGCTATGGTTCGGAAGGCGGCCCCGAAGCCATGGAGGCCTACCTCGTGACCAAGGCCGTGTCGGTCACGGCCGCTTGATGCCGCGGGGCGGCGCGTGCTGCGCTTTGCACGGCGCGCAGCATGCATCGCCCCGGTGAGGGCCCGTTCTGCAAGCCAAGCAACGCCGTGCCGGAAGGATGTATTCATCATGATGAAGCACTCGACATTCCGCCGGCTGGCGCTCTGGCTGTTCATTCTCTTCCTGCCGGCGCTCGTGCCCGCCGTGGCGCTGGCCGAGTCGCAGGCGCTCGGCGGCGCCGAAGCCCTGCAGGCCAAGTACGCCGCCGTCAAGCCGCAACTGGCGCAGAACGTCTTCGGGCGGCCGCTGGCGCTGGAATCCAAGGAGGCGTCGGGGCAACTGAGCGGCAGCATCTTCGCGGTGCTGAACCATCCTTTCAGCGAGGTGAGCGCATCGCTCGGCCAGCCGGCGGTCTGGTGCGACGTGCTGATGCTGCACCTCAACACCAAGTACTGTGCCGTGCGTTCATCGGGCGATGCCACGCAGCTCGACGTCGCCGAGGGCCGCAAGTTCGACCAGCCGCTGTCGCAAGCGCAGCGCATCAATTTCGTCTGGCATTCGCCGAAGGTCTCGGCGGACTACCTCGCCGTGTCGCTGACCGCGGAGACGGGGCCGATGTCGACGCATGATTACGACATCGACCTCGAAGCGACACCGCTGCCGGACGGCAAGACCTTCATCCATCTCGGCTACTCCTACGGCTACGGCACGGCGGCGCGGATCGCGATGTCGGCCTATCTCAAGACGCTCGGTGCCGACAAGGTCGGCTTCACCTCCAGCGGCAAGGACTCTTCGGGCGAGCCCCAATACATCGGCGGCATGCTCGGCGTGGTCGAGCGCAACACCATGCGCTACTACCTCGCGATCGACGCCTACATGGAGCGGCCCACCAAGGCCCAGCTGCCCGACCGCCTCGCCCTGTGGTTCGACAACACGGAGCGCTACGCACGCCAGTTGCACGAGGTCGAGAAGCAGGACTACCTCGCGATGAAGCGGAATGAATACAAACGAATGAGCTCCGAGTAGCCAGTGCGCGCAAACCACAGGAAATCCCTAGGCATCACCCTTGCGTAAATTTCAGATACACATGTATCCTGATGTGTCTGAAAGGAGGGTGACCTCTTGGACCTCGATTTCCACCTTCAAAAGATCCAGGCGCTGAGCCCCAAGGCCGCCAAGATCGCACTGCGCACACTGGATCGCGATCCGTCCGTTCCCACCGAATGGGTGACCGCGCTGCGACCGGCCCTGGTCGATCGCAGCGGGGAGTCGCCCTCGTTCGGCGGCACCGACTGGATGACGCTCGCCGCGATCGAACGGCCTGGCATACGCCGCTTCACCGAACATTTCGAGAGCCGCGAACAGCGGCATGCGCGGCTTTGGGTCCTGAGCCTGCGCAGCGCCTCGAAACGGCACGATCACGCATCGTCCGGCGAAAGCATCTACGGCGGGCTCTGACGCCCGCCCGGCTATCTCGCCACCGGGCTGCGACGCCCCTTGTTTCCCTTAGCGCGCATGGCGCGTCCGGTCTATTGCCCGAAGGGGCATGCGGCGTTGCCCGTCGGGCCGATTTGCAGGCCGCGCGGCGAGCCCCAAGATGGGCGCAGCACCTCCCGATGGACTTCGCACTGCGGGCCGGCTACAACACGATCCGGCCAGCGAACGCGTCGGATCGGGACGGGTTCGTTCGCGGATCGCGAGGTCGATGTCAATCTTCCGAAGCAAAGGGGCGAGGATGCAAAGGAGCGAGGGAATCAGATGGCTGGTGGCCGCCGCGGCGGTGCTGGCCGCGGCATCGGCGGGCGCGCAGCGCCCGCTCAGCAACTACAACTCGATGCGCGACACGCCGATCACCCGGTTCAGCAAGGCCGACGTCGAGGTCATGACCCGGGCGATCAACAAGGCGCTGGACGGCGAGGATGGCGTCACCACCAAGTGGGAAAGCGGTGCCAGCGCCAGCGGCAGCGTCACGCCCTCGAAGGATCCGAAAGGCCGCCCCGACTGCAAGCTTGCGCGCGTGGAGAACCGCCATGGCTCGCTGCAGAACGCCGGCGACTACATCTTCTGCAGGAACAAGAGCAGCGCCAAGGGAGCGCCACAGTGGAAGGTGGCCGGACCCTGGTCTGGCAGCTGATCGATTCTTTCTGTCACATCATCAAGGAGCTTCATTCATGAACAAGCGCTTTGCGGGTCTCGTGCTGGCGGTGTCCGCCACGCTGGCGGTTCCGGCCTGGTCGCAGGACAAGCCCCAGGCCGCGCCGCCGGACGCCGGCGCGGTCGTCATCGGCCGCGAGCCGGGCGGGGCGGTCGCGGGCGGGGTGCGCACGCGCTCGGCCACCATCACCAAGATCGATTCCGCGACGCGCGACATCACCCTCAAGCGGCCCGATGGCAACGAGGTCACGATCCGGGCCGGCGATGCGGTCAAGAACTTCGACCAGCTCAAGGTCGGCGATGTCGTGACGCTGAAACAGGGCGCGGCGCTGCTGGTCGAGCTGCGCAAGGTGGAGGGCGGCGGCATCCGCCAGCGCACCGACTGGGTCGAGGTGTTCCTTTCGCAGCCCGGGCAGAGCCCCGGCGTGGGGGTGCGGCACACGGTCCATGCGGTGGTCAATGTCTTCGCCATCGACCACAAGAAGAAGACCGTGACGCTGCGCGGCGTGCGCGAGACGCGCAAGTTCGAAGTCGACGATCCGAAGCTGCTCGATTCGCTGAAGGTCGGCGACCAGGTGGAGGCGACGCTGGTCCAGGGCGAGGCGCTGTTCGTCGAGCCGAGGGGCAAGGCCGCCAGGAAGAAATAGAGAAACAGGCGAATACCGCAGCGCTGCTGCGCGGAGCTTAACCAATGAACCTGCGACTGGTCCTGCTGCTTCGGGGGGCGATCAGCCTGCTCTTCGTGGCCTTCCTGCTGATCACGCCGATCTCCGCCGAAGCGCAGAAGGGCTTGGGGCGCAGCGGCCACTTCGCGCTGGTCGACGGACTGATCGGCCTGGCGCTGTGGTTCACGGTCTCGAAGTACCCGCCGGCGCGATGGCTGTCCACGCTGGTGTTCGCGGATGCGGCGTTGCGCCTCGCGATCGGCCTGTTCGGGCTCGCCAATCCGGGCATCCAGTCGCGCATGCTCGGCTCGGTGGCTTACTACGGCGCGGTCATCGTGCTGTGCATCGCCCTCGGCGCGGTCGGGATCATCTTTACCGCCACGAAGGGCAGGCAACCCCTGCCGAACGGCCAGCGCAATGGCGCGCTGACCGCGTTCATCGTCAGCCTCGGCACGCTGCTCTTCGGGCTGGCGCTGATCTTCGGCCTCTCCACCGAGGACAGCCGCCGCTTGATCGTGGTCGCGCTGACCGCGCTGCTGGGCCTGACTTACCTGGTCACCGGCCTGCGATTGAAACGCTAAGGGCTGCTCACACTATTTCCGCGACCCGGAAATAGTGTGAGCAGGCCCTGGGTCAGGCCCCGACCGGCGCGTCCAGCTGCACGACCGCGCGGACCAGGTCGGCCAGCGAGTTCACGCCCATCTTCGCCATCACGTGCGCGCGGTGGGCCTTGACGGTGCGCTCCGCCGCGCCGAGCTCGGCGCTGATCTGCTTGTTGAGCGCGCCGTTGACGACCATGTCCAGCACCTGCCGCTCGCGTGGGCTCAGGCGTGCGTAGCGGTTCTGCAATTCGGCGAGATGCCGTCGGGCCTTGCGCCGCGCGGCGTCTTCGGCCACCGCCTTGTTGACCACCGACACCAGCGTGTCGCCGTCGACCGGCTTGAAGAGGAAGTCGGCCGCGCCGGCCTTCATCGCGCGCAGCGTCTCCTGCACCGTGGCTTCGGCGGTCACGAAGATCACGGGCAGCGGCTCGGGCTGCGTGGCGATCATTTCCTGAAGATCGAGCCCGCTCGGCCCGGGCATGTGGATGTCGAGCACCAGGCAGCCCGGCGCGCTACCGATGCCTTCGAGCAGCATGGCACCGACGGAGCTGTACTCCGTGACACGGTGGCCGGCCGCCAGCAGCAGGCGGCGCACGGCGCGACGGAAGGACACATCGTCATCGATGAGCCGGACCACCGGCAATTCCTCCGCTGGATTCAAGTTCGGATCGTCCATGTCTCTTCTCCAGTTCGCATTGGCGGGTTGTTGTTGGGGCTTCGTTCCGCCATGCCCGGTGCATTGAACACTCAGCCTTGGTGCAAGGCAACCGGCCCTTTGGTGTAGTCCGCTGTCAAAGGCTTGAAAAAATGGTTGCCATGGACTAAGGGCGCCGCGATCGGCGTCAGCCCGCGAAACAAGCTGCGGGCAAGCCCGCCACGTCGAGCGGCACCGCGAACAGGCCGCCCGCCAGCGGCTCGGCCTCGCGCTGCGCCGGCGTGAGCCCGCTGGTCGCGCTCGTGATGTAGAGCGTGCGCAGGCCCGGGCCGCCGAACGCGCAGTTCGTGATGTGGCTCGTGGGCAGCTTGATGCGCAGCAGCTCCTCGGCGGTCACCGGATCGTGGCAGCTCACGCAGGCGCCGCCCCAGTGCGCGATCCAGAGCCGGCCCGCGGCGTCGGTGGTCATGCCGTCGGGATAGCCGTCGCCGCGCTCGAAGCGATGCCACTCGCGCTTGTTCGAGAGCGTGCCGCTGTCGGCATCGAAGTCGTAGGCATGGATGCGGCCCTTGACCGTGTCGTTGAAGTACATGGTGCGCCCGCCCTGCGACCAGGTCGGTCCGTTGGTGACCGCGAATCCTTCGTCGTGCTTCGTGCAGCGGCCATCCGCATCGAAGCGGTACAGCGAGCCCGTCGGTGCCTCGCAGTCGAAGTCCATGGTGCCGCCCCAGAAGCGGCCCTGGGCGTCGCACTTGCCGTCGTTGAAGCGGTTCGTCGTCAGCTCGGGCTCCGGCTGATGGAGGTACTGCGCCGGCGCATTGCGCGCCGGATCGAACAGCGCGAAGCCGCGTCGCAGCGTCACGATCAGGCCGGGCCCGGCGGCGCGTTCCGCGACCGCGGAGATCTCTTCATCGAAATCCCAGCTCGCGCGGGCCTCGCTGGCCGGGTGGTAGCGATGCAGCCGCCGCTCGAGGATGTCGACCCAGTAGAGCGCCTCCTCGCGCCGGGACCAGAGCGTGCCTTCGCCCAGCGTGGCGGCAGCCGGCCAGACGCAGCGCGGTGCATCGAGGGCTTGGGGGATGGTGGTCATGCGTATCTCCTGATTGCTGCTGATTGATCGGGTTCAGTCGTCCAGGCGCTTCCCGTACGCCGCGAAGCTCTCCGCCTTCAGCGCCTTCATCATCACCTTGGCCGCGGGCGAGAGCAGGCGGTCGGTGCGCGTGATGATGCCGAAGGCGTCCATGTGGCAGGGCATCTCCACCGGCAGCAGCGTGACGATGCCGTGCGCCGCGTAGTAGCGCGCCACGTCGGACGCGAGCACCGCCACCATGTCGCTCTGCTGCAGCATGCGCGTGATGAAGAGCAGCGCCGCGGTCTCGATGACGTTGATCGGCGGTGCGAGTCCTTCCTCCTGGAACATCAGGTCGAAGCGGTGCCGCAGCACGCTGCCGGCCGGCGGCACGATCCAGCCGGCGGAGACGAGGTCGCGCAAGCCGAGCCCGGTCATGCCCAGCAGCGGATGGCCGGGCCGCACCAGCGCGCAGACGGGCTCCTCGGTGAGCGCCTCGTAGCGCAGGTTGGTCTTGTCGTGCTCCGCGAAGAGCCGCGCGACGAGCAGGTCGAGCTTGCCCTGCTCCAGCCGCTCGAGCAGCACCGGGCTGGTCTCGATCTCCAGCGACACGCGCAGGTTGGGGTGCTCGCGCTTCACCGCGGCCACTGCCGGCGGCAGCAGCACCAGCCCCGGCGCGGTGATCGCGCCGATGTTCACCTGCCCCGCGCCGCCCGCCTTCAGCGCCATCAGTTCGTCGTGCGCCTGGTTGAGGCTCGCGAGCGCGACGCGGGCGTGGCGGATCATCGTCTCGCCGTACCAGGTCGGCTGCATGCCGCGCGGCAGGCGCTCGAACAGCGGCACCTGCAGCACGTCCTCGAGGTCCTTCAGCAGCTTCGAGGCTGCCGGCTGCGTCATGTTGAGCACCTGGGCCGCGCGGTGGATGTTGCCCTCTTCCGCCAGCGCGACGAGCAGCAGCAGCTGGCGCGTCTTGAGCCGCGCGCGGATGAACCAGTGCGTGTAGTTGGTCATGGGGTTTACCTGGATGCCGGTTTCGATATCGATTTCATCCAAATCTTGATTGGAAAGATATCAGGGGGATTCCTAGACTCGCCCCATCTTGAAACGCAACGAGCTTCAGCAACGCACCCGGCAGTTCATCAACGGCCGCTGGGAGACCGGCGTGACCACCGGAATCAGCCGGAACCCGTCCGACACCCGGGAGGTGGTGGCGGAATACGCGCGTGCCGACCGCAACCAGACCAATCTCGCGATCCGCGCCGCGGCCGACGCCTTCCCGCACTGGAGCCACACCACGCCGCAGCGGCGTGCCGACGTGCTCGACCAGATCGGCAGCGAGATCCTCGCGCGGCGCGAAGAGCTCGGCATGCTGCTCGCCCGCGAAGAGGGCAAGACGCTGCCCGAGGCGGTCGGCGAGGCGGCCCGTGCCGGCCACATCTTCAAGTTCTTCGCCGGCGAGGCCTTGCGGGCCGGCGGCGAGCTGCTGGCCTCCGTGCGGCCCGACGTGCAGGTCGACATCACGCGCGAGCCGGTCGGCGTGGTCGGCCTCATCGCGCCATGGAACTTCCCGCTCGCGATCCCCGCCTGGAAGATCGCGCCCGCGCTCGCCCATGGGAACAGCGTCGTCTTCAAGCCGGCCGAGCTGGTGCCGGCCTGCGGCTGGGCGCTGGCCGAGATCATCAGCCGCGCGGCACTGCCGGCGGGCACCTTCAACCTCGTGATGGGCAGCGGCCGCGAAGTGGGGCAGACCATCGTCGACAGTCCGCTGGTCGACGCGATCAGCTTCACCGGCTCGGTGCCGACCGGCGAGCAGATCCTGCAGGCGGCCGCGCGCCGGCGCGCCAAGGTGCAGCTCGAGATGGGCGGCAAGAACCCGCTGGTGGTGCTCGCGGATGCGGACCTCGATCGCGCGGTCGATTGCGCGGTGCAGGGCGCCTACTTCTCGACCGGCCAGCGCTGCACCGCGTCGAGCCGGCTGATCGTCGAAGCCGCGGTGCACGACGCCTTCGTGGTGCGCCTGCGCCATCGGCTGGCCGCGCTCAAGGTCGGCCATGCGCTGGAGCGCGGCATCGACATCGGCCCGGTGGTCGATGCCGCCCAGCTCGACCAGAACCTCGCCGCGGTCGCGAGCGCCGTCGAGGAAGGCGCCGAGCACGTCTGGGGCGGCGAGCGGCTGCAGCGCGCGAGCGACGGCTACTTCATGAGCCCGGCGCTGTTCCTCGCGCGGCCCGAGCACCGCATCGCGCGCGAGGAGATCTTCGGCCCGGTGGCCTGCGTGCTGCAGGCCGACAACTACGAGCACGCGCTGGCGCTCGCCAACGACACGCCCTTCGGCCTGTGCGCGGGCATCTGCACCACCTCGCTCGCGCGGGCTTTGCACTTCAAGCGCCATGCGCGCGTCGGCATGACCATGGTCAACCTGCCGACCGCGGGCGTCGACTACCACGTCCCCTTCGGTGGCCGGAGGGCCTCCAGCTACGGCCCGCGCGAGCAGGGCCGCCATGCCGCGGAGTTCTACACCACCGTCAAGACCGGCTACGTGCTGGCCTGAGTGATCGATACAACAACACCGAAGATTTCTTTCACCACCACGTCAACAGGAGACAACATGAAACTGAACCGTCGCACGCTCAACATCGCTCTGGCCAGCGCGTCGCTTTCTTCACTGCTGCCTGTCCCGGCGCTGGCGCAGAAGAAGATCGTGCTGGGCTTTGCCCAGGTGGGCGCGGAAAGCGAGTGGCGCACCGCCAACACCGAGTCGATCAAGTCGGCCGCGAAGGAGGCCGACATCGACCTCAAGTTCTCCGACGCGCAGCAGAAGCAGGAGAACCAGATCAAGGCCATCCGCTCGTACATCGCGCAGAAGGTCGACGTGATTGCCTTCTCGCCGGTGGTCGAGTCGGGCTGGGACACGGTGCTGAAGGAAGCCAAGGCGGCCAACATCCCGGTGGTGCTGACCGATCGTGCCGTCAACAGCAAGGACGACACCCTCTACGTGACCTTCATGGGCTCGGACTTCGTCGAGGAAGGCCGCAAGGCCGGCCGCTGGCTGGTCGAGAAGATGAAGGACAACAAGGGGCCGGTGAACATCGTCGAGCTGCAGGGGACGGTCGGCTCGGCGCCCGCGATCGACCGCAAGAAGGGCTTCGAGGAGATCATCAAGAGCGATCCGAAGTACAAGATCATCCGTTCGCAGACCGGCGACTTCACCCGTGCCAAGGGCAAGGAGGTGATGGAGGCCTTCCTCAAGGCCGAGGGCAAGAACATCAATGTGCTCTTCGCGCACAACGACGACATGGCGATCGGCGCCATCCAGGCCATCGAAGAGGCGGGGCTGAAGCCGGCGCAGGACATCGTGATCATCTCCATCGACGGCGTGAAGGGCGCCTTCGAGGCCATGATGGCCGGCAAGCTCAACGTCTCGGTCGAATGCAGCCCGCTGCTCGGCCCGCAGCTGATGAGTGCCGTCAAGGACATCAAGGCCGGCAAGCCGCTGCCCAAGCGCATCCTGACGAAGGAGGGCATCTTCCCGATGGAGGTCGCCAAGGCCGAATTCCCCAACCGCAAGTACTGACCCCCACGAACGGCGGCGCGCTTCGCGGCCGCGTTGCACACACATTTACCTAGAGGAGACGTTGATGAAGAGACAATTTTTGAAGACCTTGGTTGGCGGCGTGGCGGCCGTTGTCGTGCTGGGGCTCGGGCCTGTGGCTTATGCGCAGGACAAGGGCATGGTCGCGATCTCGATGCCGACGAAGTCGTCGGCGCGCTGGATCGCGGACGGCGGCAACATGGTCAAGTACTTCAACGAGAAGGGGTACAAGACCGATCTGCAGTACGCGGAGGACGACATTCCGAACCAGCTCGCGCAGATCGAGAACATGGTGACGAAGGGGCCGAAGGTGCTGGTGATCGCGGCGATCGACGGCACGACTCTGTCCGACGTGCTGCAGAAGGCCGCGGACAAGGGGATCAAGGTCATCGCCTATGACCGGCTGATCCGCGGCTCGAAGAACGTCGACTACTACGCGACCTTCGACAACTTCCAGGTCGGCGTGCTGCAGGCGCAGTACATCGAGCAGGCGCTGAAGCTCAAGGAGGGCAAGGGCCCGTACAACATCGAGCTCTTCGGCGGATCGCCCGATGACAACAACGCCTTCTTCTTCTACAACGGCGCGATGTCGGTGCTCAAGCCCTATATCGACAGCGGCAAGCTGGTGGTGCGCAGCAAGCAGCTGGGCATGGACAAGGTCTCGACCTTGCGCTGGGACGGCGCCGTGGCGCAGGCGCGCATGGACAACCTGCTGTCGGCCTACTACACGAAGGACCGGGTGGACGCGGTGCTGTCGCCGTACGACGGGCTCTCGATCGGCATCATCTCCTCGCTCAAGGGCGTGGGCTACGGCACGCCGCAGCAGCCGATGCCGGTGGTGACCGGCCAGGACGCGGAAGTCCCTTCGGTCAAGTCGATCCTCAAGAAGGAACAGACTTCCACCGTTTTCAAGGACACGCGCGAACTGGCGAAGGTGACGGTCAACATGGTCGACGCGATGATGGCCGGCAAGGCGCCGGAGGTGAACGACACCAAGACCTACAACAACGGCGTGAAGGTCGTGCCTTCGTATCTGCTCAAGCCGGTGAGCGTCGATGCGACGAACTGGAAGCAGGCGCTGGTCGACACCGGCTACTACAAGGAAAGCCAGATCAAGTAGTCGCCGCGAAAGTGATGAAGGCGACGCGGGGCCGGTTCGCCGGCCCCGCGGGATCGAAGGAGACAGGGTGAACGATGTGATTCTGGAGATGCGCGGCATCACCAAGACCTTTCCGGGGGTGAACGCGCTGGACAACGTCAACCTCGCGGTGCGCGCAGGCGAGATCCATGCGGTGGTTGGCGAGAACGGCGCGGGCAAGTCCACGCTCATGAAGGTGCTGAGCGGCGTGTATCCCTGCGACTCCTACGAGGGCGAGATCCACTTCGACGGCGAGCTGCGGCGGTTCAAGGACATCGCCGACAGCGAGGCGCTCGGCATCATCATCATCCACCAGGAGCTCGCGCTGGTGCCGCTGTTGTCGATCGCCGAGAACATCTTCCTCGGCAACGAGACCGCCAAGGGCGGCGTGATCGACTGGTTCGAGGCCTATGCGCGCACCCGCGAGCTGCTCGCCAAGGTGGGGCTCAAGGAGGCGCCGACCGCGCTCATCACCAACCTGGGCGTGGGCAAGCAGCAGCTGGTGGAGATCGCGAAGGCGCTGTCGAAGAAGGTGCGGCTCTTGATCCTCGACGAGCCGACCGCGAGCCTCAACGAAAGCGACAGCGATGCGCTGCTGAAGCTGCTGCTGGAGCTCAAGGCGCAGGGCATCTCGTCGATCCTCATCTCGCACAAGCTCAACGAGATCGCCAAGGTGGCCGATTCGATCACCGTGCTGCGCGACGGCGCGACGGTCGAGACCATGGACTGCCGCGCCGCGCCGATCAGCGAGGACCGCATCATCCGCGGCATGGTCGGGCGCGACATGGCGCACCGCTACCCCGAGCGCACGCCGGACATCGGCGAAGTCATCTTCGAGGTGCGCGACTGGCGCGTGCACCATGCGCTGCATGCCGACCGGGAGCAGATCAAGGGCGTGAACCTCCAGGTGCGCCGCGGCGAGATCGTCGGCATCGCGGGCCTGATGGGCGCCGGCCGCACCGAGTTCGCGATGAGCGTGTTCGGGCGCTCCTACGGCCAGCGCATCAGCGGCTCGGTGCACATGCACGGCAAGGAAGTCGACGTCAGCACGATCCGCAAGGCGATCGACCACGGCATCGCCTACGTCACCGAGGACCGCAAGAGCGCGGGGCTGGTGCTCGAGGAAGACATCCGCAAGAACGTGAGCCTGGCGAACCTCACGGCGATCTCGGATCGCAGCGTGATCGACGACGCGCGCGAATTCAAGGTGGCCAACGACTACCGGCGTGCGCTCAACATCCGCTGCCCGGGCGTGACCCAGCGCGTGGTCAATCTCTCGGGCGGCAACCAGCAGAAGGTGGTGCTGAGCAAATGGCTCTTCACCGAGCCCGAGCTGCTGATGCTCGACGAGCCCACGCGCGGCATCGACGTGGGCGCCAAGTACGAGATCTACACCATCGTCGACCGGCTCGCGAGCGAGGGCAAAGGCATCCTGATGATCTCATCGGAACTGCCCGAGCTGCTCGGCATGTGCGACCGCATCTATGTCATGAACGAAGGGCGCTTCGTCGCCGAGTTTCCGGTGGCGGAGGCATCGCAGGAAAGAATCATGAGAGTCATCGTAGCGTCCGGGAGCAGCGTCCATGAGCAATAACGTTCACCCCCAGCCTCGCCCACTTCGTGTGGCTCGGACACCCCCTCTCCGGGGGCGACCCCAGCAGCCCGGCGAAGCCGGTTCTGCGGGGTCCCTGGCCTCCGTAGCAGCGGCGGAGCATTCGGGCTTCATCAAGAACAACCTGCGCGAGTACGGCATGCTGTTGTCGCTCGTCGCCATCATGGTGCTGTTCCAGTTCCTGACCGACGGCACGCTGATGCGGCCGCTGAACCTCACGAACCTGGTGCTGCAGAACAGCTACATCGTCATCATGGCGCTGGGCATGCTGCTGGTGATCGTGGCCGGCCACATCGACCTCTCGGTCGGCTCGGTGTGCGGCTTCATCGGCGCGCTCGCCGCGGTGCTGATGGTGGAGTACGAATGGCACTTCGTGCCGACCTTCATCGTGTGCCTCATCGCCGGCGGCGCGATCGGCGCGGCGCAGGGCTGGTTCGTGGCCTTCTTCCGCATCCCCTCGTTCATCGTCACGCTGGCCGGCATGCTGGTGTTCAAGGGGCTCACGCTGGCGCTGCTCGCGGGGCAGTCGGTCGGGCCGTTCCCCGAGGCCTTCCAGAAGCTCAGCTCGGGCTTCGTGCCCGACGTGATCGGCGGCGAGAGCCTGCGCACCACCTCGCTGCTGCTCGGCGCGCTCGCCGCCGGTGCACTCGTGTTCTTCAAGATGCGCGGCCGCGCGCGGCTGGCGCAGCACGGCATGGCGCAGGAACCCTATGGCTTCTTCCTCGTGAAGAACCTGTTCTTCGCCGGCGCGATCCTGCTGCTGAGCTACCTGCTCGCCACCTACAAGGGCCTGCCCAACGTGCTGATCGTGATGGCGGTGCTGATCGTGGCCTACGAGTTCGTCACCAACCGCACCACCATCGGCCGCCGCATCTACGCGCTGGGCGGCAACGAGAAGGCGGCCCGCCTGTCGGGCATCAAGACCCAGCGGCTGGCCTTCCTCACCTTCGTGAACATGGGCGTGCTGGCAGCGCTGGCGGGGCTCGTGTTCGCGGCGCGGCTCAACACCGCGACGCCGAAGGCGGGCCTCGGCTTCGAGCTCGACGTGATCGCGGCCTGCTTCATCGGCGGCGCCTCGGCCTCGGGCGGCGTGGGCAAGGTCATGGGCGCGGTGATCGGCGCCTTCATCATGGGCGTGATGAACAACGGCATGTCGATCCTCGGCATCGGCATCGACTACCAGCAGGTCATCAAGGGGCTGGTGCTGCTGGCGGCGGTCTTCATCGACGTCTACAACAAGAACAAATAGCATGAAGCTCTCCCCCAGCCTCGCCCACTTCGTGTGGCTCGGACACCCCCTCTCCGGGGGCAACCCCAGCGGCCCGGCAAAGCCGGTTCCGCGGGGTTCCTGGCCTCGGGTGTGTCGGTTGCATGCCTCGCGGACGACGCATAGCGTCCTGGAGCACTGAGATGGAATCTTCTGCGCCGGTGCTCCAGCTCACGGGCATCGACAAGCAGTTCAGCGGCGTCGCGGCGCTGCGCGGCGTGTCGCTGCGGCTGCGCGCAGGCGAGATCCATGCGCTGATGGGGCAGAACGGCGCGGGCAAGTCGACGCTCATCAAGGTGCTCACCGGCGTGCATGCGGCCGACAGCGGCGAGATGGTCCTGTCGGGCCAGCCGATACGCCCCGCCTCGCCGATCGAGGCGCAGAAGATGGGCATCAGCACGGTCTACCAGGAAGTGAATCTCTGCCCGAACCTGTCGGTGGCGGAGAACATCCTGGCGGGCCGCTATCCGCGCCGGGGCCTGCGCATCGATTGGGCGGCCGTCAACCGCGAGGCGCGCACGCTGCTCGCCCGGCTGGACGTGGACATCGACGTGTCGCGGCTGCTGTCGAGCTACTCGGTGGCGGTGCAGCAGATGGTGGCGATCGCGCGCGCACTGGGGCTGTCGTCGAAAGTGCTGATCCTCGACGAGCCGACGTCGAGCCTGGACGACGACGAGGTGCAGAGCCTCTTCGCGGTGCTCAGGCGTTTGCGCGGCGAGGGCATGGCGATCCTGTTCGTCACGCACTTTCTCAACCAGGTCTATGCGGTGTCGGATCGCATCACGGTGCTGCGCAACGGCGCGTGGGTCGGCGAATGGCCGACCCGTGAACTGGGCCCGCAGGCCTTGATCTCGGCGATGGTCGGGCGCGAGCTTGCGGCGCAGGCGACGGGGCCCGCGCAACTGCCCGCCATCGATGAAGCGGCCGGCAACGAGCTGGAAGCCGAAGGGCTGGGCCAGCACGGCCAGTTGCAGCCGGTCGATCTGCGGGTGCGAAAAGGCGAGGTGGTGGGCCTCGCGGGGCTGCTCGGCTCGGGCCGGACCGAACTTGCGCGCCTCATCTTCGGTCTCGCGAAGCCCGATTGCGGCGCATTGCGGATCGACGGCGTGGCGGTGGACCTGGCCGGCCCGGCCGATGCGGTGCGGCACGGACTCGCGCTGTGCCCCGAGGAGCGCAAGACCGACGGCATCGTGGCCGATCTTTCATTGCGCGAGAACATCGCGCTGGCCTTGCAGGCGCGTCGCGGCGTGCGCAATGCGATGACGCGTGCCGAGCAGACTGCGCTGGCGGAACGCTTCGTCAAGGCGCTGGGCATCAAGACCGCGAGCGTCGACACGCCGATCGGCCTGCTCTCGGGCGGCAACCAGCAGAAGGCGCTGCTGGCGCGCTGGCTGGCGACCGAGCCGCGCCTGCTGATCCTCGACGAACCGACGCGCGGCATCGACGTCGCGGCCAAGCAGGAGATCATGGACGAGATCCTTCGCCTCGCGCGCGGCGGCATGGCGGTGCTCTTCATCTCGTCGGAGATGAACGAGGTGGTGCGCGTCTCGCACCGCATCGTGGTCTTGCGCGAGCGGCGCAAGGTGGGCGAGCTGCCCGCTGGAACCAGCGAGGACGCCGTCTACGACCTCATCGCGGCGGAGGCATGAGCGACATGACCGAGCCCATCGCGCGCATCTTCCGGCACCGCCTCGCGTGGCCCGTCATCACGCTCGTGATCCTGCTCGCGATCAACGCGGCGTTCAACCCGAGCTTCCTGCGCATCGAAGTGCGCGACGGGCATCTCTACGGCAGCCTGATCGACATCCTCAACCGCGCGTCGCCGCTGGTGCTGGTGTCGCTCGGCATGACGCTGGTGATCGCCACGCGCGGCATCGATATCTCCGTCGGCGCGGTGGTGGCGATCGCGGCGGCGCTGGCGGCCTGGATGATCGGCGGCTCGCTGGTCGTGAGCAACGGCGCCGCCGCCGAGGTGAGCCGCTTCCCGATGTGGATGGCGGTCCTGGCGGCGCTCGGCGTGGCGGCGATCTGCGGGCTGTGGAACGGCCTCCTGGTGGCGCGCGTCGGCATGCAGCCGATCATCGCGACGCTGATCCTCATGGTGGCGGGGCGCGGCATCGCGCAGCTCATCACCGGCGGGCAGATCATCACGATCTACTACGCGCCGTTCTTCTTCATCGGCAGCGGCTATCTCCTCGGCCTGCCGTTCTCGGTCTACATCGCGGCGCTGGTGTTCGCGCTGGTGTATCTCGCGATCACGCACACGGCGCTGGGCCTGTTCGTGCAGTCGGTCGGCATCAATCCGAGCGCGGCCCGCGTGGCCGGCGTCCGCGCGCGGCGCATCGTCGTCGGCGCCTACATGTTCTGCGGCTTCTGCGCGGGCGTGGCCGGGCTGCTGGTCAGCTCCAACGTCAAGAGCGCGGATGGCAACAACGCCGGACAGCTGCTGGAGCTCGATGCGATCCTCGCGGTCACGCTGGGCGGCACTGCGCTGACCGGCGGGCGGTTCAGCCTGGTGGGCAGCGTGATCGGCGCGCTCATCATCCAGACGCTGACCTACGGCATCTATTCGCTGGGCGTGCCGCCGGAGATCAACCTGGTGGTGAAGGCGGCGGTGGTGTTCGTGGTCATGCTGCTGCAGTCGGCCGAGTTCCGCGCGAGCCTGCGCCAGCTCGTGCAGCGCCCGGCGCGCGGGGAGTGGGTGCGATGAGCGCCGTCGTTCCCGAATCGACCGCGGTGCGGGCGAAGGCCGGCATCGCGCCCGAGACGCGCCCGCGCACGCGCTTCGATCCGAAGTACCTGCCGCTGGCCGCGACGATCTCGCTGTTCGTGCTGATGGCGACGCTCGGCTCGGTGTTCTACGACGGCTTCTTCTCGCTGCAGGTGTTCCTCAACCTCTTGATCGACAACGCCTTCCTCTGCGTGGTCGCGGTCGGCATGACCTTCGTGATCCTCTCGGGCGGGATCGACCTGTCGGTCGGCTCGGTGATCGCGCTGACCACCATGGTGTCGGCCTCGCTGGTCGAGAAGCACGGCTTCAGCCCCGCGATCGTGATCCCGCTCGTGCTGGCGATGGGAACGCTGTTCGGCGCCTTCATGGGGCTCTTGATCGAGCGCTTCCGGCTGCAGCCCTTCATCGTGACGCTCGCGGGCATGTTCCTCGCGCGGGGGCTGTGCTATCTCATCAGCATCGATTCGATCAGCATCACCAACGAGTTCTACTCGGAGGTCTCGCAGTGGCGCCTGCCGGTGTGGGGCGGCGCATCGATCTCGCTCAGCGGCCTGATCGCGCTCGGGGTGGTGGCCGTCGCGGTGTACGTGGCGCACTACACGCCTTTCGGCCGCGCGGTGTACGCGATCGGCGGCAGCGAGCAGTCGGCGGTGCTGATGGGGCTGCCGGTGCGCTCGACCATCATCGGCGTCTACACGCTGTCGGGCTTCTGCTCGGCGCTGGGCGGCGTGGTCTTCACCTTCTACATGCTGTCGGGCTACGGCCTGCACGCGGTGGGGCTGGAGCTCGATGCGATCGCGGCGGTGGTGATCGGCGGCACGCTGCTCACGGGGGGCGTCGGCTACGTGGTCGGCACGCTGTTCGGCGTGCTGATGCTCGGGATCATCCAGACGCTCATCTCCTTCGACGGCACGCTCAGTTCATGGTGGACCCGCATCGTCGTCGGCGTGCTGCTCTTCGTCTTCTGCCTGCTTCAACGACTTTTCACTGCACGCGCCGCGGAGCGCTAGGAATCCGAATGTCCGATCAGAAACCCAAGAAACTGCGTTCCGCCGACTGGTTCGGCCCCGCCGACAAGAACGGCTTCATGTACCGGAGCTGGATGAAGAACCAGGGCATTCCCGATCACGAGTTCGACGGCCGGCCGATCATCGGCATCTGCAACACATGGTCCGAGCTCACGCCGTGCAATGCGCACTTCCGCAAGATCGCCGAGCACGTGAAGCGCGGTATATCCGAAGCAGGCGGCTTTCCGGTCGAGTTTCCCGTGTTCTCCAACGGCGAGTCCAACCTGCGTCCCACCGCGATGCTGACGCGCAATCTCGCGAGCATGGACGTGGAGGAAGCGATCCGCGGCAACCCGATCGATGCGGTCGTGCTGCTGGCCGGCTGCGACAAGACCACGCCCGCGCTGCTGATGGGCGCGGCGAGCTGCGATATTCCTGCGATCGTGGTGTCGGGCGGTCCGATGCTCAACGGCAAGCTCGAAGGGCGCGACATCGGCTCGGGCACCGCCGTGTGGCAGCTGCACGAGGCGATGAAGGCGGGAGAGATCGACGTCCATCAGTTCCTCTCGGCGGAAGCGGGCATGTCGCGATCGGCGGGCACCTGCAACACCATGGGCACCGCATCGACGATGGCCTGCATGGCCGAGGTGCTGGGCGTGGCGCTGCCGCACAACGCGGCCATCCCGGCGGTCGATGCGCGCCGCTACGTGCTTGCGCAGATGTCGGGCATGCGCGCGGTGGAGATCGCGCGCGAGGGCCTCACGCTGTCGAAGATCCTCACGCGCGAGGCCTTCGAGAACGCGATCCGCACCAATGCGGCGATCGGCGGATCGACGAATGCGGTCATCCATCTGAAGGCGATCGCCGGGCGCATCGGCGTCGCGCTCGAACTGGAGGACTGGACGCGCATCGGCCGCGGCACGCCGACGCTGGTCGACCTGATGCCCTCGGGCCGCTTCCTGATGGAGGAGTTCTATTACGCGGGCGGCCTGCCGGCAGTGCTGCGCCGGCTCGGCGAGCACGGGCTGTTGCCGCATCCCGGTGCGCTCACGGTCAATGGCCGATCGCTGTGGGACAACGTGCGCGATGCGCCGAGCCACAACGACGAAGTGATCCGGCCCATCGACAAGCCGCTGATCGAGGACGGCGGCATGTGCATCCTGCGCGGCAATCTGTCGCCGCGCGGCGCGGTGCTCAAGCCGTCGGCGGCATCGCCCGAGCTGCTCAGGCATCGCGGGCGCGCGGTGGTGTTCGAGGACTTCGAGCACTACAAGGCGCGCATCGTCGACGAATCGCTCGATGTCGATGCCAGCTCGGTGCTGGTGATGAAGAACTGCGGCCCCAAGGGGTACCCGGGCATGGCCGAGGTCGGCAACATGGGCCTGCCGCCGAAGCTGCTGCGGCAGGGCATCAAGGACATGGTGCGCATCTCCGATGCGCGCATGAGCGGCACGGCCTATGGCACCGTGGTGCTCCACGTCGCGCCCGAGGCCGCGGCCGGCGGGCCGCTCGCGGCGGTGCGCGACGGCGACTGGATCGAGCTCGATTGCGAGCAGGGCCGGCTGCACCTGGACATCAGCGATGCGGAACTGGCCGACCGGCTCCAGTCCGTCGCACCCGCGCGCGAGAAGGGCGGCGGCTACCAGCGGCTCTACATCGACCATGTGCTGCAGGCCGATGAGGGCTGCGATTTCGATTTCCTCGTCGGCTGCCGCGGTGCAGCGGTGCCGAAGCATTCCCATTGATCCATGACCATGACCCCATCCGCCAAACGCCGCTACCAGGGCATCTTCCCGGTGGCCCCGACCACCTTCACCGAATCGGGCGAACTCGATCTCGCGAGCCAGAAGCGCTGCATCGACTTCATGATCGATGCGGGCTCGGACGGCATCTGCATCCTCGCGAACTTCTCCGAGCAGTTCGTGCTGTCGGACGAAGAGCGCGAGGTGCTCACGCGCACGATCCTCGAACACGTGGCGGGCCGCGTGCCGGTGATCGTCACCACCACGCACTTCAGCACCAAGGTGTGCGCCGAGCGCAGCCGCCGCGCGCAGGACATGGGGGCGGCGATGCTGATGGTGATGCCGCCCTACCACGGCGCGACCTTCCGCGTGCCGGAGCCGCAGATCTTCGACTTCTATGCGCGGCTGTCCGATGCGGTGGACATCCCCATCATGATCCAGGACGCACCGGCGAGCGGCACCGTGCTCTCGGCACCGTTCCTGGCGCGGATGGCGAAGGAGATCGAGCACATCGCGTACTTCAAGATCGAGACGGCCGGCGCGGCATCGAAGCTGCGCGAACTGATCCGGCTCGGCGGCGATGCGATCGAAGGGCCGTGGGACGGTGAGGAGGCGATCACGCTGATGGCCGATCTCGATGCGGGCGCGACCGGCTCGATGACCGGCGGCGGCTTTCCCGACGGGCTGCGTCCGATCATCTTCGATCACCTCGCGGGCCGGCGCGAGCAGGCCTTCGAGCGCTACCAGCAGTGGCTGCCGCTGATCAACTACGAGAACCGGCAGGCCGGATTGCTCGCCTGCAAGGCCCTGATGAAGGAGGGCGGCGTGATCGCCTGCGAAGCGCCGCGGCATCCGCTCGCGCCGATGCATCCGGATACCCGTGCCGGACTGATCGAGACCGCGCGGCGGCTCGATCCGCTGGTGCTGCGCTGGGGGCGCTGACCAGGGCCTGTGAGCCGGCCCTATTTCCAGAAAGGTTGCGCCTTCGCGACCTCGTCGAGCGCCTCGCGGCACTGGACGGCGCTGGCGGGCTGACGAGCGCTCAGCCAACCGACGGCGAACCACGATTGCCCGTCGTGCGACGCGTTGTCGCGGTAGGCGCTGATCGCGACCGCGTTGTCGTTGTGCTGCCCGAGTGCGTCCTGTGCGGGTTCGAGCTTTTTGAGGTAGCGCTTCGCGTCGCGCGATCCGAACATCGGCGCGACGAATTCGCCAAGATAGCGCAGGCGCTTGAGCCGCTTGCGCACGCGATGCTGCGCGGCCGGCTCCAGCGCTTCGTAGCGCTGGCCGTCGCGCACGACCTGGCGATGCAGCTTCGAGAGCCGCTTGCGCAAGGGCTTGCGCGCGGGGGCGGGTTGCGCGGCCGGCTCTTCGGCGGCGGCGTCATCGTCTGCCGTCTCGGTGGGCAGGGTGGCGGCCACGAGTTCGAGCAGCGTGTTCTGGAATTCGGCGCTGCGGACCACGTCGGCCGGATCGGGCGGCGGGGCTGCGTCAGCCCACGCGATCGGCGGCGCACCGACGGCCTCGAGCCGGGGCTGGACGTCCTGCAGCAGATGGTCCCGGTCGCGCTGGCGGCCGAGTGCGCGGAACGCGGTCACCAGGGCCGATTCCCACGCGGGATCGATGAGCGATGGCGCCAGCGCTTCCATCTCGCGCAGCGCCGTGCGCAGTCTCCGGATGCCCACGCGCAACTGGTGCACATGCTCGGCGTCCGTGCTGCCGGCCGCGACCTCGCTCGCGTTGGCGAGGATCTGCGACAGGCAGGTCTTGATGACCGCGCAAAGAACCTGCGGACCGTCATCGGAATCGTCGTCGAGGCTGGGCGGCACGGCCTTGACCGGGTCGCCGAACGATGCACCCTGGGCCAGGCGTTGGCCGCGCGCGGACTTCGACACCGTGTCGAGCCAGAGCGCGTAGCGGTTGCGCCAGCGATGGGCGAGTTCGAGCATCGAATGCGGGCTGCCGCTCTTGAGTTCGATCTCGAGCTCGCACAGCGCGTGCGAGCGTTCGCCTGCGCTCACCTCGCCCTGGTCGAAGGCGAGCTCGACCAGGGCGTCGCCGGTGCGCATCTCGCGCGTGGTGCGGCGCACGTCGGTGCCGTAGACCGCGGCGAGCTCCACCGTCGCGGGATCGTGTCCGGCCTTGCGCAGCGCCTCGTGGATCAGCGCGCCGACCGGCGTGCCTTCATGGCGCTCGATGCGCGGCACCGGCACTTCGCGCGCGCTCACGGGCGGCAGCTCGACGTTGTGCTCATGGCGTTCCAGCAGCGTGCCGCCGGGCGCCTTCGCGGTCTGCCACCAGGTGCGGCCTTCCTTGCGCAGGCGCAGCACGATGTGCTGCGCGGCCAGCGCGCCGTCGGCGGTGTCGAAATAGCGCGCGCGCAGCCGCGTGACATGCGACCGCCCCCGCCCCACGGCCGCTTCGACGGCTGAGCGCTGCGAGGGGCTGATCTGGAACTTGAGTTCGAATTCGGTCACGGCTCGGTCGACAGGCCGTTTCGGCCTCGATTACTCCTGCAGTTCGCGGACCTGCAGCGAAAGATCGAACAGCTTGGACTTGCTCGCGTAGTACCGGTCGAGCCGCCATTCCTTCAGGATGTCGATCGCCAGCTGGAAGCTCTTGTAGTCGAGGTCGTACAGGTGGACGAGCTCGAAGCTGTTTTCCGACTCGAGCGCGAGCACGAGCCTTGCAAGAATTTGTGCCGACTCGTTGGTCGGGTCGGTTTCGATGAAGCGACGCGCGACCTTGATGGCATTCATGGGAGCTCTCCTCGATTGAGACAAGCCCGTGACTATAGCCAGCGGTCCCGATCCGGTTGTTACCGTTTTGTGACAAACCGGGATCGGGTCGGCGGTGCGCGATGCCTGCCTATCGGGACGGAGCGGGCATCGGCATCGGCATCGGCATCGGAGCGGGCCGCGTCGCCGGCATCATCGGCTCCGCCGCGGGCGCCGGTTCCGGCATGGGGGCCATCGATGGTGCGGGGACCGGCGTTTCCGTGGTGCGGATCACGCCGCCGCCGAGCACGCTTCCGGCGACCGTGGTCTGGCCGGTGCCGAGCACGCGCTGCTCACAGGCGGCCTGATCGGAGGGGGGCTGCCGGGCGCAGCGGGCCAACGCGTTCTGGCGCAGCTGGGCTTCATCCATCTTCGGGAATCCGCCCTGGCGCGCGGTCTGGGCGGCAGCGCCCCTTTCGCGCAGACAGGCGGCCCGGTCCTGCATGACCCCGTCGCAGGGGAGGGAGGAGGATTGGGCCAGGGCCGAGCAGGTCACGGCCAGACCCCCAGCGGCGGCAAGAACAGCAAGACACGAACGAACAGCGCTCTTCATGGTCACTCCTTTTCTGTGCGGCGCGGCGCAGCATGGCGGCGCCTGCCGCAGTGCGGCGTGCTGCCAGGAGAACCCAGTATGTGAGCGAGGCCTGCCCAGGGCCAGCGCCCGGCGGCGCGCGTTCGTGTCGGACAAGACCGGCTGGCGGCCGCGCGCGTCTTGCCGGTGGCTCAGGCCTCGGCGATGCGCTTTGCGAGGTGAGCGAGCGCTTCCTCGACCTGGTCCACCAGGATCAGCGACAGATCGCCGGGTTGCAGCCGCGCGAGGGCGGCGTCGATGGCGATGAACTCGCCGCGGATCTCGTCGATGCAGCGGGTGCGCTTCGCGCCTTCGAGGCCCTGCCGCAGCAGCGCCATCACCTCGCCGTCGGCGCGGCCGCGCTGCGCCGCATCCTGGTAGAGGATGACGTCGTCGAATGCCTCGCCGAGGATCGCGGTCTGGTCACGGATGTCGCAATCGCGCCGGTCGCCCGCGCCGCTGATGACGACCGAGCGCCTGTTCGCCGGCATGGTGTCGACGGCAGCCACCAGCGCGCGCATCGCGTCGGTGTTGTGGCCGTAGTCGGCGATCACGGTCGCGCCGCGGTAGTCCATCACGTTGAAGCGGCCGGGCACGCCGGCGGCGTCGTTCTTGAAGCTCGCGAGCCCGCTGCGGATGGTGTCCCAGTCGAGCCCGACCGCCCAGGCGGCGGCGACCGAGGCCATCACGTTGTCGACCTGGAAGCCGATCGTGCCGTTGCGCGTGATCTGCACGTCGCGCAGCGGAATGCGTTCGCGCCACGAACCTTCGGCCGCGACCACCGCGTCCTGGTCGACGTAGACGGTGCGCTTGCCCTGTGCGCGGTGCGTGGCCATCACCGGATGCTGCCTGTCGGCGGCGAAGAAGATCACGTTGCCGGGACAGGTGGCCGCCATCGCGGCCACGGTCGGGTCGGCCGCGTTGAGCACCGCGTAGCCGCCGGGCGCCACGTTGCGCACGATCACGCGCTTGAGCACCGCCAGGTCTTCCACGCTGGTGATGTAGTTGAGGCCGAGGTGGTCGCCGCTGCCGATGTTGGTCACCACCGCCACCTGGCAGCGATCGAAGCCCAGGCCTTCGCGCAGGATGCCGCCGCGCGCCACTTCGAAGATGGCGGCGTCGACGTCGGGGTGCAGCAGCACGTTGCGGGCGCTCTTCGGGCCGCTGCAGTCGCCGCTGTCGGTCTGGCGGCCATCGACATAGACGCCATCGGTGTTGGTCATGCCGGTGCGCAGCCCGCTGCTCGCGAGCAGGTGGTTGATCAGGCGCGCGGTGGTGGTCTTGCCGTTGGTGCCGGTGACCGCCACGACCGGGATGCGGCCGTCGTCGCCGGGTGCGAAGAGCGTGTCCATCACCGCCTCGCCGACCGCGCGGCCGCGGCCGAACGAAGGCGAGATGTGCATGCGCAAGCCGGGCGCCGCGTTGACTTCGACCACGCCGCCGTGCTGTTCCTCGAGCGGGCGCAGCACGTTCTCGCAGACCATGTCGACGCCGCAGATGTGCAGGCCGACCATCTGGGCCGCGTCGACCGCGCGCGCCGCGACTTCGGGGTGCACGGTGTCGGTCACGTCGGTGGCGGTGCCGCCGGTGGAAAGGTTCGCGTTGTTGCGCAGCACCACGCGCTGGCCGAGCGCCGGCACGCTGTCGGGCGCGAGGCCTTGCGCTTCGAGGCGGCCGACGGCGATGTCGTCGAGGCGGATCTTGGTCAGCGAGGTCGCATGGCCTTCGCCGCGGCGCGGATCCTGGTTGACGATGTCGACCAGCTCGCGCACCGTCTTCACGCCGTCGCCGTTCACCTGCGGCGGATCGCGGCGGGCGGCGGCCACCAGGCGGTTGCCCACCACCAGCAGGCGGAAGTCGAAGCCGGGCAGGAATTTCTCGACCATCACTTCGCCGTAGTGCGCGGCGGAGGCATGGGCCGCGTCGAGCTGCTCGCGCGTCGTGATGTTGACCGTCACGCCCTTGCCCTGGTTGCCGTCCTGCGGCTTGACGACCACGGGCAGGCCGATCTCCTGCGCGGCGGCCCAGGCGTCGTCGAGGTCCGCGACCGGGCGGCCGAGCGGCACCGGCACGCCGGCGGCGTTCAAGAGCTGCTTGGTGAGCTCCTTGTCCTGCGCGATCGATTCGGCGACGCCGCTGGTGCTGTCCACCTCGGCGGCCTGGATGCGGCGCTGCTTCGAGCCCCAGCCGAACTGCACGAGGCTGCCGCGGGTGAGGCGGCGGTACGGAATGCCGCGCGCCGCCGCCGCATCCACGATGGAGCCGGTGCTTGGACCGAGCCGCTCGTCCTCGTCGAGGTCGCGCAGTTCGGTGATCGCGGCGGTGGCGTCGAATTCGCCGCCGGTGCGCACCGCTTCGATGAGCTTCAGTGCCAGTTCGAGCGCGCGGCGGCCGACGGCTTCCTCGCTGTACTGGAAGGTGACCTGGTAGACGCCTTCCTCGACCGTGCGCGCGGTGTGGCCGAAATTGACCGCGCATCCGGCCTGCGCCTGCAGCGCGACCGCGGCGTTCTCGAGCACATGCGCAACGGCGAGCGGCTGGCCGAGCACGATCGGATGCAGCTCGCCGATGGTCGGGAACAGGGCGCGCAGGCGATTCTCGAAATCGGGCAGCCGCTCGACGGCGTTCTCGTCGCCTTCGCAGCGCACGACGACCTCGATGCAGGTGTGGCGGCTCCAAAGATTCGGGCCGCGAAGAGCGCGGGTACGGATGACTTCCATGTCAGTTGTCCATTGCGTTTCGCACCGTCCCCGACCCATGAAACTGGCGCAGCGAAGGCCAGGAATCCCGCGGAACCGGCTTTGCCGGGCCGCTGGGATTGCCCCCCTCCCGCCGAAGGCGAGAGAGGGGGGAGCCGCGAAGCGGCTTGGGGGGTGCTTGTTTCACTTCAGGCGAGTTGTTGTTCGGGGGACAGCAGGGTCTGCGAGAGCTGGAGCGAAGCGAGCGCCGCCTGCAGGTCGGCCTCGAAGGCTTCGACGCCCGCACCGATCAGGTTCAGCGGGATGCCCATCGCCCAGCCGGCGGCGACCGCCGCGAGCAGGCTTTCGAGGCTGACGCCGGCATGCGTCGCGCGCCAGACCGTCAGGCGGCCGAGGCCCGGCAGGAAGGATTCGCTGGAACCGTTGGCGAGCACCACGCGGTCCTGGCGCACCAGCACCGCCTTGCCGCCGGCGGCCTGGTGCTTGCCGAGCGCTTCGGCCTGCGGGTCGGTCGAATAGAGGATCACGTCGCCGTCGCACAGCGGCGCGAGTCCGGCCACGCGCGGGTCCGCCGCGTTGAGCACCGCGGTGCCTTCGGGCAGCACCACGTCCACCTGCGTGCGCAGCACCTTGACCATCTGGTCGCTCTCGGTGATGTCGAATTCGGAGAGCGCTTCGCAGCCGTCGAGGTCGGTCACGATGCCGACTTCGCAGCGGTCGTAGGCCAGCCCGTCGCGCAGGATGGTTTCGGCGCCGTTCTCGATGACCACCGCCTGCACCGCGCGGTTGACCAGCAGGCGATGGCCGGCTTCCCAGTTGGCGCTGTTGCGCGCGTCGACGCGGCGGCGTTCGAGGAACAGGCCGTCGCGGCAGGCGAGGCCGGTGTGGCGGCCGCCGAGGCCGATCAGCCACGCGACCAGGCGCGACAGCACCGCGGTGTCGCGCGAGCCGGCGACGCCGACGACCGGGATGCGGCCCGGCGCGTCGTCCGGAAAGAGGTGATCGCAGATCGCGCGTCCCACCGGGCGCGGCGAGCCGACCGCCGGCTTCAGGTGCATCAGCAGGCCGGGGCCGGCGTTGACTTCGACGATCGCACCGCCCTGGACCGCGAGCGGCTTGGCGATGTCCTGCGCCACCAGGTCGATGCCGGCGATGTCGAGGCCGACCACGCGCGCCGCGAGCACGGCCGCATGCGCCACTTCGGGGTGGACCTGGTCGGTGCAGTCGATCGACATGTTGCCGTTGCGCTGGATCGTGACGACCCGGCCGGCGGCGGGCACCGAATTGCCGTCCAGGTCCTGGCGCTTGAGTTCGAGCTGCAGCTTGGCGTCGGTCTCCAGAATGATGACGTCCAGCGGGTATTCCTCTTCCGCGCCGCGGCGCGGGTCGCTGTTGAGCTGGCTGTCGATCAGCTCGGCGACGGTGGCGCGGCCGTCGCCGGTCACCGTGATGATTTCGCCGCGCGCGGCCGCCACCACCTGGCCGCCGACCACCAGCAGGCGATGCTCGGCGCCGCGGATGAAGCGCTCGACCATCACGTCGCTGCCTTCGGGCTCGGCGACCGCGAAGGCGGCCATGACTTCCTCGCGCGTGTTGAGTTCGAGCGAAACGCCGCGGCCGTGGTTGGCGTCGGAGGGCTTGACCGCCACCGGCAGGCCGATGTCCTCGGCCGCTTCCCAGGCTTCCTCGGCATCGGCGACGACCTGGCCTTCGGGCACCGGCACGCCGCAGCTGGCGAGCAGGGACTTGGTCAGTTCCTTGTCGCTGGCGATCGATTCGCCGATGGCGCTGGTGTAGTCGGTCTCGGCGGTCCAGATGCGCTGCTGGTTCGCGCCGTAGCCGAGCTGCACGAGGTTGCCGTCGTTCAGGCGCATGTGCGGAATGCCGCGGTCGGTGGCGGCGCCGACGATGCAGGCGGTGCTCGGACCGAGGTAGCAGTCCTCGACCTTGGCCTTGACCGCGTCGACCGCCTTTTGCACGTCCGCCGCGCCGAAGGGGTCGTGGTTGATCGCCGCCATCAGCAGCTTGTGGCCCTCGGCCAGCGCGACCCGGGCGACCTGCTCGTCACGGGCGCGGAAGACCATGCGGTAGACGCCATGTTCCGACGTGCTCCGGGTTTGCCCGAAGCCGGTGGGCATGCCGGCGAGGTTCAAAAGCTCGATCACGACGTGTTCCAGCACGTGGCCGGCCCAGGTGCCTTCGGTCAGGCGCTGGATGAAGCCGCCGCGTTCGCCGACGCCGCAGTGGTGCTCGATCAGCGCCGGCAGCAGGGTCGTGAGCCGGTCGGTGAAACCCGGGATGGTGTTGGACGGATGCTCCTCCAGCCGGCCGAGGTCGAGCCAGACTTCCAGCACGGGTCGGTAGGTCCAGAGGTTCGGGCCGCGCAAATAGTTGATGCGCAGCAGTCGGATGTCGTCGAAACGGGTCATGAAAACGTTCGATGTGCTTTGGCCGAGCACGGCGGCGCCCTCAACGGCGCCCATGGCGATCGGTCAGAATCGGCGCCCTCGGAAACAGGTCCTGGGCGCCATGAAGGGTCCGGCAGCGGGCCGGAGATTTAGAAACACAATGCAACATCACGATCCAGTCGGCACCCCGGGGGGCGAATCAGAGGAGGCTTCAGCGGCGCTGGAGAGCCGGCTCCTACCGGCGGAAAACGTTCTGGCGACTCTGCCGGTTGACCTTGACGAGGAACTTCGGTTTGCCTCCGGCCTGCTGGCGCTGACCGACCGGCGCCTGCTGGTGCGCAATCCGGGCGGCGCCTGGTTCGAATGGGCGCTCCCCGCGCCGGGGCTGGAATTGCAGCTTTCCGACCATGCCGGCATCGGCACCCTGGACCTGCTGGACGACAAGGGCCGGCTGGCCCGCTGGCGCTACACCCTCGCGCACCAGGCCGGGGCGCTGAAGGTGCAGAAGCTGTTCGAACAGCACGCCGAACGTGTCGCGCAGGTGACACTGCCGGGCGCCGATGCGGACGAGGCGGCCGAAACCGAGCTCCAGCCGCCGCCCTCGACCTGGGTGCTGCTGCGGCTCGGCCGCTTCGCCAAGCCCTATCGCAAGCAGCTGATCACCGGGTTTCTGCTGACCTTGGCCTCGACCGCCGCGACGCTGGTGCCGCCCTACCTGACCATCCCGCTGATGGACGACATCCTGATCCCGTTCCAGAACGGGCAGCAGATCGCGGTCCACAAGGTGGTGCTGTTCCTCGGCGCCCTGCTGGCGGCGGCGCTGGTCGGCTGGGCGCTCGGGTGGGCGCGCACCTACCTGCTGGCGCTGGTGTCCGAACGCATCGGCGCCGACCTGCGCACCACCACTTACGAACACTTGCTGACCTTGCCCCTGGATTACTTCGGCGGCAAGCGCACCGGCGACCTGATGGCGCGCATCGGCTCGGAGACCGACCGCATCAACGTCTTCCTGTCGCTGCACGCGCTCGATTTCCTCACCGACGTGCTGATGATCACGATGACGGCGGTGATCCTGTTCTCGATCAACCCGCTGCTGGCGATCGTCACGCTGGTGCCGCTGCCCTTCATCGCCTGGATGATCCACGTGGTGCGCGACAAGCTGCGCACCGGCTTCGAGAAGATCGACCGGGTGTGGAGCGAGGTCACCAACGTGCTCGCCGACACCATCCCCGGCATCCGCGTCGTCAAGGCCTTCGCGCAGGAGCAGCGCGAATCCGACCGCTTCCGCGCCGCCAACACCTACAACCTGCAGGTCAACGACAAGCTCAACAAGACCTGGTCGCTCTTCACGCCGAGCGTGTCGCTCCTGACCGAGGTCGGCCTGCTGGTGGTCTGGGCCTTCGGCATCTGGCAGGTGGCGCGCGGCAGGATCACGGTCGGTGTGCTCACCGCGTTCATCGCCTACATCGGGCGCTTCTACACGCGGCTCGATTCGATGAGCCGCATCGTCTCGGTCACGCAGAAGGCGGCGGCCGGCGCCAAGCGCATCTTCGACATCCTCGACCATGTGAGCAACGTGCCCGAGCCCGCGAACCCGGTGCAGGTCGACCGGGTGCAGGGCCGCATCGAGATGGACGATGTCGGCTTCCGCTACGGCAGCCGCGCGGTGATCCGCGACCTCGGCCTGGTGATCGAGCCGGGCGAGATGATCGGCCTGGTCGGCCACAGCGGCTCGGGCAAGAGCACGCTGGTGAACCTGATCTGCCGCTTCTACGACGTGACCGACGGCGCGATCAAGGTCGACGGCACCGACATCCGCCGCTTCGCCGTTGCCGACTACCGCCGGCACGTGGGGCTGGTGCTGCAGGAGCCCTTCCTCTTCTTCGGCACCATCGCCCAGAACATCGCCTACGGCAAGCCCGCCGCCACGCGCAAGGAGATCGTGGCCGCCGCGCGCGCGGCGCATGCGCACGACTTCATCCTGCGCCTGCCGCACGGCTACGACTCGCTGGTCGGCGAGCGCGGCCAGGGCCTGTCGGGCGGCGAGCGGCAGCGCATCAGCATCGCGCGCGCGCTCCTGATCGACCCGCGCATCCTGATCCTCGACGAAGCGACTTCGGCGGTCGATACCGAGACCGAGAAGGAAATCCAGAAGGCGCTCGACAACCTCGTGCAGGGCCGCACCACGATCGCGATCGCGCACCGGCTTTCCACGCTGCGCAAGGCCGACCGCCTCGTGGTGATGGACCGCGGCGAGATCGTCGAAGTGGGCCCGCACGACGCGCTCATGGAAAAGCAGGGCGCCTATTGGCGGCTCTACCAGGCGCAACTGCGGCAGGCCGACGAAGAGAGCGCGGGCGCCGTGGCCGAACGCAGTGCCGTGGCCGCCGCGCTCGGCGCGCACGCAGCCCATCCGGCGGGGGACGCATGAACGACTTTCAACTCGAACGCGATGCCTTCGGGCGGCTCGTGCTGACGGATGGCGAGGGCCTGCGTCACGTGGGCGTGGTGCCCGTGCGGGCATTTCCGCTCACCTCGCCGGATCACGGGATCTCGCTGGTGGGGACCGACGGGCGGGAGCTCGTCTGGATCGACCGCATCGCCGACTTGCCCAGTGCGATGCGCGCGCTGCTCGACCAGGATCTGGTGGCGCGCGACTTCGCGCCGACGCTGCAGAAGCTCCACAAGGTGTCGAGCTTCGGCGTGCCGAGCACCTGGAGCGTGAGCACCGACCGCGGCGAGACCCGCTTCGTGCTCAAGGCCGAGGAAGACATCCGCCGGCTCGAAGGCGGCGCGCTGCTGATCGCGAGCGCGCACGGCCTGCAGTTCCGCATCCCGGACGCGAAGGCGCTGGACCGCCATTCACGAAAGCTGTTGGAGCGCTTCCTGTAAGGCGGCGCGGGTGTGAGGTGCATCAAATACAATGGTCTGCATCAAACTGTTGAACATGCATCAATCATGCGTACAACCGTCACTCTGGAGGACGATGCCTTCGCGGTGGCTCAGGCCTACGCGCAGGCGCGTGCGCTCAAGTTGGGACAAGCCATCTCCGAGCTGATTCGGCGTGGCAGCGGCGAGCGCCTGCAGGTACGAAAAAGGGCGGGTGTCTGGGTATTCGACCTGCCGCCCGAGTCCCCTCGAGTCACGAGCAGTCAGGTCAAGGACTTGCTGGACGACGCGCCTTGAGCTATCTGCTGGATGCCAATGCGCTGATCGCTTTGGGATGGCCTGCGCATGAACATCACGAGCGCATGATCCGCTGGTTCAGGGCTCACGCCCGCCACGGCTGGGCGACGACGGCCTTCACGCAGGCCGCGTTCGTTCGCGTCATTTCCCAGCCCGCATTCTCGGGCCGGCCGGTCGCAGTGAGCGATATCGCGGAGGTGCTGCTGCGCAATACTGCGCATCCGAAGCATCGCATGCTGCCCATGGACTTCGGTTTCGAGCATGTCCTTGGCTGCTGCACCGGCGGGCTGCGAGGCCATCGTCAGGTCACCGACGCGTGGCTGCTCGCGCTGGCGGTCCGCCACGGCGTGCGACTCGTCACTTTCGACAGCGGCATCGGGCAGTTGTTCGCCACACCTGACGAGCGAGCGCGCTACCTGCATACGCCAGCCTGATCTCGCCTGCCCGGCTCGCTTCCTTGCGAAAATGGTGTTCACCATGCACACCACCGCACTCGTCCTCTTCTCCGGCGGCCAGGACTCGACCACCTGCCTGGCCGCGGCGCTCGACAAGTACGAGCGCGTCGAAACGGTCGGCTTCGACTACGGCCAGCGCCATCGCATCGAACTGGAGGCGCGCGGCAAGGTGCTCGGGCATCTGCGCGAGCGCTTCCCGCGCTGGGACGCCCGGCTCGGCGAGGACCACATGCTCGTGGTCGACGTGCTGGGGCAGATCAGCGCATCGTCGCTCACGCAGGACATCGCGTTCGAGATGCAGGCCAACGGCTTGCCGAACACCTTCGTGCCGGGACGCAACCTGCTGTTTCTCACGCTGGCCGGTGCGCTGGCGTACCGGCGCGGCATCGACGTGATCGTGACCGGGGTGTGCGAGACCGACTTCTCCGGCTACCCCGACTGCCGCGACGACACCATGAAGGCGATGCAGCTCGCGCTTTCGCTCGGCATGGACCGGCGCTTCCTGATCGAGACGCCGCTCATGTGGATCGACAAGGCCGCGACCTGGGAGATGGCGCATCGCATCGGCGGCGACGCACTGGTCGATCTCATCGTCGAGGACACGCACACCTGCTACCTCGGCGATCGTGCCCAGCGCCACGCCTGGGGCTACGGCTGCGGCAATTGCCCGGCCTGCGAGCTGCGCGCCCGCGGCTGGGAACGCTACATCGCCTCGACCCTGTAGCGGGCCGCCGCGCCGTTCGATTCGGGCACCAGCGTCCAGCGCCTGTCGTGGAAGGCGCCGACCGAGGCGCGGTGCGCGATCGACACCATCGCACCGCCGGCGGCCTTCACCCCGGCCGCGAGCCGCTTGTAGAGCGTTTCTTCCGTCTCGACGTCGAGCGCACTCGTGGCCTCGTCGGCGAACAGCCACGCCGGCTTGCGCAGCATCACGCGCGCGATCGCGAGGCGCTGCTGCTCACCGCCGGAAAGCTTCTGGCTCCAGGCATCGCTGTCGTCGAGGCGGGCCGCGAAGTCGGGCAGCATCGCGTCGTTCAAGGCGGCCACGAGCTGTTCGTCGCTGTAGTCGCCCGCCGGCTGCGGATAGGCCAGCGCGTCGCGCAGCCGGCCATTGGGCACGTAAGGCCGCTG
The DNA here is from genome assembly GCF_900090195.1 of Variovorax sp. HW608. Classification (NCBI taxonomy): domain Bacteria; kingdom Pseudomonadati; phylum Pseudomonadota; class Betaproteobacteria; order Burkholderiales; family Comamonadaceae; genus Variovorax; species Variovorax sp. HW608. Next base: position 4,446,774 of record NZ_LT607803.1, read on the forward strand.
CGGGATGAACATCGCGTTGGCAGGGATCGACACCCGTCCGTGCGCGAAGGGCCAGATGCCCGCGAAAGCGCGGAACAGCGTGGACTTGCCGCTGCCCGAGGGGCCTTGCAGCATCACGCTGTCGCCCGGCTGAACCGAGAGCGCGGCGCCCTGGATCAGCGGTGCGCCGTCGGGCAGCGCGACGCTCACATCGGCTGCGCTCAGGCCCTGGCCGCTCGGCGCGGGGGTGCGTTCGAGCGGGCTGGCGGCACCGGCGTGCGCGCGCATCGCGGCCTCGAAGGTGGTCAGACGATCGGCGGTGGCGCGCCACACGGCCACGCGGTCGTAGTTGTCGACGAACCAGCTCAGCGAATCCTGCACGCGGCCGAAGGCCGAGTTGACCTGCATGAGCTGGCCGAGCTGGATCGCGCCGCTGAAGAAGCGCGGCGCCTGCACGATGAATGCGAAGATCACCGAGGCCTGCCCGAACGATGCGGTGAAGGCCACGAGGTTCTTCTGCTTGTTGATGAGCTGCAGGTAGTTCTTGAGCACGGCACCGAAGCGCAGCTTGAGCTGGCCGTGCTCGACTTGCGCGCCGCGATCGAGCGCGATCGCCTCGCTGTATTCGCGCACGCGCATCAGGTGATGCCGGAAGTCGGCCTCGAAGCGCTGCTGCTGGAAATTGAGGCCGATCAGCGGGCGGCCGATGTAGTGGGTGATGATCGTGCCCGCCGTGCAATACAGGACCGCGATCCAGACCATCGAGCCCGGCACCGTGTAGGTGCTGCCGAACAGTGTGAGGCTCGTGGTGCCGCTCTCCATCCAGAGAATGCCGATGAAGCTCACCAGGGTGACGACCGCGTTGAGCAGGCCCATCGACAGCGTCATCGTGTAGTCGGTGAACATCTGCATGTCCTCCTGGATGCGCTGGTCGGGGTTGTCGGGCGACTCGCCGTCCTGCCGGCCGTAGCGCGCGAGCTCGAGCCGGTAGAAGGTGTTGTCGGCCATCCAGCGGCCGAGGTAGTTGCGCGTCATCCATGCACGCCAGCGCAACTGCAGCAACTGGGTCAGGTAGAACTTGAGGATCGCGATGACGATGTAGCCGGCGGCGATCCAGCAGAAGAAGACGATCTCGCGCCAGAACACCGCCTGGTCCTTGTTCTGCAGGGCGTCGTAGAAGCGCGCGTACCACTGGTTGTTGAGCACCAGCATGTAGACCACGCCCAGATTGAGCGCGACGATCGCGGCGAGGAGTCCGCGCGCCTTCCATCTTTCTTCCGAGCGGAAGTACGGCGCGGCCAGCGCGCCGATGCGGCGCAGCGTGGTGAGGAGGTTGTGGGAAACGGCAGGATCTGTCATGGCGTGAGCATGGGGCTCGCCCGGACGGGCGCGTTGCGCCGATCGTAGCGCCGGGCCGCCCGTCTTTCTTAGGTCATTCTGAAGCGCGAAGCCGGCCGTTCAGGCCGTGTGCGGGTGCCTTGCGCTCTCGTACAGCATGCGCGCGAGGTCGCGATGCCGTGCCAGAAGCGGTGCGAGTTCGACGTCCTCGAAGCGTCCGCCCTGGATGCGGACACGTCCGTTGACAACGCAGAGGGCGACCGCGCCGGGCTGGCAGAACACCAGCGCCGCCACCGGATCGTGGCCCGCGCCGGCATGCGCGACGCCGCGGAGGTCGAAGCCGACGAGGTCCGCCGACATGCCCGGCGCGAGCGCGCCGATGTCGTCGCGGCCGAGCACGCGCGCGCCGCCCAGGGTTGCGATCTCCAGCGCCTCGCGCGCCGTCATCGCGGCGGGGCCGAAGCCCACGCGCTGCAGCAGCATGGCTTGCCGGGCCTCGCCGAGCAGGTGCGCGCCGTCGTTCGACGCACTGCCGTCCACCCCGAGCCCCACCGGCACGCCGGCGCGGCGCATCGCGCCGATGGGCGCGATGCCCGAGGCCAGGCGCATGTTCGAGCACGGGCAATGCGCGACGCCGGTGCCGGTGCGGCCGAAGAGCGCGATCCCGGCCTCGTCGAGCTTCACGCAGTGGGCGTGCCAGACGTCGCGGCCGACCCAGCCGAGGTCCTCGGCGTACTCGGCGGGCGTCATGCCGAACTTCTCGCGCGAGTAGGCGATGTCGTTGTCGTTCTCGGCCAGATGGGTGTGCAGCGACACGCCGCGCTCGCGCGCCAGTTCGGCCGACAGGCGCATGAGGTCGCGCGAAACGGAGAAAGGCGAGCAGGGCGCGAGCACGATGCGCCGCATCGCGTGGCGCGACGGATCGTGCCAGCGGCCGATGAGGCGGTCGCTGTCGCGCAGGATGGCGTCTTCGGACTCGACCACTTCGTCGGGCGGCAGACCGCCCAGGCTGCGGCCCACGCTCATGCTGCCGCGCGCGGCGTGGAAGCGCATGCCCATTGCCTCTGCGGCCTCGATCGAGTCGTCGAGCCGTGCGCCGTTGGGGAAGAGGTAGAGGTGGTCGCTGGTCGTCGTGCAGCCGGAGAGCATCAGCTCGGCCATCGCGGTTTGCGTCGAGACGCGGATCATCTCCGGCGTGATGCGCGCCCACAGCAGGTAGAGGTGGCTCAGCCAGCCGAAGAGCTCGGCGTCCTGCGCCTCGGGCACCGCACGCGTGAGGCTCTGGTACATGTGGTGGTGCGTGTTGACCAGCCCGGGCAGCACCACATGGCCGCGCATGTCGATCGCGTCGGCCTGCCCGCTCTGCACCGCATCGGCATACGCGGGCGGCAGTTCGGCGGAGGGCCCGACCCAGGCGATGGCGGGCCCTTCGGCGACCACCGCGCCATCGGGAATCTCGCGCCGGGCGGCGTCCATCGTGACCAGCACGTCGGCATGCCGGACGATCAGGGGGCGATGCGGCGCATGCGTGCTCGTCATGACCCGCCCGGTGCCTCGTTGCTGATGCCGCTCGCGACATGGCCCGCCGGCACATGGCGGGCCGCCGAATCGACGTGGCCGGTCTGGTCGTCGAAGAAGAAGTCGGGTTCGAATTCGCGCAGGAACTCGCCCTTGGGCAGGCCGGCGAGGAACATCGCTTCGTCGACCTTGATGTTCCATTTCATCAGCGTGCGGATGGCGCGCCTGTGCGCCGGGGCTCCGCGCGCGGTGACCAGCGCGGTGCGGATGCGCATGCGCGAGGTGCCCGATTGCTGCAGCCGGTGCAGCGCCACGAGAAAGGGCTTGAAGGGGCCTTCGGACAGCGGCTCGTCGGCCTTGCTCGATTCATGCTGCTGGAAGGCCGCGAGGCCGTCGCGCTGGAACACGCGCTCGGCCTCGTCGCTGAAGAGCACCGCGTCGCCGTCGAATGCGATGCGCAGCTCGTCAGGGTAGTGGTCGGTGGCGCGCACCGCCTCGACCATCACGTGCGCGGCCGGAAAGCCGGCGGCCAGCGCCTCGCGCACGTCGTGCGGGTTGGCCGACAGGAAGATGTCGGCGTTGAGCGGTCGCAGGTAGCCGAAGGGCGCCCGCCCTTGCGTGAAGACGCCGCGTTGCAACTGCATCTCGGCCGCCGCGCCCGATTGGAAGATGCGCATGCCCGAGACCGGGTCGTTGCGCGAGAGGATCACGACCTCCACCCGCTGCACGCCGTCTTCGTTGAAGCGCAGCAGCTTGCGCACCATCGCGTGCGCGATGCCCGGCCGCGCGGGCACGTCCAGCCGTTCGAGCTGCAGGCGCATGTAGCCCTCGTGATCGCCCGATTCGAAGACGCGGTTCTCTTCTTCGAGATCGAACAGCGCGCGCGATGAGATCGCGACCACGAGCTTGTCTTCGAGAGTGACCGGCATACGCTACTTGACGAACTGGTTGAGCTGGATGATCGGCATCAGCACCGCCAGCACGATCAGCATCACGACGCCGCCCATCGCCACGATCAGCAGCGGCTCGAGGATCGTCGCCAGATGCATGGCGCGGCGCTGCACCTCGGCGCCGAGCTGGTTGGCTGCGCGCTGCAGCATCAGCGGCAAGGTGCCGGTCTGTTCGCCGAGCCGCGCGAACATCGAGACGATGCCCGGGAAGCGCTTCTTCTGCGCCAGTGCCGATGCGAGCGGCGCGCCTTCGCGCACCAGCACCAGCGCATCGAGCGCGTCGGCGCGCATGGCGCGGTTGCCCAGGGTTTCGGAGGCCGCCTGCAGCGCGCGAAGAATCGGCACCCCGGCCGTGGCCAGCATCGCGAGCGTGCTCGCGAAGCGCGCCGCGTTGTAGCCGCGCGAGAGCTTGCCGACCAGCGGCAGGTTGAGCCAGGCCGCGTCGAAGCGCTCGCGCAATGCGGCACGCGAGAGCGCGATGCGCCCGCCGAGGGCTGCGAGGACGACCACGCCCAGCATCGCCCACCCATAGTGGCGCACGAAGTCGCTGATCGCGAGCATGGCGACGGTAAGGATCGGCAGCGCCCGCTTGGTGCCGGCGAACACGTTCGCCACCTGCGGCACCACGTAGCTCACGAGGAAGACGACGATCACGATCGCGACCACGGTCACGATCGCCGGATAGAGCGCCGCGCCGACCAGCTTCTGCTGCAGCGCCTGTCGCTGCTCCAGGTCGTCCGCCAAGCGTTCGAGCACCAGGCCGAGATTGCCGCTTTGTTCGCCGGCGCCGATCACGGCGGTGTAGATCGAGGAGAACTCGCGCGGATGCTGCGAGAGCGCGCGTCCGAAGGGCGAGCCTGCGTTGACCTCGGCGCGCAGGGAGGCCACGAGGTTGCGCTGCGCCTCGCTCTCCGCCTCGTCGGTGAGCGCCGTGAGCGCGCGTTCGAGCGGCAGTCCCGACGACACCAGCCCGGCCAGCTGGCGCGTCCAGACGGCCAGGGTGGTCGAGTTGAAGATGCGGCCGCCGCCGATCACGCGCTTCCAGCCGCCGGCGGCCGGCGCGCCGCTTTCGGCACTGCCGACCACCGTCACCTCGAGCGGGATCAGCGACTGGGCACGCAGCATGCCGCGCGCGCTGCGCGCGGTGTCGGCTTCGAGTACGCCCTTGCGGGGCTGCCCCTGTTGGTCTATGGCTTCGAAGGAATAGGCAGGCATGGGGGACGGGTTGCAGAATGCGCGAGCCCGCATTGTCGGCGTTCGGCAGGCCGATACGCCACTGGGCGCCGCCATACCGACCGGAGGGGTTCATCATGCCGATTCGCACGCCCGTCGCCGTCGCTGCCCTGCTCGGCGCCCTTGCCATTCCCGCCTGGGCGCACCCCACCTTCAGCGGTTACCTCTGTTGCAACCTGCGCACCGACGGCAGCTGGGCCAGCGACAGCAACTATGCCGAAGGTGGTAAGCGCATCATCCCGGTGGGCACGCCGGTGCGGGTGACGGGCTATGGCCGCTACCGCGTGCACGTCGAGATCAACGGCGGCAAGCAGGACATCGGCAACGACTACAGCCGCGACATCGACCTCGGCGCGTTCGCCCAGCGCTGGGTGGTGCAGGAAGACCCGGCCGCCAGGATCGCGAGTTTCCCGCCGAAGATCCAGGCAGCCATCAAGGAAGCACGCGTGACCAAGGGCATGACGCGCGAGCAGGTCGCGATGGCGGTCGGCTGGCCGATCAGCAGCGAGAACCCGAAGCTCGACGCCGAGATGTGGCGCATGTGGATCAGCAGCTTCGCCGAATACCAGGTCGTCTTCGACAAGGCCGGCAAGGTGCGCGAGATCGTGACCGATCCGCAGACCAAGAACCTGGTGGTGGCGGACTGAGCTATTCCCGGGTGACCCGGAGCAGCTCGGCGCGGGATGTGACGCCGGCCTTGACCAGCCGTTCGCCGTCCTCGCGCATCGAGCGCAGCCCGCCGCGCTCGCCCGCCACGAAGATCTGGCTTTCGGGCGCGCGGCTGTGGATCAGCGATTGCACCGTGTCGTCGGCCACCAGCAGCTCGAAGATGCCGGTGCGGCCCTGGTAGCCGGTCTGGCCGCAGGCGTCGCATCCGACCGGCACCGCTTCGCCGCCGCCGGGCCCGGGCGCCGAGCACACCGGGCACAGCTTGCGCACCAGCCGCTGCGCGAGCACGCCGAGCAGCGATGAACTCAGCAGGAAGGGCTCGACGCCCATGTCGGTCAGCCGGGTCACCGCGCTGACGGAATCGTTGGTGTGCAGCGTCGCGAACACGAGGTGGCCGGTGAGCGAGGCCTGGATCGCGATCTGCGCGGTCTCGAAGTCGCGGATCTCGCCGATCATGATCACGTCCGGGTCCTGCCGCAGGATCGCGCGCAGGGCCTTGGCGAAAGTCAGGTCGATCTTCGCGTTGACCTGCGTCTGGCCGACGCCGGGCAGCTCGTATTCGATCGGGTCTTCCACCGTCATGATGTTGCTGCTGCTGGCATCGAGCTGGCCGAGCGCCGCGTAGAGCGTAGTCGTCTTGCCCGAGCCGGTCGGCCCGGTCACGAGGACGATGCCGTGCGGCTGTCCGATCAGGTGCTCGAAGCGCGCGCGCGTGTCGCCCAGCATGCCGACCGATTCGAGCGTGAGCTTGCTCTCGGACTTGTCGAGCAGACGCAGCACCGCGCGTTCGCCGTGCGCCGACGGCAGCGTCGAGACCCGCACGTCCACCGCGCGCGTGCCGATGCGCAGGCTGATGCGGCCGTCCTGCGGCAGCCGTTTCTCGGAGATGTCGAGGTCGGCCATGATCTTCAGGCGCGAGATCAGGGCCGCATGCAGCGCGCGATTCGGCTGCACCACTTCGCGCAGCGTGCCGTCGATGCGGAAGCGCACCGACGAGGTCCGCTCGTAGGGCTCGATGTGGATGTCGCTCGCGCCGTCGCGCGCCGCCTGGGTGAGCAGCGCGTTGAGCATGCGGATGATCGGTGCGTCGCCGGCGGACTCGAGCAGGTCCTCGACCGCGGGCAGCTCCTGCATCATGCGCGAGAGGTCGGCATCGCTCTGCACCTCGCTGACCACCGCAGCGGCGTTGGACTCGCCCTGCGCATAGGCGGCGCTGATGCGCTTGGCGAGCTGGTCGGGCGCGAGCGGCTCGAAGGCCTTGACCTGGAACTTGCGCAGCACCTCGCCGAGCGCGCTGCGCGGCGGCACCTTCGGCATCCAGAGCGTCAGGTTGCCGTCGTCCGTTTCCTCGAGCAGCAGCTGCTGGCTGCGCGCGAAAGCGTAGGGAAGAGGGTAGCGCATCAATTTTCGTCCTAAGGCAGCTCGCGCGAGGTCGCCGGATCCGAGGTCGGGGGCAAGGAACCTTTCAAGGGTGATGGTGCCAGTCGCTGGACCGGCGCGATCGGCGGCGGAATCAGCGTGGTGCCGTCCATTCGGAGGGTTCCAGGCCCGGTCTGAAGCGGGGGCGGCGGCGGCATCACCGGAGCCGCGTCCACGTTGTTCAGCATCGGGTGGTCCTCGGGTTGCAACTGCCCTTGCAGGGCCCGCATCAGGTCGTAGCGGTCGTTGGCGAGCCCGGTACTGGTGGCCGCATCGCGCAGCACGATGGGCCGCAGGAACATCATCAGATTGGTCTTTTGCCGCGAGCGGTTCTCGCTCTTGAACAGATTGCCGAGCACCGGAATGTCGCCGGCCAGCGGGACCTTGTCGATGTTGTTGCTGTAGTTGTCGGACAAGAGGCCGCCCAGCATGACCAGGCCGCCGTCTTCGACCAGCACGCTGGACTCGATCGAGCGCTTGTTGGTGGTCGGGCCGTTCGCATCTTTTTCGGTGCCCGCCTGCACCGTCGATGTTTCCTGGAACACGATCATCTTGATGGTCCCGTTCTCGTTGATCTGCGGGCGCACGCGCAAGGTCAGGCCCACGTCCTTGCGCTCGATCGTCGTGAACGGGTTCACCGAGCCGCTGGCCGCGCCGGTGTTGGTGAACTGGCCGGTCACGAACGGCACGTTCTGGCCGATGATGATCTTGGCCTCCTCGTTGTCCAGGGTCAACAGGTTGGGCGTCGAGAGCAGATTGGAATCGGCGTCGCCGGCGAAGAAGTTGGCGATCGCGTTGAGGGCGAACTGGTTGCCGTACCGTTTCCCGACACCGATGTTGATGCCGGTTCCCAGGGTCGTGATGGCCGCGGGCGTCTTGGCCGCCAGCGCGGCGGTGAGCGCCAGGATGTTGGCGCCGGACAGGCTGGAATTGGTGCCGATGACGCCGTTGTTGCCGACCGCACTCTGCCACTGGACGCCGAATTGCGCCGCCTTATTGGCGCTGACTTCGACGATCAGGGCCTCGATCATGACTTGGGCGCGGCGCCCGTCGAGCTTGTCGATCACGGCGCGGATCTGCCGGTACTGCGGCTCGGGCGCCGTGATGACGAGCGAATTGGTCGAGGGGTCGGCCTGGATCTGCCCGCCGGTGGACGGCTGGTTGGCGTTGTTCAGGGGCGCCGTGGCCTGCGGGCTCTGCGACATGCCGGTCTGCGTCGCGCTGGCCTGCTGCTGCAGCGGCTGGGTCGTGGGGCTGGTGGCCTGGAGCGAGCCGGTCGCGCCGCCGCCCCCGCGCGCTTCGGCCGACATGGCGGCGCGCAGCGTCGCGGCGAGCTTCACCGCGTCGGCGTTCTTGAGGTAGACCACGTACACATTGCCCGCGGCGCCGTTGCCGCTGTCCACGGGCGGACGGTCGAGTTTTTCGATCAGCGTGCGAACCAGTTGCGCCCGTGCCGGATTGGCGGCCCGCAGGATGATCGTGTTGCCGCGGGGCTCGGCCAGGAGCGCGGTGCGGAACGAAGCGTCGGTCGTCCCGGGTGCCGCGCCGGCCGCCGGCCCGGTGCCGGCGCCGCCTTCGAGAAGCCGGGTCACCAGGGGCACGAGATCCGTCGCGACCGAATGCTTGAGGGGAATCACCTCGATGTCCGAGGCGTTCGGCAGATCGAGCGCGGCGATGATGCGCGCCAGCCGGCGCATGTTCTCGGCGTAGTCGGTGATGACCAGCGAGTTGTTGCCGGGGTTCACGTTGATCGTGTTGTTCGGCGCGATCAGCGGACGCAGCACCGGCAGCAGGTTGTTCGCCGACTCGTAGTTGAGCTTGAAGACCTGCGTGACGATCTGGTTGCCGCTCAGGCTCGAGGTGACGGGCGTGGCGGTCGTCACCGTGGTGCTCTGCAGCTTGGCGTCGGCCTCGGGCACGATCTTGTAGAGCCCTTCGGACTGCACGACCGCGAAGCCCTGCAGCCGCAGCGCCGCGGCGAACTGGTTGAAGGCGGCTTCGGGCGCGATCGCGCGGTCGGTCTGCAGGGTCACGGTGCCCTTCACGCGCGGATCGACCACCACGTCGCGCCCGGTCACGACCGCCATGGTCCGGGCGACCGATTCGATCTCCGCGTTGGTGAAGTTCAGCGTGATCGGTTCGCCTCGCCGCGGAGCGTCCTGCGCGAATGCCGAGGGGATGCACGCGGCGGCAATCAGCATCTGTGCGGCGAGCGCGATGGTGCCGATGCGCGCACCGTACGAAGTCTCAGGCTTCTTCATGGTCATCCCAGTGTGATGAGCGAGCGTGCGCCTTCGCGTCGCCCGATGATGTTCAACAGATTCGAGAGCGCGTCTTCCCGTCCCGGCGCGGCGCTGGCCTCGCCGTCGAAGTGCAGCGTGCTGCCGTTCCATCGGCCGCTGCCGCTCAGTTGCAGCCCGCTGCCTTCGCGGGTGGTCAGCAGCACGCTCGGCGCCGGACCGCCTTCGAGGGCCACGCGGTAGCTGCCCATCGGCTTCAAGGTCGAGAGACTGGAGGAAATATCGGTCGCGTCGAGGGTCGCGCGCCCGGCCAGCGCGAGCTGGGGGCCGTCCCAGCGCAGCGTGAAGGCCTGCATCGAGACGTCCATGGTGCCGTCGAGTTTGAGCGTGTTCCACGGTGCGCCGAAGCCGGTCAGCAGCGCGGCGGGCCAGCGCGACTGGCCGTCGCGCCATGCGAGCTCGAGGCCGCCCGGACGCGGCCGGGCCCGGAATTCGAGCGGTTGGGCGGCGCAGCAGGGAATGTCGAGCGCGGCGGTGACGCCGTCCCAGCGCGGGCGCAGCGTCCAGCCGAGCGTGCCAGGCAGCGAGATCGCCTCGGCGCCGCCCGCGCCGCTGGAAAACACCAGTCCGGCGCTGCCGGTCCAGACCGTCCCGCGCGCGTTGACGAGTTTCAGATGGCCGTTGCTCCACTGGGACAACCCGGCCGCCAGCCAGCGCGCCGGCGCGAAGAAGGAGAGCGCGAACGCGACTCCGACCAGCCCGCCGAGCGCGGCCCAGCGCCAGCCGGAGGCGCCGTCGGAGCTTGGGGCGGGGCGTGCGGTGGCCATGGTTCAGCGTGCCGGCAGGCTCATGACGAGGGTGCCGTCCCAGCGCGCGCCCGAGGGCTCGCCGCCTGGCGGGGACCCGGGTGCCGTCGGCTTGCCGCCCTGCTGCGTGTTGCGCGTCAGGTGGACCTCGCGCGGCACCGCGCGGGCGTTGCTGCGGACCTGCGCGAACCATTGCGCCAGGGTCTCGGCGGAGGCGCCGCGCACTGCGACGGTCGCGGCTTCGCCGGCGCCGGCGGATTGCAGCTGCCCCGTGCCGCGCAGGTCCTCGCGCACCGAGGTTTCGAGGCTGCGCATGGCGTCGTCGCGGCTCGCGCGCGGCTGCGATTGCAGCGCCTTGGCCTGCGCCTGCAGGTTCGTCATGTTCTGCAATTGCGCATCGAGCTCTGCGTGTTCGGCGGGGGCGGAAGACAGCGTGCGCAATGCGGGTGCGAGTCCGATCCACCAGAACAGGGCGACCGCCACCAGCACGCCGCCGGCGATGACCAGGCGCTGCTCGCGCGCGCCGAGTTCGGGCCACCACGCCCGCCAGCGGGCTTCGAGGGTTTCGGTCCACTTCATCGCGTCGCCTCCGCCTGCACGAGAAGCAGGTCGCCCTCGCTGCGCGCGCTGTAGCCGCGCGAGGAAAGTGCCGAAGCCACGCTGGTCAGCTCGGAAGGCTGCAGACCCAGGCCGCGCAGGCGAAGCTGGCCGGCGCTGAAATCGATGGCCGTCGGAACGCGCCCGCGCGGGAGACTTGCGGACAGGGCGCCCAGCATGGGCTCGAAGTCGCCGGCGGTGACCCCGCCGGTCGCCTGCTGCAGCGCCGCGACCTCGCGCGACATCTGGACCGGCGCATCGACCACGAGCCGCACCGAGGGAAAGGTCTGGGTGAGCACGTTTCGCACCGCAGCGCGCTTGGCTTCGAGCGCGCTGCGCTCCTTCCAGGCCCAGGCGTTGAGACCGACGAACTGCGCCAGCACCAGCACCAGCGCGCCCCAGCGCGCCGCACGCCAGCGGCGGCCGCGCCACAGCTCGCGCGAGATCGCCGCGAGCTTCTTGCTCGCGCGGGCGCGCCCGGTCGAGGCGAGGTCGAATTGCGCCAGGTCCCAGGGCGATTCGCTGGCCTGGAGCCAGCGCTCCGCCGGCTTGATGATCGGCACGCGCTGGCCGAGGGCGCTTTCGGCCAGCTCGGAGACCGCCGGCTCGGCCAGTGCGCTGGTGCCGGGTGGAAGCGTGCCCACCAGTTCGAGGCTCGCGTCGTCGAAGGGCAGTGTTGCCACGCCGTCCGGACCGGTGATCACGCAGACTGCCGCCTCGGGCTCGCCGATGACGAAGAGCATCGAGGGGCCGCCGGCGGGCGCGGGCGCGAACTCGGGAATGATGCGCGTGACGCGGCGGCCGGCGGCCTCAAGCGCCTGCACGGCGCTGCGCAGCCAGGTTCGGTTGCATGCCGCGACCCAGATCGGGGCGCCGACGTGGGCCCCCGGCTCCAGCGCGAAGTGCAGGGACTCGGGCTCGTCGAGGAGCTGGTCCTCCAGCAGACCGTTGAGCACGGAGCGCAGCCGCGCGCTGCCGCTCATGCTGCCCTGCGGCAGCGTCACCTGATGCCACGAAAGCGCCGCGATCGGCACGCCGAGGACGACTTCGTCGCCGGACGGCAACAAGGCCGCGGGTGCGCTCCCCTGGGCACGCAGCTTCCGGCCGTCGCTGGACCAGTCCGCCCAGCCGTATTCGGCGATCGCCGAACCGGGGGTGATAGGAATGGTTACAAGCAGCACGGACATGAATGGAGAAAAAAGGTCGTCATTTTAGGTGCGGGACGACAATTTCCGCTACAGATTTGATAGCGCCCCATACTGAAGCTGCGCGCGTTACGAACATTCTTGACCCATTCAATGTCAGGTGGACCGGGCCGTCAGGATTTAGGCGGCAGGACCGTGGCGCCCGCGCCACGCTCGCGCCACACGATGCGGACGTCGAGATTGTTTCTCTGGAGCAGGGTCCGCTCCTCGACCCAGGCATTGTCGAGCCTCAAGCGGGCCTGCACTTCGAAATAGCTGGTGGCGATGCTGTGCTGCCCCTCGATGAACTGGACCGAGCTCTCCTGCACCAGCGCGTTGGCGTCGGCCAGGCTTCGGAAATAGCTGCGCGCGCGGCGCTCGACCAGCCGCTTGGCACCCGCCAGGTCGAGCTTCGGGACGCTCGCGTAGATCGCTTCGGCGCTGGCGGTGTTGAGGTTGAGCGGCGTCGTCGTCGCCGGCAGCACGGTCACGTACGGTTCCAGGGCCGCCGCGGTCGACGACGACAGGCCGAGCCAGACGAGCTGGTAAGTGTGCTGGGGAATCAGCGGTCCGGTGCCTGGGCTGTTGCTCGCCGCCGTGGTGTCGGCCGCGGCACTCGTGGAGGTGGTGGAGCTGGTGGAGCTGGTGGACGTCGACCCGGTCGAGGTGGTCGAAGTCGTCCCCGTCGTCGTGGCCGCGGTGCTGCCGGTCGCCGTGCTGCTGGTGCTCGCGGCCGCGGCCGGCGGCAGTGCCCGCTGCAGATTGCTGACCAGCGCGCTGACCTCGCCGGCCGGTAGGTTCAGCAGCTGGAAGAGCTTGGTGAAGGCTGCCACGGCCGATTCCACCGGCTTGCCGCCCTGGACCAGATTCATCACGTTGAGCTTGGATTGCGCGTCGATGATCCGGCCCGAGAGAAAGGCGTCCGGCAGGCCCTCGAGCGCGTCGCTGGAGATGTTCTTGTCCGCCGCCAGGAAGCTCGACAGCTTGGCCTCCGCGAGCGGGATGGCCCACGGCTCGCCGAGGTGGTCGGCGCCGTGGCTGCTCGCGCTCGCGCGCGCGTCTTCGCGCAGGATCAGCCGCGACCAGTCCAGCGCACCGACCAGCACCCAGCCGGACTGCACGCGCGCCCGTTCGGCGCCCTCCACTTCCGTGGCACGCCACTGCTGCCAGAGCGCGGCCGCGGCAAAGGTCGCGACCAGCGTCACGGTGAGCATGGCGGTCAACAGGGCCGCGCCGCGCTGGGTCCGCTTCATGACTTGGGCACCGTGAGGGAAGGACGCACCCAGTCGCGCGTGATCGTGCCCGAGAGCGACGCGCCCGCAGGAATGCCGAGGACCAGCCTGACGCCATCGGGCAGCGGCGTGCTGGTGCCGAGCGTCTCGGCGCTGACCGCCGGGCTCCAGGCGTCGTTGCGGAAGTAGTAGACCTGCCACTGCGCGACCGGCAGCAGGTCGACCTCGGCGTCGCCGGCGTTGCCGGAACTGCCCTGCGCCCACGCCGCTGCACGGTCCCAGGCCTGCTGCCATTCGGCCTGGGTGGTGAAGCCCGGCGACTGCCAGCGCAGCCAGCGCGTGCCCGTGGCCGGGTCCGTTCGCAGCGTCCAGGCGACGACATGGATGCGGGGCGTGTCGCCGTCGGTGCTGCGGCGGGTCAGGCGCAGCACCCGGCCATCCCAGTCGATGGCACGTATGCGCGACAGCGCCACCGTGGCGTCGAGGTCGGCGCCCCATTGGGTCAGGGTGGTCTGCAGGGTGAGGACCGCATCCCCGCGCTCGCGGTTCTGCGCCTGCGCGCGAGCCATGCCGTCCAGCCCGCGCCAGCTCATGATCGCGAGCAGCGCCATGACCGCGATCGCGACCAGCAGCTCGATGAGCGTGAAGCCGTTCGAGCGCCGCATCAGTAGCGCCCCACGACGGTGGAGATTCTCAGCACCGGCGCCTGGTCCGCATCGACGACCTGCACGTCGACGCGGCGGAAGTTGGGGTTCAGCGTGGCGCTGGTGGTGACGGTCACACCGAACGCCGTATCGGCCTGGATGCAGGTGGAGCCTGTGTCGCCGACCCCGGGCAACTGCTTGGCAAGGCGGGCCTTGATGAGCTCGTTCTCGGCGCACATCTGGGCCAGCATGACGTCGGACTGGCGCTGCGCATTGCGCGTCAGCGCCATCGTCGCCTGCGTGCCGGCGGCCAGCGCGATGGCGACGATGCCCAGCGCGACCAGCACCTCGATCAGCGTGAAGCCGGCCTGGCGGATGCGGCTCACTGGACTACCCTCGCGCAGCAGCGCTTCGGGATTCGCCTTCGGAACGGCCGTGCGGCTCACTGGACTACCCTCGCGCAGCGGCGCTTCGGGATTCGCCTTCGGAACGGCCGTGCGGCTCATGGCGTCATCACCGTGAATGGCCGCAGGCCGTCGGTGCCGACGATCAGGCTGCGATTGGGCAGTGCCTCGGACGTCAGCAGCACCTGCTGGGACGCGATGATCGGATCGGGCCCGAGCTGCAGCGCCGGCACCGCCACCCGGCCCGCCGTCATCGGCTGCGCCACGATGCCTTCGGCGAGCCAGGTGTTCGGCAGCGTGCCCACGGGCAGCCCGTCGAAGCTGAAGTTGCCGGGCCCTTCCGGCGTCGGCCGCCAGCGCACGACGATGCCGCTGGCACGCGACTGCGCGCGCGCCGATTCGAGCAGGGCGGCGAGCCTTTCCGCCTCGCGGTCGAGCGCGGCCTGGCTGGAATCGCGCAGTGCGAAGCTGACGCCCGCCGTGGCCACCGCGATGATCGCGATGACGACCAGCAGCTCGAGCAGCGTGAAGCCGCCACGGGTGCGGCGTGCTCGCTGGACGGGTCGGCGCTCGCCCCTATTGCCAGCTGCCGATGTCGGCATTCTTGCCCTCGCCGCCGGGCTGGCCGTCGGCGCCGAGCGAAAGCACGTCGACCTCGCCCTTGACGCCCGGGTTCATGTACTGGTAGGGGTGGCCCCAGGGGTCGTTGGGCAGCTTGTCGATATAGGGCTTCCAATTGGGCGCCGCCGGCCCGCTGGTCGGACGCGCGACCAGCGCCTGCAGGCCTTGCTCCGCCGTCGGATAGCGCTGGTTGTCCAGCCGGTATAGCTTGAGCGCCTGCATCAGGTTGTTGATGTCGGTCTTCGCCGCGGTCACGCGCGCGTCGTCCGCGCGCTCGATGACGTTGGGCACGATCAGCGCGGCGAGCACGCCGATGATGACCAGCACCACCATCAGTTCGATCAGCGTGAAGCCGCGCTGCAGGGCGCGTGGAATGGAGCGGTAGGAAAGGGGCATGGATTGAAAGGAAAACCCGTGGGGGAGCGCGGCGCGCGACGTGTTCGGTGAATGATAATCCGGCCCTATGTCAGTCCCGTACGCACCTGCCCGATGGCCCGCAGCCACTGCGACGGCCGGTATCTGGGCGCTCGCGGCGGCGAGTCTCGTGTTCTGGGGCCTGAGATTGACGGCGCCCTCCGATGCAGTGGCGCCGCCCGCCGTTGTCAAGACGCCGCTGGAGCCCGATCCGGCCGCCGTGGCCCAGATGCTGGGCGCTGTGTCGAACCAGCCCGTGGCCGCGACGCCTGAGGCGGCGAGCCGCTTCGCCTTGCTCGGCGTGGTGGCGGACGAGGATCAGCGGGGCGCCGCGCTCATCGCGGTCGATGGCAAGCCTGCGCGCCCGTTCAAGGTCGGCGCCAAGGTGGCCGAGGGATTCGTGCTCCAGTCGGTGACGACGCGTGCGGCCGCGCTCGGTCCGAGCTTGGATGGCAAGCCGGCCTTGACGTTGCAACTGCCGGCGCGGCCTTTGGCCATCCCGTCGCCGCCGCAGCAGCCTGCGCTGGCGGCCCCGCCGCCGCCGAACGTTGGTGCGCCGCCGCAACCGGCTGTGGCAGCACCGCCGTCACCGGCGGGCGCGCCGCCAGCCGTGACGGCTCCGCCGCCGCTGCCGCCGAATCTCCCCACGCCAGGGGTCGCGCCGGCGATGGCGCCTCCGGCCGAACCGACCTGAACGCGTCGCCTCAGGCCTGCAGGAACAGGCGGTACGCGGGGTTCTGCGTCTCCTCGACGAAGGGATAGCCGAGCGTCTGGAGGAACTCGTCGAAGGTCGCGTCGTCGCTCGCAGGAACCTGCAGTCCGACGAGGATGCGCCCGTAGTCGGCGCCCTGGTTGCGGTAGTGGAAGAGGCTGATGTTCCAGCTCGGCCGCAGCAGGCTCAGGAATTTCAACAGCGCGCCGGGCCGCTCGGGGAACACGAAGCGCAGCAGCCGCTCGTCGTGGGCGAGGCCCGTCCGTCCGCCGACCATGTGGCGGATGTGTTCCTTCGCGAGCTCGTCGTGCGTGAGGTCGATGGCGCCGAAGCCATGCGCCACGAAGGTGTCCGCGATCGTCCTGGATTCGCCCCGCGTCGTGGTGGTCAGGCCGACGAAGACGTGTGCTTCCTTCGAGTCGCTGATCCGGTAGTTGAACTCGGTGACGTTGCGCGAAGCGC
Organism: Variovorax sp. HW608; assembly: GCF_900090195.1. Taxonomy (NCBI): domain Bacteria; kingdom Pseudomonadati; phylum Pseudomonadota; class Betaproteobacteria; order Burkholderiales; family Comamonadaceae; genus Variovorax; species Variovorax sp. HW608. The sequence goes on from NZ_LT607803.1 coordinate 4,463,196, forward strand.
CGGGCAACTGCCCGATCAGCTCGCAAAAGCGAAGGAAGCTGCCGCGCTCCTCGGGGATCGTGACCGCGAAGAGCGCCTCGCGCTCCTCGCCGACTTCCGCGCGCTCGGCGACGAAGCGCAGGCGGTCGAAATTCATGTTGGCGCCGCACAGGATGGCGGCGTAGGTCTCGCCGCGCGTGCCGCGTTCCTCGACGTATTGCTTGATCGCGGCGACCGCGAGCGCGCCCGCGGGTTCGACGATGCTGCGCGTGTCGATGAAGATGTCCTTGATGGCGGCGCAGACGGCGTCGGTGTCGACGGCGATGAACTCGTCGACCAGCCCCGACGCCAGGCGGAAGGTTTCCTCGCCGACCAGCTTGACGGCGGTGCCGTCGGAGAAAAGGCCCACGTCGGGCAGGGCCACGCGTTCTTTCGCGGCGACCGACTGGATCATGGCGTCCGAATCGTTCATCTGCACGCCGATGACCTTGATCTCCGGGCGCAGCGCCTTGATGTAGCTCGCAACGCCGGCGATCAGGCCGCCGCCGCCGATGGCGACGAAGACCGCGTCGAGCGGACCCTGGTGTTGGCGCAGGATCTCCATGGCGATCGTGCCCTGCCCCGCGATCACGTCCGGATCGTCGAAGGGGTGGACGAAGGTCAGGCCATGCGACTTCTGCTGCTCGAGGGCATAGACGTAGGCGTCGGAGTAGCTGTCGCCATGCAGATGGACCTCGCCGCCGAGCGCCCTGACGGCATCGATCTTCAATTGAGGCGTGGTGACCGGCATCACCACCACCGCCCGGGTACCGAGCTTTCGGGCCCCGAGCGCCACACCCTGCGCATGGTTGCCCGCCGAGGCGCAGATCACGCCGCTCGCGAGTTGCTCGGGGCTCAGATGCGCCATCTTGTTGTAGGCGCCGCGCAGCTTGAAGCTGAAGACGGGCTGCTGGTCTTCGCGCTTGAGCAGCACGGTGTTGCCGAGCCTTGCGCTCAGCGCGCGCGCCGGCTCGAGCGCCGATTCGACGGCGACGTCATAGACGCGAGCGGTCAGGATTCGCTTGAGATAGTCGGCGGAACTGAGCGTCTGGGCTGGCGGATTCGGGTTGCTGGACATAGGGCCGCGATCATAGGCCTCTCACCCGCAGTCGGCTCTCCCAAGAAAAAAGCCCCGGGCCTTGCGGCTCGGGGCTAAATCCACCAATTGGGAGGGTGGAGGAGACAACCGGTGCACACGGCTTCGTGTGCGATGAAATAAAGTATATCGACTGTTTGTTGCATTGCAACAAGCGAGTGACGCTTTTCAGACACAAATTCACGCCGCCGGAACGTTTTTCTCGTTCAACGCGCGTTCGTGACCCCTCCTTGGAGTGATCGAAGATGGAATGTACTGTCAGTTGGACCGGAAATTCCGGCACGCAATCGGCGATGGGCTTCGTCGCCGAGACCGGAACCGGCCATGTCCTGATGATGGATGGCGCGCCCGATGCGGCGAAGCCCGGGAACGGCGGCCGGAACCTGGCACCGCGGCCCATGGAGACGGTGCTCGCCGGCACGGGCGGATGCACCGCCTATGACGTCGTGCTGATCCTCAAGCGCGGCCGGCACCAGGTCGAGCGATGCAGCGTCAAGCTCACCAGCGAACGCGCGGAGAAGGACCCCAAGGTCTTCACGAAGATCCACATGCACTTCACCGTGGCGGGCAAGGGCATTCCGGCTGCGGCAGTGGAACGGGCCATCGCATTGAGCCACGACACCTATTGCTCGGCCAGCGTGATGCTGGGGAAGACGGCCGAGATCACGACCAGCTTCGATCTGATCGATCTCTGATGCAAGGGGCGGCCCATGCGATCCGCTAGATGCGGTGCGCGACCGTCGTCATGACCTTGGCCGCCGCGCGCATCAGCGCCTTGGCCGGCGGCGGCAACTCCCTGGCGCCCGCGCTCCATGCCTGGCTGGCGTGGCGCGCTTCATCCAGCTTCATCTGGTCGATGACGGCCCGCGATGCCGTATCGCCGGCCGGCAATCGGTCCAGATGACCATCGAGATGGGCTTCGACCTGTCGTTCGGTCTCCGCGACGAATCCCAGGCTCAATGCATCGCCGAGCCTTCCCGCAACCAGGCCGAGGCCGAATGCGCCGAGGTACCAGAGCGGATTCAGCATGGACGGGCGCGCCCCCAGTTCATCCAGTCTCTGTTGCGTCCACGCGAGATGGTCGGTTTCTTCGCGCGCGGCGTCATTGAAGTGCATGCGCAGCGCGGGGTCCCGGCTCACCGCGGCCTGCGCGGTGTAGAGCGCCTGCGCGCAGACCTCTCCCACATGATTGACGCGCATCAGGGCGCCGGCTTCGCGGCGTTCCGCGTCGCTCAATGCGCCGGGCGGCGAGGCTGGCGAGGGTGTCGGCCGCGTCGCGTGCGACGAGGCGAAGAGGGTGCGCAGTGCCGCGTCTGCCACCGACAGGACGGAGTCGAGCGATCGGTTCATGAGGCAATTGGAACCGATCTACAAAAGGACACAAATCCCGCGGGGCAGTTTTCGCATTGCGGTACGCCGCGGGTTCGAGATGCTTTGTTGCAGTCGTGCAACGAAACGTCGAGCCCGGCCGACATTTCGGGCGATTTGTTTTGCCCTTGCGGAGCGCCTCTGGTGCAATAGCGTCAACTTCCCAAAAGGAGGTTGGCCCGGGGTCCGGTGGGTGCACAGAAGTGCCAGTCACGGTGAGCCCTTCGCACCGGAGCCCTATGTTTAACCTTGGAGAAACTTGCAATGAAAAAATCTCTAGTCGCCCTGGCTGCTCTGGCTGTCGCCGGCGTTGCTTCGGCCCAGTCGTCCGTGACGCTGTTCGGCGTGGTCGACGCGACCTTCAACGGCTACTCGAACAAGTCGGAAAACGTCTTCGGCCAGACCGCCAAGATCACGAAGAACCAGCTGACGAACTCGGGCTACAACAGCAGCCGTCTGGGTTTCCGCGGTACGGAAGACCTCGGTGGCGGCCTGGCTGCCAGCTTCTGGCTCGAAGCCGGTATCGCCAACGACGACGGCACCACGGGCGGCAACGTTTCGAACGTGACCGGTACGACCACGACGGGTCTCTTCAACCGTCGTTCGACCGTGAGCCTCTCGGGTGCATTCGGTGAAGTCCGCCTCGGCCGCGACTATGTCCCGACCTTCTGGAACGACACCGTGTTCGATCCGTTCGGCACCAACGGCGTTGGCAGCAACCTGATCAATACGGCCAACGGCGGCTCGATCCCCAATGCCACCGGCTTCACGACGAACCAGCTGTACGTCCGCGCCAGCAACTCGGTCGGCTACTTCCTGCCGCCGAACCTGGGTGGTTTCTACGGCCAGGTCATGTACGCTTTCAACGAAGCGACGAAGTATGATCCGGGCATCCTGACCCCGAACGTGGCTAACTCGCAGCGCACCGGCCGTTACGTCGGTGGCCGCTTCGGCTACGCCAACGGCCCGCTGGACGTTGCCGCCGCCTATGGCGAAGCCACGATCGGTGACGATTTCTTCGCTGGTTCGACGAGCACGCTGAAGACCTGGAACCTCGGCGCTTCGTATGACTTCGGCGTCGTCAAGCTCTTCGGTGAGTACTCGCAGGCCAAGAACAAGGTCGACTACTCGGTTCCGAACGTCACCGACATCTTCGCCTTCACCGAACCGGGCGCCAAGGGCTGGCTCCTCGGCGCGACCGTGCCGGTCGGCCCTGGCCTGATCCGCGCTTCGTACTCGGCCGTCAAGTACAGCGACCTGCGCATCCCCGGAGCCACGAACGCCATCAGCCAGAACCTGACCCAGGTCTTCGGCCTGCAAGATCCGAAGGCTGACAAGTGGGCGATCGGCTACGTGCACAACCTGTCGAAGCGCACGGCCCTGTACACCACCGTGGCCTACGTCAACAACAAGGACAACCGCCTGACCGGCAACGGTCTGTCGACCACCGGTTCTTACGTGAGCACCACCACCGGCTACGTCCCGAAGACCTCGACGGCCTACGACATCGGCATCCGTCACGCTTTCTGATCTGACGCTGGCATAAGCCAGCATCAATGGGAAGTTCCTGAAAGCCACTCGACGAAAGTCGAGTGGCTTTTTTTTCATTTCGACCGCGATGTGTGCCGCCGCACCACACTGGGGAACTCCTGCATGGGCATGTACCTTGCTGCTGCTAGCATCGATGAACACTTCATCTGCTGAATGATCGCTTTCGTACTGCGCCGCCTGATTCAGGCCGTGATCGTGATGGTCGCGGTTGCCTTCATCGCCTTCCTCCTCTTCCAGTACGTCGGTGACCCGGTGGTGTTCCTGCTCGGGCAGGATGCCAAGCCCGAGCAGATCCGGGAGCTGCGTACGGCCCTCGGGCTCGACCAGCCCTTCTTCGTCCAGTTCTGGCATTTCCTCGTCAATGCCTCGCAGGGGGAATTCGGCCTGAGCCTGAGGCAGGGTGCGAAGGTGTCCCGGCTGATCGCGGAGCGCTTCCCGGCCACGCTCGAACTGTCGATGGTGGCCGCCGTCCTGGCGCTCGCGATCGGCGTCCCGATGGGCGTCTACGCCGCGCTGCGGCGCGGCAGCTTCATGAGCCAGGTGTTCATGACGCTGTCGCTGCTCGGCGTTTCGCTGCCGCCTTTCCTGGTCGGCATCCTGCTGATCCTCGTCTTCGCGGTCCTGCTCGGATGGCTTCCGAGCTTCGGTCGCGGAGAGGTGGTTCGATTCGGCTGGTGGAGCACGGGCCTGTTGCGCGCCGACGGCTGGACGCACATCGTGCTGCCGGCCGCGACGCTGGCGATCTTCCAGCTCACGCTCATCATGCGTCTGGTCCGGGCGGAGATGCTCGAGGTGCTGCGTACCGACTACATCAAGTTCGCTCGCGCACGCGGGCTCTCCGACCGCGCGATCCACTTCGGCCATGCGCTGAAGAACACCCTGGTGCCGGTGATGACCATCACCGGGCTCCAGCTCGGCGGCCTGATCGCCTTCTCGATCATCACCGAGTCCGTCTTCCAGTGGCCCGGCATGGGGCTGCTGTTCATCCAGGCGGTGACCTTCGCCGACATCCCGGTGATGGCGGCCTACCTCTGCCTGATCGCGCTGATCTTCGTCGTCATCAATCTCGTGGTCGATCTGCTCTACTTCGTCGTCGATCCGCGATTGCGCGTCGGCACTGCAGGAGGACACTGATGACTGAACCCCGTTTGCAGGCGTCCGGAAGGGCGTTTGCCCATATCGCCCGCTTCCACCCCGAGATCACCGCGTTCCGGCGCGATCTGCATGCGCATCCCGAGCTCGGCTTCGAGGAGGTCTACACCTCCGGCCGCGTGACCGAGGCGCTCCGGGTCTGCGGGGTCGACGAGATCCACACCGGCATCGGCAACACGGGCGTGGTCGGCGTGATCCGCGGGCGCTCGACCGGAAGCGGCCGCATGATCGGCCTGCGCGCCGACATGGATGCCTTGCCGATGTGCGAGGACAACGACTTCGCATGGCGCTCGGCCAAGAACGGCCTGATGCATGGCTGCGGACACGACGGCCACACCGCGATGCTGGTCGGCGCGGCGCGCTATCTGGCGGAGACGCGCAACTTCGACGGCACCGCGGTATTGATCTTCCAGCCCGGCGAGGAAGGCTTCGCGGGCGCGCGCGTGATGATCGAGGACGGCCTGTTCGATCGCTTCCCGGTCGAGTCGGTCTACGCGATGCACAACTGGCCGGGGCTGCCGGCCGGCACCGTGGGCATCAACCGCGGCGCCATGATGGCGGCGGCGGACCGCATCACGATCGAGGTCACGGGCAAGGGCGGGCACGGCGCGCACGCCTATCTCACGGTCGATCCGGTCGTGGTGTCGGCGCACATCATCACGGCCGTGCAGAGCATCGTGTCGCGCAACGTGCGGCCGATCGACGCGGCGGTGATCAGCATCTGCGCGGTACAGGCCGGCGATCTCAGCGCGATGGCCGTGGTGCCGGGCAGGGCCACGCTGGTGGGCACGGTGCGCACCTTCAGCTCGCGCGTGCAGGAGCAGGTCGAGCGCCGTCTCGCCGAGCTGTGCTCGGCGGTCGCCGCGGGCTTCGGCGCGACGGCGCACGTGAAGTTCGAGCGCATCTATCCGGCCACCATCAACACCGCGCCCGAGGCGCAGTTCGCGGGCGACGTCGCGCAGTCGCTGGTCGGCGCGCACAACGTCGAGCGCAACATGGAGCCCAGCATGGGCGCCGAGGACTTCTCCTTCATGCTGCAGCAGAAGAAGGGCGCCTACCTGCGCATCGGCCAGGACGCGAAGGGCGGCGCCTTCCTGCACAACAGCCGCTACGACTTCAACGATGAAATCCTGCCGCTCGGCGCCGCGCTGCATGCGGGTCTGATCGAGCAGGGCATGCCGCTGGCCGCCGAGGCCGGCAGCCCAAGAAGCAAGATGGCCCAGGCGGCCTCTTGAACCTTTCCAACCCAGAGGAGTGCTTCACATGAGTCTGAAGAAAAACGTGATCGCCGCGGCGATCCTGTCCGTGCTCGCGGCCACGAGCCTGGTGGCCGGCGCGCAAACCATTCGCATCGCGAACCAGGGGGACGCACTTTCGCTCGACCCGCACTCGCTCAACGAATCGCTGCAGCTGAGCGTGACCTCGAATGCCTACGAGCCGCTCGTGGGCCGCAACAAGGACCTGAGCCTCGCGCCGCTGCTCGCCACGAGCTGGAAGCAGACTTCGCCGAACGTGTGGCGCTTCGAATTGCGCCGCGGCGTGACCTTTCATGACGGCACGCCGTTCACGGCCGACGACGTGGTCTTCAGCTTCGCCCGCGCGAAGGGCGACGGCTCCGACATGAAGGCGACGCTCAGTGACATCAAGGAAGTGCGCAAGGTCGGCGATCTCGCGGTCGAGATCGAAACCAACGGCCCGTTCCCGATCCTGCCCGACGTCATCACGCTGACGATGATGATGAGCAAGAAGTGGTGCGAGGAAAACGGCGCAGCCAAGCCGGTCGACAAGCGCAAGGGCGTCGAGAACACCGCATCGTTCAAGGCCAACGGCACCGGGCCGTTCCGCGTGCGCGAGCGCCAGCCCGATGTGCGCACCGTGTTCACGCGCAACCCCAACTACTGGGGCAAGATCGAAGGCAACGCACAGGAGATCGTCTTCACGCCGATCGCCAACCCGGCGACCCGCGTCGCCGCGCTGATCTCCGGCGAAGTCGACGTCATGGAGCCGGTGCCGGTGCAGGACATCGCGCGCATCAATGCCAGCCCGAACGCCCGCGTGATCGCCGGCCCCGAGCTGCGCACGATCTTCCTGGGCATGGACCAGAAGCGCGACGAACTGCTCTACTCGAACGTGAAGGGCAAGAACCCCTTCAAGGACAAGCGCGTGCGCCAGGCCTTCTACCAGGCCATCGACATCGCCGGCATCCAGCGCACCGTCATGCGCGGCGCATCGCGCCCGACCGCGCTGATGGTCGGCCCCGGCATCAACGGCTGGAATGCCGAGCAGGACAAGCGCCTGCCCTACGACATCGACGCGGCCAAGAAGCTCCTGGCCGACGCGGGCTACCCGAACGGCTTCGAGGTGTCGATGAACTGCCCGAACGACCGCTACGTGAACGACGCGCAGATCTGCCAGGGTGTCGCCGCCGGCCTGGCGCGCATCGGCGTCAAGATCAATCTGGTGGCCGAGACCAAGGGCAGCTACTTCCCGAAGGTGCTGCGCCGCGACACCAGCTTCTACATGCTGGGCTGGACGCCGACCACCTACGACTCGCACAACGCGCTGAGCTCGCTGATGGCGTGTCCGGACGACAAGGGCACGGGCCAGTTCAACCTCGGTTCGTACTGCAATCCGAAGCTCGACGAGCTGACCCGGAAGATCCAGTCCGAGACCGACAAGAACAAGCGCAACGAGATGATCAAGGAAGCCTTCAAGATCCACTCGGACGACATCGGCCACCTGCCGCTGCACCAGCAGTCGCTCGCCTGGGGCGTGAGCAAGAAGGTGGAGCTCACGCAGCTCGCCGACAACTTCATGTTCTTCAAGTGGATGAGCATCAAGCCGCAGCAACCTTGAGCTCACCCCCAGCCTCGCCCACTTCGTGTGGCTCTGACACCCCCTTCTGGGGGCAAGCCCAGCGGCCCGGCCAAGCCGGTTCCGCGGGCTTCCTGGGCTTGGCCGTGCCGATGTCGCGGGTCGCGTGTCGCGTGAAGCGCGGTGGAACACAACGATGAACAAGACAATTGCACGCTGGCTCGACAGCGATGTCGGCTACAGCTTCCGCAGCTCGCCCGTGGCGATGCTCGCGGCGGTGATCGCCTTCGTCTGCGTCTTCTGCGCGGTCTTCGCCAACTGGGTGTCGCCGCACGACCCGTTCAACCTCGCGGTGCTCGAACTGGGCGATGCACGGCTGCCGCCGGCATGGAGCGCCGAGGGCACGACCAAGTACCTGCTCGGCACCGATGACCAGGGCCGTGACATCCTCTCGGCGCTGATGTACGGCGCGCGGATCTCGCTCGTGGTCGGGCTGGTGTCGGTGCTGCTGTCGCTGGTCGTCGGCGTCGCGCTCGGCCTCGCCGCAGGCTTCTTCGGCGGATGGCTCGATGCCTTCCTGATGCGCCTGTGCGACGTGATGCTGTCCTTTCCGCCGATCCTGATCGCGCTGCTGATCGCCGGCATCGGCCGTGCGCTCTTTCCCGACGCGCACGGGTCACTGGCCTTCGGCGTGCTCATCATCTCGATCTCGCTCGCGGGCTGGGTGCAGTACGCGCGCACGGTGCGCGGGTCCACGCTCGTCGAGCGCCACAAGGAATACGTGCAGGCCGCGCGCGTCACCGGCGTGCCGCCGGTTCGCATCATGCTGCGCCACGTGCTGCCCAACGTGATGGGGCCGGTGATGGTGCTGGCGACGATCCATGTCGCCACCGCGATCATCACCGAGGCCACGCTGTCCTTCCTCGGCGTCGGCGTGCCGCCGACCTCGCCTTCGCTCGGGACGCTGATCAACACCGGGCGCGACTACCTGTTCTCCGGCGAATGGTGGATCACCGTCTTTCCGGGGCTCATGCTGGTGCTGATCGCCCTCAGCGTGAACCTCCTGGGCGACTGGCTGCGCGATGCGCTCAATCCCAGACTTCGATGAACACCCCCGTTGCTTGCTCACTTCGTGTAGCCTCCTCCGAGTCGCTGCCAGAGGCAGCGGCTCTTCAGGCCCGTCCAAGCCTGCATTGGCAGGCTCGGAGCCGCGGTCCTCAGCCCCTCAAGGGGGCAACACCAGCGGACCGGCGAAGCCGGACCCGCGGTGTTTCACCAACGGGCCTGGCTTCGCCGGCCGATGGCAGATAGCACCATGAGTCTTTTGCAGGTCAGCAACCTCGTCGTCGAGTTTCCGCACCGGCACGGCACGCTGCGGGCGCTGGACGACATCTCCTTCGATATCGCGCCCGGTGAAATCCTCGGCGTGGTCGGCGAGTCCGGCGCGGGCAAGTCGCTCACCGGCGCGGCCATCATCGGCCTGCTGGAGCCGCCCGGCCGCGTGGCAGGGGGCGAGATCCGCCTCGAAGGCCAGCGCATCGACAACCTCGGGAACGAGGCGATGCGCCGCATCCGCGGGCGCAAGATCGGCGCGATCTTCCAGGACCCCCTGACCTCGCTCAATCCGCTCTACACGATCGGCCGGCAACTCACCGAGACCATCCGCACGCACCTGCCGGTGGGCGAGCAGGAGGCGCGCCGGCGCGCGATCGGGCTGCTGGAAGACACCGGCATCCCCGGCGCCGCGCAGCGCATCGACCACTATCCGCACCAGTTCTCCGGCGGCATGCGGCAGCGCGTGGTGATCGCGCTGGCGCTGGCGGCCGAGCCCAAGCTGATCGTGGCGGACGAGCCGACCACCGCGCTCGACGTCTCGATCCAGGCGCAGATCATCCAGCTGCTCAAGGGCATCTGCAAGGAGCGCGGCGCGGCGGTGATGCTGATCACGCACGACATGGGCGTGATCGCCGAGACCTGCGACCGCGTGGCCGTGATGTATGCCGGCCGCATCGCGGAGATCGGGCCGGTGCAGGAGGTGATCCACCAGCCGGCGCATCCATACACCTCGGGCCTCATGGCCTCGATTCCCGACATGACGATGGACCGCGAGCGCCTCAACCAGATCGACGGCGCGATGCCGAGGCTCAATGCGATTCCGGGCGGCTGCGCGTTCAATCCGCGCTGCCCGCGCGTCTTCGACCGCTGCCGGGTCGACCGCCCCGATCTGATGAATGCGGGCGCCACGCGGGCCGCCTGCTGGTTGCACGCGGCCGCGCCGGCCCACGCAGAAGCCGAGGTCATCCGATGAATGCACTGGTGCAGGCCAACGACCTGGCCAAGAATTTCGACGTCTCGCCGCCCTGGCTCAACCGGGTGCTGGAGCGCAAGCCGCGCGTGCTGCTGCGCGCGGTCGACGGCGTGAGCTTCACGATCGAGCGCGGCAAGACGATGGCGCTCGTCGGCGAATCCGGCTGCGGCAAGAGCACGGTGGCGCGGCTGCTCGTGGGCCTGTACGAGCCCTCGCGCGGCGGCATGCACTTCGACGGGCAGGATGTGCATGCGGCCTACAGGAGTCCCGGCGGCCGCGCGCTGCGGCGCCGCATCCAGATGATCTTCCAGGACCCCTACGCGAGCCTCAACCCGCGCTGGACCGTCGAAGCCATCATCGGCGAGCCGCTGCGTGAGCACGGCATCCTGAAGGAAGGCCCCGCGCTGAACGAGCGCGTCGGCGAGCTGCTGAAGTCGGTGGGCCTGAGCCCGGCCGACATGGTGAAGTACCCGCACCAGTTCTCCGGCGGGCAGCGCCAGCGCATCTCGATCGCCCGGGCGCTGGCGACGCAGCCGGAATTCCTGGTGTGCGACGAGCCGACCTCGGCGCTCGACGTGAGCGTGCAGGCGCAGGTGCTCAACATCATGAAGGACCTGCAGCGGCAGCAGGGGCTGACCTATCTGTTCATCTCGCACAACCTTGCGGTGGTGCGGCATGTGGCCGACCAGGTGGGCGTGATGTATCTCGGGCGGCTGGTCGAGCTGGCCGACAAGCACAAGCTGTTCGAGTCGCCGCAGCACCCGTACACCCGCATGCTGCTCGATGCCATCCCGCAGATGAAGCACGTGGGCCGGTCGCGCACGCCCGTGCAGGGCGAGGTGCCGAACCCGCTCGATCCGCCACCGGGTTGCACCTTCCATCCGCGCTGCCCGCTCGCCAACGAGCGCTGCAAGACCGAACGCCCGCAGCTGCTGTCATTGCGCGGCGTGCAGGTGGCATGCCACGCAGTGGAGGAAGGTCGAGACTAGGCTACTGTTCCTCGCCCCAGGCGTAACCGTCGCGGGCAATCATGGCGCTCGACGCGCTCGGGCCCCAGGTGCCGGCGGCATAGGGGCGCGGTGTGCCGTCGGAGCTCCAACTGTCGATCAGCGGTTCGACCCAGCGCCAGGCCACCTCCTGCTCGTCGCTGCGCACGAAGAGGTTCAACCGCCCGTCGATCACGTCCAGCAGCAGACGCTCATAGGCGCCCACCCGTTCCGAGCCGAAGCGCTTGTCGAAGTCGAGGTCGAGTTGCACCGGTGCGAGCTGCGGTCCCACACGCCGGTTGCCATTGCGCTGCCGGTTGTCCTGCGCCTGCGCGAGCATGTGGAGCTCCAGGCCATCCTTGGGCTGCAGGTTGATGACCAGCTTGTTCACCGAGTTCGCCGGCGCGCGGAAGATCGCGTGCGGTGTCTCCCGGAAGCTGACCTCGATGCGTGCGTCGCGTGACGCCAGCCGCTTGCCGGTGCGGATGTAGAGCGGCACGCCGGCCCAGCGCCAGTTGGCGATCTCGGTGCGCAGCGCCACGAAGGTCTCGGTGCGGCTGTCGGGATCCACGCCCGGCTCCTCGCGATAGCCCGGCACCCGTTCGCCGTAGGCGGTGCCCGCGGTGTACTGGCCGCGGATCGCGTGCAGCCCGATCGATTCGGCCGTCCACGGCTTGAGCGCGCGCAGCACCTTGAGCTTCTCGTCGCGGATCGCATCGGCATGGGCGTTGATCGGCGGCTCCATGCCGATCGCGCAGACCAGTTGCAGCGCGTGGTTCTGCACCATGTCGCGCAGCGCGCCGGTCTGGTCGTAGAAGGCGCCGCGCTTCTCGACGCCGAGGTCTTCCGCGATGGTGATCTGGATGTTGGCGATGTGCTCGCGGCGCCAGATCGGCTCGAACAGCGCGTTGCCGAAACGCATCGCGAAGAGGTTCTGCACCGAGGGCTTGCCCAGGTAGTGGTCGATGCGGAACACCTGCTGCTCGGCCAGCACCTTGCGCACCGCGCTGTTGATCGCGCGGTTCGAGGCGAGGTCGTGGCCCAGCGGCTTTTCGAGCACCACGCGGGTCTGCTCTCCGTTGAGGCCCGCTGCCGCGATCTGTTCGACCACCTGCGTGAACAGCGCCGGTGCGGTCGCGAGGTACATCACCACGACATTGGCATTGCGCGCCTTCAGCTTCTCCGCGAGCTTCTGGTAGTCCGCCGGCTGCGAAAGATCCATGCGCAGGAAATAGAGCAGCGAGGCGAACTTCTTGAATTCTTCGGGAGACGGCCGCTTGGCGCCTTCGACCGCATTGAAGCGCGCCTGGATCAGCTCGCGGTAGGCGTCGTCGTCGAGGTCGTCGCGCGCGATGCCGATGATGCGGCCACCCTCGGGCAAGGTGCCGTGCCGGAATGCCTGGAAGAGGGCAGGCATCAGCTTTCGCCATGCGAGGTCGCCGGTGCCGCCGAAAAGTACGAGATCGAAACTCATGGATACATCCCTGTGGTTGCGAAGGGGCGAGCATGAAGCTTGCCAGCGAATGGTACTTGTACCGATCCGGTCATTCGTGACTCCGCGCTAAGCTGAAAGCGGCCCGCGGGGCCATTTTTGTTTTTTCGACGAGGACCTCATGCACGGGCGGCGCAGCCCCAACCGATCCATCTGGACCTGCATCGTCGCGGGCCTCGTCGGCTACCTCGCACTGCCGTGGTACGCGATCCAGGACACCGCGTGGTACGAGGCGATTCCGCAGGTGTTCGGCGATGGCGAAGCGGCCAACGGCGTGATGCAGGCGGCGTTCCAGGGCCGCAGCTGGCTCTGGATCGGTCTCATCGGGCTGGCCTTGTGCCTGCTCGGCGGCCTGCTTCGCGGCGGACGCGCGCAGGGGCGGCTCTTGTTCATCGGCGGCGCGGTGGGGAGCATCGGCCTGGCATTGAGCGGCTTCCTCATCGGCGCGCGGGGCTGGTCGCTGGCGATCCTCAACACGCAGCTCGGCGAGCTGCCGGTGAACCAGTTCGGGATGGGCGCAGGCGGGTTCGTGGCGTTCTCGGCGCTGCTGCTGCTGGCGGCGTTCGGGATCGCGCGCCTGGGCTTTTTCAAGGGCGATCTTTTCGTCGCCGGCGCGGTGATCGCCTCGGGCGTGCTGATGGCGGTGTTCATCGCCTACCCGGTGAGCAAGGCGCTGGCGGGGGCCTTTCTCGACGAGGACGGGCGCTGGTCGTCGGCCGCGTTCCTGGCGCGCATCGCCACCGAGCGCGTGTGGGGGCTGGGCTGCCTCACGGGCGGCGTTCGTTGCGGCGTTGCGTGGAACACGCTGGTGCTCGCGCTGCTCACCGCGGCGGGCACGACCTTCCTCGGCACGCTGATGGCGCTCGTGGCCGAGCGCGGCAGCCGGCGCTGGCAGGCGCCGCTGCGCGTGCTCGCGCTGCTGCCGATCATCACGCCGCCGTTCGTGGTCGGCCTCGGCTTGATCCTGCTCTTCGGCCGCGCGGGCGTGGTCAACCAGCTGCTCGAAAGCGCCTTCGGCATCGAGCCCACGCGCTGGTTCTACGGCATGCCGGGCGTGCTGGTCGCGCAGCTCTTCGCGTTCACGCCGATCGCCTTCATGATCATGCGCGGCGTGGTGCAGGGCGTGGCGCCGAGTCTCGAGGAGGCGGCGCTGATGCTGCGCGCAGACCGTCGCCGCGCCTTCTTCACGATCACGCTGCCGCTCATCAGGCCGGGGCTCGCGAATGCGTTCCTCGTCGGCTTCATCGAAAGCATCGCGGACTTCGGCAACCCGATCGTGGTCGGCGGCCAGTTCTCGGTGCTGTCGACGGACATCTTCTTCGCGATCGTCGGCGCGCAGTACGACCAGGGCCGCGCCGCTTCGCTGGCATGGGTGCTGACCTTCTTCGCGCTCGCGGTGTTCGCGCTCCAGCGCGGGCTGCTCGGCCGGCGCAGCTACACCACGGTGAGCGGCAAGGGCGATGCCGGCATCGCGATGCCGCTGCCGGACGGCGTGCGGCACGCGATCTACTGCATCGCCCTGCCGTGGATCGTGTTCACGGTGGTGGTCTACCTCTTCGCCTTCGCGGGCGGCTTCGTGCAGACCTGGGGGCGCGACTACAGCTTCACGCTCCATCACTTCAGGACGGCGTTCGCGCTCGAGTGGGGCCAGTTCGGCGTGGTGTGGGCGGGCACCGCGTGGAATTCGCTCATCACCACGCTCAAGCTCGCGGGCATTTCCGCGCCGCTCACCGCCGGGCTGGGCCTCTTGATCGCGTGGCTGCTCTCGCGCAACGAATTCAGGGGCCAGGGCGCCTTCGAGTTCGCGGCGCTGCTGGCCTTTGCCATACCGGGCACGGTGCTCGGCGTGAGCTACATCCTTGCGTTCAACGTGCCGCCGCTGGAGCTCACGGGCACCGGGCTCATCATCGTGCTGTGCTTCATGTTCCGGAACCTGCCGGTCGGCGTGCGTGCGGGCACGGCGGCGTTCAAGCAGATCGACCGCTCGCTCGACGAGGCCTCGCTCATGCTGCGCGCATCGACCTCGCAGACGCTCTTCAAGGTGGTGCTGCCGCTCTTGAAGCCGGCGCTGGCGGCGGCGCTGGTCTACAGCTTCGTGCGCGCGATGACGACGGTGAGCGCGGTGATCTTCCTGGTCACGGCCGAGAACGAACTCGCAACCACCTACATCATCGGCCGCGTCGGCAACGGCGACTACGGCGTCGCGCTCGCCTATTGCACGGTGCTCATGATCCTGATGGCGGCGGCGATCGTGCTCGTGCAGCTCGTCGTCGGCGAGCGCAAGCTCGGCCGCCGCAAGGCCGACGCGCCCGCGCTGGTCCCGGTCGCGACCTGAAATGAAACTCACCCCCAGCCTCGCCCACTTCGTGTGGCTCGGACACCCCCTCTCCGGGGGCAACCCCGGCGGCCCGGCAAAGCCGGTTCCGCGGGGTTCCTGGCCTTTCGCGCGCCGGTTTCATGCGTCGCGGGTCACGCGATAGCGTGGTGGAAAACTCAAATGCAGGAACCCATGAGCAACGGCATCGAATTTCGCAACGTCACCAAGCGCTACGGGAAGAACGCGAACGCGCCGCTGGCGGTCAAGGGCATCAGCTTCGAGGTGCCGGCCGGCACGCTGACCACCATCCTCGGCCCTTCGGGCTGCGGCAAGACGACCACGCTGCGCATGATCGCCGGCCTGGAATCCCCCACCTCGGGCACGATCATCATGGGCGGCCGCGACGTCACCGGGCTCGGCCCCGCCGAGCGCAACGTGAGCATGATGTTCCAGAGCTATGCGCTCTTCCCGCACATGAACGTGATCGAGAACGTGAGCTACGGCCTGCGCATGAGCGGCATGCGGAAGGACGAAGCCCGCGCGCGGGCGCGCGATGCGCTGAAAGGCGTCGGCCTGGTCGATTTCGACGAGCGGCTTCCGAGCGAGCTCTCCGGCGGGCAGCAGCAGCGCGTGGCGCTGGCGCGTGCGCTGGTGCTGGAGCCCGCGGTGCTGCTGTTCGACGAGCCCCTGTCGAACCTCGACGCACGGCTGCGCCGCGAGATGCGCGAGGAAATCCGCAACCTGCAGCAGCGCCTGCAACTCACGGTGGCCTACGTCACGCACGACCAGAGCGAGGCCCTGGCGGTGAGCGACCAGATCATCGTGATGGACCATGGCGTGATCGCCCAGCGCGGCACGCCCGAGCAGCTCTACGGCAACCCGGAAAGCGAATTCGTCGCCGGCTTCATGGGCGAGGCGATGGTGTTCCCGGCGCTCGCGCAGCCCGACGGGCGGGTGCAGATGGGGCCGCTGACCCTGACGCCGCACCACGCGGTCGCGCCCGGCATCGTCAAGGTCGCGGTGCGGCCGGAGGCCTGGTACATCGGTGCCGCGGTGGGCCTGCCGGCCACGGTGCGCAAGGCGTCTTTCCTCGGCAACTTCTACGAGTATGCTTTCGACACCGCGCTCGGTTCGGTGTTCGTCGTGTCGACCGACCTCGTGCATCCGCTTGCCGCCGGCGCGCAGACCCACCTGTCCCTGACCAACCACGGCGTCTCCATCGTGCCGGTTGCCCTATGAATGTCGTTTTCGACCTCGGTGCCGTTCTTCTGACCTGGGAACCGGTGGACCTGGTGCAGACCCATTTCCCGGCCCATGCGCCCACGGCCGATGCGGCGCACGCGCTCGCGAGCCAGATGTTCCACCACGAGGACTGGCTCGGCTTCGACCGCGGCACGCATTCGCTCGACGACGCGATCGGCCGCATGGCCCTGCGTCTTTCCTTGCCGAGCGATCGGCTGACCGAGGTGCTTGCGCCCATGGGCGAGAGGCTGGAGCCGATCGGGGTCACGGTGGACCTGCTCGCCAGGCTGCGCGATCGGCGCGATGCCGGCGAAGACCTGCGGCTCTACTACCTCTCGAACATGCCGGCGCCCTATGCGCGGGTGCTCGAATACCGCCATGCCTTCTTCGCGTGGTTCGATGGCGGCATCTTTTCCGGCGACGTGAAGGTGGTGAAGCCGCAGCGCGGCATCTACGACCTGCTGGCGCAGCGCTACGGCCTCCAGGCCTCGGAGACCGTCTTCATCGACGATTCCGCCGCCAACGTCGCGGCCGCACGCGAGTTCGGCTGGAAGGCGATCCACTGCGAACGGCCGAGCCAGGTGCCCGCCCAACTCGCGGCCTATTTGCCGGTCAGCTCCACCTTGTCGACATCGAAGCCGAGCGTGCGCGCGTAGTCGAGCTCCGCGTGGAGCATCGCCACGTCGAGTACCGGCGCGCGCGACAGCACCCACAGGCACCTGCGGTCGGGCGTGCCTACCAGCGCGACCTGGTAGTCGCGGTCCAGCTTCAGGATCCAGTAGTCGCCCCACACGGCCGGCAGCCAGGCCAGCCAGTCGGGCGCGAAACGCACTTCGAGCCGGCCCGCCCCCGGCTGGCCCGGAACCTCCACCACGCGCGCCGTGCCGACCGATTCGTCGAGGCGTCCGTCGTCCAGGATGCAGCGGTTGCGCACTCGCACGCTGCCGTCGTCCGTCACGGTGTATTCGGCCGTCACCGGGCCCGCGCATCGGCGTTCGGACCGGTTCGGCAAACGCGCCTGTTCGTGCCAGAGGCCCGCGTAACGCCGCAGATCGACGGGTGCGACCACCTGCAGGGGCGCGCGCATCAGCGGCGCGCCGTCCGCCGGGCCGGGGACCGCGCCGTTGCGTGCCGTGCGCGCGGTGGAAAGCGCCAGCAGCGTCAGCGCGCTGCCGACGCAGAAGGCAGTGGCCAGCGTTCCGATCGAGGCGCTCATGGCGCGGTCGTCGAAGGCGGCGGCGGGCGGTGGTGCCCGGCGAGTGCGCAGACCCATGGAGTTCCTCCTGAGTGTCCTGAGTGAAGTGGGTGGAACAGCCGAGACTAGCGACGCGCGGCAGGGGCCCGCGTCAGCCGGGGACCACACGAGCTGTAGTTTTGCGGCGGGATAATGGCCGCATGAACCAACTCGATACCCTCCGTCAGTGGACCACCGTGGTAGCCGACACCGGTGATTTTCGCCAGCTCGCCCAGTTCAAGCCGCGCGATGCGACGACCAATCCGTCGCTCATCCTGAAAGCGGTGCAGAAGCCGGAATACCGGCCGCTGCTCGACGAGGCGGTCCGCAAGCACGACGGAATGCCCATCGACGAGGTGATCGACCGCCTGCTGGTGCGCTTCGGCACCGAGATCCTCTCGATCATTCCCGGCCGCGTGTCCACCGAGGTGGATGCACGGCTGAGCTTCGATACCGAGGCGACGATCGCGCGCGCCGAGCGCATCGTGGCGCTGTACCGCGCCGAGGGCATCGACGTCGAGAAGCGCCTGCTGATCAAGATCGCCTCCACCTGGGAGGGCATCGAGGCGGCGCGCCGGCTCGAGCAGAAGGGCATCCACTGCAACCTGACGCTGCTCTTTTCGTTCGCGCAGGCGGTGGCCTGCGGGGCGGCCGGGGTGCAGCTCATTTCGCCCTTCGTCGGCCGCATCTACGACTGGTACAAGAAGTCGGCCGGCAGCCACTGGGTCGAGACGGAGAACGCCGGCGCCAACGACCCGGGCGTGAAATCCGTTCGCACGATCTTCGACTACTACAAGAAGCACGGCATCCGGACCGAGGTCATGGGCGCGAGCTTCCGCAACGTGGGCCAGATCGCGGCGCTGGCCGGCAGCGACCTGCTGACCATCAGCCCGGAGCTGCTCGCCGAACTCGCCACCAGCGAAGCGCCGCTCGCGCACGCGCTGGACGCCGAAGCGGCGAAGCGCAAGGACATCCCGAAGGTCGCCTTCGACGAGCCGGCATTCCGATATGCGCTGAACGATGACGCCATGGCCACCGAGAAGCTCGCCGAAGGCATCCGCGCCTTCGCCGCCGACGCGGTGAAGCTCGAGAAGCTCATGGGAGCCTCATGATGCAGCGCACGCGCGCAGACCGGGCGGCTGCCTGGGCATCGCTCGAGGCGCACTACGAGGCGAGCGGCAAGGGCTTCGATCTGCGGCGCGCCTTTGCGGAGGATGCGAAGCGCTTCGAGGCGCTGAGCCAGTCGGCGCCCCATGTGTTCGCGGACCTGTCGAAGAACCTGATCGACGCGCGCACCGAGGCCTTGCTCATGGCGCTGGCCCGCGAAACGGGGCTGGAGGCGCATCGGGACGCGATGTTCGCCGGCCAGCACATCAATGCCACCGAGAAGCGCGCGGTGCTCCACACCCTGCTGCGCACGCCACAGGGCGCTGCGGTGGATGCGGGCCTTGCGTCGGCGTTCAACGATGTCCAGGCGACGTTGAGCGCGATGCTGGCCTTCGCCGAGGCGGTCCGCGCGGACCACACGATCACCGACGTGGTCAACATCGGCATCGGCGGGTCCGACCTCGGGCCGCAGATGGCGGTGCTGGCGCTCGAAGCCGACGTCGCGCCCGGCAAGCGCTTCCACTTCGTCTCCAACGTCGACGGCCATGAACTCAATGGCGTGCTGCGGGGACTCGCGCCGGAACACACGCTGTTCCTGATCGCGTCGAAGACCTTCACCACCGCCGAGACGATGGCCAATGCGCACTCGGCCAAGCGCTGGTTCGAACAGTCGGGCAGCGTCGACATCGCGCGCCATTTCGCGGCCCTCACCACCAACGTCGAGGCGGCGCGCGCGTTCGGCATCGAGACCACCTTCGGCTTCTGGGACTGGGTCGGCGGGCGCTACTCGCTGTGGTCCGCCATCGGCCTGCCGATTGCGCTGGCGATCGGGTCGGAGGGCTTCCGGCGGCTGCTGGCCGGCGCGCGTGCGATGGATGAACACTTCCTCACCGCGCCGCTCGAACAGAACCTGCCGGTGCGGCTGGGCCTGCTCGATGTCTGGTACCGGAACTTCCACCGCTTCTCGAGCCGTGGCATCGCGCCGTACCACAGCCCGCTCCGGCGGCTGCCGGCCTATCTGCAGCAGCTCGAGATGGAGAGCAACGGCAAGCAGGTCGACATGGACGGCAAGCCGGTGCCGTTCGGCACTTCGCCGGTGCTCTGGGGCGAACCCGGCACCAACGGGCAGCATGCCTACTTCCAGATGCTGCACCAAGGCACGGACGTGATTCCGCTGGAGTTCATCGCGGTGCGCGATGCGGCCCACGACCTCGAAGGCCACCACCCCAAGCTGCTCGCGAACGCGCTGGCGCAGGCCCAGGCGCTGATGGTCGGGCAGGCCGATGCCGGCGGTCACAGGAACTTCCCGGGCAACCGGCCCAGCAGCTTCTTCGTGCTCGAGAAGCTGACGCCGGAATCGCTGGGGGCCTTCGTCGCGCTCTACGAGCATCGCGTGTTCACGAGCGGCTCGGTGTGGGGCATCAACAGCTTCGACCAGTGGGGCGTGGAGCTCGGCAAGGTGCTGGCCAGGGACATCGAGCCGCGGCTGGCTTCCGGCAATGTCGAGGGGCTGGACTCTTCCACGGCGGGGCTGCTTCGGAAGTTGCGGCCGCGAGCTTGACGGCCGTCATCGGCATTGGCAGCGCTGCTCGATATGATGGCCGCGGGGCTGTCCCGTGGGAATCAATGAGAGGAGTTGCTCATGAACTTTCAACAGGCCGTTCAGACCTGCTTTCGCAAGTACGTCGACTTTTCCGGCCGCGCCTCGCGGCCCGAATATTGGTGGTTCGTC
The DNA here is from genome assembly GCF_900090195.1 of Variovorax sp. HW608. Lineage (NCBI taxonomy): Bacteria > Pseudomonadati > Pseudomonadota > Betaproteobacteria > Burkholderiales > Comamonadaceae > Variovorax > Variovorax sp. HW608. The sequence continues at coordinate 4,483,613 of NZ_LT607803.1, forward strand.
TTGGCGTACGTGATCCTTTCCTTCGCCGCCCGCCTCATCAACGACTACCTCTACCTGCTGGTGGTCCTGGCCTTCCTGCTGCCGCTGCTGGCCGCCGGCGCCCGGCGTCTGCATGACGTGGGCAAGTCCGCGTGGCTGCTGCTGATCGGGCTGGTCCCCGTCATCGGCGGGCTGGTGCTGCTCTACTTCACGGTGCAGCCGAGCCAGGCCGAGTCCAACGCCTACGGGCCGCCGCCGCAACCCCAGCCGGCGAGCGTCTGAGCTTCAGGCGCCGGAACCCACCAGCACCGGCTTCGCGCGATAGCGATCCGGAAACACCCGTTTCAGGTTGTCGATCTTCGGCAGGTCGTTGTACGCGATGTACGGGTGGTCCGGGTTGCGGGTCATGAAGTCCTGGTGGTAGGCCTCGGCCGGGTAGAAGGCCTTGAGCGCCTCGACCGTGGTGGCGATCGGCTTGCCGAACACCTTCGCGCGGTCGAGCTGCGCGATGTAGGCCTTGGCGATGCGCGACTGCTGCGGGCTCGACGCAAAGATCGTCGAGCGGTACTGCATGCCGACGTCCGGCCCTTGCCGGTTCAGTTGGGTCGGATCGTGGGCGACCGAGAAATAGATCTGCAGGATCTGTCCATAGCTGATCTGTTGGGGGTCGAAAGTGATCCGGACCGATTCGGCGTGGCCCGTGTTGCCCATGCCGACCGCGTCGTACTGGGCCGTGCCGGCCTCGCCGCCGGCATAGCCGGAGACGGCGCTGGTCACGCCCTTGACGTGCTGGAACACGCCCTGCACGCCCCAGAAACAGCCGCCGGCGATCACTGCTGTCTCCGGGCCGGCGCCGGACGTCGATGGCGCATCTTCGGCCGGCGGGGGAATCACCACCGCCGGTTCGGCCGCGAACGAGGGCCCGACACGCGACAGCGCCGCGGCCGCCGCGAGTGCCAGCAGGACCAGCACGGGGCGCCGGGCCAGTCCGCTGGGCCGCGCGCCGTGCGGGCGCGTGGCAGGCGATGAGGGAAAAGGGAGGTTCATGGCTACTTTTTCATTTCGTCCTTGGCCATTCCATCCTTCGACATGCCGTCCTTCGACATGGCGTCCTTGGCCATCGAGTCCTTCTTCATGGCGTCCTTCGCCATCGAGTCCTTCTTCATGCTGTCCTTGGTCATCGAGTCTTTCTTCATGCTGTCCTTGGTCATGGCATCTTTCGACATGGCGTCCTTGCTCATGTCGTCGGCCGCGAAGGCCGAAGCCGAGCCGATGGCCAGGAAGCCGGCGAGGAGCGTAGTGGTGAGCTTGTTCATTTTCGGAAATCCTCAAGTTGAAGTTTCGATGGGCACGGTTCGAGCGAACACGGCCGCGCGTTTTCAACAGCATCGAGCCGGTGGACTCAACTGCCGCCGAACCAGTTGTAGCCCTGGTCTTCCCAGTAGCCGCCAGAGTAGGTGTTGGTGACGAAGATCGCCTGGATGTGCTTGGGGTTCTTGTAGCCCAGCTTGGTGGGCATCCGCAGCTTCATCGGGAAGCCGTATTTGGGCGGCAGCGGCTGGCCGTCCCAACTCAGCGCGAGCAGGGTCTGCGGATGCAGCGCCGTCGCCATGTCGATGCTGGTGTAGTAGTCGTCGGCGCATTTGAAGCCGACGTATTTCGCGCTCGTGTCGGCGCCGACCCTGCGCAGGAAATCGGCGAACGGGACGCCGCCCCACTTGCCGATCGCGCTCCAGCCTTCGACGCAGATGTGCCGCGTGACCTGGTCGCGCTGCGGCATCGCCCGCAGGTCGGCCAGGGTCCAGCTGCGCTTGTCGGCGACCAGGCCCGTCACTTCGAGCCGAAAGCCGGCCTCCTCGACCACCCGGACCTCGTCCTCGCCGTAGTAGGCGTTGAACGGGAACGGCCGCGTGATCATCGATTCGGGATAGGTCGGCGCCAGCCGGTTCGGGTCGAACAGCCAGCCCTGCGCCGCGTCGTTGAAGCGCGAGATGCGGCCCAGCGCCGCTTCGACGGTACTGTTGTCGCTGATGCTGCAGCCCGTCAGCAGCGACAGGCCACCCAGGGTCAGCGAGCGTTGCAGGAAGGCGCGCCGCGCCGGCTGCTCGATGCGGCGCCCGATCTGCCTGCGCGCCTCGGCAAGCACCGCTTCGCTGTCGATCGCGGGCGGAACGGGTCGTTTGAGGATCTTCATGCGGCCTCCTTGCCGTGGCTGCTGAGCATCGTGAGCAGGGTGCGCGGCACCAGCGCGACCATCACGAGGTGCAGCGCGACGAAGCACACCAGCGCCGCCATCGCGAAGAAATGAATCCGGCGCGCGAATTCGTAGCCGCCCAGCAGTTCGCGCAACAGCGGGAACTGGACCGACTTCCACAGCACCAGGCCCGACAGCACGATCAGGACCAGGTCGAGCATCACGAACAGGTAGGCCAGGCGCTGCACGTTGTTATAGCGGCGCGGATCGGCGTGCGAGAGCTTGCCGCGCAGGGCCGCGACCGCGTCGCGCCAGATCCCGGCCGGCGTGAGCGGGAAGAACTTGCGCTTGAGCCGGCCGCTCGCGATGTTCATGCTGAGGTAGACCAGGCCGTTGATCACCAGCAGCCACATGGCGGCGAAGTGCCATTGCAGCGCGCCGGCGAGCCAGCCGCCCAGGGTGATGGAGGCCGGGATCTCGAAGCCGAACAGCGGCGAGGCGTCGTAGATGCGCCAGCCGCTCGTGACCAGCACCAGCACCGCAACCGCATTGACCCAATGCGTGATGCGCATCCACAGCGGATGGATCGGTGCACTCTTCGGTGGCGGGAGTTCGCGTTGCATGGGGCGGATTGTTGGCCGCACCTGCTGGCCGATTCATCACGAAGAGTTCAATTAATCGTGACAAACGGGCTCGCGATATCGCCGCACAATCCTGTGCCATGGACACCGCCAGACGCGTTCTGATCGTCGAGGACGACGCCGACATCGCCGAGCTGATGCGCATGCACCTGCAGGACGAGGGCTTTGCCATCACGCATGCGGCCGATGGCGACGCCGGCTTGCGCGAACTCGAGCGCGGCAGCTGGGATGCGCTGATCCTCGACCTGATGCTGCCGGGCGTCGACGGCCTCGAGATCTGCCGCCGTGCCCGGGCCATGACCCGCTACACCCCGATCATCATCACCAGCGCCCGGTCCAGCGAGGTGCATCGCATCCTGGGGCTGGAGCTTGGTGCGGACGACTACCTGGCCAAGCCGTTCTCGGTGCTGGAACTGGTGGCGCGGGTGCGGGCGCTGCTGCGCCGCAGCGATGCCCTGGCGCGCAATGCGCGGATGGAGGCGGGGCGTCTTGACATCGGCAATCTCGGCATCGATCCGGTGGCGCGGGAGGTGCAGGTCGACGGCAAGCCGGTCGAGCTCACGCCGCGCGAATTCGACCTGCTGCACTTCTTCGCCCGCCATCCGGGCAAGGTGTTCTCGCGCCTCGACCTGCTGAACCAGGTCTGGGGCTACCAGCACGACGGCTACGAGCACACGGTCAACACCCACATCAACCGGCTGCGGATGAAGATCGAGGCCGATCCGGCGCAGCCGAGCCGGATCCTCACGGTCTGGGGTCGCGGCTACAAGCTGGCGGCGCAGGAGGGCGGGCCATGAATCTCCTTGCGGGCAGCCTGTCGCGCCGCCTCTCGCTGGTGTTCGCCGCGCTGCTGCTGGCCTGCTGCGGCGCCTCGATCTGGCTGCAGATGCAGGCCAGCGGTCGCCACGAGCAGGAGGTGACGCAGCGCCTTTCCCGCGGCTTGGCCGCGCACATCGCGGAGAACTCGACGCTGATGGAGCGCGATGGGCTCAACCAGGCGGCGGTGCACGACCTGTTCGACAAGCTGATGGCGGTCAACCCCAGCGTCGAGGTCTACCTGCTGGGTCTCGATGGCCGGATCCAGGCCCAGGCCGCCCCACCCGGGCACCTGAAGCGGGACCGGGTCGATCTCGCGCCGGTCCGCCGCCTGCTCGAAGGCGCGCCGTTGCCGATCGTCGGCGACGACCCGCGCAGCGGCGGTGCGCGCAAGGTGTTCAGCGCGGCGCCACTCACCATCGACGGCCGCGAGGTCGGCTATGTCTACGTCGTGCTGTCGGGCGAGGAGCGCGATGCGCTGTTGGCCGATGCCGCGGCCAGCAATGTGCTGCGCACGACGCTGGTGTCGGTGGCGCTGGTGGCCTTGCTGGGCCTGATCGCGGGCCTGGCGGCATTCCATCTGATCACGCGGCCGCTGCGCGAGCTGACCGGCGCCGTGCGCAAGTTCGAAAGCGAGGGCATGGCGGCGCTGCCGGACGCCGCGCCGGCCTTCGAGCGCGCCAGCCGCGGCGGCGACGAGATCGCCACCCTGGCCCAGGCGTTCACCCAGATGACGCAGCGCATCGCCGAGCAATGGCGCGAACTCACGCGGCAGGATCAACAGCGGCGCGAACTGTTCGCCAACATCTCGCACGACCTGCGCACACCGCTGACCTCGTTGCACGGCTACCTCGAGACGCTGCTCGTCAAGGCCGACATGCTGGACCTCGCGGAGCGCCGTCGCTACCTGGAGATCGCGCTGGCGCAAAGCCGCAAGGTCTCGCGGCTGTCGCAGGAGCTGTTCGAGCTGGCGCGCCTGGAATACGGCGTCGTCAAGCCGGAGAAGGAACATTTCGCACTGGCCGACCTTGTGCAGGACGTGTTCCAGAAGTTCGAACTGTCGGCCGAGGCGCGCCAGCAGCGGCTGGTGGCGGACATCGCGCCCTCATTGCCGGCCGTGACGGCCGATCTCGGCATGATCGAGCGCGTGCTGACCAACCTGCTCGACAACGCGATCCGCCACACGCCCGCGGGCGGCGAGATCGTGGTGCAGTTGCGGCCGGACGAGGCGGGCGTGCGGGTCGAGATCAGCGACACCGGCCCCGGCATCCCGAGCGAGTTGCGCACCGCGCTGTTCACGCGGCCGATGTTCTCTTCGGCCGGAGGGCGCAGCGGCGGCCTCGGGTTGCTGATCGTCCAGCGCATCCTGCAGCTGCACGGCAGCGACATCCGCCTGCTGCCTCGGCCCGAGAAGGGGGCCGTGTTCTCGTTTCTGCTGACCTAGGCGAAAAAAAACCTCGCGGCTTTCGCTCGCGAGGTTTTTCGTCTGGCTGGAAGCCGGGCGTGAATTACATGCCCATGCCGCCCATGCCACCCATGCCGCCCATGTCGGGCATGCCGCCGCCGGCAGCCGGCTCGTCCTTCGGTGCTTCGGCGACCATGGCTTCGGTCGTCAGCAGCAGCGAAGCCACCGAGGCAGCGTTCTGCAGAGCGGTGCGGGTGACCTTCGTCGGGTCCAGGATGCCCAGCTCGAGCATGTCGCCGTAGGTGTCGTTCTGGGCATTGAAGCCGTAGTTGCCCTTGCCGGCCAGAACTGCGTTCACCACGACGCTGGCTTCGCCGCCGGCGTTGTTCACGATTTCGCGCAGGGGCGCTTCGACCGCCTTCAGGACCAGCTTGATGCCGGCGTCCTGGTCGGCGTTGTCGCCCTTGATCTTGTCGCCCACGGCTTGCTTGGCACGCAGCAGTGCCACGCCGCCACCGGCCACCACGCCTTCTTCCACTGCAGCGCGGGTGGCGTGCAGGGCGTCTTCGACGCGCGCCTTCTTTTCCTTCATTTCGACTTCGGTGGCAGCGCCGACCTTGATCACGGCCACGCCGCCGGCCAGCTTGGCCACGCGCTCTTGCAGCTTTTCGCGGTCGTAGTCGCTGGTGGCTTCCTCGATCTGCACGCGGATCTGCTTCACGCGGGCTTCGATGTCGGCGTTGGCGCCGGCGCCGTCGATGATGATGGTGTTTTCCTTGCCCACTTCGATGCGCTTGGCCTGGCCGAGGTCAGCCAGCGTCACCTTCTCGAGGGTCAGGCCCACTTCTTCGGCGATGACCTTGCCGCCCGTCAGGATGGCGATGTCTTCGAGCATGGCCTTGCGGCGGTCGCCGAAGCCAGGCGCCTTGACGGCCACGACCTTCAGGATGCCGCGGATGGTGTTGACCACCAGCGTCGCGAGGGCTTCGCCTTCGACTTCCTCAGCGATGATCAGCAGCGGACGGCCGGCCTTGGCGACTTGTTCCAGCGTCGGCAGCAGGTCGCGGATGTTGCTGATCTTCTTGTCGAACAGCAGCACGAACGGGTTCTCGAGGATCGCGCTCTGCTTTTCGGGGTTGTTGATGAAGTAGGGCGACAGGTAGCCGCGGTCGAACTGCATGCCTTCGACGACGTCGAGTTCGCTGTCGAGCGACTTGCCGTCTTCGACGGTGATGACGCCTTCCTTGCCGACCTTGTCCATCGCGTCAGCGATGATCTTGCCGATCGTCTCGTCGCTGTTGGCCGAGATCGAGCCGACTTGCGCGATTTCCTTCGAGGTGGTGGTGGCCTTCGATGCCTTCTTCAGCTCTTCGACCAGGGCCGCGACGGCGCGGTCGATGCCGCGCTTGAGGTCCATCGGGTTGATGCCGGCGGCCACGTACTTGAAGCCTTCGCGAACGATGGCCTGGGCCAGCACGGTCGCGGTGGTGGTGCCGTCACCGGCGTTGTCCGAGGTCTTCGAGGCCACTTCCTTCACGAGCTGGGCGCCCATGTTCTGGAACTTGTCCTTGAGTTCGATTTCCTTGGCGACCGACACGCCGTCCTTGGTCACCGTGGGGGCGCCGAAGGAGCGCTCGAGCACCACGTTGCGGCCCTTGGGACCGAGGGTGACCTTGACTGCGTTGGCGAGGATGTTCACGCCTTCGACCATGCGCGCGCGGGCTTCGCCGCCGAAGACTACGTCTTTTGCTGCCATGTGATTTCTCCGAGATTCAGTTTGTGTTGGGGGATGAAGGAGGGATTACTTCTCGACGACCGCGAACAGGTCGTCTTCCTTCATGACCAGGAGTTCGTCGCCATCGACCTTGACGGTCTGGCCGCTGTACTTGCCGAACAGCACGCGGTCGCCGACCTTGACGCTCATCGCCGCGATGTCGCCCTTGTCGTTCTTCTTGCCCGGGCCGACGGCCAGGACTTCGCCTTGATCGGGCTTTTCAGCCGCGTTGTCGGGGATCACGATGCCCGAGGCGGTCTTGGTTTCGCTTTCAATGCGCTTGACGATCACGCGATCGGCCAAAGGACGAAGTTTCATTGCATCTCCTGATAAGAAACGGGGGGTTGGGTTCGGTGCCCGGCACCAGGCCTGCACCGCATTGTCGAGAGCGCCGTGGTTGTTAGCACTCAACTTCAACGAGTGCTAATCATAAGGGCGTTTTGTGTCGTTTCAAGGTCGGCGCGAGGCCGTTTCGAGAACGGCTTCGCCGATGCGGCCATTCTGAATCAGGGTTTTCCCGGGCTCGTCGTGGGCAGATCGGTCGCGGTGGGGTCGTCTTCCAGGTCCAGCTGCAGCAGCAGCCGGGGCTCGGTGGAGACCCGCTCGGCTTCGACGTGGCTGAATTCCTGGTCGCCCGAGACGAAGCGCATTTCGTAGCTTCCAAGCCTGATCGTGTCGTCGTGGACCAGCATCTGACTCTGGATGCGGTGGTCGTTGACGTAGGTCCCGTTGCGGCTGCCCAGGTCCCGGATGGTGACGAACGCCGGCTCGACCGTGATGACGGCGTGGACGCGGCTCGCCTGCGGGGAGTCGATGACGATGTCGTTCCTGGGGCCCCGGCCCAGTGTGTTCTCGTCGGGCTTGAGCGTGATCGGCGTGGTTTCGCCGGAGGCCGTCGTCAGCATCAAATGCGGCATGTCGGGGATGTCGAAATATTCCCCCGATGATTTCACAGCCGGGTAGGCCAATGCGCGTGGTGGGTTAAACGAGCACGGCCAGGGGCCGCGAGGATCTCACCGGTGATGCGGTATGCCGCGAATGGCGTCGGTTGACCGGACCAGCTGAAGCCGCAGTGCCGGCGCGAGATCCGAAGCGCTCCAGGGATTGGCATGGTTCACGAGCCAGCCGCAGATCAGCACCATCCCGAGTACGCCCAGCGTGTAGAGGTCAGTTTCCATGGTCCGCATCCCTTGACGATTTCGATGCGGGCAGTCTGCTTGGGGCCGACGGGATTGGAAATCGGCCAATCGACCGGTGTTGTCGACCGAGGGCCTACAGCTTTCGTCATCGCGCACCGGGCCGGGAATGTGGTTGATGCTCGGATCATTGGGTAACCTCCGCGCAGAAGCGCCGCGGTATTCGCCTTGGGGCGGCCCGGCGGCTCACTGGACTACCCTCGCGCAGCAGCGCTTCGGGATTCGCCTTCGGAACGGCCGGGCGGCTCATGCCCTGGCTCCGCCGCCGCCTCTGCGCAGCGCCTTGGCGCGTTCCTTCTGGACTTCCTTCAGGTGCTCGATCTGGGCCGGACAGTCGGACTGTGCGCCGATCAGCACCACCGGGTTGCGCCTGAGCGCGGTCACGCTCTTCTCGACCTGCGCCGGGTCGCGGTGCCGCGTGACCAGGCCGGCGGCGACCGCGGCCCTCGATTGCTTGTAGAAGGACTTCTCGAAGGCGGGGGTTCCGCAGCGGGCGGCAATCACGCGGTAGTCGGCTTCGAGCTGCTCGCTCGATTCGGCGGAGATGCCGGCGGCGCTCGTCGTCTGGGCATGCGCCGGCCAGGGCCCACCGGCGGCTGCCATCGAAAGGCACGCGACGAAAACGAAACGCACATTCATGAGAAACCTCGCATTCGCTGAAAAAGCGTCCTGCGCGGTGAGAGTGTGCTTCGGCCGAGGCAGTTGCGAAAGCCTGGCAGGACAAAAGGCCGCCGGGCAGCGCGCCCACGGGTGCCTAGCTGATCAACTGGTTCTTGAGCGCGTAGTAGGTCAGGTCGCTGTTGGACGTGAGATTCATCTTTTCCATCAGCCGGCTGCGATAGGTGCTCACCGTCTTCACCGACAGCGACAGCGACTCGGCGATGCTGCCGGCCGTTTCGCCGGTCGCGAGCTTGAGGAAGACCTGGAATTCGCGCTCCGACAACTGCTCGTGCGGCGCGACGTCGCTGTTGCGATCGAGCTGCCGCGCGAGCAACTCGGCCACCGCCGGCGTGATGTAGCGACGCCCCAGCGCGATGGTGCGGATCGCATCCACGATCTCCATCGGATCGCACTCCTTGTTGAGGTAGCCGCTGGCGCCCTGCCGGATGAGGTTCATCGCGTAGTGCTCCTCCGGATAGCCGCTCAGGATCAGGATGCCGGTATCCGGCGCCTTGGCGCGGATCATCGCGATCGCGTCGATGCCGCTCTGGCCCGGCATTGAGAGGTCCATCACGAGCACGTCGATTTCGTTGGACCGCACGAGATCGATCGCTTCGCGCCCCGTCGCGGCTTCCCCGACGACGCGGAGATCGACATGTTGCGAGAAGAAGTCGCGCAGACCCGTGCGCACGATGGCATGGTCATCCACGATTCCGATCTTGATCATTGCTTTCCTCCAGTGTGACGTACCGAGGATGCGCCTGATCAGTCGCCGGGTGGGTCTGCCGGCGTCCCGATCGCGCGTAGGAAAGTAACGACTCGTTCCGAAGGTCAGGAAGCGGGCGCGATCGCCGCATCGACGATCGCCTGCGCCTCGCCGAGGATGCGCTGCAAGTGCTCGGCGCTGCGGAAGCTCTCGCCGTAGATCTTGTAGATGTTCTCGGTTCCGGACGGGCGCGCAGCGAACCAGCCGCCTTCGGAGATCACCTTGACCCCGCCGATCGCGCCGCCGTTGCCCGGCGCGTGGCTGAGCACGCTGGTGATCCGATCCCCGGCGAGTTCGCTCGCCTGCAGGCGGTCGGGCGTGAGCGCGGCCAGCTGCTTCTTCTGCGGCACGGTGGCCGGTGCGTCGATCCGGTCGGCGTACGGGCGGCCGAATTCAGCCGCGAGATCGGCGTAGTGCGCACCGGGATCCCGTCCCGTGCGGGCCGTGATCTCGGCCGCGAGCAGCGCCGCCGTGATGCCGTCCTTGTCGGTGGTCCAGGCCGAACCGTCGCGGCGCAGGAACGTGGCCCCCGCGCTCTCCTCGCCGACGAAGCCGAGCGAGGCATCCAGGAGGCCCTCCACGAACCACTTGAAGCCCACCGGCACCTCGTACAGCCGGCGGCCGAGCCGGGCAGTGACCCGGTCGATGAGCGCGGTCGATACGGCGGTCTTGCCGACCGCGGCGGTCGCCGGCCACTGCGGGCGATGCTGGAACAAGTAGTCGATGGCCACGCAGAGATAGTGGTTCGGCTGCATCAATCCGGCGCTGCGGGTCACGATGCCGTGGCGATCGTGGTCCGTGTCGCAGGCACAGCCGACGTCGAAGCGGTCCTTGATGTCGAGCAGGCGCTGCATCGCGTAGGCCGACGAGGGATCCATGCGGATCTGGCCGTCCCAGTCGAGCGTCATGAAGCCGAAACGCGGGTCGACCGCATCGTTGACCACGCTCAGGTCGATCTTGTAGCGGTCGGCGATGGCGCTCCAGTAGTGCACGCCGGCGCCCCCCATCGGGTCGACGCCGATGCGGACCTTGGCGCCCTGGATCGCGGCCATGTCGATCACGTGTTCGAGGTCGCCGACGTAGGCGTCGAGGTAGCTGTGCCGGTGGGTCGTGGCCGCGCGCAATGCGTCGGCATGCGGCATGCGCTTCACGCCGCCCTGCCGCCCTTCGAGATAGCGGTTGGCGGCGGACTCGATCCAGCCCGTGATGTCCTGCGCGGCCGGTCCGCCGTTGGGCGGGTTGTACTTGAAGCCGCCGTCGCGCGGAGGATTGTGCGAAGGCGTGACCACGATGCCATCCGCGAGCCCGGAGGGCCGGCTGCGGTTGTGCGTGAGGATCGCGTGCGAGAGCGCGGGCGTCGGCGTGAACTCGCCGTTCGCCGCCAGCATCACGTCGACGCCATTCGCCGCCAGCACCTCGAGCGCGCTCTCGGCGGCCGGGCCGGACAGGGCGTGCGTGTCGATGCCGAGGAACAGCGGCCCGTCGATCGCATGCGCCTTGCGCCAGTCGCAGATCGCCTGCGTCATGGCGAGCACATGCCATGCGTTGAACGACAGCTCGAAGGACGTGCCGCGATGGCCCGAGGTGCCGAACGCCACGCGCTGCGCCGGGACGGCCGGGTCCGGAATGCCGTCGTGGTAGGCCGCGATGAGCCGGTCGACGTCGATGAGGGTTTCGGGCGGTGCCGGCTTGCCGGCGAGGGGGTTGATTCGCGAGGCCATGCTGTGCGCCCTGTGTCCGAGGTCGAAGTGGGGACGGCCATCATCTTCCCGGCCGAGCCAAAAGTCGAGCGCGGCTAGAGGGCCTGTTCACCCTATTTCCGAGACCCCGGAAATAGGGTGAACAGGCCCTTCTAGAGCAGGTCGGTGGGCACGAACCACGAGAACAGCAGCAGCTTCAGCTTGACCAGCGCGTTGGCGTCCGGTTCCTCGTCGAGCACGATGTTCTCGCCATCGGTCGTCACCCACTGGATCGAATCCGTGCCCGGTCGCAGCCGGACTTCGTAGACGCTTTCGACGTTGTCGATCTGGAAGGCTTCGAGCAGGCGATGCGCGACGTCGTAGCTGTCCAGGCGCACGCCGAGTTCGGTATTGAGGTAGGCCGAGCGCGGATCGAAATTCAGCGAGCCGACGAGCGCCCATTCGCGGTCGACCAGCGCGAGCTTGGCATGGAGCGCGCCGCGCGACTCCCGGAAGATCTTGCGCAGGTTCAGGCTGCGCTTCATCTGCTCCGAGCTCACCTCGTAGAGCGACACGCCGAGCTTGAGCATCTCGACGCGGAAGCGGTTGTAGTTGATGTTCACCAGCGGCTCGTCGGTGTCGGCCAGCGAGTTCGTCGCCACCGTGATGCGGATGCCGCGTGCGCGAAGCCGCGCGATGTCGTTCATGCCCGCTTCGCCCGGGATGAAGTAGGGCGAGATGATGTTGATCTCGGACCGGGCGTGCTCGAACTGGGCGCGCATGCGCTCGGCCACGGTCGGCGGGCGGTGCTGGCGGGGATCGTCGCCCTCGGCGGCGACCAGCGCCTTGTTGGGCGAATCCGCGATCGCGCTGGCCCGCGTCGGACTCAGGTCCAGCCTGCCTTGCGCGATGGCAGCGCTCACGGGCGGCTCGCCGAACATGTCGGTTTCCGGCGTTGCGGGCGGCAGCGGCGCCTCTCCCATGGAAGTGATCGCGTCGAACCTGCTGCGCAGTTCGTCGGGCGGCCTGGTGCTCTGCACGATGTCGTGCAGGGGGAACACGACCTCGCTGTTCCAGTAGTTGTCGAAGATCGTCTGGAGGTCGGCCACGACCGGCCCCGCCAGCATCACGTCGAGGTCGATGAAATTGGCGCCGCTCGCGCGCAGGAAATACTCGTCCGCGAGGTTCCGGCCCCCGACCACCGCCAGCGCGCCGTCGGCGATGAACAGCTTGTTGTGCATCCGGTGGTTGAGGCGGCGGAAGTCGGCTGCGAAGTTCATCCAGCGCGTCGCGGAATGATCCCTGCCGGTCACGAACGGGTTGAACAGGCGGATCTCGACGTTCGGATGGGCCGCCAGGCCCAGCAGCATCGGATCGAGCCTGGTGGTGTAGAAGTCGTCGAGCAAGAGCCGCACCCGCACGCCGCGCGCGGCGGCGTCGCGGAGTTCGCGCGCGACCAGCTTGCCGGTCTTGTCGTTGCCGAGCAGGTAGTACTGCAGATCGAGCGACGACCGGGCCCGGCGGATGAGCGCAAGCCGGGCATCGAGCGCGAAGGCGGCCTGCGGCAGGACCCGGGCGCCGGACAGGCCGTCGGGGTCGTGGCGGAAACCCGCGGTGAGCCGGCCCAGCTCGGTCGCCTGCGACGGCGGAAGTCCCGGCGCGTACGGCGTGACCGTGCGCGGCGGAACGCTCGCGCAAGCCGCGAGCAGGCAGGCCAGCGCGAACACGAAGCAGCGAAGAAGCGGAAATGGCCGAACGAGAGATGGGGACATGGCTGGCCGAAAGGATTGGCGCGGGATGGTAGCCGCCGGCAGCTCCACTCGCGCTTCCCTAGGGTCAGTCCCCCCACCGCGACGCGGCGCATCCCCGCAGAATCGCGGCGATGAAAAAGACCGTCGCCCTTTCGGCCTGCGTCCTGTTCGCGGCGTCGCCCGCGCTTCATGCACAGGTGGCCGCGCCGACGCTCGGCGAAGTCACGGTCTCCACGCCGCGCGGCCCGGCCCCGGCTTTCGATGTCCCCGGCTCGGTCGATCGGGTGGATGGCGATGACATCCGCGACAGCCGCCTCGGCGTCAACCTCTCCGAAGGCCTCGGGCCGGTGCCGGGCCTCCTGATCCAGAACCGGCAGAACTACGCGCAGGACCTGCAGCTGTCGATTCGCGGCTTCGGCGCGCGTTCGACATTCGGCGTCCGCGGCGTGCGGCTCTATGTCGACGGCATCCCAGCGACCATGCCGGACGGCCAGGGGCAGACCTCCAACATCGACATCGGCTCGCTCGATCGCGTCGAGGTGCTGCGCGGGCCTTTCTCGGCGCTGTACGGCAACTCGTCGGGCGGGGTGGTGCAGTCGTTCACCGAGACCGGCGAGGGGCCGCCGCGGCTCGGCTTCTCGATGGCCGGCGGCAGCTTCGGCACCAGCCGCATCAGCTCGCAGGTGAGCGGCTCGTCCGGCGCGGTGGACTACCTGCTGAGCGGAAGCCATTTCTCCACCGACGGCTGGCGCGATCACAGCGAAGCGCAGCGCAACATCGTCAACGGCAAGATGGGCTTCTCGCTCGACGATGGAAGCCGGCTCACGCTGATCGTCAACAGCGTGAACATCAACGCGCAGGACCCGCTCGGCCTGACGGCCGAGCAATACGCCTTGAACCCGCGCAGCGCCGCTGTCGCGGAGCAGTTCAACACCCGCAAGACCGTGGACCAGACGCAGGGCGGCCTCTTGTACGAGCGCCGCATCGACTCGGCCAACGGGCTGCGGCTGATGCTCTACACCGGCGAGCGCAAGACCACGCAGTTCCAGGCCATCCCGCCGTCGGCGCAGCTGAGCCCGACGAGCGCCGGCGGCGTGATCGGCCTGGACCGCGACTATGGCGGCGCCGATGTGCGATGGACCTCGCAGCTGACCTTGGCCGGCCGTCCCTTCGAGATCGTCGCCGGCCTCGGCTACGACGACCTGCGCGAGCACCGCACCGGCTACGAGAACTACATCGGCAGCGCCCTGAACCCGATCCTCGGCGTGCAGGGCCGGCTGCGGCGCAACGAGATCAACAAGGTCTACAACGTCGATCCCTACGCGCAGGCCAACTGGCGGTTCGCCGACCAGTGGACGCTCGAACTCGGTGTGCGCCACAGCAAGGTCGATTTCGATTCCGAGGACCACTACATCGTCGGCGCGAACCGCGACGACAGCGGCAGCGTGCGCTACGAGAAGACGCTCCCGGTGGCTTCCCTGCGCTACGAGGCCACGCGCGATCTGGCGTTCTACACCTCGGTGGGGCGCGGCTTCGAGACGCCGACGCTCAACGAGCTGTCCTATCGGCCCGATGGCAGGAGCGGCCTCAACTTCGCGCTGCAGCCCGCGACCAATGACAGCGTCGAGGTGGGCGCCAAGGCGCGGCTCGCCGGCGGGCTGCTGACCGCCGCGGTGTTCGAAACCCGCACCGACGACGAGATCGTGACCGCCACCAACGTCGGCGGCCGCGCGACCTTCCAGAATGCCGGCCGCACCAAGCGCGACGGCCTCGAACTCGCCTGGCAGCACGAGACCGAGAACCACTGGCGCACGCAGCTCGCCTACACCTGGCTCGACGCGCGCTACAGCGACCCGTTCTGCGGCACCGTACCCTGCACGGCGGCGAGCTTCGTGCCGGCCGGCAACCGCATCCCCGGCATCCCGTCGCAGCTGCTCTTCGCTTCCTACGGCTGGGTGCCGCCGGAGGGGTGGCGCGGCGGCACCGAGCTGCGCGCCGCCTCCAGCATCGAAGCCAATGATCGCAACACGGTCAGCGCGCCGGGCTATGGTGTGGTGGCGCTGTTCGCCGGCTACGTGAAGCGCTGGGACCGCTTCGAATTCAATGCCTTTGCGCGCGTCGACAACCTGTTCGACAAGCACTACATCGGCTCGGTCATCGTCAACGAGGGCAATGGCCGCCACATCGAGCCGGCGCCAGGGCGCAACTGGACGGTCGGGATGAGCGGGGCCTATCGCTTCTGAAATCCGGCCGAAAGGAGCTCGGATGCAATTCAAGGATCGGCGTGATGCCGGCCGCCGGCTCGCCAAGGCGCTCGAGGCCTGGCGCGGGCGGTCCGATGTGCTGGTGCTGGCCCTGCCGCGCGGCGGCGTGCCGGTGGCTTGGGAAGTGGCGCAGGCGCTCGCTGCGCCGCTCGACGTGCTCGTGGTGCGCAAGCTGGGCTTCCCGGGCCAGGAGGAATTCGCGATGGGTGCGATCGCGTCGGGTGGCATCCGCGTGATGAGCGAACCCGAGGGCGCCTGGCCCGTATCGGAGCGACAGCTCGAAGCGATCGTCGCCCGCGAGCAGGCCGAGCTCACGCGGCGCGAACGGCGCTATCGCGCAGGCCGGCCCGCGCCCGAGATGACCGACCGGGTGCTGATCCTGGTCGACGACGGCCTGGCCACGGGCGCGACGATGAGCGCCGCGGTGCAGGCGGCGCGAACGGCCAACCCGAAGCGGATCGTGGTCGCGGTGCCCGTGGCCTCGGTCGAGGCCGTCCAGATCGTGGGTGCGCTGGCCGACGAGGTGGTCTGCCCCTACACGCCCGCGCACTTCCGGGCGGTCGGCCTCTGGTATCAGGACTTCGGGCAGACGAGCGACGAAGAGGTGGAAGCGCTGCTGTCCGGCGGCCCCTGAGCCGCAATGAAAAAAGCCTGCGGATGCGGGAGCATCCACAGGCTTCGATGGCGGCGCCGCGCCGACGGCGTCAGCGGCCGGCGGCGGCGCGCAGGAGGGCGGCCTTGTCGGTGCGCTCCCAGGTGAACTCGGGCTCCTCGCGGCCGAAGTGGCCGTACGCCGCGGTCTTGCTGTAGATCGGGCGCAGCAGGTCGAGCATCTGGATGATGCCCTTCGGACGCAGGTCGAAGTGCTCCTGCACCAGTTCGGCGATCTTCTCGTCGGGAATGACGCCCGTGCCTTCGGTGTAGACGGTCACGTTCATCGGGCGGGCCACGCCGATCGCGTAGGCGACCTGGATCTGGCACTGGCGCGCAAGGCCTGCGGCGACGATGTTCTTGGCCACGTAGCGCGCGGCGTAGGCGGCCGAGCGGTCCACCTTGCTCGGGTCCTTGCCCGAGAACGCGCCGCCGCCGTGCGGGCAGGCGCCGCCGTAGGTGTCGACGATGATCTTGCGGCCGGTGAGACCGCAATCGCCCTGCGGGCCGCCGATGACGAAGCGGCCGGTCGGGTTGATCAGGTACTTGGTCTCCTTCAGCCACTCCTTGGGGAGCACGGGCTTGATGATTTCCTCGACGACCGCCTCGATGAACGAGGACTTCATCTTGGTCGGCGTCTCGCTCTGGTCGGGGTGGTGCTGCGTCGAGAGCACGACGGTGTCGATGCTGTGCGGCTTGCCGTTGACATAGCGCATCGTGACCTGGCTCTTGGCATCGGGGCGCAGGAAGGGCAGGCGGCCGTCCTTGCGCAGCTGGGCCTGGCGCTCGACGAGGCGGTGCGCGTAGTAGATCGGCGCGGGCATCAGCTCGGGCGTTTCGTCGCAGGCGTAGCCGAACATCAGGCCCTGGTCGCCGGCGCCGGTGTTCAGGTGGTCGTCGCTCGCGTGGTCCACGCCCTGGGCGATGTCGTTGGACTGCTTGTCGTAGCAGACCATCACGGCGCAACCCTTGTAGTCGATACCGTAGTCGGTGTTGTCGTAGCCGATGCGCTTGATGGTGTCGCGCGCGACCTGGATGTAGTCGACATGCGCGTTGGTGGTGATCTCGCCGGCGAGGACCACGAGGCCGGTGTTGGTCAGCGTCTCCGCGGCGACGCGCGAGCGGGGGTCCTGGGCGAAGATCGCGTCCAGGATCGCGTCCGAGATCTGGTCCGCGACCTTGTCGGGGTGGCCTTCGGAAACCGATTCGGAGGTGAAGAGAAAGTCGTTCGCCATTCGATGAAACTCCATGCAAGTTGGTTGGCGCGTTGCCAGCCTCGTGGAGCTTTGGCGAACGCTTTAGCAGTTGGGTTTAACGTCGCCCTGCAAGTAGTTCCATAACTCGGCGACAATCCGCATTCTATTCGAGCCGCGCCCTTGTTGCGCGCGCGCCATCTTTTCACCCCCTGTCTCGATGATCACTTTGTTCCGATTGCTCGCGCGCGTGCCGCTGCCCTGGATGCATGCGATCGGCGGCTGCATCGGGTGGCTGGTCTGGTGGTTGGCGCCGGACTACCGGCGGCGGTTCAAGGAAAACGCGAAGGCCGCGGGCTTCACGCCGCAGCAGTACCGCCCGGCAATCGCCGCGGCGGGCCGGATGGTGGGGGAGCTTCCACTGGTCTGGTCGCGGCCAGAGGGGCAGAGCCTGCTGCCGCACATCGTGCGCTGGGACGGCATCGAGGAATTCGAGGCCGCGCTCGCGGCACGAAAGGGCGTGATCCTCGTGTCGCCGCACCTCGGCAGCTGGGAAACCTTCGGACAGGCGGTCGGCGAGCGCTTCTTCGAGACCTACGGACCGATCACCGCGCTCTTCCGGCCGGCGCGCAAGCGATTCATGGCGGACCTGATCGCCGGTTCGCGCGACCGCCCCGGACTGCAGACCCTGCCCACCACCGTGGCCGGCGTGCGGGGCCTGATCCGCACCCTGCGCAGCGGCGGCTACACCGGCATCCTGCCCGACCAGGTGCCGCCGCTCGGACAGGGCGTCTGGGCGCCGTTCTTCGGCCGCCCCGCCTACACGATGACGCTGCTGCCGCGCCTCGCGCAGCAGACCGGCGCACGCGTCTTCCTGGGCGTGTGCGAGCGGCTGCCGCGCGGCGCGGGCTATGCGATTCGCTTCGAGCCCTTCGACGGCACAGCGATGAGCGACCCCAAAGCCACGCCCGAGGCCGCCGCGACCGCGATGAACGAGGGCATCGAGCGCCTGATCCGCAGCCTCCCCGGCCAGTATGTCTGGGACTACGCGCGCTACAAAGAGCCGCGCGAAGAGGTCGTGACGGCCGACAGCCCGAAGGGTGTCGCATGAGCCTCACGTCGCGACTCGGCATCGGCTTCATGCGCGCCCTGGCCCGCGTGCCGCTGCCCCTGGTGCGCGGTTTCGGCGCCGCGCTGGGGCCGGTCCTGTACCTGCTCGCCAAGCCTCGCCGGCGTGTCGTCGATGCCAATCTGGCGTTGTGCTTTCCCGAGAAATCGGCCGCCGAGCGCAGTCGCATCGCGCGCGAGACCTTCGTCTACGTCGCCCAGTCGTGGCTCGACCGAAGCTGGCTCTGGCACGCCCCCGAAGAGGTGGTGGCCAGCCGCCTGAAGGTCGTGGGATGCGCGAGCGAGATCGACGCGCTCATCAACGGTGACGAGCCGACCATCCTGTTCGCGCCCCACTTCTACGGGCTGGATGCAGCGGCCACGGGGCTCACGATGCGAACCGCGCGCCCCTCCACCACCATCTACACGACCCAGCGCGATCCGATGATCGACGAATGGGTCGGCGAAGGCCGCAGGCGCTTCGGCAACGTGACGACCCTGAATCGCGTCGACGGCATCAAGCCGATCGTCGCGGGGCTACGCAAGGGCGGTTTGCTGTACCTGCTCCCCGACATGGACTTCGGTCGCGACCAGACCGTGTTCGTGCCGTTCTATGGCGTGCAGGCGGCGACCATGCCGTCGCTGTCGCGTTTCGCCCGGCTGGGTCGCGCGAGAGTGGTGCCGGTGATCTCGAGGCTCGTCGAGGGCGGCTACGAGATCGAGCTGCTGCCGGCATGGAAGGACTTCCCGACCGATGACGTGATGGCCGACACCGCCCTCATGAACAAGCGGCTCGAGCAGTACATCGACACCATGCCCTCGCAGTACTACTGGGTGCACCGGCGCTTCAAGACGCGCCCCGAGGGCGAGCCCTCCATTTACTGAGTCCGGGCCAGGAAGGCCTTGATCTCGCCGGCGACGAGGTCCGGTTGCTCATGCACGATCCAGTGCGTCGCACCCGGAACCTTCCGGATGTCGATGTTGGGGACGTACGCTTCGAGCCCTTGCAAAAGGCCCGGCAGCAGCGCCACGTCGTCGAGCGCCCACAGCACCAGCGTGGGCACGGTGATTGTGAGGCGTTCCATCGGGAGCATCGGAATCTGGGCGGTCTGGCCGGGCATCGCCGGTTTCAGCGGCGTGATGCGGTAGAGATTGCATCCGCCAGTGAGCCCGGCTCGCCAGATTTCCCGGTATTGATCCTTCACTGGCTCGGTCAGCCAGCCGTAGCCCTCGGGCCCGGCCTTCATCCGCTCGAAGAAGGTCCACATGCGCCGGAAGTCATCCTCGGCCAGCAGGGCCTCGGCGTCGGGCCGCGCGAGGAAGTTCATGTAGGCGCTCGCGGCCTGTTGCGCCGGACTGTTCAGCAGTTCGCGCGCGAAGGTGCCGGGGTGCGGGGAATTGATGATGACCAGCCGGCCGAGCCGGTCGGCGTGCTGGTTCGCGTAGCCCCATCCGAAGGCGCCGCCCCAGTCGTGCGCCACGAGCACCTCGATCCGGCCTTGCGCGTTCTCACTCGCGGCGAGTTCGGCGACGTCCTGCACCAGCAGATGCGGGCGGTAGGCCGCTGCTTCGGCGGGCGAACTCGACTTCTCGAATCCGCGCAGGTTCGGCGCGACGCACCGGAAGCCGCCGTTCTCGGGCCGCGCGAAATGCTCGAGCAGTTCGTCCCAGATGAACGCGGCTTCGGGGAAGCCGTGCAGGAACATCATCAGCGGACGTCCCGCGGCGCCCGTCGCGCGGCAGCTGAGGGTGGTGCCGTTGGGCAATGCGCGGGTGAAAGTCTCGATCACGGGTCGTCTCCTTGGTTGCTCTTGCGGATGAGGCGCCCGGTGACCGCGGATTCAGTCTCCTGGGGCTGCCGGCTCCGTCTCGCCTGTCTGGCCGGGTTCTTCCGGGTGGGTCCAGCGCCACAGCAGTTCGGCCGCCTCGTCGACGCCCTGCAGCTTCAGCGCGGAGAACAGTTTGACCTCTCCGCCGCCGGCCTGCAGTCGCACGATGGACAGCACCTTGGCGCCTTCCGAGCGGGTCAGCTTGTCGGCCTTGGTGAGCAGCACGAGGAACTTGAGGCCCTGCTCGACGCGCGGGCGGATCACCTCGAGCAGGATCTCGTCGAGTTCGGTCAGGCCATGCCGCGGATCGCACATCAGCACCACGCCGCGCAGGGTCTCGCGCGTCATCAGGTAGTTGCCCATCACGCGCTGCCAGCGCAGCTTGGCCTCGCGCGGAACCGCCGCATAGCCGTAGCCCGGGAGGTCGGCGAGCACCGCATCGTCGACCTTCTGCTTGCCGACGCCGAACAGGTTGATGTGTTGCGTGCGTCCCGGCGTCTTCGACGCGAAGGCCAGGCGGGTCTGCTGCGTGAGCGTGTTGATCGCGGTGGACTTGCCCGCGTTGGAGCGGCCGACGAAGGCGATTTCCGGCAGCTCGAGCTGCGGCAGGTGCTCGAGCTGCGGCGCGCTCGTGAGGAAATGGGCGGTGTGCAGCCAGCCGCGCGCGGTGCGGAAGCGCTCGGCCAGCGCCGGGTCGACGGCGGATCGGGTGCGGAAGGGGGCGGCCGGCTTGCGCGGCGGGGTGGTCATTGATGGGCTTTCCTAGCGGGGCGCCATTGTAGAATCGCCGGGTTTTGCGCCATAAATTCGAGCCCCCGATATGAAGTTGTTTGCCAATTTTCTGCTTGCGGCCCTTCTGAGCGCCGTCGTCAACGTCGGCTTTGCGGCCGACGAGCAAACCGAAAAGCCGGCCGCTGCGGCGCCCGCCAAGAAGCCCGACCCGGCCAAAGGCGAAGCACTCTTCACCACGGCGCCTCCGAATGGCGCGGCCTGCGCTTCCTGCCACAACGCAGACGGCAACTCCGCGATCGCGACCAACCCCAAGCTCGCGCAGCAGCATCCCGAATACATCTTCAAGCAGCTCCAGGACTTCCAGTCCGGCAAGCGCAAGAGCGCCATCATGAAGCCGATGGTGGCCTCGCTGTCCGAGGAAGACATGCGCAACATCGCCTGGTTCGTGGGCTCGAAGAAGGTCAAGACCGGTTTCGCCAAGGAAAAGGACCTCGTCACGCTCGGCGAGAAGATCTTCCGCGGCGGCCTGGCCGATCGCCAGATCCCCGCATGTGCCGGCTGCCACAGCCCGGACGGCGCAGGCATTCCGTCGCAGTACCCGCGTCTGGGCGGCCAGCATGCCGACTACACGGTGCAGCAGCTAACCCTGTTCCGCGACGGCGCCCGCCAGAATTCGCCCCAGATGACCGGCGTGACCGCCAAGCTCAGCGACCGCGAGATCAAGGCCGTGGCCGACTACATCGCCGGGCTGCGATGAATCCCCGCGGCTCGCCCGTGAACTAACCGCCGATAACAAACCCCAAACAGGCGGGCCGATCCAGCGAGGATGGCCCGCCTTTTTGCTTTTCGAGAGTTCGCTTTTCATGTCGGTCTACACCCACGGTCTTCGAGTCCATCACGGTCCCCGCGCGGCCCGTGCGGCGGTGGAGCTGCTTTCGTCGATGCGCTTCGCGATCGCGTTGCTGACCGTCATCTGCATCGCGTCGATCATCGGCACCGTGCTCAAGCAGCATGAGCCGATCAACAACTACATCAACCAGTTCGGGCCGTTCTGGGCCGAGCTCTTCCAGACCGCGCGGCTCGATTCGGTCTACAGCGCCTGGTGGTTCCTGCTGATCCTGGCGTTCCTGGTGATCAGCACCTCGCTGTGCATCGCACGCAACACACCGCGGATCGTCGCGGACCTGCGCACCTACAAGGAAGGCATCCGCGCGCAGAGCCTGCGGGCCTTCGGGCAGCGCGCCGAAACGGTTCTTGCCGAGACGCCCGACGGCGCGGCCAATCGCATCGGGCAGCTTCTGGCGAGCGGCGGATGGAAGGTCAAGCTGCAGCACCGGGAGGGCGAAGGCTGGATGGTCGCGGCGCGCGCGGGTGGTGCGCACAAGCTCGGTTACATCGCGGCGCACGGCGCGATCGTGCTGGTGTGCCTGGGCGGCCTGCTCGATGGCGACCTGATCGTGCGCGCGCAGACCTGGTTCAACGGCAAGAGCATCTACACGGGCGGCGGGCTGATCGCCGACGTGCCGCCCCAGCACCGCCTGTCGCCGAACAACCCGACCTTCCGCGGCAACATCCTGGTGCCCGAAGGCGGGCAGTCGGCGGTCGCGATCCTCAACCAGTCGGACGGCGTGCTGCTGCAGGAACTGCCGTTCTCGATCGAGCTGAAGAAGTTCATCGTCGACTACTACTCGACCGGCATGCCCAAGCTGTTCGCGAGCGAAGTCGTGCTGCACGACCGCGAGACCGGCGCACAGGTCCCGGCACGCATCGAGGTGAACCATCCGGCGAGCTACAAGGGCATCGAGATCTACCAGTCGAGCTTCGACGACGGCGGTTCGAGCGTGAAGCTCAAGGCCGTTCCGATGGCCGCGGCCGCCAAGCCCTTCGAGGTCGAGGGCATCATCGGCAACAGCAGCGAGATCACCAACGGCACCGACCGCCTCACGCTCGAATACACCGCGCTGCGCGTGATCAACGTCGAGAACTTCGGTGAAGCCGCGGGCGGCCCGATGACCAGCGGCGCCGACGTGCGCAAGGTCGACCTGCGCGGCGAACTCGAATCGCGGCTGGGCGCCGCCAACAAGACGAACAGGCCGAAGGTGCTGCGCAACATCGGGCCCAGCATCGGCTACAAGCTGCGCGATGCGGCAGGGCAGGCGCGCGAATTCCAGAACTACATGGTGCCGGTCGACACCGGCGACGGTCAGCCGGTGTTCCTGCTCGGCGTGCGCGAGCGGCCGGACGAGCCCTTCCGCTACCTCCGCGTCCCGGCCGACGACAAGGGCTCGATGGACGACTTCGTGCGCATGCGCGATACGCTGGCGGACGGCGCTGCGCGGGCGCGCGCCATCGACCGCTACATCGCGCGCGCGACCGACCCCAAGCGGCCGGAGCTCGCCGAGCAGCTTCGCGCGTCGGCCGGTCGCGCCCTCGCGCTCTTTGCCGGCGCGGAGCGCGCCAAGGCCAACGCGGTCAGCACCGGCGGCTGGCAGGCCATTGCCGAGTTCATGGAGGCCAATGTGCCGGAAGGCGAGCGCGAGCGCGCCGGCGCGGTGCTGGTGCGCATCCTCAACGACGTGCTCTTCGAGGTGCTCAACGTGAGCCGCGAGAAGGCCGGCCTGGCGGCGCTGCCCGCCGATGAAAAGACGCAGGCCTATCTCACGCAGGCGGTGCTGGCGATCAGCGATGCGCACTTCTACCCGGCGCCGGTGGCGATGCTGCTGACGGACTTCAAGCAGGTGCAGGCCAGCGTCTTCCAGGTGGCGCGTGCCCCCGGCAAGAACATCGTCTATTTGGGGTGTTTGTTGCTGATCATCGGCATTTTTGCCATGCTCTACATCCGCGAGCGCCGGCTCTGGGTGTGGCTCGCGAAGGACGACACATCCGCGGATGGCACCGCGGCCACCATGGCTTTCTCGGTCAACCGCAAGACCATGGACAGCGATCGTGAATTCGAGCACCTCAAGGACAAGCTGCTCGCCATCAGGAAAGACACCGCGCCATGACCACGACCACCCTCACGCTCAACGACAGCTGGCTCTCGCGGCGCAGCGTGTTCGACTGGGTCTTTGCCGTGCTGGTGCTGGCTGGCGGCGCCATCGCGTTCTCGCGCTATGCGGCATCGATGGACTACTACGAGAAGACCATCCTGATCGCCGCGGTGGCCGCGACCATCTCGATCGGCTGGTTCTGGCGTCCGCTGCGGGTGCTCGCGATCGTGGTGGCCGCTGCGTCGCTGTTGGCGATCGCCTCCTACCAGGGCGATCTGGCACGCGCCGACTCGGTCTTCTGGCTCAAGTACTTCCTGTCGAGCCAGTCGGCCATCCTCTGGATGAGCGTGCTCTTCTTCATGAGCACGCTGTTCTACTGGATCGGCTTTTTTGTCGCCGGGCCGCCCCAAGACAAAAACGGCCCCCTCCGGGGGCAGCGAGGACACGAAGTGCCGAGCGTGGGGGCTTTTTTTGTCGCCGGGCCGCCCCAAGACAAAAACGGCCCCCCTGGGGGGCAGGGCGACACCATGGATCTCATCGGCTCGCGCCTCGCGTGGGCCGCAGTGGCCATGGCGCTGATCGGCACGATGGTCCGCTGGTACGAGAGCCATCAGCTCGGTCCGGACATCGGGCACATCCCGGTCAGCAACCTGTATGAGGTCTTCGTCCTCTTCTGCTGGCTGACGGCGGCGTTCTATCTCTACTTCGAATCGCGCTACCGCACGCGCGCTCTGGGCGCGTTCGTGATGCTGGTGGTCAGCGCGGCGGTCGGCTTCCTGCTGTGGTACACGCTGGTGCGCGATGCGCAAGAGATCCAGCCGCTGGTGCCGGCGCTGCAAAGCTGGTGGATGAAGCTGCACGTGCCGGCCAATTTCATCGGCTACGGCACCTTCTCGCTCTCCGCCATGGTGGCATTCGCCTACCTGATCAAGGAGCAGGCCCAGGAGACGCGCTGGTACAAGCTGACACCGATCTGGCTGCTCGGCGTCGCACTGTGCTTCGTGCCGGTGGCATTCCGCCAGCGCGCGCAGGAGGCTGGCGGGAGCTACTGGGTGGGCTATGCGCTCATCTCGGCGCTGATCGCCGCCGGCATCCTGCTGGGCCGCCGGCGCATCGCGGCGCGGCTTCCGGCCAACGAGGTGCTGGACGACGTGATGTACAAGTCCATCACCGTGGGCTTTGCGTTCTTCACCATCGCCACGGTGCTGGGCGCACTGTGGGCCGCCGACGCGTGGGGCGGCTACTGGAGCTGGGACCCCAAGGAAACCTGGGCGCTGATCGTCTGGCTCAACTATGCGGCCTGGTTGCACATGCGGCTGGTCAAGGGCCTGCGCGGGACGGTCGCGGCCTGGTGGGCGCTCGGCGGGCTGGCGGTCACGACCTTCGCCTTCCTGGGCGTCAACATGTTCTTGAGCGGCCTGCACAGCTACGGCACGCTGTAGCGGGGCTGACAAGGGAAGTCAGCGTGAACAGAATCCGGATCGCGCGTAACCAATTCGAGGCTGGCAACGAATCTATGCTTGCACGGCAGTTTCTGGTGAAAGGCGATCCATGCTGATTCAATCCCGCGACAGCGGCTTCATCCATCCCGATTCGAGCGAAATCACGCCGCGAGGCGTCTACGAGGGACGTCGCGACATGCTCAAGTGGCTGGCGAGCGGCGTGGCCGGCGCCGCGATGGCGTCATGGGCATCGCGCGACGCGCTTGCTGAGGCCACCGGGCCCGGAAAGCTGCCGCCGCTGCGCGGGGCCCAGTCGGCCGTCCCGGGCGCGCAGACGATGGAAAAGCTGACGGACTACAAGGACGCCACCAGCTACAACAACTACTACGAGTTCGGCACCGACAAGGGCGACCCGGTCAAGAACGCCGGCACGCTCAAGACCCGTCCCTGGACCGTGGAGGTCGAAGGCCTCGTCAACAAGCCCGGCAAGTTCGGGATCGAAGACCTGATCAAGCTGAGCGCCCAGGAAGAGCGCATCTACCGGCTGCGCTGCGTCGAGGGCTGGTCCATGGTGATTCCGTGGGTCGGCTATTCGCTGGCCGAACTGATCAAGCGCGTGGAGCCGCAGGGCAGCGCCAAGTACGTCGAGTTCGTGACGCTGGCCGACCCCAAGACCATGCCCTACGTCGGCTCGCGCATCCTCGACTGGCCCTACACCGAAGGCCTGCGCATGGACGAGGCGATGCACCCGCTCACGCTCCTCACCTTCGGCATGTACGGCGAGGTGCTGCCCAACCAGAACGGCGCGCCGGTGCGCGTCGTGGTGCCGTGGAAGTACGGCTTCAAGAGCGGCAAGTCGATCGTCAAGATCCGCTTCGTCGAGAAGGAGCCGGGCACGGCGTGGAACAAGGCCGCGGCGCAGGAATACGGCTTCTATTCGAACGTGAACCCCAACGTCGACCACCCGCGCTGGAGCCAGGCCACCGAGCGCCGCATCGGCGATGGCGGCGGCCTCTTCGCGAAGCGCACCAAGACGCTGTTGTTCAACGGCTACGAGGCGCAGGTCGGCCAGCTCTACGCGGGCATGGACCTGAAGAAGTACTACTGATTGGGCCTGGCCGTGAACAAGCTCCTGATGCACCCGGCGGCCAAGCCGGTCGTCTTCGTGCTTTGCCTTCTGCCGTTCGCGTGGCTGTTCTACGGTGCGCTCACCGACGGCCTCGGCGCGAACCCGGCGGAGCACCTGATCCGCTCGGCCGGCGACTGGACGCTTCGCTTCATCTGCATCGTGCTGGCCGTCACGCCGTTGCGGGTCATCACCAAGACCAACGCGCTGGCGCGCTTTCGCCGGATGCTGGGGCTCTTCGCCTACTTCTACGTCGTCTTCCATCTGCTGAGCTACAGCTGGTTCGACATGGGCTTCGAGCTGCAGGACATCGCCAAGGACATCGCCAAGCGGCCGTTCATCCTGGTCGGTTTCAGCGCATTCCTGCTGCTCACGCCGCTGGCCGCGACGTCGTTCAATCGCGCGATCAGGGCGCTCGGCGCGAAGCGCTGGCAGCTGCTCCATCGGCTGGTCTACCTGATTGCCGGCCTGGGCCTCCTGCACTTCTTCTGGATGCGGGCCGGCAAGCACAACTTCGCCGAAGTCTTCGTCTATGCCGCGATCATCGGCGTCCTGCTCGGATGGCGGGTGTGGAACTTCGCCAGCAAGAGGAAGCCGCTGCGGCCTGTGCCAATGGGAAGCGCAGGCGTGCAGCCGCAGCCGACCGAATGATCCGGCGGCTGCGGCTGGCGACTCAGTCCTCCAGCCGCTCCGCGCGCAACTGGTCGTCGAGCGTTTCACGGCGGCGGATGAGCGTGGCGCGCTCGCCGCTGACCAGCACTTCGGCCGCGCGGCCGCGGGTGTTGTAGTTGCTCGCCATCGCCATGCAGTACGCGCCGGCCGAGAGCACGGCGAGCAGGTCGCCCTCTGCGACCTGCAGCTTGCGGTCGCGCCCGATCCAGTCGCCGCTTTCGCACACCGGACCGACCACGTCGTAGAGGACGGCCTCGCCATCGTCGCGAGCGGTCAGCGGGACGATCTGGTGGAAAGCCTGGTACATCGCCGGCCGGGGCAGATCGTTCATTGCCGCATCGACGATGCAGAAGTTCTTCTCTTCGCCCGGCTTGGTGTAGAGCACCTGCGTGACGCAGACGCCGGCATTGCCGACCAGCGAACGGCCGGGTTCGACGATGAGCCGCCGCTGTCCGAAGCCGCGCGCATCGAGGCGTGCCAGCATCTGCCGCCAGAGCGCATCGGCGCCGGGCGGAGTGTCGCCGTTGTAGTCGATGCCCAGACCGCCGCCGAAGTCGAGGTGGTGCAGCCGGATGCCGGTCTTCTCGATCGCCTCGACCAGATCGAGCACGCGCTCCAGCGCCTCGAGGTAGGGCGACGCGTCGGTGATCTGCGAGCCGATGTGGCAGTCGATGCCGACCACCTCGAGGCCCGCGAGCGATGCCGCGTGGCCATAGATCGCGACTGCACGGTCATGCGCCACGCCGAACTTGTTGCCCTTCAGGCCGGTCGAGATGTAGGGGTGCGTCTTCGGGTCCACGTTGGGATTGATCCGCACGCTGATGGCTGCGCGCCGGCCCTCCTCGAGCGCGACGGCATTGAGCACCTCGAGCTCGGCCTCGCTTTCGACGTTGAAGCAGCCGATGCCGGCGGCGAGCGCCTGCCGCATCTCGGCGCGCGTCTTGCCGACACCGGAAAAGATCACCTTGGCCGGATCGGCGCCCGCCGCGAGCACCCGCGCGAGCTCGCCGCCCGACACGATGTCGAAGCCGCAGCCCGCTTGCGCGAAGACGCGCAGGACGCCGAGCGAGGAATTGGCCTTGATCGCATAGCAGACCATGGCATCGCGGCCCTCGAAGCCGCGCTGATAGGCAGCCAGCGCGTCGAGCATCCATTGCTTCGAATAGACGAAGAGGGGCGTGCCGTGCTCACGTGCCAGCGAGGCGAGCGAGACGGCTTCGACCTGCAGATCGCCCCTCGTGCGTGCGATGTGCGGGTGTCCTGGAAGAAGTGCCGGCTGGCTCATTTCGTGCCTTCGGTGGATGCCGGAGCATCGTTATCTTTTTGCGGGGCCGGCGCTTGCGCGGGCTTCGTCGGCGTTTCGGTCGTGGTGGTGCGGCCGGGTATCAGGACCTGGGGCAAGGTGGCCCGGTCTTTTGCGGCCGGATCGGTCGGCAGGTAAAGCGAGCCTTTTTGACCACAGGCGGACAAGCCGACCCCAACGAGCGCGAGGCCAACGGCGCTCACTAGAATTTGGCGAACAGACATGGCGAAATTGTAATGACCGACCCCGAATACATGGACCAGGCCGAGGCCGCGCTGGCCGCGATCGAACGCAGTTGCGATCGCATCAACGATGCGACCGATGCCGACATCGACAACCAGCGCGTGGGAGGAATGATCACGATCACCTTCCGCAACGGCAGCCAGTTGATCGTCAACCTGCAGAAGCCGCTGCACGAGATCTGGCTGGCGGCGCGCTCCGGCGGCTACCACTACCGCCATGACGGCAGTGCCTGGGTCGACACCAAGACCCGCGAGGAATTCTTCGGCAACCTGACGCGCGAAGCGACCTTGCAGGCGGGCCAGCCGCTGACCTTCTCCGCCGGCTGATCAGTTCCGGAACAGGTCGAGGATCTTGCTGCGTTCCTCGGGCGCCGGCGGCGCACCGATCGGGGGCGCCGAGATCGCCTCGGCCGGCGGCGTCGGGCCGCCCTCGACACCCAGGCTCGCGACGCCGCGGCCCGGTGCGTAGTCGTCGTAGTACCACTCACCGCCGACATTCACCACGCCGGCAGGCGCGGGCACCTCGGCCACCGGAATGCCCTTGATCGCCGTTTCCATGTAGGTGATCCAGATCGGCAGGGCCAAGCCACCGCCGGTCTCCTTGTCGCCGAGCTTGCGCGGCGTGTCGTAGCCGATCCACGCGACCGCGGTCATCGTCGGCTGGAATCCGGCGAACCAGGCGTCCATCGACTCGTTCGTGGTGCCGGTCTTGCCGTAGATATCGGTGCGCTTGAGCGTCGCCTGTGCCTTGGCTGCCGTGCCGCCGCTCGCCACCGATTGCAGCAGGCTGTCCATGATGAACGCATTGCGCTGTGGGATCGCACGCATCGACTCGTTGAGCAGAGGCGGCTGCCTGTCGACCAGGACCTTGTCCTTGTGGTCGGTCACGCGCGTCACGAGATAGGGGTTCAGGCGATAGCCGCCGTTGGCGAACACCGAATAGGCCGTCACCATCTGCATCGGCGTGACCGAGCCCGCGCCGAGCGCCATCGGGAGATAGGCAGGATGCTTCTCGCGCTCGAAGCCGAAGTTGGTGATCCAGTCCTGCGCGTAGCGAGTACCGATCGATTGCAGGATGCGGATCGACACCATGTTCTTGGACTTCATCAGCGCGCGCCGCATCGGCATCGGGCCTTCGAACAAGCCGTCATAGTTCTTCGGCTCCCAGGGCTGGCCACCGGTGGTGCCGGCGTCGAAGAACAGTGGCGCGTCATTGATTACCGTGCTGGGCGTGAATCCCTTCTCGAGCGCGGCGGAATAGATGAAGGGCTTGAAGCTCGAGCCCGGCTGGCGCCACGCCTGCGTCACGTGGTTGAACTTGTTCTTGTCGAAGTCGAAGCCGCCGACCATGGCCTTGACCGCGCCATCGCGCGGGTCGACGGCGACGAATGCGCCTTCCACTTCGGGCAACTGCGTGATTTCCCAGGTGTCCTTCGGTGTCTTGACCACGCGGATGACGGCACCGCGGCGGATCCTGATGTTGGGCGCGGCCTTGTCCGAGAGGCCGGACTGGGCAGGCTTCAGGCCGTCTCCGACGATCTGGACAGCGTCGCCGTTGGCGCGGACCGCATTGATCTCCTTCGCATTGGCCTTGAGCACCACCGCCGACATCACGTCGCCATTGTCGGGATGCTCGGCGAGTGCGTCGTCCACGGCCTCGTCGAGTTCCTTGGGGTTATTGGGCAGATCGACGAACTTCTCGGGGCCGCGGTAGATCTGGCGGCGCTCGTAGTCCATGATGCCCTTGCGAAGCGCTCGATACGCTGCGGCCTGATCGGCGGCAACCAGCGTCGTGTAGACCTTGAGGCCGCGCGTGTACGTGCTGTCGCCGTACTGTGCGTACATCAGTTGGCGAACCGTCTCGGCGACGTATTCGGCGTGCAGCCGCGACGGGTCGGCGGCGTCGCGCAGGTGCAGGTCTTCCTTCTTTGCTTCCGCCGCCTGCTCCGCCGTGATGAAGCCGGCTTCCTGCATGCGGTCGATCACATAGAGCTGCCGCGCCCGTGCACGCGCGGGGTTGTTCACGGGGTTGTTGGCGCCCGGCGCTTTCGGCAGACCGGCCAGCATCGCCGCCTGCGCGATCGTGATGTCCTGGAGCGGCTTGCCGAAATAGGCTTCGGATGCCGCCGCGAATCCATAGGCCCGATTGCCGAGATAGATCTGGTTCACATAGATCTCGAGGATCTGGTCCTTCGTCAGAAGGTGTTCCAGCTTGAAGGTCAGAAGAACTTCATAAACCTTGCGCGTCAGCGTTTTTTCGGAGCTCAGATAGACATTTCGCGCTACCTGCATCGTGATGGTCGACGCGCCCTGGCTCTTGACGCGATTCAAGTTCGCGATTCCGGCGCGCAGCATTCCCTTGTAGTCGATGCCGCCATGGTCATAGAAGCGCGCGTCTTCGGCGGCGAGCACTGCGTCCTTCATGACTTTGGGAACGGTGGAAATCGGCGTCAGATTTCGCCGCTCTTCGCCGAATTCCCCGATCAATATTCCCTCGGACGAGAAGACGCGCAGCGGCAGCTTCGGCCGATAGTCCGACAGCTCCGAAATATCGGGAAGATTGGGATAGGCCACTGCGAGCGCGACGGCGATGATGCACACGATGGCGACGGCGCCGGCCGCTGCGATCCCCAAGGCCCACAGCAGGATCCGCATCACCCATGTCAGCCACGTCGCGCGTTTTGGAGGAGGGGCTTTTGCAGGCCCTTTGGTTCGGGATGTTTCGGGCATTGAGGCGGTCGGAGTCTGCGAGCATTATAAAAAAGCGGTCCTCGCAGAGGCCCGGTTCGTAGCAGTTAGGACCCAAGTACTCTTATTTGTGACGAAAGTTGCAGACGGGAACTGTTACGTCGACTTTTGACAACGATTGGCGCTGGAGTCGGGATTCGGCACTTGGTTGGCATTGCGCCTTGCTGCTAGCATGCAACCACACGCAAATTTTTCCAATCGTTACAAACGGATGGGATCGAACTTGATTGACCTGGGATCGTTGTTTCGCCGTCAGCCCGCGCCTTTGCTCGGGCTGGACGTCAGTTCTTCCAGCGTCAAGCTTGTCGAACTCGGCCGCGATGCCAGCGGCAAGCTGGTGCTCGAGCGCTGCGCCATCGAGCCGCTGGAGCGTGGATGGATCACCGACGGCAACGTGGAGAAGTTCGACGAGGTGGCCGAGGCCGTGCGCCGCGTGGTGCGCAAGAGCGGCACCCGGACCAAGAACGTTGCGCTGGCCCTGCCGCCATCCGCCGTCATCACCAAGAAGATCGTTCTGCCCGGTGGCATGAGCGAGCAGGAACTCGAGATCCAGGTCGAGTCCGAAGCCAACCAGTACATTCCCTTTTCGCTCGACGAGGTGAGCCTCGATTTCTGCGTGATGGGGCAGAGCGCGGCCTCCGCGGGCGATGTCGAAGTCCTGATCGCCGCTTCGCGCAAGGAGAAGGTGCAGGATCGTCAAGGCCTTGCCGAAGCGTCGGGGCTGAAGGCCGTGATCCTCGATGTCGAATCCTATGCATCGCGTCTCGCGACCGCGCGCTTGATCGAGCAGCTGCCCGGCCAGGGGCGCGATGCCGTCGTGGCATTGTTTGAAGTGGGTGCATTCACCACCAGCATGCAGGTGCTGCGAAACCAGGAAGTCCTGTACGACCGCGACCAGGCTTTCGGCGGCGCGCAGCTCACGCAGCTCATCGTTCGCCAGTACGGCTTCTCCGCCGAGGAGGCGGAGGCCAAGAAGCGCAGTGGCGACCTGCCCGAGGACTACGCCGCCGGCGTGCTCAAGCCGTTCGTGGCGAGCATCGCGCAGGAAATTGCCCGCGCGCTCCAGTTCTTCTTCACGAGCACGCCGCACAACCGCGTCGATTACGTGCTGCTGGCCGGAGGCTCCGCATCGCTGCCCGGCCTGACCAGTGCCGTCACGCGCCAGACCTCGTTCGCGTGTTCGCTCGTGAACCCGTTCGATGGCATGGAAATCGGCAGCAGCATTCGCGAGAAGAAAGTGCGTCGCGAGGCCCCGTCCTACCTGACGTCCTGCGGCCTCGCGATGCGGAGGTTCCTGCAGTGATCCTCATCAACCTTCTCCCCCACCGCGAGGCGGCGCGCAAGCGCCGTCGCGAGACCTTCTTCGCCACCCTGGGCCTGGCCGCGGTCGCCGGTCTGCTGATCGCCGGCGCCGCCTATCTGTGGTTCCAGGCGCAAATCTCCAACCAGCAGGAGAAGAACGGCATCCTGCAGTCGGCGATCACCAAGCTGGATGCCGAGATCAAGGAAATCTCGACACTGCAGGCCGAGATCGCCGCCCTGCGCGCGCGCCAGCAGGCCGTGGAAGACCTCCAGGGCGACCGCAACATGCCGGTGCACCTGCTGAACGAGCTCGTGCGCCAGTTGCCCGACGGCGTCTACCTCACCAACATGAAGCAGGAGAACCAGACGGTCACGCTGCAGGGCATGGCGCAGTCCAATGAGCGCGTGTCCGAGCTGCTGCGCAATCTCGGCAACAACAGTCCGTGGCTGGTGAAGCCGGAACTGGTCGAGATCACGTCGACCAACATCAACCTGAGTCCCCGCGATCAGCGCCGCGTTGCCAACTTCACGATGCGCATCGGCCTGAAGCGGCCCACCGACGCTCAGAAGCCGGCTGGCGCGCCTGCGCCGGCAGCCAAGGGGTAAGCGTCCATCATGGCAACCAAACGCTCTCCCAAGATCGACGTCGGGGCCGCGCTGCGCAGCTTCGGCGCGCAATTCCAGGGCCTCAACCCGAACGATCCTTCGGCCTGGCCGGCCATTCCGCGCTATGCGCTGTGCGTCGCTGTCGCCGCCGCGGTGGTCGTGGCGCTCTGGTTCGTCTGGCTCACCAATTCGAACGACGAGCTGGAAGCCGCTCGCGCGAAGGAGGTCACGCTCAAGGCGGACTATCAGAAGAAGGTCGCCCAGGCGGCCAATCTCGAGTTGCTGAAGAAGCAGCGCGAGCAAGTCCAGCAGTACGTCACGCTGCTCGAAAAGCAGCTCCCGAGCAAGGCTGAAATGGATGCGCTGCTGTCGGACATCAACCAGGCCGGACTCGGTCGCAGCCTGCAGTTCGAGCTGTTCCGGCCCGGACAGGTCTCGGTCAAGGACTACTACGCCGAGCTCCCGATCGCGGTGCGCGTGACCGGCCGCTATCACGACATGGGCGCCTTCGTCGCGGACGTCGCGAACCTGTCGCGCATCGTGACCTTGAACAATCTCGCCGTGACGCCGGCCAAGGATGGGGCGCTCGTGATGGACGCCACCGCGCGGACCTACCGTTATCTGGACGAGCAAGAGCAGGACATGCAAAGGCGCGCGGCGGCAGCGGCGGCGAAGAAGAAATGAGAACGCTCGGATTTCTGGGGCTCTGTGCCGCCGTCGTGGGGCTGACCGGTTGCTTCGGCTCGGATCAGGACGAACTGCGAACCTGGATGACCGAGCAGCGTGCGCAGGTCAAGCCGAACGTGCCGCCGATCGCCGAACCCAAGAAGTTCACGCCGCAGCCCTACACCGAGGCCGGTGCGATCGAGCCGTTCAACATGCAGAAGCTGACGCAGGCCCTGCGCCGCGATTCGAACCAGCCCAGCACCTCCGGCCTGATCGCGCCCGAGCTGACTCGCCGCAAGGAGGCGCTCGAGGCCTTCCCGCTCGACGCGATGGCGATGGTGGGCAGCCTGAATCGCAACGGACAGCCGGTGGCCCTGATCAGCGTCGACAAGCTGCTCTATCAAGTGAAGGTGGGCAACTACCTGGGACTCAACTACGGGAAGATCACCCGTATCACCGAAACCGAACTCGCCTTGCGTGAAATCGTGCAGGACGCCGCCGGTGAATGGATCGAACGCGTGGCGACGCTGCAGTTGCAAGAGAGGACGAAATGAATCAACGAAAATCGATGCTCGCGCACTGGCTGCGCGCCGCGGGTGCGGCTGTGCTGGCGTTCAGTGCCGCTGCCGTCGTGCATGCCCAGAACGCCATCGAGTCGGTCACGAGCTCGATGCAGTCGGGCTCGGAGGTCGTCCGGATCGACTTCACGCAGCCGCTTGCTGCACCGCCCACCGGGTTCGCGATCCAGACCCCGGCGCGTGTCGCGCTCGATTTTCCCGGTGTGACGAACGCGATCGGTCGTTCTTCCATCGACGTCAACCAAGGCAATCTGCGCTCGATCAATGTGGTCCAGGCCGGCGAACGAACGCGCCTCGTGCTGAACCTCAAGCAGGCGACTGCGTACAAGACCGAGATTCAAGGAAAGTCCCTCCTGGTCGCGCTGGAGCCCGTGCCCGGCGCTGCGCTCGCCCAGTCCGCGCAGGGTGCGTTCGCGGAGAACCGCAATCGCGACATGCTGCCGTTGAAGGACGTGGATTTCCGTCTCGGGTCCGACAACACCGGTCGCGTGATCGTCGATCTGGCCAACAACCAGGTCGGCGTCGACATCCGCCAGCAGGGCAAGAACCTCGTCGTCGAGTTCACCAAGTCGACGCTGCCGGAAGGCCTGCGCCGCCGGCTCGACGTGGCTGACTTCGGCACGCCGGTTCAGATGGTGACGACCCAGCAGGTGGGCGACCGCGTGCGCATGACCATCGAGCCCAAGGGCGAGTGGGAGCACAGCGCCTATCAGAGCGAAAACCAGTTCGTCGTCGAGGTCCGGCCGCGCAAGGTCGATCCGACCAAGCTGACCCAGGGTGTGGGCTACAGCGGCGAAAAGCTGTCGCTGAACTTCCAGAACATCGAAGTCCGTTCGCTGCTCCAGGTGATCGCCGACTTCACGAACTTCAACATCGTGACCTCCGATTCGGTCACCGGCGCATTGACCCTCCGTCTGAAGGACGTGCCATGGGACCAGGCGCTGGACATCATCCTGCAGGCCAAGAACCTCGGCATGCGCAAGAACGGCAGCGTCCTCTGGATTGCGCCGAAGGACGAGATCAACGCCAAGGAAAAGCTGCAGTTCGAGGCTGAGAACGCCATCCAGAACCTGGAGCCGCTGCGCACGCAGTCCTTCCAGCTCAACTACACGAAGGCCGTGACGATTGCCCAGGGTCTGACCGGTACGGGCGCCGCAGGCGGCGGCGCCGGCGGCGGTGCGGGCACCACGACCCGCATCCTGAGCCCGCGCGGCAGCGTGCTGGCCGAAGCGCGGACCAATCAGATCTTCGTGTCCGACATTCCGTCGCGGCTGGCGCAAGTGGCGGAGCTGATCCAGAAGCTCGACGTGCCGGTGCGTCAAGTCTTGATCGAGGCGCGGATCGTCGAAGCAACGGATACTTTCGGCAAGTCGCTGGGTGTGCGCCTCGGCGGCGGCGCGCTGAACCACAACAACGCGATCGGGCCGGCGCCGGTCATCACGCCCGCGACGGCGACGACCCCGGCAACCATCACCCAGACGGTCACGGCCAGCAACTTCGTCAATCTGCCGTCGACGGGCGTCTCCGGCAACGGCAACGCACCCGGCACTTTCGCGATCTCGCTCTTCAATTCCAGCCTCTCCCGCATCCTGAACCTCGAAATCTCGGCCCTCGAAGCCGACGGCAGGGGCAAGGTGGTGTCGAGCCCGCGGGTGGTGACGGCTGACCAGACCAAGGCGCTGATCGAACAGGGTACGGAACTGCCGTATCAGGTTGCGACTTCGAGCGGTGCGACCTCGATCGCCTTCCGCAAGGCCAACCTCAAGCTCGAGGTCACGCCCCAGATCACGCCCGAAGGCAACATCATCCTGTCCCTGGACGTCAACAAGGACACGGTGGGCCAGGCCACCACCGCGGGCTTCGCGATCAACACGAAGCACGTGCAGACCGAGGTCCTGGTCGAGAACGGCGGCACGGTCGTCATTGGTGGTATCTTCGAGCTCACCGAAACCAACGACGAATCGCGCATACCGGTCCTGGGTGAAGTGCCCTACCTCGGCGCACTGTTCCGTACGCGCAATCGCGTTGCCAACAAGACTGAAATGCTCGTCTTTATCACCCCGAAGATGATTACCGACCGTAACGCCGCGCGTTGACGCGCGGTGTTCGCAGCACCGCGTGGCGGTCGCACTCGTCGGATTGCCCGGCGCCGGCAAATCTGCAGTGGGCCGGCGCCTCGCGCAACGCCTCCAGGTTCCGTTCATCGATAGCGATCACGTGATCGAGGAACGGATCGGCTGCTCGATCCGCGACTTTTTCGAGCGGGAAGGGGAGGAGCGCTTCCGCGATCTCGAACAAGCAGTGATTGCCGAACTCGCGGCGGCACCTCACGGCATCGTAGCGACCGGCGGAGGCGCCGTTCTGCGGCAGGCCAACCGGGCCGCCCTGCGTTCGGGCTTTCACGTGATCTACCTTCGCTCGGCGCCGGAAGACCTGTTCCGGCGGCTTAGGCACGATGTCAAGCGTCCGCTGCTCCAGGTGGCGGATCCGCTCGGGCGCTTGCGCGAGCTCTACGGCGCGCGAGATCCCCTGTATCGCGAAACCGCGCACGACGTGGTCGAAACCGGGCGTCCGACGGTGGCGACGCTGGTCAACATCATCGTGATGCAGCTCGAACTCGCGGGCATCGCATCGCCGCCGCCTGACAGCGATCTTCCCGACTGAAAGAGCGTGTTTCGGCATGCACCTAAACTCGGGGCATGCCATTGTCCGCCCCACCTGAAAGCGTCGAGATCCAGCTCGGCGACCGGAGTTACCCGATCCTGATCGGCAGCGGCCTCGTCGGCGAGCCGGGCAGTTTCGCGGCGCTGCCGACTGCCGCGACTGCACTGATCGTCACGAATACCACCGTTGCACCGCTTTACGCCGAGACCTTGCGGGCGGCGCTCGCGAAGCGATTCCGCGCCGTGCACGTGCTCGAACTGCCGGACGGCGAAGCGTTCAAGGAGTGGCAGACCCTGAACCTGATCTTCGATGCCTTGCTCGGCCACGGCTGCGACCGCAAGACGGTGCTGTTCGCGCTCGGCGGCGGCGTCGTCGGGGACATGACGGGTTTTGCCGCCGCGAGCTACATGCGCGGCGTGCCGTTCGTGCAGGTGCCGACGACCTTGCTGGCGCAAGTCGATTCGTCCGTCGGCGGCAAGACGGCCATCAATCACCCGCTCGGCAAGAACATGATCGGCGCGTTCTACCAGCCCCGGCTGGTGCTGTGCGATCTCTCCACGCTGGCGACGCTGCCGCCGCGCGAACTCAGTGCCGGGCTGGCGGAGGTCATCAAGTACGGCCCGATCCATGACATGGCATTCCTGGACTGGATCGAAGCGAACATCGATGCGCTGGTCGCGCGCGATGCTTCGGCGCTCGCGCACGCCGTCAAGCGCAGCTGCGAGATCAAAGCCGAAGTCGTGGGGCAGGACGAGCGGGAGACGGGCCTGCGCGCGATTCTCAATTTCGGCCATACCTTCGGGCATGCGATCGAATCGGGCCTGGGCTACGGCGAATGGCTGCACGGCGAGGCGGTGGGCTGCGGCATGGTCATGGCCGCCCACCTGTCGCAGCGCCTCGGCGGGGTCGACGAAGCCTTCGTGCAGCGGCTCACCGCATTGATCCGGCGGGCCGGCTTGCCGGTCATCGGGCCCGCGCTGGGCGCGGACCGCTATCTGGAACTGATGCGCATCGACAAGAAGTCCGAAGCCGGCGAGATCCGCTTCGTCGTCATCGACAAGCCAGGCTCGGCCGTGATGCGCAGTGCGCCCGAAGCGATGGTGCGCGAGGTGCTCGCGCAGTGCTGCGCGGGCTGAGCGGCGCGGATGCGTCTTGCGCCTTACGCCAGCCATGCGTCGCTGTCGCGCGGGCGCAGGCATGCCGAAACGCCGGCTCCCACGCGCGACGCGTTCCAGCGCGATCGCGATCGCATCGTGCACTCGACCGCGTTCCGGCGCCTGGTCTACAAGACGCAGGTGTTCCTCAATCACGAGGGCGATCTGTTCCGGACCCGGCTGACGCATTCGCTCGAGGTGGCGCAGCTGGGCCGCTCGATCGCGCGGGCGCTGCGGCTGAACGAGGATCTGGTCGAGGCGATCGCGCTCGCGCACGATCTCGGGCACACGCCGTTCGGCCATGCTGGCCAGGATGCGCTCGACGCCTGCATGCAGGACCACGGCGGCTTCGAGCACAACCTGCAGAGCCTGCGGGTGGTGGATGAACTCGAGCACCGCTACCCCCGGTACGACGGGCTCAACCTCTGCTTCGAGACCCGCGAGGGCATCCTCAAGCACTGCTCCCGCGCGAACGCCGAGCGCCTCGAGGCGGCGGAGCCGGGCGGTGTGGCGCGCCGGTTCTGCGATCGCACGCAGCCCAGCCTGGAGGCGCAGCTGTGCAACCTCGCCGACGAGATCGCCTACAACGCACACGACATCGACGACGGCGTCAGGTCGGGGCTGCTCGATATCGAGCTCTTGGGCGAGCTCGGCCTGTTCGAGCGCTACCGAAGGGAGGTGCTGGCCGAATACCCGGCGCTTCACGGAAGGCGGGTGCTCTATGAAGCGATCCGGCGCATGCTCAGCGCGCAGGTGTACGACGTGATCGACGCCACGTCGGCGGCGATCCGGTCCGCCGCGCCTTCCGATGCGGAGGCGGTGCGGAAGGCGCAGCCGCTCGTCCTGTTCAGCGACACCATGCGCCGGGAATCGTCCGAGCTCAAGCGCTTCCTGTTTCGCAACCTGTACCGGCACCCGCGGGTCATGGCAACGACCGACCAGGCGAAGGACGTGGTCCGCGCCCTGTTCGATGCCTACCTCGCCGACGCGGTGCAGATGCCCGAACGCTACGCGCAGCGCACCGACCGGCAGCGCGCGGTGGCGGACTATATTGCAGGGATGACCGATCGTTTCGCGATCCGTGAATACGAGCGCCTGACCGGACGGCGGTGGATCGAATGAAAAGCGGCACCCACACCGGCGTCCATGTGCCCGGCGCCGCTCTGGCCGTCGTGACTGCTGGGGTTGCGGCGGCACTGCACATCGGCAAGCTGCCGCCGGCGGTGCCGGCCCTCCAGTCCGGACTCGGGATCGGCCTGGTCGAAGCGGGCTTCCTGCTCTCGCTGGTGCAGCTCGCGGGCATGGCCCTGGGCATCTTCGTCGGCCTGGCTGCGGACACGATCGGCCTGCGCCGGAGCATGCTTTCGGGGCTGGTGCTCGTTTCCCTTGCGAGCCTCCTGGGCGGCCTGGTCGGCATGTCGATGCACGACAAGGCCGAGGCGTTGCCGCTGCTTCTCGTGCTGCGCGCCCTCGAGGGCTTCGGTTTCCTCCTCGCGGCAATGCCCGGGCCGGGTCTGATCCGCACCGTGGTGCCGCCGAATGCGGAGAAGGCCGCCATGGGGCTCTGGGGAGCGTACATGCCTTTGGGGGTTGCCCTTGCCTTGCTCGCGGGACCGGCGTTCATTGCATGGTTCGACTGGCCGGGCTGGTGGTGGGCGGTCGCCCTTTTGTCCCTCACAGCCGCTGCATGGGTTGCATGGGTCGTGCCGAGTGACAAGGTGCGCGCGCGGGCCCCGAAGGGAACTGCCGAGGCATGGCAGAGACGCCTGCTTGAGACCGCTCGCGCCAGCGGCCCATGGACGCTCGCGCTCGCATTCGGCGTCTATTCGTCGCAGTGGATGGCGGTGATCGGATTTCTGCCGGCCATCTATGTCGATGCCGGCGT
Source organism: Variovorax sp. HW608 (assembly GCF_900090195.1). Classification (NCBI taxonomy): domain Bacteria; kingdom Pseudomonadati; phylum Pseudomonadota; class Betaproteobacteria; order Burkholderiales; family Comamonadaceae; genus Variovorax; species Variovorax sp. HW608. The sequence goes on from NZ_LT607803.1 coordinate 4,523,628, forward strand.
TGCGGGCAGCTGGACGGCCGCGCTGACGGCCTTTGCGGCAGCGACGAACATCGTCGGCAACGTGACGGGCGGCCGACTGCTGCAGCGCGGCGTCGCGCCGGACCGCCTGCTTCGCTGGGGCTTCGCCGTGATGGCGCTCGGCAGCGTCGCCGCCTTCGCGCAGATCGGTGCGCCAGAGGGCGCGCTCGGCCTCCCGCCGGCGCTGCGTTACCTGGCCGTGTGCATGTTCTCGCTCGCCGGGGGGATGGTGCCCGCCACCTTGTTCATGCTGGGCGTCCGGCTGGCGCCGGGGCCCGGGGCCGTCTCGACCACGATCGGCCTCATGCAGCAGGCGTCGTCGCTCGGCCAGTTCGTCGCGCCGCCGTTCGTCGCCTGGATTGCGCATCGGGCGGGCGGCTGGGAATGGACCTGGGTCGTGACCCTCGCCTGCTCGATGGTGGGTATCGCGCTGGCCGGCCGGCTGTCACCGGCCCTCCCGCGAGCGGGGACCGCATCATGAACGAGCCCTCGACCGTGACTGCCGAGCTGGCCGAAGCCGACACGCGCCGCTGGCTCGAGCGCGCCGTGATCGGGCTCAACCTGTGTCCGTTCGCGAAAGCCGTCCACGTCCGTGGACAGATCCACTATGCGGTGTACCTTCCATCCGACGCCGCCGAGTTGATCGAGGCCCTGCTCGCCGAGGCCCGGGCGCTCCACCACATCGGCGCCGCCGAAAGGGACACCACTCTGCTGATCGCACCCAATACCTTGGCCGACTTCTTCGATTTCAATGATTTCATCGGGCGGGCCGAACGGCGGCTCGCGCGCGAAGGTTTCGAGGGCGAACTCCAGTTGGCCAGCTTCCACCCGCATTTCCAGTTCGCCGGCACCGAAGCGGACGACATCACGAACGCGACCAACCGCGCGCCGTATCCCACGCTGCATCTGCTGCGCGAGGACAGCCTGGACCGTGCGGTCGAAGCTTTTCCGGATGCCGAGGAGATCTTCGGGCGCAACATGGAAAAGCTCGAGGCGCTGGGCGCCGACGGATGGGCGGCGCTCGACGTCGGTCCGGGAGCCGCGCGATGAGCAAGCTCGCCAAGTCCGCGAAGGCCGAGGCCGAGGTGCTGGGCGAACTGCGCCCTGGGCAATCGGTCGAGCTGCTCAAGGAACTGCACATCCTCACGCGCGAAGGCCGGCTCAACCAGGATTCGCGGCGCAAGCTCAAGCAGGTCTTGCACCTCTTCCAGTTCATCGAGAAGCTGCTGCTGGAGCTGCCCGGGGACGGTGCCGGCGCAACGCTGGCCGACCACGGCGCGGGCAAGTCGTATCTCGGATTCATCATCTACGACCTGTTCTTCCGCGCGCGCAGCGGGGGGCATGTGTATGGGATCGAGACGCGCGCCGATCTGGTCGACAAGTCGCGGGCGTTGGCCGAGCGCTTGCATTTCGAGCGCATGTCGTTCCTCAACCTGACCGTGGCCGAATCCGCGGACGCCGCCGAGCTGCCGGAGCGGATCGACGTGGTCACCGCCCTGCATGCCTGCGACACCGCCACGGACGACGCCATCGCCTTCGGCCTTGCCAAGCGGGCGCGCTTCATGGTGCTGGTGCCCTGCTGCCAGGCCGAGGTGGCCGCCTGCCTGCGCCAGAGCAAGGCGCTCGCGCTGTCGCGCACGCCGCTGGCCGAGTTGTGGCGGCACCCGCTGCATACGCGCGAGATCGGCAGCCAGCTCACCAACGTGCTGCGCTGCCTCTATCTCGAGGCCAACGGCTACCAGGTCACCGTCACCGAACTCGTGGGCTGGGAGCACAGCCTGAAGAACGAGCTCATCATCGCCCGCCACACCGGTCAGCGAAAAGCCAGTGCCGCGGCGAGGCTGCGCGAGCTGCTCGCCCAGTTCGGGCTCGAGTCGCTGATGGAGACGCGCTTCAGGCTGTCCTGAGCGACCCGCCGCTTCCTGCGCCATGGCCCGACTGCCCCGCCTCACGCTGGCCAACCAGCCGCACCACATCATCCAGCATGGCAACAACCGCCAGCCGATCTTCGTGGACCGCGTCGACCACGAAACGATGCTGGCCCTCTTGGGCGAGAACGCGCAACGCCACGGCGTGGCGCTTCATGCCTACGTGCAGATGGAGAACCACTTCCATCTGCTCGCCACCCCTTCGACCGTCGACGCGCTGCCGCAGTGGATGCAGGCCGTCGGACGCCGCTATGTTCGCTACTTCAACGACCGCCATGGCCGCACCGGCACGCTCTGGGAAGGGCGCTACAAGTCGACCCTGATCCAGACGGATCGCTACCTGCTGCCCTGCATGGTCTACATGGACCTCAATCCGGTGCGCGCCGGGCTGGTGGCCGATGTCCGCGACTACCCGTGGTCGAGCTATGGCCACTACGCGGGCTTGCGCCATGACAAGCTGCTGACGCCGCATCCGCGCTACTGGGCGCTCGGCAATACGCCGTTCGCGCGCGAAGCGGCCTACGCTGAGTTGGTGCGCGCGGGCATTTCCGACGCCGATCGGGCGCTGCTGACCGAGGGCGTTCTCCACGGCTGGGCGGTGGGAGACAGCCAGTTCCTCGAATCGTTACAAAAAACCACAGCGCGGCGCGTGCACAAGGCGCGTCCGGGGCGCCCGCGCGTTCATCGCAAGCACGGCGGCTAGATGGCGAAAATTTCCTTGCCTGAAAAGGACTTGTTGCTATCGTTTTTGATGTGTCCCCATTTAAATGTTGACCGAATGGGGTGAGATTTAATTTCAATCTGACCCCAATTAAACCGTTTGGCATTATTTGTGCAAAGCAATATGCTCCGTTTCCCTGCGAAAACTGAAGGAGCACGCCATGACGACGGCTGCCGAGATCGAGCATCTCCAACAACACGGTCTTTATTCCGCCGCTGACGAACACGACGCCTGCGGTGTCGGCTTCGTGGCCCACATCAAGGGCGAAAAAAGCCACGCCATCGTCGGCCAGGCGCTCAAGATTCTCGAGAATCTCGACCACCGCGGCGCAGTAGGCGCTGACAAACTCATGGGCGACGGCGCCGGCATCCTGATCCAGCTGCCCGATCTGCTCTACCGCGAGGAGATGGCGAAGCAGGGCGTCACCCTTCCTCCCCCGGGCGAATACGGCGTCGGCATGATCTTCCTGCCGAAGGAGCACGCCTCCCGCGAGGCCTGCGAGCAGGAACTCGAGCGCGCCGTCAAGGCCGAAGGCCAGGTGCTCCTGGGCTGGCGCGACGTGCCGGTGAACCACGAAATGCCGATGTCGCCGACGGTGCGCGCCAAGGAGCCGCTGCTGCGCCAGATCTTCATCGGCCGCGGCAACGACGTGATCGTGCAGGACGCGCTGGAGCGCAAGCTCTACGTGATCCGCAAGACCGCGAGCGCCAACATCCAGCGCCTGAAGCTCAAGCACAGCAAGGAGTACTACGTTCCGAGCATGTCGAGCCGCACGGTGGTCTACAAGGGCCTGCTGCTGGCCGACCAGGTCGGCACCTACTACCTCGACCTGCAGGACAAGCGCTGCGTCTCGGCGCTCGGCCTCGTGCATCAGCGCTTCTCGACCAACACCTTCCCCGAGTGGCCGCTGGCCCACCCGTACCGCTACGTCGCGCACAACGGCGAGATCAACACGGTCAAGGGCAACTACAACTGGATGAAGGCGCGCGAAGGCGTGATGTCCTCGCCGGTGTTGGGCGCCGACCTGCAGAAGCTCTATCCGATCAGCTTCGCCGGCCAGTCCGATACCGCGACCTTCGACAACTGCCTCGAGCTGCTCACGATGGCCGGCTATCCGATCAGCCAGGCCGTGATGATGATGATCCCCGAGCCGTGGGAGCAGCACGCCACCATGGACACGCGCCGCCGCGCGTTCTACGAATACCACGCCGCGATGCTGGAGCCGTGGGACGGCCCGGCCTCGATCGTCTTCACCGACGGCCGGCAGATCGGCGCCACGCTCGACCGCAACGGCCTGCGCCCCTCGCGCTACTGCGTGACCGACGACGACCTCGTCATCATGGGTTCCGAATCGGGCGTGCTGCCGGTTCCCGAGCAGAAGATCGTCCGCAAGTGGCGCCTGCAGCCCGGCAAGATGTTCCTGATCGACCTCGAGCAGGGCCGCATGATCGACGACGAGGAAGTCAAGGCCACCCTCGCGAACAGCAAGCCCTACAAGCAGTGGATCGAGAACCTGCGCATCAAGCTCGACAGCGTCGAGGCCGAGCCGGTGCAGCGCCTGGCCAGCCCTGTCAGCCTGCTCGACCGCCAGCAGGCCTTCGGCTACACGCAGGAAGACATCAAGTTCCTGATGAGCCCGATGGCCGCCGCAGGCGAGGAGGGCATCGGCTCCATGGGCAACGACAGCCCGCTGGCCGTGCTCTCGAACAAGAACAAGCTGCTCTACAACTACTTCAAGCAGCTGTTCGCGCAGGTGACGAACCCGCCGATCGACCCGATCCGCGAGGCGATCGTGATGTCGCTGGTGTCCTTCATCGGCCCGAAGCCGAACCTGCTGGACATCAACCAGGTCAACCCGCCGATGCGGCTCGAAGTGAGCCAGCCGATCCTCGACTTCGCCGACATGGCGAAGCTGCGCGACATCGGCAAGTACACGCAGGGCAAGTTCAAGAGCTACACGCTCGACATCACCTATCCGCTCGGGTGGGGCGAAGAGGGCGTCGAAGCCAAGCTCGCGTCGCTGTGCGCGGAAGCGGTCGACGCGATCAAGCTCGGCCACAACATCCTGATCGTGAGCGACCGCAACGTCGGCCCGGCGCAGATCGCGATTCCGGCGCTGCTCGCGCTGTCGGCCATCCACCAGTACCTGGTGCGTGAAGGCCTGCGCACCACCGCCGGCCTCGTGGTCGAGACGGGCTCCGCGCGCGAAGTGCATCACTTCGGCGTGCTGGCCGGGTACGGCGCGGAAGCGGTGCACCCGTACCTCGCGATGGAAACGCTGGCCGCGATGCACGAAGACCTCTCGGGCGACCTGAGCGCCGAGAAGGCTGTCTACAACTACGTCAAGGCGATCGGCAAGGGTCTGTCGAAGATCATGTCGAAGATGGGTGTCAGCACCTACATGAGCTACTGCGGCGCGCAGCTGTTCGAAGCCATCGGCCTCAACAGCGAGACGGTCGAGAAGTATTTCACCGGCACCGCGAGCCGGGTCGAGGGCATCGGCGTGTTCGACATCGCCGAGGAAGCGATCCGCATGCACAAGGCGGCGTTCAGCGACGACCCGGTGCTCGCGCACATGCTCGACGCCGGCGGCGAATACGCCTGGCGCACGCGCGGCGAAGAGCACATGTGGACGCCGGACGCCATCGCCAAGCTGCAGCACAGCACGCGCGCGAACAACTTCGGCACCTACAAGGAATACGCGCAGATCGTCAACGACCAGAGCCGCCGCCACCTCACGCTGCGCGGCCTGTTCGAGTTCAAGTTCGATCCGGCCAAGGCGATTCCGGTGGACGAGGTCGAGCCCGCGAGCGAGATCGTCAAGCGCTTCGCGACCGGCGCCATGTCGCTCGGCTCGATCAGCACCGAAGCGCACTCGACGCTGGCCGTGGCCATGAACCGCATCGGCGGCAAGAGCAACACCGGCGAAGGTGGCGAGGACCCGGCGCGCTATCGCAACGAGCTCAAGGGCATTCCGATCAAGACGGGCGACACGCTCAAGAGCGTGATCGGCACCGCGAACGTCGAAGTCGATCTGCCGCTCAAGGAAGGTGATTCGCTGCGCTCCAAGATCAAGCAGGTGGCCTCGGGCCGCTTCGGCGTCACGGCGGAATACCTGGCATCGGCCGACCAGCTCCAGATCAAGATGGCGCAGGGCGCGAAGCCCGGCGAAGGCGGCCAGTTGCCGGGCGGCAAGGTGTCGCAGTACATCGGCCAGCTGCGCTACTCGGTGCCGGGCGTCGGCCTGATCTCGCCGCCGCCGCACCACGACATCTATTCGATCGAGGACCTGGCCCAGCTGATCCACGACCTGAAGAACGTCGCGCCGCATGCGAGCGTGAGCGTCAAGCTGGTGAGCGAAGTGGGCGTCGGCACCATCGCCGCGGGCGTCGCCAAGTGCAAGAGCGACCACGTCGTGATCGCCGGCCATGATGGCGGCACGGGCGCTTCGCCCTGGTCGTCGATCAAGCACGCGGGCAGCCCGTGGGAAATCGGCCTGGCCGAGACCCAGCAGACGCTGGTGCTCAACCGCCTGCGCGGCCGCATCCGCGTGCAGGCCGACGGCCAGATGAAGACCGGCCGCGACGTCGCCATCGGCGCGCTGCTCGGCGCGGACGAGTTCGGCTTCGCGACCGCGCCGCTGGTCGTCGAGGGCTGCATCATGATGCGCAAGTGCCACCTCAACACCTGCCCGGTGGGCGTGGCCACGCAGGACCCGGTGCTGCGCAAGAAGTTCTCGGGCAAGCCCGAGCACGTGGTGAACTACTTCTTCTTCGTCGCCGAGGAAGTGCGCCAGATCATGGCGCAGCTCGGCGTGCGCAAGTTCGACGACCTCATCGGCCGCGCCGATCTGCTCGACACCCGCAAGGGCATCGAGCACTGGAAGGCACGCGGCCTCGACTTCAGCCGCCTGTTCGCGCAGCCGAACGTGCCGGCCGATGTGCCGCGCTTCCACGTCGAGGAGCAGGACCACGGTCTCGCGAAGAGCCTGGACAACAAGCTCATCGAGCGTTCGCGTCCCGCCATCGACAAGGGCGAGAAGGTGCAGTTCATCGAGGTCGCCCGCAACGTGAACCGCTCGGTCGGCGCGATGCTGTCGGGCGCGCTCACCAAGGTGCACCCGCAGGGCCTGCCGGACGATTCGATCCGCATCCAGCTCGAGGGCACGGGCGGCCAGTCCTTCGGCGCCTTCCTGGCGCGCGGCATCACGCTGTACCTGATCGGCGATGCCAACGACTACACCGGCAAGGGCCTCTCGGGTGGCCGCGTGGTGGTGCGTCCGAGCCTGGACTTCCGCGGCGAAGCGACGCGCAACACCATCGTCGGCAACACCGCGCTCTACGGCGCGACCACCGGCGAAGCCTACTTGTGCGGCGTGGCCGGCGAGCGCTTCGCGGTGCGTCTGTCGGGCGCCACGGCCGTGGTCGAAGGCACCGGCGACCATGGCTGCGAATACATGACCGGCGGCACGGTGGCGGTGCTCGGCAAGACCGGCCGCAACTTCGCGGCCGGCATGAGCGGCGGCGTCGCCTTCGTCTATGACGAGGACGGCCAGTTCGCCTCGCGCTGCAATCTCTCGATGGTGTCGCTCGACAAGGTCCTGACCTCGGCCGAGCAGACCGCGAGCGTGCATCGCAAGGTGTGGCACGACGGCGAGACCGACGAAGCGCGCCTGAAGAAGCTGCTCGAGGAACATCACCGCTGGACCGGCAGCAAGCGCGCGCGCGAGCTGCTGGACAACTGGGCGGTCGCACGCACCAAGTTCGTGAAGGTGTTCCCCAACGAATACAAGCGGGCGCTGGCCGAGATGCACGACCGCGAGGTCGAGCTCACGAGCAGCGGCAACAACGCGCATGCGGGCATGGAGCCCCATGCGGCCGTCAGCAAGCCAGTCACGGCTTAACCCGAGCAACAACACTTTCACGCTCCGTGCAAGCTTGCTGTCGGCGCTTTCTCTCCCTGCGGGGAGCACCGCGGAACCGGCTTTGCCGGGCTGCTGGTGCTGCCCCCGGATGGGGGGAGGCGGCTACACGAAGTGAGCAAGCAACGGGGGCGAACTAAGGAATCACGATGGGAAAGATCACCGGCTTCATGGAGCATGAACGTATCGAGGAGGGCTACCGGCCCGTCGAGGAACGGGTCAGGCACTACAAGGAGTTCGTCGTCGGCCTGGACGAGGCCCAGGCCAAGGTCCAGGGCGCGCGCTGCATGGACTGCGGCACGCCGTTCTGCAACAGCGGCTGCCCGGTCAACAACGTCATTCCGGATTTCAACGATCTGGTGTATCGCGCCGACTGGCAGAGCGCCTTCACGGTGCTCGATTCGACCAACAACTTTCCGGAGTTCACCGGCCGCATCTGCCCCGCGCCCTGCGAGGCGGCCTGCGTGCTCAACGTGAACGACGACGCGGTCGGCATCAAGTCGATCGAGCACGCGATCATCGATCGCGCCTGGGACGAAGGCTGGGTCGCAGCGCGGCCCGCGAAGCACAAGAGCGGCAAGAAGGTCGCGGTGGTCGGTTCCGGCCCGGCCGGCATGGCGGCTGCCCAGCAGCTCGCGCGCGTCGGCCATGACGTGACGCTGTTCGAGAAGAACGATCGCATCGGCGGCCTGCTGCGCTACGGCATCCCCGACTTCAAGATGGAGAAGTCGCACATCGATCGCCGCGTGGAGCAGATGAAGGCCGAGGGCGTCACCTTCCGCACCGGCGTGATGGTCGGCGCCGCGAAGGATCCGCTCGGCAAGGGCTCCAAGGTCACGAACTGGTCCAAGGAGACCGTCACGCCCGATGAGCTCCAGAAGGAGTTCGACGCCATCGTGCTGACCGGCGGCGCCGAGCAGTCGCGCGACCTGCCGGTGCCGGGCCGCGACCTCGACGGCATCCATTTCGCGATGGAGTTCCTGCCGCAGCAGAACAAGCTCAATGCCGGCGACAAGGTCAAGGGCCAGCTGCGCGCCGACGGCAAGCACGTGATCGTCATCGGCGGCGGCGACACCGGCTCCGACTGCGTGGGCACCAGCAACCGCCATGGCGCGGCCAGCGTCACGCAGTTCGAACTGCTGCCGCAGCCGCCCGAGGAAGAGAACCGTCCGCTGACCTGGCCCTACTGGCCGTACAAGCTCAGGACCAGCTCCAGCCACGAAGAAGGCTGCGAGCGCGAATTCGCGATCTCGACCAAGGAATTCATCGGCGAGAAGGGCAAGGTCACCGGCCTGAAGACCGTCCGCGTCGAGTGGAAGGACGGCAAGATGGTCGAAGTCCCGGGCAGCGAGCAGGTGCTCAAGGCGGACTTCGTGCTCCTCGCGATGGGCTTCGTGAGCCCGGTGGCGAGCGTACTGGATGCATTCGGCGTCGACAAGGACGCGCGCGGCAACGCCCGTGCCAGCGTCGATTTCATCGGCGGCTATGCGACCAACGTGCCGAAGGTGTTCGCCGCCGGCGACATCCGCCGCGGCCAGTCGCTGGTCGTCTGGGCCATTCGCGAAGGCCGCCAGGCCGCGCGCTCGGTGGATGAATTCCTGATGGGATTCAGCGATCTGCCGCGCTGAGGCTGTTGTTGGGGTGGTACGCCCGGGAAGCGCGCCGGCGGGGCCGGGCGCAGGCTTCCCGTATCATTGGGTTACCGCGAGCCGGGATGTCGAAAGACGCCCCGGCTTTTTCATTGCCATGGACCCAACACCAGATTCATCGCTCGTCGAGTTCCGTCACGTCGCCTTCGGCTACGACTCGCGCGCGATCCTCAATGACGTCTCCTTCGCCGTCCCGCGCGGAAAGGTCACCGCGCTGATGGGCGCATCCGGCGGCGGCAAGACCACGGTCCTGCGCCTCGTCGGCGGCCAGCTTCGGGCGCAACGCGGCGAGGTGCTCGTGAACGGCCAGGACGTCGGCAAGCTCGATACCGCGGGACTCTACGCGGCGCGGCGCCGCATGGGCATGCTTTTCCAGTTCGGCGCGCTCTTCACCGACATGAGCGTGTTCGACAACGTGGCCTTTCCGCTGCGCGAGCACACGAACCTGTCCGAATCGCTCGTTCGTGACATCGTACTCATGAAGCTCGACGCCGTCGGCCTGCGCGGTGCGCGCGAGCTGATGCCCAGCGAGGTTTCGGGCGGCATGGCGCGCCGCGTGGCGCTTGCGCGTGCGATCGCGCTGGATCCGGACCTGGTCATGTACGACGAGCCCTTCGCGGGCCTCGATCCGATCTCGCTGGGCACCGCTGCGCGCCTGATCCGGCAACTCAACGACACGCTGGGGTTGACGAGCGTCATCGTCTCGCACGATCTCGAAGAGACCTTCCGCATCGCCGATCACGTGATCATCCTTGCCAACGGCGGCATCGCGGCGCAGGGGCGCCCGGATGACGTGCGCCGCAGCGACGATCCGCTGGTGCACCAGTTCGTCAATGCCCTGCCTGAAGGGCCGGTTCATTTCCACTATCCGGCCATGACGGTGGAGGACGACTTCGGCAACAGCCACGGAGGGCGGGCATGAGCCGCCCGGCCGCTCCGAAGGCGAATACCGAAGCGCTGCTGCGCGAAGGTACTCCAATGAGCCGCCGGGCCGCCCCAAGGCGAATACCGCAGCGCTGCTGCGCGGAGGTTAGCCAATGAGCTGGTACCGGCCATCGGATGTGGGCTTCGCCGTGCGCAGCAAGCTCGCGGACCTTGGCGTGGGGGCGCGACTGTTCCTGCGCCTCTTCATCGGCGGCATGCGCAGTTTCCGCCGTTTCGGGCTGGTGCGCGACCAGATCCACTTCCTCGGCAACTACTCGCTCGCGATCATCGCGGTGTCTGGCCTGTTCGTGGGCTTCGTGCTCGGCCTGCAGGGCTACTACACGCTGCAGCGCTACGGATCGTCGGAGGCGCTGGGCCTGCTGGTGGCGCTGAGTCTGGTGCGCGAATTGGGCCCGGTGGTCGCGGCGCTGCTGTTCGCCGGCCGCGCCGGCACCTCGCTCACCGCCGAGATCGGCCTGATGAAGGCCGGCGAGCAACTGAGCGCGATGGAGATGATGGCGGTCGATCCGGTGCAGCGCATCCTGGCGCCGCGGTTCTGGGGTGGCGTGATCACCATGCCGCTGCTCGCCGCCGTCTTCAGCGCGGTGGGCGTGCTGGGCGGCTATGTGGTCGGGGTGCTGATGCTGGGCGTCGACCCCGGCGCGTTCTGGGGGCAGATGCAGGGCGGCGTCGATGTGTGGCGCGACGTGGGCAACGGCGTGGTCAAGAGCGTCGTCTTCGGCCTGACCGTCACGTTCATTGCGCTGCTCGAAGGCTATGAATCGCAGCCGACCCCCGAAGGCGTCTCGCGCGCCACGACGCGCACGGTCGTGGTGGCGTCGCTCGCGGTGCTGGGCCTCGACTTCATGCTGACCGCCATGATGTTCAGCATCTAGAGAAACGATCAGAGGAGAGTGCAAGAAATGCAACGTTCCAACAAAGACATCTGGGTCGGCCTGTTCGTGCTGATCGGCGCCGTGGCGCTGCTGTTCCTCGCGCTCCAGTCCGCAAATCTGCTGAGCCTGAACTTCCAGAAGACGTACGCGGTGACCGCCCGCTTCGACAACATCGGCGGCCTGAAGCCGCAGACCGCGGTCAAGAGCGCAGGCGTCGTGGTCGGGCGCGTCGAGTCGATCGGGTTCGACGACAAGAACTTCCAGGCCAACGTCACGCTGGCGCTGCAAAGCCGCTACAGCTTTCCGAAGGACAGCTCCCTCAAGATCCTGACCAGCGGCCTGCTCGGCGAGCAGTACATCGGCATCGAGGCGGGCGCCGACGAGAAGAACCTGCAGCCGGGCGACGTCATCACCGCAACCCAGTCTGCCGTCGTGCTCGAGAACCTCATCGGACAGTTCCTCTACAGCAAGGCAGCCGAGGGAGGCAGCAGTCCGCAGGGCAACGCCAACAAGAAATGAAACCAAGATCATCCTTCGCTGCGCGTTTCGCCGGCGTGTCTGCCGCGCGCGCGGCCTCGTCCGTCGCCGCCCTCGTGCTGGTCACGGGTTGCGCTACGGGCCCGAACGCCAATCCGGCGGATCCGCTGGAGCCGCTGAACCGGCAGGTCGCGCGCTTCAACGACACGGTCGATGACGCAGTGCTGCGTCCGGTCGCCACGATCTACCAGCGCGTGCTGCCCTCACCAGTGCGCACGGGCGTCAACAACTTCTTCGGCAACCTCTCGGACATCTGGAGCTTCGTCAACAGCGCCCTGCAGCTGAAGCTGCAGGACAGCGCGCAGACCTTCGCGCGCGTGAACGTCAACACCTTCTTCGGTCTGGGCGGCCTGCTCGACATCGCCACCGAGGCCGGCCTGGACCGCCACAGCGAGGACTTCGGTCAGACGCTCGGCCGGTGGGGCGTTCCGAGCGGCCCGTATCTGGTGCTGCCGCTGCTCGGCCCCTCGACCCTGCGCGACACGGCCGCGCTGCCGCTGGACTTCCGGGGTGATGCACTCAGCTACGTCAACAACATTCCGGTGCGCAACTCACTCATTGCGCTGCGGCTGGTGGATCTGCGGTCCAACCTGCTGCGGGCCAGCCAGCTGCTCGAGGACGCGGCGCTCGATCGGTATACGTTCACACGCGATGCTTTCCTACAGCGTCGTCGGAGCGAAGTGTACGAAGGCAACCTGCCCGACGAAGAAAAATGAGGCCGCACGCGCGCTTGCATTCGGTTGCGGCGGCTTACCTGCCGGAGGAACCCCGACGGCTAAGTTGTCTCCAACCGCTCGCGTGAGCGTTCTTGTGACTTGAAAAACAGGGAAATTCCAGATGAATCAGATTCTTCAACGCCGTACCTTTGGGCGTTTTGCGCTGGCCGGCCTGCTGCTGGCCGGTGCTGCGGTCGCCTTCGTGCGCCCGGCGCACGCTGCCGACGAGACGCCGGATGCGCTCGTCAAGCGCATCTCCGTCGACGTGCTCGACACCATCAAGGCCGACAAGTCCATCAAGGCCGGCGACGTCAACAAGATCATGGCGCTGGTCGACTCCAAGATCATGCCGCACGTCAATTTCCAGCGCATGACGGCTTCCGCAGTGGGTCCGGCCTGGCGCCAGGCGACGCCGGAGCAGCAAAAGCGGCTCGAGGAAGAGTTCAAGACACTCCTGGTGCGCACCTACGCGGGTGCGCTCAGCCAGGTCAGCGATCAGACCGTCAGCGTACGGCCCTTCCGCGGATCTCCGGACGAGAAGGAAGTGCTCGTCCGAACCGAAGTCCGCGGCAACGGCGATCCGGTGCAACTCGACTACCGCCTCGAAAGGACGCCTGGTGACGGGGAGGGCTGGAAGATCTACAACATCAACGTCCTTGGCGTGTGGCTGGTCGATACCTACCGCAGCCAGTTCGCGCAGCAGATCAACACCAGCGGCATCGACGGCCTGATCTCAGCCCTCGCTGCGCGCAACAAGTCCAACGCCAAGGGCTGACCGGGTCATGCTGGTCCTGCCGCCGAAGTTGACCCACGACGAGGCCTCCGCCTGTGTGTACATGCTCCAGCGGGGGCTGGCCGGCCAGACCGGCAGCGCAACGGTCGTCGACGCCACGGCGCTCACTCACTTCGATTCCTCGGCGCTGGCGGTGCTGCTCGAGTGCCGGCGCGAGTCCGCCGCGCTCGGGCGCGGCTTCGCAGTGAAGGGGCTCCCGTCGCGCCTGCGCGAGCTTGCATCGCTGTACGGCGTGGCCGGCCTTTTACCTGCCGCGCCATAGAAAAAGCGTCTGCCCCGTAAAATCGTGGGTTCCCATGCCTGCGATTTCGTTTCAATCGGTCTCGAAGACCTATCCTCCATCGCGCCAGCAACGGGCCCAGGGAAAACCGGGCCTGCGCGCTGTCGACAACGTGAGTTTCGAGATCGAGGAGGGCGAATTCTTCGGCCTTCTGGGCCCGAATGGCGCCGGGAAGACCACCCTGATCAGCATGCTCGCCGGCCTTTCGCGTCCCAGCGCGGGCACGATCGCGGTGCACGGCTTCGACGTTCAGCGCGAATATGGCCGGGCCCGCCGCCAGCTCGGCATCGTGCCGCAGGAACTGGTCTTCGATCCGTTCTTCAACGTGCGCGAGACCTTGCGCATCCAGTCCGGCTATTTCGGCATCAGCAACAACGACGACTGGATCGACGAACTCCTGCACAGCCTGGGCCTGGCGGACAAGGCGAGCGCCAACATGCGGCAGCTCTCCGGCGGCATGAAGCGCCGCGTGCTCGTCGCGCAGGCGCTGGTGCACAAGCCGCCGGTGATCGTGCTCGACGAGCCGACCGCGGGCGTCGACGTCGAGCTGCGGCAGACTCTCTGGCAGTTCGTCGCCAAGCTCAACAAGCAGGGCAGCACGGTGCTGCTCACCACGCACTATCTGGAAGAGGCGGAGGCGCTGTGCCATCGCATCGCGATGCTGAAGCTGGGCCGCGTGATCGCGCTCGACCGCACGAGCGAGCTGCTGCGCTCGGCGGCGAGCAACGTCCTTCGCTTCAAGACCGACGACATGCTGCCCTGGTCGATCGCGCAGCATGCGCGCGTCACCGGCCGAATTGTTCAACTGCCGGCACAGAACGCGCACGAGGTCGAGCAACTGCTGGCGGCCATCCGTGAAGCGGGACTCGACGTCGAGGATGTCGAAATGCGCAAGGCCGATCTGGAAGACGTCTTCATCGACCTGATGGCCGGGGAACAGACGCCGTTGGAGGTTGCCAGATGAGCGCAGCGCCGGGCCGCCCCAAGCAAGCTCGCACCCCCTCGGGGGGCAGCGAGGACACGAAGTGCCGAGCGAGGGGGCTCCAATGATGGTCAATGCGCTGGGCTGGCGCGCTCTGCTGTACAAGGAGATCCTGCGCTTCTGGAAGGTCGGCCTGCAGACCGTCGGTGCGCCCGTGCTCACCGCGCTGCTCTACCTGATGGTCTTCGGGCATGTGCTCGAGGACCACGTCAAGGTCTACGGGACCGTGAGCTACACGGCCTTCCTGGTGCCGGGCCTCGTGATGATGAGCGTGCTGCAGAACGCCTTCGCCAACAGCTCGTCGTCGATCATCCAGAGCAAGATCATGGGCAGCCTGGTGTTCGTGCTGCTCACGCCGCTGTCGCACTGGGGCTGGTTCCTGGCCTACGTCGGCTCGTCGGTCGTGCGCGGGCTGGCGGTCGGGCTCGGCGTCTTCGTGGTGACGGCGCTCTTCGCGATGCCGGGCTTCGTCGCGCCGTGGTGGATCATCGTCTTCGCCTTCCTGGGGGCCGCGATCCTCGGCACGCTGGGGCTGATCGCCGGACTCTGGGCCGAGAAGTTCGACCAGATGGCGGTGTTCCAGAACTTCCTGATCATGCCGATGACCTTCCTCTCGGGCGTCTTCTATTCGATCGGATCGCTGCCGCCCTTCTGGCAGACCGTGAGCCACCTGAACCCGTTCTTCTACATGATCGACGGCTTCCGCTTCGGCTTCTTCGGCGTGAGCGACGTGTCGCCGTGGCTGAGCCTGGCGATCGTCGGCGCCGCCTGGCTGGTCGTGAGCGCCATCGCCGTGCATCTCTTGCGCATCGGCTACAAGATTCGCGGATGAACCCGCACCTTCGTTCCTACTGACATCATGACCGCGGAAGAACTCCAATCGATCATTTCGGCGGGCCTCGCCTGCGAGCACATCACGCTCGAGGGCGACGGACGCCATTGGTACGCAACCATCGTCTCCCCCGCGTTCGAGGGCAAGCGCGCGATCCAGCGCCATCAGCTCGTCTACTCGACCCTGGGTGCCAAAATGCACACCGACGAGGTGCATGCGCTCTCGATGAAAACCTACACGCCCGCCGAGTGGGCGAAGCAGACTTCTTCGCCCTCCCTCTAGACCTCCGCTGGATTCTTCATGGACAAACTTCTGATTCGCGGCGGGCGTACGCTTCGCGGCGAAGTACGCATTTCCGGCGCCAAGAACGCCGCCCTGCCCGAACTGTGCGCGGCGCTCCTGACCGACCAGCCGGTGACACTGCACAACGTGCCCCGGCTGAAGGACGTCGAGACCATGCTCAAGCTGGTCCACAACATGGGCGTGGCGGCCGAGCGCGACGACAACGGGACGGTGCGCATCAATGCGCGCTCGCTCGAAGTGCCCGAGGCGCCGTACGAGCTGGTCAAGACCATGCGCGCGTCGGTGCTCGCACTCGGGCCGCTGATCGCCCGCTTCGGGCGCGCCAAGGTCTCGCTGCCCGGTGGCTGCGCGATCGGATCGCGGCCGGTCGACCAGCACATCAAGGGCCTGCAGGCGATGGGTGCCGAGATCGTGGTCGAGCACGGCTACATGATCGCGAGCCTCGGCGGTGGCCGCAAGCGCCTGCACGGTGCGCGCATCACGACCGACATGGTGACCGTCACCGGCACCGAGAACTTCCTGATGGCGGCCGCGCTGGCCGAAGGCGAGACGGTGCTCGAGAACGCCGCCCAGGAGCCCGAGATCACCGACCTGGCCGAGATGCTGATCGCGATGGGCGCGAAGATCGAAGGCCATGGCACCAGCCGCATCCGCATCCAGGGCGTGGAAAAGCTCGGCGGCTGCACGCACCAGGTGGTGGCGGACCGCATCGAGGCGGGCACTTTCCTGTGCGCCGTGGCGGCCACCGGCGGTGATGTCTTCCTGAAACATGGCCGTGCCGATCATCTCGACGCCGTGATCGAAAAGCTGCTCGCCGCCGGCGCCGAAGTGACGGCCGCCGAGGACGGCATCCGCGTGCGCAGCCAGGGCCGCCTCAAGGCCCAGAGCTTCCGTACGACCGAGTACCCGGGCTTCCCGACCGACATGCAGGCCCAGTTCATGGCGCTCAACGTGATCGCCGACGGCACGTCGACGGTGACCGAGACGATCTTCGAGAACCGCTTCATGCACGTCGACGAAATGCTGCGCCTCGGCGCGCGCATCCAGACCGACGGCAAGGTGGCGGTGATCGAAGGCGGTTCGCAGCTGTCGGGCGCGACCGTGATGGCGACCGACCTGCGCGCATCCGCCAGCCTGGTGATCGCCGGGCTCGTGGCCGATGGCGAAACGCTGGTCGACCGGATCTACCACCTCGATCGCGGCTACGACCGCATGGAATCGAAGCTGCGCGGCATCGGGGCCGACATCGAGCGCGTGGCCGGTCCTGCCGAGGTGCAGCCATGATCACGCTCGCGCTCTCGAAGGGGCGGATCTTCGAGGAGACCATGCCCCTGCTCGCCGCGGCGGGCATCGAGGTGACGGAAGATCCCGAAAAGTCCCGCAAGCTCATCCTGGCGACGACCCGGCCGGACGTTCGCGTCGTGCTGGTGCGCGCCTCGGATGTGCCGACCTACGTGCAGTACGGCGGCGCGGACCTGGGCGTGACCGGGCTCGACGTGCTGCTCGAACACGGAAACCAGGGCCTGTACCAGCCGCTCGACCTGCGCATCGCCGCCTGCCGCCTCAGCGTCGCGGTGCGCGCAGACTACGACTACGCCTCGGCCGTGAAGCAGGGTTCGCGCATCAAGGTGGCGACCAAGTACGTGGGCCTGGCCCGCGACTTCTTCGCCAGCAAGGGCGTGCACGTCGACCTGATCAAGCTCTACGGCAGCATGGAGCTGGCGCCGTTGACCGGGCTCGCGGACGCCATCGTCGACCTGGTCTCGACCGGCAATACCCTCAGGGCCAACCACCTGGTCGAGGTCGAGCGCATCATGGACATCAGCGCGCGGCTGGTCGTCAACCAGGCGGCGCTCAAGCTCAAGCGCGAAGCGATCCGGCGCATCGTCGACGCGTTCGAGTCGGCCATTCCTTCCTCGTGACCTTGCCATGAACCTGAAAGCCACCCCTTCGCGCCTGTCGACCGCTTCGGCCGGTTTCGAGGCCGAATTCAAGGCGCGCCTGCATTGGTCCGCCGAGGCGGACGCGGCCATCGAGCAGGTGGTGGCGGACATCCTCGCGGATGTGCAGCGTCGCGGCGACGAGGCGGTGCTGGCGTACACGCGCCGCTTCGACCGGCTCGAAGCGGCCGGCATGGAGGCGCTCGAACTCAGCGCCGCCGAATTGCGCAGCGCCTTCGAGTCGCTGCCGGCCGAGCAGCGCAACGCGCTCGAAGCCGCGGCAAGCCGGGTGCGCAGCTATCACGAGGCGCAGAAGAAGGCGAGCGGCGAAAGCTGGAGCTACCGCGATGCGGACGGCACGCTGCTGGGCCAGAAGGTCACGCCGCTGGACCGCGTCGGCATCTACGTGCCCGGCGGCAAGGCGGCCTATCCGTCCAGCGTGCTGATGAACGCCATTCCGGCGCATGTCGCGGGCGTGGCCGAGATCATCATGGTCGTGCCGACGCCGGGTGGGGAGAAGAACCCGCTCGTGCTGGCCGCGGCGCACGTGGCCGGCGTGAGCCGCGCCTTCACGATCGGCGGCGCCCAGGCGGTGGCGGCACTCGCGTACGGAACGGCCGCGATCCCGGCGGTCGACAAGATCACCGGCCCCGGCAATGCCTATGTGGCCGCCGCCAAGCGCCGGGTGTTCGGCACGGTCGGCATCGACATGATCGCGGGGCCGAGCGAGATCCTGGTGCTGGCCGACGGCACGACGCCGCCCGATTGGGTCGCGATGGACCTCTTCAGCCAGGCCGAGCACGACGAGCTCGCGCAGAGCATCCTGCTGTGTCCGGATGCCGCCTACATCGAGCGGGTTCAGCAGGAGATCGACCGGCTCCTGCCCGCCATGCCGCGCGCGGAGATCATCGCGGCCTCGCTGAACGGGCGTGGTGCACTGATCCAGACCCGCAGCATGGAAGAGGCCTGCGAGATCAGCAACCGAATCGCGCCCGAACACCTCGAAGTCAGCAGCCGCGAGCCGCATCGCTGGGAGCCGCTGCTCAGGCACGCGGGCGCCATCTTCCTTGGCGCGTTCACCAGCGAAAGCCTCGGCGACTACTGCGCGGGCCCGAACCACGTGCTGCCGACCAGCGGCACCGCGCGCTTCAGCTCGCCGCTGGGCGTCTACGACTTCCAGAAGCGTTCGAGCCTCATCGAAGTCAGCGAAACCGGCGCCCAGGCCTTGGGGCGCGTGGCCGTGACGCTGGCCGAAGGCGAGGGCCTGACAGCGCACGCGGAAGCGGCGCGAATGCGGATCAAGTGATGTTCTCCCCCAAGCTGCTCGTGTTTGCCGCCTTGGCATTCGCTGCTGCTGGCGCGCAGGCGATGTCCATCCGCGAACTGCGCACCCTCGAATCCAACGAGAAGGACGGCAAGAACTACGCGAACTACTACCTGGTGGGCGTCATGGAGGGTCTGCGTGAAGCCAGCGACGCCGACCAGCGCGCGGGGCTCAAGCCGCATTTCTGCGTCAACGGGCGCAAGCTCGAGCCGGCCATGGCGCGCTCGCTCTTCCAGACCGAACTGACGCGCAACGCCGACAACTACGAGGCCGACATGCCGGTGCAGCTCGTGCTCGCCGCCGCCCTGCGCAACAGCTACCGCTGCTCGCCCTGAACCGAATGACATCCACGATCCAGACGAACCGCGCACTCGACCGCATCCGCGCCGACGTGCAATCGATGCACGCCTACGCCGTCCAGGACGCCCGAGGCATGCTCAAGCTCGACGCCATGGAGAACCCGCACGGCCTGCCGCCGGCGCTGCAGGCCGCGCTCGGCCGGCGCCTGGGCGCGCTCGCGCTGAACCGCTATCCCGGCGCGCGCGGCGCCGATCTGCAGCGCGCCCTGGCCGAATACGCCGCCATGCCGGAAGGCTTCTCGCTGATGCTGGGCAACGGCTCGGACGAGCTGATTTCGCTGCTGGCCATGGCCTGCGATCTGCCGGGTGCGGCCATCCTCGCCCCGGTGCCCGGCTTCGTGATGTACGCGATGAGCGCCCAATTGCAGGGCCTGCGCTTCGTCGGCGTGCCGCTGACGGCGGACTTCGAACTCGACGAAGGCGCGATGCTGGATGCCATCGCGCGCGAGCAGCCCGCGATCGTCTACCTTGCCTATCCGAACAACCCCACGGCCAACCTCTGGGACGATGCGGCGATCGAGCGGATCGTGAAGGCGCAGGGCGAGCAGGGCGGCCTGGTCGTCATCGACGAGGCCTACCAGCCGTTCGCCGCCAAGAGCTACATCGACCGCGTGACGCGCCACGACCATGTTCTGCTGATGCGGACGCTCAGCAAGTTCGGCCTTGCCGGCGTGCGCCTCGGGTACATGATGGGCCCGGCCGCGCTGGTGTCGGAGATCGACAAGGTCCGCCCGCCCTACAACGTCAGCGTGCTGAACTGCGAGTGCGCCCTGTTCGCGCTGGAGCATGCCGACGTGTTCGCCGGGCAGGCGGCGGATATCCGCCGCCAGCGCGCCCGGATCTTCGAGGCCCTCGCGCGGCTGCCCGCCGTGAAGAGCTGGCCGAGCGAGGCGAACATGATCCTGATCCGCGTGCCCGATGCCGCCAGGACCTTCGAGGGCATGAAGGCCGCCGGCGTGCTGGTCAAGAACGTTTCTAAAATGCATCCGTTGCTCGCGAACTGCCTGCGGCTGACCGTCGGGACCGCCGACGAGAATGCGCGGATGATCGCGGCGCTGGAATCCTCACTATGAACACCCCCACGGCCCCCGAAGCAGTCGTCGCCGCTGGCGCGCGAACCGCGTCCGTCACCCGCAACACGGCCGAGACGAAGATCACGGTCCACGTCAACCTGGACGGCAGCGGCAAGGCGAAGCTGTCGACCGGGATCGGCTTCTTCGACCACATGCTCGACCAGATCGCCCGCCACGGCCTCATGGATCTGGAAATCGACTGCCAGGGCGACCTGCACATCGACGGCCACCACACGGTGGAAGACGTCGGCATCACGCTCGGCCAGGCGGTCGCGAAGGCGGTGGGCGACAAGAAGGGCATCCGCCGCTACGGCCATGCCTACGTGCCGCTCGACGAGGCGCTCAGCCGCGTGGTGATCGACTTCTCGGGCCGCCCCGGACTCGTGATGGACGTGCCTTTCACGAGCGGCATGATCGGCACCTTCGACACGCAGCTCACCTCCGAGTTTTTCCACGGTTTCGTCAATCACGCATTCGTCACGCTGCACATCGACAACCTCAAAGGCGTCAATGCGCACCACCAGTGCGAGACGGTGTTCAAGGCCTTCGCCCGCGCGCTGCGCGCGGCGCTGGAGCTCGATCCGCGTTCGGCGGGCGTCATCCCTTCGACCAAGGGATCGCTCTGAACCGGAACCGTTGCTGCACGGAGACTCATCCATGACGAAGAACACTGTGGCCGTGATCGACTACGGCATGGGCAACCTGCGGTCGGTCTCGCAGGCGGTCCAGCATGCGGCGGATCAGGTCGGGGTCGAGGTGTTCGTCACCTCCGATCCGGACGTGGTGCGCCGCGCCACCCGCGTCGTGCTGCCGGGGCAGGGCGCGATGCCCGACTGCATGCGCGAGCTGCGCGATTCGGGCCTTCTGGAGCCTGTGCTCGAAGCGGCGGCGAGCAAGCCGCTGTTCGGCGTCTGCGTCGGCATGCAGATGCTGTTGTCGCACAGCGACGAGGGGCCGACCGAGGGGCTCGGCCTCATCCCGGGCGAGGTCCGGCGCTTCGAACTCGAGGGCCGCAGGCAGCCCGACGGCAGCCGCTACAAGGTCCCGCAGATGGGATGGAACCAGGTCGCGCAGACGCATCCGCACCCCGTGTGGGCCGGGGTGCCCGACCAGAGCTACTTCTATTTCGTGCACAGCTTCTATGCCAAGCCTGCCGATCGCGCGCACAGCGTGGGCGAGGCGGACTATGGCGAGCGCTTTACCGCCGCCGTTGCGCGCGATAATATTTTTGCCACCCAGTTCCACCCCGAGAAGAGCGCCGACCATGGGTTGCAGCTCTATCGAAATTTCCTCCACTGGAATCCTTGAGGCAGCAGACGCATCGACCGACCGGCCCGGACCGCCGATGCGCACGCCGGATTCTGGGTACGATTGCCGCCTTCCACTCCCTCACCCCGCTTAGATTTCCCGCGACTCCATCGCTCGTTCCAAGCAATCCCGCACCATGCTCCTCATTCCTGCGATCGACCTCAAAGATGGCCACTGCGTTCGCCTCAAGCAGGGCGATATGGACCAGTCGACCACGTTCAGCGAAGATCCCGCCGCGATGGCACGCAAGTGGCTGGACGCCGGTGCAAGGCGGCTGCATCTCGTCGACCTGAACGGCGCGTTCGCGGGCAAGCCGCAGAATCACGCGGCGATCAAGGCCATCCTGAGGGAAGTGGGCGATGACATCCCGGTGCAGCTCGGCGGCGGGATTCGCGATCTCGACACCATCGAGCGCTACATCGACGACGGTCTGCGCTACGTGATCATCGGCACCGCCGCGGTCAAGAACCCCGGCTTCCTCAAGGATGCGTGCAGCGCCTTCGGCGGCCACATCATCGTCGGCCTGGACGCCAAGGACGGCAAGGTGGCGACCGACGGCTGGAGCAAGCTGACCGGCCACGAAGTGGCCGATCTCGGCAAGAAGTTCGAGGACTACGGCGTCGAGTCGATCATCTACACCGACATCGGCCGCGACGGCATGCTCTCGGGCATCAACATCGAAGCCACGGTGCGCCTGGCGCAGGCGCTGACCATTCCGGTCATCGCATCGGGCGGGCTGTCGAACATGGCCGACATCGAGAAGCTCTGCGCCATCGAGGACGAGGGCGTCGAAGGCGTGATCTGCGGCCGTGCGATCTATTCGGGCGACCTCGACTTCGCGGCCGCGCAGGCCCGCGCCGACGAACTGGCCGACGCGGCCTGACGCTTCGCCGCGCTCATTCCGAGCGCACGGCCATCGTCTGGATGATGGTCTCGAGCTGGGGGCTCATCGGCAGGTTCAGCGCCGTGCCCGACGGCAGCTTGCGCAGGAACCAGCGCTTGTACTGCCGCTCGATCTCGCCGTCCTCCGCCAGATCGTGGAAGGTGTCGTTCACGACCCGCGTCATCTGCGGATCGTCCTTCCGGTACATCACGCCATACGGGTCGTACGAAAGGAATTCGCCCACGACCTCGTAGCTGCTTTCGCCGCCGCTCCCGCCCCGGTCCTGCGCGATCAGGCCGTAGAGCAGCACGTCATCGGTCGCGAACGCCTCGGCCTTGCCGGACTTCACGAGCGCGAAAGACTCGGCGTGGTCGCGCGAGGCCAGCAGGTTCATGCCGATCCTGAAGCGCGCGGCGATGTCGCGCATGGTCTTCTCGTTGGTCGTGCCGCTGGTGACCGCGACGGCGCGGCCGCCCAGGTCCCGGAACGACCGGATCGGCGAGTCCTTGCGCACCAGGAGCTTGGTGCCCGAGACGAAGATCGTCGGCGAGAACGCGACCCGCTTCTGCCGCTCCAGGTTGCTGGTGGTCGAGCCGCATTCGAGGTCCACCTGTCCGCTGACCACCGCATCGATGCGCGATTCCGCGGTCACCGGCACCCATTTCGTCGCCAGCGTCTTGTGCACCGCGTCGCTCATGGCTTCCACCAGCGCCTTGCACAGCTCGATGGAATAGCCGATCGGCTCGTTGCGCGGCGACAGGAACGAGAACGGGATCGACGATTCGCGGTAGCCGATGGTCACGGCGCCCGCGTCGCGCACCTTCGCCAGCGTGCCGGTGAGCGCGGCGGGCGTTGTCGGCGTCGGCTCGGTCTGCGCCGAGGCCTGCGGCACGAAGCCGGCGAGGCCCATCCACAGGGCCGCGATGGCCGGCAGCATCCGCACGAGCGTCATGATGGGCCTCAGGCGTGCATCGGGTGGGCGAGCGTGGCCGCGCTCTCCGCGTCCATGGAGCGCGCGTTGGCGTCGGCCTCGGTCTCGGTCAGCAGCTCGCCTTCCCACTTGGCGACCACCGCGGTGGCGATCGAATTGCCCACCGCGTTGGTGGCCGAGCGGCCCATGTCCAGGAAGGTGTCCACGCCGAGGATCAGCAGCAGCCCGGCCTCCGGGATGTTGAACTGGTTCAGCGTCGCCGCGATCACCACCAGCGAGGCGCGCGGCACGCCGGCCATGCCCTTGGAGGTCAGCATCAGGATCAGCAGCATCGTGATCTGGGTGCCGATCGTGAGAGGGATGTCGTAGGCCTGCGCGATGAAGAGCACCGCGAAGGTGCAGTACATCATCGAGCCGTCGAGGTTGAAGGAATAGCCCATCGGCATCACGAAGCTCGAGATCTTGCGCTTGACGCCGAAGCGGTCGAGCGCCACCAGGATCTTCGGGTACGCCGCCTCCGAGCTCGCGGTGGCGAACGACAGCAGGAAGGGCTCGCGGATGTACTGCAGCAGCTTCACGATGCGCGGGCCGAGGAACACGAACCCGGCCAAGGCCAAGAGGCTCCACAGCAGGAAGAGGCTCAGATAGAAGCCGCCCATGAACACCGCGAACTTGATCAGGATATCGAGGCCGTTGACCGCCACCGTCGCAGCCATGGCCGCCAGCACCGCGAGCGGCGCCAACTTCATCACGTAGCCGGTGATCTTGAGCATGGCGTGCGACAGCTCGTCGATCGAGGCGACCAGCGTCTTGCCCTTGTCGCCGAGCGAGGCCAGGGCGACGCCGAAGAACATCGAGAACACCACGATCTGCAGGATCTCGTTGTTCGCGAGCGCCTCCACGAAGGATCTCGGCACCATGTGGGAGATGAAATCCTTCAGCGTGAACTTGGCAGTCGCGAGGTTCGCCGAGGCGCCGATGTCGGGCAGCGGCAACCCCAGGTTGTGTCCCGGCTGCAGCAGGTTGGCCATGACGAGGCCCAGCACCAGCGAGACCAGCGACGCGGTGATGAACCACGCCAGTGCCTTGCCGAACACCCGCCCCACCGATGCGGCGTCGCCCATGTGCGCGATGCCCACCACCAGCGTGGAGAACACCAGCGGGCCGATCAGCATCTTGATGAGCCGCAGGAACACGTCCGAGACGATCGAGATGTAGCCCGCGATCTCCGCCGCCGTCCGCTTGTTGGGGAAATTCACGAAGACCATGTAACCCACGATGATCCCGATCACCATCGCGATCAGGATCCAGGCGGCGGGCGGCAGCTTTTTTCTCATGGGTTCTCCTGGTGACGGGACCGGCGAGTCGCTCCTGGCCGACGACCGCCTCCGCGAGCGTCTGCCGATGAGATTTCAAGCGAAAACAGCGCCGGCCGCAATCCCGGCGCGGGCCAAACCTAAAATCGGGCCATGTCCGTCCAAACGTCGATCTTTCGCGGCCAGCCGGTGGTGCGCTTCGCGCTGTCCGGCGGCGACAGCTGCATGGTGGCGCTGCACGGCGCGCATGTGCTGTCCTGGATGACGGCCGACGGCGTCGAGCGGCTCTACCTGAGCCCCGACGCGCGCTTCGACGGCCAGAGTGCCATCCGCGGCGGCGTGCCGATCTGCTGGCCGCAGTTCAACATGCGCGGCCCCCTGCCCAAGCACGGCTTCGTGCGCAATGTCGCCTGGCAGGCGGAAGCCGTCGAGGTGAACGGCAGGCACGCGACCGCCACCCTCGCGCTGCACGACGACGCCGCGACGCGGGCGATCTGGCCGCATTCGTTCCGGGCGCGTCTCGTCGTCACGCTGGAGCCGCATTCGCTGCGGCTGGCGCTCGCGATCGGCAACACCGGCAGCGGGCCGTGGTCGTTCGCCGCGGCGCTTCATTCCTATCTGCGCGTCGACGACGTCACGGCGGCCCGGCTCGAGGGCCTGCAAGGCGCCAACCGCTGGGACGCGGTGCGCGACGACCGCCATGTGGATGTGGCGCCGGCGCTTCGCTTCGGCAGCGAATTCGATAGCGTCTATGCGTCCCCCGCGCAGCCGCTGCGCCTCGTTCAGCCGTCCGGCACGCTCGAAATCGCCCAGAGCGCGAGCTGCACAGAAACCGTGGTGTGGAACCCCGGTCCGGCCTTGAGCGCCAAGCTCGACGACCTGCCGGACGACGGCTGGCGCCACATGCTGTGCGTCGAGGCCGCGCGCATCGACGAGTCCGTTCTGCTGGCGCCCGGTGCGCAGTGGCAGTGCTGGCAGCAGCTCACCGTCTCCTGAATCCTTGTCCTGAATCTCCCATGCTTGCCAAACGCATCATTCCCTGCCTCGACGTCACCGGCGGCCGTGTCGTCAAGGGCGTCAATTTCGTCGAACTGCGGGACGCCGGCGACCCGGTCGAAATCGCTGCCCGCTACAACGCTCAGGGCGCCGACGAACTCACCTTCCTCGACATCACGGCGACCAGCGACGACCGGGACCTGATCCTGCCCATCATCGAGGCGGTCGCCTCGCAGGTGTTCATTCCGCTGACCGTCGGCGGCGGCGTGCGGACGGTCGCGGACGTGCGCCGGCTGCTGAATGCCGGGGCGGACAAGACCAGCTTCAATTCGGCCGCGATCGCCAATCCGCAGGTGATCGAGGACGCGTCCCGCAAGTACGGTGCGCAGTGCATCGTGGTGGCCATCGACGCCAAGCGCCGCAGTGCCGAGGACGCGGCGACGCGCGGGCCGGGCTGGGACGTCTACAGCCACGGCGGCCGCAAGAACACCGGCCTCGATGCGGTGCAGTGGGCGGTCGAGATGGCCCGCCGCGGCGCCGGCGAGATCCTGCTCACCAGCATGGACCGCGACGGCACCAAGAGCGGCTTCGACCTCGAGCTCACCCGGGCGGTGAGCGATGCGGTCAGCGTCCCCGTGATCGCTTCCGGCGGCGTCGGCAGCCTGGCGCATCTGGCGGACGGCATCCAGATCGGCGGCGCGGATGCGGTGCTCGCGGCCAGCATCTTCCACTACGGCGAATTCACCGTCGGCGAAGCCAAGGCGCAGATGGCTGCGCGCGGCATTCCCGTGCGGCAGTAACCGACTGCCGGCGGTGTGGCCTCTATTGCACCGACAATAGGCGAATGGACTGGTTGGACGAAGTGAAGTGGGACGCGAACGGCCTCGTGCCGGTCATCGCGCAGGAACGCGGCAGCAACGACGTGCTGATGTTCGCCTGGATGAATCGCGAGGCGCTGGCCAAGACCGCGGAGACCGGCCGTGCCGTGTATTTCAGCCGGTCGCGCGCCAGGCTCTGGTTCAAGGGCGAGGAGTCGGGCCACGTCCAGACCGTGCACGAGATCCGGCTCGACTGCGACAACGATGTCGTGCTGCTCAAGGTCACGCAGCAGGGCCACGAGCCGGGCATTGCCTGCCATACCGGCCGTCACAGCTGCTTTTTCAGCAAGTACGAGAATGGCCGCTGGGTCGTGACCGAACCGGTCCTGAAAGACCCCGCATCGATCTACACACCGACTCCAAGATGAGCACCGACACCCCAGGGCGGAATGCCGAGGACGCGCTGGCGCGTCTCGCCGCCGTCATCGAAAGCCGCCTGCCTGCGCGCGGCGGCGACCCCGAGAAGAGCTATGTTGCCCGGCTGCTGCACCGCGGCCCGGATGCGTTCCTCAAGAAGATCGGCGAGGAAGCGACCGAGGTCGTCATGGCCGCGAAAGACGCCGACCATGGCGGCGATCGCACGAAACTGGTGAACGAAGTCGCCGATTTGTGGTTCCACAGCATGATCGCCCTCGCGCACTACGGCTTTGCGCCGAGCGACGTGGTGGCGGAACTCGAGCGCCGCGAAGGCACCAGCGGGATCGAGGAAAAGGCCCTGCGCAAGGCGCAGGTGCGCGAAGCTTCGAACGATTGAGAGGACACCATGCCCAACGACATCGTCACCGTGGACCCTGATGACTCGCTCAAGACCTGGGGCTGGGTCAGCTACATCCTGCACCTGGTGGTGGCCGTGGGCGCCGTGCTGCCGGGCGCCCAGGCCTCGATCGGGCTTTTGCTGATCGCGCTCATCGTCGACCTGGTCAAGCGCGACGATGCCGCCGGCACCTGGCAGGCGTCGCATTTCAGCTGGCGCATCCGCTCCGTGCTCTGGGCCGGCCTGCTGTATGTGCTGACCTCCTGGCTGTGGCTGCTGTTTCTGGTGCCGGGCTGGGCTGCCTGGGCACTCATTTCCCTCTGGTTCCTCTATCGCATCGTCAAGGGGATGGTGCGAATGAATGCGGGCCGATCCATGGAGCCGTCCGATGTCCTCTGACCCCCACTGCGTCTTCTGCAAGATCATCGAAGGGAAGATTCCTTCCCGCAAGGTCTACGAGGACGAGGAGCTTGTCGCCTTCCATGACATCGCGCCGTGGGCGCCGGTGCACTTCATGATCGTGCCCAAGCGCCACGTTCCCTCGATGGCCCAGGTCACTTCGGACGATGCCGCGCTGCTCGGACGGATCATGACGCTGGCTCCGAAACTGGCGATCGAGCAGGGCTGCAGGCCGTATCCGGAGGGCGGTTTCCGCATCGTGGTCAATACCGGTGCCGAAGCCGGCCAGGAAGTCCACCATCTGCATGTCCACGTCATGGGCGGTCCGCGTCCCTGGCTCAGAGGTTGATATCCGCCTTGTCGGGCGGCATTTGCGCGCCGACTAAAATTGTTCACATTCTTCAGGAGTAATCCATGGGCTCACTTTCCATCTGGCACTGGCTGATCGTGCTGCTGGTCGTCGTGATGATTTTCGGCACCAAGAAGCTTCGCAACATCGGGTCCGACCTCGGCGGCGCCGTCAAGGGTTTCAAGGACGGCATGAAGGACGGCTCGGCCCCCGAAACGCCGCCGGCGCCGAACGCGCAGGTCACCAACAACGCGGCGGCCGACAAGTCGACGATCGACGTCGAAGCGCGCCAGAAGTCCTGAGCGACAGCCGTCCGTGATCGATCTCGGCATCTCGAAGCTTGCGCTGATCGGCGCCATTGCGCTGATCGTTCTCGGGCCGGAAAAGCTCCCGCGGGTGGCGCGCACGGTCGGCACCTTGCTCGGCAAGGCGCAGCGCTACGTGAACGACGTCAAGGCCGAGGTCAATCGCTCGATGGACCTCGACGAGCTGCGCAGGATGAAGGACACGGTGCAGGATGCCGCCCGCGAGGTCGAGCACAGCATCCAGTCCGGCGCGAGCGAGCTCGAAAAGCAGTTCGCCGATGTCGGCCAGTCGTTCTCCGAATCTGTCGAGGCAGCGCCGGTCTACCCCGAGTACAAGCATCCGCGCAAGAACTGGCGCCTGAAGCAGGGCGCCACGCCGCAGTGGTACAAGGCCCGCAACGGTGTGCGCACCAAGGCGCTTTCAGGCGCGGCGCGCGTGGCGCGCTACCGCCCCCACAAGATCAACTAGCTCCGGCGGCGATCCGCTCGCGCCCCGCGCGTCCCGAGTTCCCGACCGCGCCCCCACATGGCTGACCCCACAGACAAGAACAAAGAAGACGAACTGGCTGGCACGGAACAGCCCTTCGTCCAACACCTGATGGAGCTGCGGGACCGCCTGCTCTATTGCATCTATGGTCTTGCGGTCGCCGGCGTGCTGCTCGCCATCTGGCCGGGGCCGAGCGGCCTGATCGACCTGATCGCGGTGCCGATCCGCGCCCACATGCCGCACGACGCGAAGCTGATCGCCATCGGCGTCTTCTCGCCCTTCTTCGTGCCGCTGAAGGTGCTGCTGATGACGGCGGTGCTGCTGGCGCTGCCCTGGCTCATGTACCAGTGCTGGATGTTCGTGGCGCCGGGGCTCTACAGCCACGAAAAGCGGTTCGCGCTGCCGCTGATCATCTTCGGCAGCCTGCTGGCCTATGCCGGCATTGCCTTCGTGCAGTTCTTCGTGCTGGACAAGATGTTCGGCTTCATCCAGAGATTCACGCCCGCGGCGGTCGCGGCCACGCCCGACATCGCGTCCTACGTGGAGGCGATCCTGTCGCTCTACATCGCCTTCGGTGTGGCGTTCCAGGTGCCGATCGTGGTGATGCTGCTGGTGCGCTTCGACATGGTCACGATCGAGAAGCTGCGCTCCTTCCGTGGCTATTTCATCGTCGTCGCGTTCGTCGTCGCGGCGGTGCTCACGCCGCCGGACGTCGTTTCGCAACTGGCGCTCGCCATCCCGATGTGCCTGCTGTACGAGGTCGGCATCGTCGGGGCGCGCTACTTCACCAAGTACAGCAAGGCGCCCGAAGAGAGCGCCGATTCCGCCCAGTCCTGAGCGGATCCCCGGGCCGTTATTCGCTGTCCGGCGCGCGCCGGATCTGCGATTTCGGCCGTGAACCCGGCGTGACGTCCAGTTCCAGCTTGTCGCCGCCGCGCTGCAGCGCGAAGCGCGTGGCACTGCCCGGCTTGAGTCCGGCGACGGCCGTCAGCAGTTCCTGAACATTGCCGATGTTCTTGTCGCCGACGCCGGTGATGACGTCGCCGGGACGCACCCCGGCCTTGGCCGCGGGGCCGTTCTGCAGCACGCCGGTGATGATGACGCCGGTACGGGCCTTCACGCCGAAGGTCTCCGCCAGTTCCGGCGAAAGATCGTTCGGTTCCACCCCGATCCAGCCGCGCGTGACCCGGCCGGACTTCACGATGTCCTCCAGCACCTGCTTGGCCGTCGAGACTGGAATGGCGAACCCGATCCCCATGCTGCCGCCCGAGCGGGAAAAGATCGCGGTGTTGATTCCCTCGAGATTCCCGTAGACGTCGATCAGCGCGCCGCCCGAATTGCCGGGGTTGATCGCGGCATCGGTCTGGATGAAGTTCTCGAAGGTGTTGATGCCGAGCTTGTTGCGGCCGAGCGCCGACACGATGCCGCTCGTGACAGTCTGGCCGACGCCGAACGGATTGCCGATGGCGAGTACCTGGTCGCCGACCTGCAGCGCGTCGGAGTTGCCCAGCACGACCACGGGCAGCTTGTCGAGCTCGATCTTGAGGACCGCGAGGTCGGTCTCGGGGTCCGTGCCGATCACCTTGCCGCGCGCGTGGCGGCCGTCGTTGAGCGTGACGTCGATCTCGTCCGCGCCGTCCACGACATGGTTGTTGGTCAGGATGTAGCCCTCGCCACTGACGATCACGCCGCTGCCGAGGCCGACCTGGGGCTGGTCCGTGCCCTGGTCGCCGAAGAAGAAGCGGAACCAGGGATCGCTGTTGCGCGGATTGAGCTGGGCCGCCTTGCTGGTGTTGATGCTCACCACGGCCGGGGAGGCCTTCTTCGCCGCGGCGCTCAGGCTGCCCGGCGCGGCGGCCAGGGGATTGGCCGGCGGTGCCTCGACGACCGAGACCACGCCGCCGAGCGAACTCGCCCTCTTGTCGAGCCATTCGGGTTTGAGCGTTGCGACCACGAAATAGGCCGCAAGAAGGACGGTGACGGCCTGTGAGAACAGCAGCCAGGTGCGTTTCATGAAAGAGCTGAAGAACGATGAAAACGGTGCCCCGCGTGGGCGCCAAAGAATTCGATTGTCCACCAGTCGCTAGCTCGGGCTGGCAGGCGTGGGTAGGGGCTTCATCCCTACGGACGGCAAGAAATAAGGGTAAACCCTAAAATCGAGGCGCTTGCAGCCGGGCGCCCTACAGGGATTTCTTCGGCGCGGCGCGCGCAAGACCCTGCAGCGAGAAGCCGCATCCGCAAGACCCCAGGCCTCGGTCCGCCGAGGGTCGCTTTTCCCGGTTTCTCTTTCGTCTGCCCATGACTGCACAAGCCTTCGTCGAAGGCGCTTCGGCGCCCTCCGCGCGCGCCTCTTCGGCGCGCACTCTCGATGCCCGCGACTACAAGACGCTGGCGCTGTCGGCGCTCGGTGGCACGCTCGAGTTCTACGACTTCGTCATCTACGTCTTCTTCGCCTCGGTGCTGGGGGCGCTTTTCTTCCCGGCCGACATGCCGGACTGGCTGCGCCAGCTTCAGACCTTCGGCATCTTCGCCGCCGGCTATCTGGCCCGGCCGATCGGCGGCGTCGTGATCGCGCATTTCGGCGACAAGCTCGGCCGCAAGCGCATGTTCTCCCTCTCGATCTTCCTGATGGCGGCGCCGACGCTGGTCATCGGTCTGCTGCCGACCTACGCGAGCATCGGTGTGGCGGCGCCGCTGCTGCTGCTCGCGATGCGGGTGCTGCAGGGCGCGGCGATCGGCGGCGAGATGCCCGGCGCCTGGGTGTTCGTGGCCGAGCACGTGCCGGCACGCCGCTACGGGTTCGGTGTCGGCACGCTCACCTCGGGCATCACGGGCGGCATCCTGCTGGGATCGCTGGTCGCGGTGGCCATCAACAGGCACTATTCGCCGGCCGAGGTGTCGGGCTTTGCCTGGCGGATCCCGTTCATCCTCGGCGGGGTGTTCGGACTGGTGTCGGTCTACCTGCGGCGCTTCCTTCACGAGACGCCGGTCTTCCGGGAGCTGGCGGACCGCCGCAGCGTCGCGCGCGAACTGCCGCTCAAGACGGTGCTGCGCGAACATCGCGGCGCCAGTGTGCTCGTCGCCTTGCTGACCTGGGTGTTGTCGGCGGCGATCGTGGTGGTGGCGCTGTACACGCCCACCTACCTGCAGAAGGTTCACCATGTGCCCGCGACGCTCGCGCTCGAAGCGAACGCGGTCGCCACGCTGATGCTGTCGCTCGGCTGCATCCTCGTGGGTTGGGCGACGGACCGTATCGGCACGCGCGCAGTCATGCTGATCGGCTGGGGTGGCCTTTTCGTCACCACGTACCTGTTCTACACGAGCCTGCCCGGCACGCCGGCTTCGCTCGTGTGGCACTACGGGCTGGTGGGCCTCTTCGTCGGCACCGTCGCCACGGTGCCGATCGTCGGTGTGCGCGCCTTTCCGGCACCGGTGCGCTTCACCGGGCTCTCGTTCGCCTACAACATGTCGTATGCGGTTTTCGGCGGCCTGACGCCGGTCATCCTCACGCTGTGGCTCGCGAAGGACCCGATGGCGCCGGCGCACTACGTCGGCCTGCTGGCGGTGCTGGGCTTCGCGCTCGGCCTGTCGCCCCTGGCGGCGCGCGGCCATGCGATGCGGGCCGCGCCGGCCCGGGCCACAATGGCGCAATGAGTACGACCCG
Source organism: Variovorax sp. HW608 (assembly GCF_900090195.1). NCBI lineage: Bacteria > Pseudomonadati > Pseudomonadota > Betaproteobacteria > Burkholderiales > Comamonadaceae > Variovorax > Variovorax sp. HW608. Next base: position 4,556,094 of record NZ_LT607803.1, read on the forward strand.
CCACGAACTCCTTCACGCATTCGATCTGCTGCTCGCTCCCGAGCGATTCAAGGACTACGGACCGAACGGCCTGCAGGTCGAAGGCCGCACCACGGTCCGCAAGATCGTTTCCGGCGTCACCGCGAGCCGCGCGCTCATCGAGGCCGCCATCCACGCCGAGGCCGATGCGATCTTCGTTCACCACGGCCTGTTCTGGCGCGGACAGGACGGCCGTGTGACGGGGTGGATGCGGCAGCGCCTGGGCTTGCTGCTCGGCGACGACGTCAACCTGTTCGCCTATCACCTGCCGCTGGATGCGCATCCGGATCTCGGCAACAACGCGCAGCTTGGCGCCAGACTGGGCCTCGCCGCCCATGCCGGATCCGCAGGCCGATTCGGCGAGCAGGAACTGGGCTTTCTCGGTGCCCGAAGCAATGGCGAGACCTTTGCCAATGCGAAGGCCCTGGCAACGCACGTCGAGAAGGCGCTCGGGAAGCCGGTCACGCTCGTCGAGGGCGCCGCACGCCCGATCAGGAACGTCGCGTGGTGCACGGGCGGCGCGCAGGGCTATTTCGAGGCCGCGATTGCCGCCGGGGCGGATGCCTTCATCACCGGCGAGATCTCCGAACCGCAGGTCCACTATGCGCGCGAGATGGGCGTCGCCTTCCTGGCCTGCGGGCACCATGCGACCGAGCGCTACGGTGCGCCGGCGGTTGCGGGCCATGTGGCGCAGCAACTGGGGCTGGCGCACGAATTCATCGACATCGACAACCCCGCCTGAGTACCGTGTCGCTTCCCATTGCCGTCACCCTGGGTGACCCTGCAGGCATCGGTCCCGAGATCATCGTCAAGGCGTTCCGGGATGCGGGCGAGGCCATGCGCGGATGCTTCGTTGCGGGGGATGTCGGCCTCGTCCGGCGTGCCGCGGGGCGGCTCGCGGCGCCCGGCGCCCTCGCATTGCCTGTTGCCGAGATCGAATCGCTTGCGGAGGTGGCCGGCATCCCTCCGAACTGCGTGCCGGTGCTGCAGGTCGTGCAGAAGGCCGAAGCGTCCATTCCGCTCGGCGAGGTCAGCGCCCCGGCGGGGCGCATTGCCGGCGATTGCGTGGTCTGGGCCGCCCGCGCGGCGCTGCACGGCGAGATCGCGGCCATCGTGACCGCGCCATTGCACAAGGAAGCCCTCGCCGCAGCCGGGTTCAGCTTCCCGGGTCATACCGAACTGCTCCAGTCCGAGGCGGCCGCCTACCTCGGCCGCCCGGTTTCCGAGGTGCCGGTGCGGATGATGCTCGCCAACGACGAGTTGCGCACGGTCCTCGTGAGCATTCACGTGTCGCTGCGCGCAGCCATCGAGGCGGTGAGCTTCGACGGCGTCCTGGAGACGCTGCGGATCACGCAGCGCTCGTTGACCGCCGTGCTCGGCAGGCCGCCGAGGATCGGTGTCGCGGGCCTCAATCCTCATGCGGGGGAGGGGGGTCTCTTCGGCACCGAGGAGCGGGACATCATCGCGCCGGCGATCGCCGCGGCGCGCAACGAGGGCATCGATGCGGACGGGCCGCATGCGCCGGACACCGTCTTCATGCGCGCGCGGACCGGAGCGTTCGACGTGGTGGTCGCGATGTATCACGACCAGGGGCTGATCCCGGTGAAGTACCTCGGTGTGGAGAAGGGCGTCAATGTGACGCTCGGCTTGCCGCTCGTGCGGACGAGCCCCGATCACGGCACCGCGTTCGATATCGCGGGGACCGGACGCGCCGATGCGTCGAGCCTCATCGAGGCGGTTCGCATGGCGCGATCGCTTTCACGCGAGGCGGCGAAAGCGCACTGAGCGGCGCTCAGCGCTGCTTGAGGCTGTCCCGGATCTCGCGCAGCAACACGGTGTCTTCCGGTGTTGCCGGTGGCGGTGCTTCTTGCGTCTTCCGCAGCCGGTTGATTTGCTTGACCATCAGGAAAATGATGAAGGCAAGAATCAGGAAGTTGACCGCGACGGTGATGAAATTGCCATAAGCCAGCACCGGCACGTTGGCCTTCTTCAGTTCCACCAGCGCGTCGCCCACATTGGCCGGCTTGGGCCCGAGGAGGATATAGAGATTCGAGAAATCGAGCTTGCCGAACACGAGCCCGACGATCGGCATGATGATGTCGCCCACCAAGGACTCGACGATCTTGCCGAAGGCAGCACCGATGATCACGCCGACCGCGAGGTCGATCACGTTGCCCTTGACGGCAAATTCACGAAACTCCTTGAGAAAGCTCATGTCGGGTACCTCATGTCCGGAATTGCGAAACGCCGGCCAGTATAGGGGTGCGTTTGACGTGGATTAATACGAAGGCAATGTGTCGCTTACGCGCGTCTCGCTGCATTGAATTCGCGATTTACGCTCCGCTACAATCGTTGGTTGACCCCAAGACCTTAGCGAAGAACATTGAGGATCCCCCATGAGTGATAGCGCAGCCGGCCACGCCCGGGTTGACACTAGCAAGCGGACGTGGTTGATCGCATCGGGTTGTGCAGGAGCGGTGGGCGGAGTGGCTGTCGCCGTGCCGTTCGTCAGCACTTTCCAGCCATCCGAAAGAGCCAAGGCTGCCGGAGCTCCGGTGGAAGTCGACATCGGCGGCCTCCAGGCGGGCGAGAAGATGACGGTCGAATGGCGCGGCAAGCCCGTGTGGATCCTCAAGCGCACGCCCGAGCAGATCGCCGAACTGTCCAAGCTCGATCCGCTGCTCGCCGATCCGCAATCCAAGCGCAATCCGGACGAGTTCACTCCCCCGTACGCGCGCAACGAGCATCGCTCGATCAAGCCCGAAATCCTGGTGGTCGTCGGGATCTGCACCCATCTCGGGTGCTCTCCGACCGACAAGTTCCAGGCGGGTCCCCAGCCGTCGCTGCCCGATGACTGGAAAGGCGGCTTCCTCTGCCCCTGTCACGGCTCGACCTTCGATCTCGCGGCCCGGGTCTTCAAGAACAAGCCCGCGCCGGACAATCTGCCAGTCCCTCCCCACATGTACCTCTCCGACACCCGCCTGCTGATCGGCGAAGACAAGAAGGCTTGAGGAGAACGACATGGCTGACTTCAAGGAAATCTCCCCGAACGCGCCGGCAGGCGAGAAGCTCCTCAACTGGGTCGACAACCGCTTCCCGCTGACCAAGCTCTGGGAGGACCAGTGGGGCAAGTACTACGCGCCCAAGAACTTCAACATCTGGTACATCTTCGGCTCGCTCGCGATGCTGGTCCTCGTGATCCAGATCGTGACCGGCATCTTCCTGGTGATGCACTACAAGCCCGACGCGGCGCTGGCCTTCGCGTCGGTCGAGTACATCATGCGCGACGTGCCCTGGGGCTGGCTGATCCGCTACATGCACTCCACGGGCGCTTCGGCGTTCTTCATCGTGGTGTACCTGCACATGTTCCGCGGGCTCATGTACGGCAGCTATCGCAAGCCGCGCGAACTCGTCTGGATCTTCGGTTGCGCGATCTTCCTTTGCCTGATGGCCGAGGCGTTCATGGGCTATCTGCTGCCGTGGGGCCAGATGAGCTACTGGGGCGCGCAGGTGATCGTCAACCTGTTCTCCGCGATCCCGTTCATCGGTCCGGATCTCGCGATCCTGATCCGCGGCGACTACGTGGTGAGCGATGCGACCCTCAACCGCTTCTTCAGCTTCCACGTCATCGCGGTGCCGCTGGTGCTGCTGGGTCTCGTGGTCGCGCATCTGATCGCGCTGCACGAAGTGGGCTCGAACAACCCCGACGGCATCGAGATCAAGGCCAACCGCGGCCCCGACGGCCATCCGGTGGACGGCATCCCTTCGCACCCTTACTACACGGTGCACGACATCCTCGGCACGGTGGTGTTCCTCACGATCTTCTCGGCGGTGATCTTCTTCGCGCCCGAGGCCGGCGGCTACTTCCTCGAGTACAACAACTTCATTCCCGCCGACTCGCTGAAGACGCCGAATCACATCGCGCCGGTGTGGTACTTCACGCCGTTCTATTCGATGCTTCGGGCGATCACGAGCGAAATGGTGTACGTGCTCATCGCCTGCGTGGTGGCCGGGGCGGGCTTCGGTGTCTGGAAGGCGCGCATCCCTTCGATCTTCAAGGGCGCCATCGCCGTGGTTGCCGTGGCCGTGATCGCCACGATGCTCAACACCGATGCCAAGTTCTGGGGCGTGATCATCATGGGCGGCGCCGTCATCATCCTGTTCTTCCTGCCGTGGCTGGATCACAGCCCCGTGAAGTCGATCCGCTACCGTCCGGGCTGGCACAAGTACCTGTACGGCGTCTTCGTGATCAACTTCGTGGTGCTCGCCTACCTCGGCGTGCAGCCGCCGTCGCCCGTCGGCGAGCGCGTGTCGCAGGTCGGGACGCTGTTCTACTTCGGCTTCTTCCTGCTGATGCCATGGTGGAGCCGTCTGGGCGAATTCAAGCCGGTCCCTGAGCGCGTGACCTTCGCAGCCCACTGACCGGAGAAAACAAGAATGAAGAAACTGATCCTCACGCTGATCGCGGCGCTTGGTTTCGTGGCCGGCGCCCATGCCGCGGAAGGCGGCATCCCCTGGGACAAGGCGCCGAACCGCACGACCGACCTGGCGGCGCTGCAGAACGGTGCGAAGCTTTTCGTCAACTACTGCCTCAACTGCCATTCGGCGGCGTTCATGCGCTACAACCGGCTGCAGGACCTCGGCATCACCGAGCAGCAGATCAAGGACAACCTTCTCTTCACGACCGACAAGGTCGGTGAGACCATGAAGGCCAACATCGATCCGCGCCAGGCGAAGGAGTGGTTCGGTGGCATTCCGCCCGACCTGACGCTGGTCGCCCGGTCTCGCGCCGGCCACGGCGGCAGCGGTGCGGACTACCTCTACACCTACCTGCGCACCTTCTACCGCGACGACACGAAGGCCACGGGCTGGAACAACCTGGCCTTCCCGAGCGTCGCGATGCCGCACGTGCTGTGGGAACTGCAGGGCGAGCGCCGGCCCATTTTCGACAAGGTCGAGTCGCACGACCACGAAGTCGAGGTGTTCAAGGGCTGGGAGCAGATCACGCCCGGAACCATGACGCCGGTCCAGTACGACCAGGCCGTGGGCGACCTCGTCAGCTACATGCAATGGATGGCCGAGCCGGCGCAGAACACGCGCGTCCGCGTGGGCGTCTGGGTGCTGCTGTTCCTTGTCATGGCAGTGGTTTTTGTTTGGCGCTTGAATGCCGCGTACTGGAAAGACGTCAAGTAACGCCATGCCGATCGGGTGCCCCGTGCGCCTGGTCCCGCAGAGTGGGTTGCGTACGCGACCCACTCTTTTTGATTTTTAGGAGCCTTTCGCCATGATGGTCTTGTATTCGGGAACGACCTGCCCTTTTTCTCATCGCTGCCGTTTCGTGTTGTTCGAGAAGGGCATGGATTTCGAGATTCGCGACGTCGATCTCTACAACAAGCCGGAAGACATCAGCGTGATGAATCCGTACGGACAGGTGCCGATCCTCGTCGAGCGCGACCTGATCCTGTACGAGTCGAACATCATCAACGAGTACATCGACGAGCGCTTCCCGCACCCGCAACTGATGCCGGGCGATCCGGTCGACCGCGCGCGCGTGCGCCTGTTCCTGCTCAACTTCGAGAAGGAGCTCTTCGTGCACGTCTCCACGCTCGAGAACCGCAGCTCCAAGGGCAATGAAAAGGCCCTCGAAAAGGCCCGTTCGCACATCCGCGACCGCCTGACGCAGCTCGCGCCCGTGTTCCTCAAGAACAAGTACATGCTGGGCGACAATTTCTCGATGCTCGACGTCGCGATCGCCCCCTTGCTCTGGCGCCTGGATTACTACGGCATCGACCTCAGCAAGAACGCGGCGCCGCTTTTGAAGTACGCTGAGCGAATCTTTTCCCGTCCGGCCTACATCGAAGCACTGACCCCGTCCGAAAAGGTCATGCGGAAGTGAAACGCTGGCGCAGCCGGTCATGATCAACGCGCTCGAATCGTCCTCGACCCGCCCGTATCTCATTCGGGCGCTCTATGAATGGTGCACCGACAACGGCTTCACGCCGTATGTCGCGGTGCAGGTCGACGACTCGGTCCAGGTCCCGCGCGAGTACGTCAAGAACGGCGAGATCGTGCTGAACATCAGCTTCGATGCGACGAGTTCGCTGAACCTCGGCAACGAGTTCATCGAATTCAAGGCGCGTTTCGCGGGCACGGCCCGGGAGATCATCGTGCCGGTCAGCCGCGTGATCGCGATCTATGCGCGCGAGAACGGGCAGGGGATGGCGTTTCCCGCGCCGGTGCCGGTCCAGCCGCCCGAAGGCGCTCCGGCAGCCGCGGCGCCGGTGCCTGCGCCCCTGGCCGCCCCGCCGCGTGCGCCGCTGCGCGACGCCACGCGGGGCGCGGAAGGCGATCCCGGACGCGTCGTCCACCTCGTCACCGGCGAGGGGCCCGAGGAAACCGTGGAGGCCGGCCCTCTGCCAACCCATCCGGAAGATCCGCCCAGGCCGCCCGCGGGAGGGGGGTCCCGCCCCTCGCTGAAGCGCATCAAGTGAGATTTCCGCGAACCTCGGCTCGCTAGAATCCCATACTTCGCCGCTTTAGCTCAGTTGGTAGAGCAACCGCCTTGTAAGCGGTAGGTCGTCAGTTCGATTCCGACAAGCGGCACCAATCCAGGCCCCGGGCAGCTCTGCTGTCCGGGGCTTTCCCATTGCCGGGTTGCCGAGCGCCGTCAGCTTCGCGCCTGGACCTTGATGCGCAGCGTCGCGACATGCCACCCCCGGGCCTTGAGGCGCGACTGGAATGCCGGAGCCAACTGACGCAGCTTGGCGGCGGCCGCGTTGCCGGTGACGAGCATGCACCAGACGTCGTCTTCCGCGGGGCCCGCCTTGACGCTGGGACGCAGCTCCGGGGGGATCAGATCCTGGATGGCCGCGAGTCTTTCAGACGCGTCGCGCGCCCGCGCCGTGAGGCTCGCGAGGGTCGGCGACCCCTCGGTGGCCTGGAACACGGTGACGGCGTTGAAGCGGCTCTTCATGGGGGTGGTCTGCAATCAGGGGATCAAACAAGAGGGCTAAAATGCGCGGTTTGCCGGCAATCGCGCGGGCCGATTGGCTTGCAGCTTGTATTGTGGCAAAGCGCGCCCAAGTTCCTTCTCGTCTACCTTAGGGATTTCGGTCGAGGCATCCGCATGCAGCGAGTGTGCTTCGATCTCCATTCATGGCCACCAACTTCCTGACTCAAATTTTCGGCAGTCGCAACGATCGCCTTCTGAAGCAGTATCGCAAGACGGTCGAACGCATCAACTCGCTGGAGCCGTCGTTCGAGAAGCTGGACGAAGCCGCGCTCCGCGCCAAGACCCAGGAGTACAAGGACCGCGTCGCCAAGGGCGAATCGCTCGATTCGCTGCTGCCGGAGGCTTTTGCCGCGGTGCGCGAGGCATCGAAGCGGGTCATGAAGATGCGCCACTTCGACGTCCAGTTGCTGGGCGGCATGGCGCTGCACTACGGCAAGATTTCCGAAATGCGCACCGGCGAGGGCAAGACGCTGACCGCGACGCTGCCGGTCTATCTCAACGCGCTCACCGGCAAGGGCGTGCATGTGGTGACGGTCAACGACTACCTCGCCAGCCGCGACGCCACCTGGATGGGGCGCCTCTACAACTATCTCGGCCTGTCGGTCGGCATCAACCTGCCGCAGATGCCGCGCGAGGAAAAGCAGCAGGCCTACGGCAGCGACATCACCTACGGCACGAACAACGAATACGGCTTCGACTACCTGCGCGACAACATGGTGTACGAGCCCGGCGACCGGGTCCAGCGCGGGCTGAACTACGCCATCGTCGACGAGGTGGACTCGATCCTGATCGACGAGGCGCGCACCCCGCTGATCATCAGCGGACAGGCCGAGGACCACACCGACCTCTATCTGGCGATCAACAAGGTCGTGCCGCTGCTCGTGCGCCAGGAGGGCGAAGCCGATCCGCGCACCGGCGAGGGCGTCACCAAGCCCGGCGACTTCACGGTCGACGAGAAGACCCACCAGGTGTTCCTGACCGAGGACGGCCATGAAAAGGCCGAACAGGTCCTGACCGAATTCAAGCTGTTGCCCGAAGGCGCGTCGCTCTACGACCCGGCCAACATCACGCTGATGCACCACCTGAACGCAGCGCTGCGGGCGAAGCACCTCTACCACCGCGACCAGCACTACGTGGTCCAGCAGGGCGAGGTGATCATCGTGGACGAGTTCACCGGCCGCCTGATGACCGGCCGGCGCTGGAGCGACGGCCTGCATCAGGCCGTCGAGGCCAAGGAAGGCGTCGAGATCCAGTCCGAGAACCAGACCCTCGCCTCGATCACCTTCCAGAACTATTTCCGGCTCTACACCGGCCTTGCGGGCATGACCGGCACGGCCGACACCGAAGCCTACGAGTTCCAGGAGATCTACGGCCTGGAGACCGTGATCATTCCGCCGAACCGGCCGAGCAAGCGCGAGGACCAGCTCGACCGCGTCTACAAGACCACGCGCGAGAAATACGAAGCGGCCATCCAGGACATCCGCGAATGCAATGAGCGGGGCCAGCCGGTGCTCGTCGGAACCTCGTCGATCGAGAACTCCGAGATCATCTCGGCCCTGCTGCAGAAGGCCGACTTGCCGCACCAGGTGCTCAACGCCAAGCAGCATGCGCGCGAAGCCGAGATCGTGGCCCAGGCCGGCCGTGCCAAGATGATCACGATCGCGACCAACATGGCGGGTCGCGGTACCGACATCGTGCTGGGCGGCAATGTCGAGAAGACCATCGAGGCGGTCGAAGCCGACGAGGCGGCCGATCCCGCGGCCAGGGCGGCGGAGGTCGCCCGGCTGCGTGCCCAGTGGGACAAGGACCATGAATTCGTCAAGTCCGTCGGCGGCTTGCGCATCATCGCCACCGAGCGCCACGAATCGCGGCGCATCGACAACCAGCTTCGCGGCCGTTCCGGCCGTCAGGGCGACCCGGGCTCTTCGCGTTTCTACCTGAGCCTGGACGACCCGCTGATGCGCATCTTCGCCGGCGACCGCGTGAAGGCCATCATGGACCGCCTCAAGATGCCCGACGGCGAGGCGATCGAGGCCGGCATCGTCACGCGCAGCATCGAGAGCGCGCAGCGAAAGGTCGAAGCGCGCAACTTCGACATCCGCAAGCAGCTGCTCGAGTACGACGACGTCTCCAACGATCAGCGCAAGGTCATCTACCAGCAGCGCAACGACATCCTCGACGCCGGCGACCTGACCGCGCAGATCGAGGCGCTGCGCGAAGGCTGCTTCAACGACCTGGTGCGCCAGTACGTGCCCGCCGAATCGGTCGAGGAGCAGTGGGATCTCGCCGGTCTCGAAAAGGTGCTCGCGGACGACTGGCAGATCGACCTGCCGCTGCGCAAGGAGGTCGAGGCCGCCAGTGCGGTCGGTGACGAGGACGTGGTCGAGAAAGTGGGCGCCGCGGCCAACGAAGCATTCAGCGGCAAGGTCGCGTTGATCGGCCAGGAGAACTTCACGCAGTTCGAGCGCATGGTGCTGCTGCAAAGCATCGATACGCACTGGCGCGAGCATCTGGCCTCGCTGGACTACCTGCGTCAGGGCATCCATCTGCGCGGCTATGCGCAGAAGCAGCCGAAGCAGGAATACAAGCGCGAAGCCTTCGAGCTTTTCGGCCAGCTGCTCGACTCCGTGAAGAACGAGGTCACCCGCCAGCTGATGACGGTCCGCGTGCAATCGAGCGAGCAGCTCGAGCAGGCCGCCGAAGCCATGGAAAGCCGTGGCGAGAACCTGTCGAACATCACCTACAGCGCACCGACCGAGACCGGCGAGGTCGAGGTTCGCGTGGACGAAGAAAGCGTCAACCGCCAGGCCGCGAGCGGCCTGAGCATCGGGGCGGCGGCCTTCGCGCGCGTGGGCCGCAACGATCCTTGCCCATGCGGCAGTGGCAAGAAGTTCAAGCACTGCCACGGCAAGCTCACTTGATATCGATCAGCAGGACATCGCCATGCCCGTGAATCTCTCTGCTCCCGATCCCGCCGCGCTGCATGCGGTGCCGGGTATTCGTATCGGCGTCGCCGAAGCCGGTGTGCGCAAGGCCAACCGCAAGGACCTCACGGTGGTGCTGATCGACGAAGGCGCCGCCGTCGGTGGCGTGTTCACGCAGAACCGCTTTTGCGCCGCGCCGGTGCAGGTCTGCCGCGATCATCTGGCCCGCAATCTCGGCATCCGCGCGATGCTGATCAACACCGGCAATGCGAACGCGGGAACCGGCGAAGACGGCCTGGCGCGCACGCGGGCGACCTGCATCGCGCTGGCACGCAGGCTGAACCTGGCGCCTGAGCAGATCCTGCCGTTTTCCACCGGCGTGATCATGGAGCAGCTGCCGATCGATCGCATCGAAGCCGGATTGCCGGCGGCGCTCGCCGATGCATCGCCCACTCACTGGGCGCGAGCCGCCGAGGGCATCATGACCACGGACACCGTGCCCAAGGCCTTCAGCCAGCAGGTGCCGATCGACGGCGCGACCGTCACCATCACCGGCATCAGCAAGGGCGCCGGCATGATCCGTCCGAACATGGCCACCATGCTCGGCTTCATGGCGACGGATGCGAAGATCGATCCGTCCCTGATCCAGCCGCTATCCAAGGCGCTGGCGGACGCGTCGTTCAATCGCGTCACGATCGACGGCGACACGTCGACCAACGATTCCTTCGTCGTCATCGCCACGCAGAAGGCGGCGCACCCGACGATCACCTCGCTCGAATCCGCCGCCGGCCAGGCGCTGCTGCAGGCCATGCAGAACGTGGCGCGCCAGCTCGCGCAGGCGATCGTGCGTGACGGCGAAGGGGCGACCAAGTTCATCACCGTCCGCGTCGAGGGCGGCCGCGACGAAGCCGAGTGCCGGCAGGTCGCATATGCCGTGGCGCATTCGCCGCTGGTGAAGACCGCGTTCTATGCGAGCGACCCGAACCTGGGCCGCATCCTCGCGGCCGTCGGCTACGCCGGCATCGCGGACCTCGATCAGACGGGCATCGACCTCTTCCTGGACGAGGTGCACGTGGCGGTGAGGGGCGGCCGCAATCCGTCCTATCGCGAGGAAGACGGGCAGCGCGTGATGAAGCAGAGCGAGATCACCGTTCGCATCGCGCTCGGTCGCGGCAACGCGGCGGACACCGTCTGGACCTGCGACCTGAGCCACGACTACGTGTCGATCAACGCCGACTACAGATCATGAGGCCACCACGCTCGCTTTGCTCGCTGCCCCCCGAGGGGGAGCTCAGCGCCCTTCGGGCGGCCGGGCGGGCGCTGTCATGAATGAAAAGTTCGAACGCCTGATCGAGCGCGCCGAGCAACTGATCGGCCGGATCGAATCGATTCTTCCGCAGCCATTGGCCGCGCCGGCGGATTGGAATGCCTCCATCGCCTGGCGCTATCGCCGCCGCAGTTCGGGCCACGGGACGCTGGAGCCGGTCCGGCATGTGGCGTCGATGCCGCTCGATGCATTGAAGGAGATCGACGCCCAGAAAGAGAAGATCGAACGCAACACCCGCCAGTTCGTCGAAGGCAAGCCGGCCAACAACGTGCTCTTGACCGGCGCGCGTGGCACCGGCAAGTCGTCGTTGATCCGGGCCTGCCTTCACGCCTACGCGCCCCAGGGTTTGCGTCTGATCGAGGTCGACAAGGCCGAGCTCACCGATCTGCCGGACATCGTCGAGGTGGTTTCCAACCGGCCCGAGAAATTCATCGTCTTCAGCGACGACCTGAGCTTCGACGAGGGCGAACCCGGCTACAAGGCGCTCAAGTCGATCCTCGACGGTTCTGTGGCCGCGGCGACGCCGAATGTGCTGATCTACGCGACCAGCAATCGGCGCCATCTGCTGCCCGAGTACATGAAGGAGAACCTCAGCTACACCCACACCGAGGACGGCGAGGTCCATCCTGGCGAGGTGATCGAGGAAAAGATCTCCCTGTCCGAGCGCTTCGGGCTTTGGGTGAGCTTCTATCCGTTCACGCAGAACGAATACCTGACGATCGTTGCGCAGTGGTTGTCTTCGTTCGGTGTCGACGAGAAGGCGATCGAAGCGGCGAGGGCCGAAGCGCTGGTGTGGGCGCTCGAGCGCGGATCGCGCAGCGGGCGCGTGGCCTACCAGTTCGCCCGTGACTATGCGGGACGCAGCTGACGCCATGAATGCGCAGCGCAAGCATACGGAGGTCGCGGTCGGCATCCTCATTCGCGGGGACGACGCACTGCTGCTTTCCACCCGGCCCGAAGGCAAACCTTACGCGGGCTACTGGGAGTTCCCGGGCGGAAAGATCGAAGCCGGTGAAACAGTCGAAGAGGCGCTGCGGCGCGAACTGCACGAGGAGCTCGGCATCACGATCGCCGGCGCCGACGTGTGGAAGGTGACCGAGCACGACTATCCCCATGCCCTGGTCCGCCTGCACTGGTGCAAGGTGACCGACTGGTCCGGTGATTTCGAGATGCGCGAGGGACAGGCGATGTGTTGGCAGCAGTTGCCGCTCGATGTGTCGCCGGTGCTGCCGGGCGCGCTCCCGGTGCTGGCGTGGCTGGCCGAAGAGCGTGGGCTGCCGGCGGATGCGGTCGTCACGCCGGCGGCGTAGCCGGGCCCTTACTGGCGTTTCGGATCGCCGAACGGATCATCGTCCGGCGGTGACTCCGCGGGCACCCTGAATTCCTCGCTGGCCCAGGCGCCCAGGTCGATGCCCTTGCAGCGTGCACTGCAGAAAGGCCGGTAGGGGTTGCTGGCGGCGTAGACGCTGTCCTTCCCGCACGCAGGGCACTTGACGATGCGTTCGCCGATCGGAGGGGACGTGCTCATGCGCAGAGCGTCAATTCGAACGGGGTGTCCTCGGTGCTTTGGTGGAGCCGGTCATCGGCTTCCTGCCGCATCAGCCGCACCGACACCATCAAACGGTTGCCGCTGATTTCCGGAATCAGCCCGAGTCGGGGGTCGATCCGGAGGCGCAGCAACTGAAAGCTCCGACCCTGCGGCAGGGCCTGCTGGAATTGTCCTTTCGATGCCATGACCTTGTAGGGGACATCCGCGTCGCGCAGCAGCTTGAGCAGCAGGTAGATCGACTCGGCCAAGGGGGCGAGCGTCGACGACCAGCGCTCCAGGTCGGCGCGCCGATCGTCGGCGCGGCGGTTCTGCCAGGCGTAGTAGGCGGGCAGGTCGAACTCGCAGGTCCCGCCGGGAATGCCCGCGCGGCTGCGAATGCTCATCAGCCACTCGTTCTCGGTGAGCGCCTGGCCCGCCTTTCCCGGCACGGTATTGAGCGTATTGAAGTTGCTCTCGAGCTTGCCGACCACCTGATCGAGCACCGTCTCGGCGATCGCGGGGTTGCCGCGATAGCTGTTGAAGACATTCTTGTGCTTGTCGAGGTCCCTCAGCACGTCGGCCTTGAGGTCGGCGCGCGCCGCCACATCCATGATCTCGAAGATCGTGACGAGCGCGTAGTGATGAAGCAGTGCCGATTCGGCCGGCACCAACTCGCCGAGACGGCGGAACAGGTGCTCCAGCCGAAGGTAGGTCCGGATGCGCTCGTTGAATGGGTACTCGTAAAGGATCACGCGTGACGGCTTCCGGTCGCGATCATAGCCTCAAGAAGGCTGCGTGGGAGCTTGCGGAAAGATCTTGCGGACCGCGCCGAGCATGACATCCCCGACCGCCAACTGGCCATGCATCGACAGGTGGGTGTCGTTGGGGAAATAGAAGTCCCGGATCCTGGACTTCTGCTCCCGGGCGAACGTGAAGAGGTCAGGCCCGAGGCCGGCTTTCGCAAAAGCGGTCACAAAATCTTTCGAATGGTCCGGCATGACGTATGTCGTCGTCTTGTTGGGGATCACCATCCACACGATGGAGCGGGCGCGATGCGCTTCGGAGAAGGCGCGCATCTGCTCGACGTGCTCCACCGTGAGTTCGCCGTTGTCGTCGTCGTCCCTGAAGAACAGGGCCTTGCTGCAGAAGCGGTTGCTGAACATCGAGCAGCCATCGGGCACGGGGCGGACCCAGGTCTGCTTCGCGGCCAGCGTCGACCCTTCTTCCTCCTTCGCTTCGCGCGTGTTGAGGTAGGTGAGATAGCCCGAGGTGAGTTTGGCTTTCCAGTTGAGTGCGAACCCTGGCACGTGCTCGGGGAACTCGTAGAAGGGCTCGGCGCGCGACTCGGGGGGCTTGCTCATCGCCTTGCACTTCTGCGTGTTGGCCAGGCGGTCGGCGAGAAGCCGCTCGACGCTCTCGATCACGACCAGCTTGCCCTTGAAGCCCGCGTGGTCGAGCCACGCGTCGAAGTCGTCGCAGAGCGACTCGCGGAATTCGCCCCAGTAGATCGTGGCGATGCGCAAGCCCCGCTTCTGCAGCACCGATTGCCAGCGCAGGCTCATGGAGAAGCTGTCCCCGATCACGAGGATGTCGGCTTCGTTGATCGGCGCGGAGCGAAGGTACTTCCGCTCGACGTGCGGCGGCTCGAGCTGCCATCCGAACTCGTGGTCGGAGACCAGGCCGATCCGCGACAGGTCGCCGTAGGGGATCGGCGTGTTCAGCGTGACGATCAGCATGGCAACGATCACAGCGAAGCCGGCTGTGAAGATTTGCAGCCAGAGTTTTGCGGGCGTCATATCAGAACTGGAAATAGAGAAACGGGCTGTAGGAGCCCAGCTTCGAGACGCAGAGCCCGAGCAGGAGGACCGTGAGGAGCGCCATGAATGGGGTGAACACGAGCGAGGCGCGCGGCCGGCCGGCCAGCGACTGGGCCAGCGGAACCCAGCGTTGCAGCGTGATGGTCGGCGGCAGCGCAAGGCAGATGAAGAGGCCGACCAGCAAGGTCTGGAAGAATTCCGGCTTGCGGGACGGGACGGGCCCGAACTCGGTGAATGCCTCCAGCGCAGTTCCGTGGAAGCCGAGCATGCCCTTGTAGATCTCCATCGCGGCATGCATGCTTTCCGCGCGGAACACGACCCAGGCGATCATGACGCACAGGAACGTGAGGAACCAGCCGAGGACCTTCGCCAGCCGGCCGGGCTTTGCGTCGCGGCGAACCTTGCCGTTCCAGAGATGGTTGATCACGAGGTACATGCCGTGCAGGCCGCCCCAGATCACGAAGGTCCATGCGGCGCCGTGCCACAGGCCGCCCAGCAGCATGGTGATGAACAGGTTCAGGTAGCGGCGCGCCGGCCCCTTGCGATTCCCGCCCAGCGGGATGTAGAGATAGTCCCGCAGGAAGGTCGACAGGGAGATGTGCCAGCGGCGCCAGAACTCGATGATGTTGGTCGACTTGTAGGGCGCGTTGAAGTTGAGCGGCAGCTTCACCCCCAGGCACAACGACAGGCCGACGGCCATGTCCGAATAGCCCGAGAAGTCGAAATAGATTTGCAGGGTGTAGGCCAGCACGCCAAGCCATGCCGTGTAGATCCCGGGCGCCGTGCCGTTGTGGACGCCGTTGAACATGAGGTCGGCGTACTCGCCCACCTTGTCGCCGAAGAGGAGCTTCTTGGCCAGACCGAAGACGAAGATCGCCAGGCCGAGCGAGACTTTGTCGAGATCGATGCGGTAGGTCGCCGGATTCGCGAACTGCGGCATCATCTGCGCGTGATGCAGCACCGGGCCCGCGATCAGATGAGGGAAGTAGGTGACGAAGAGCAGATAGTGCACGAAGCTGCGTTCGTGGACCTTGTCCTGCCAGCAGTCCACCAGGAACGCGATCTGCGTGAAGGTATAGAAGGAAATGCCGATCGGCAGGGCGATATGCAGCATCGGCAGCGGCGTGAATCCCGCCGCGGCAATCCCTGCATTCACGTTGCCGAGGAAGAAGTTCGCGTATTTGAAAGTCGCCAGCACTGCGAGATTCACGACCAGCGCGAGCACGAGCATGCGCTTTCGTCCCGCGTCGGTGCGGCCGGGGCCGCGCGTCAGGCGGAGGCCCGCCCAGTAGTTGAAGCAGATCGATGCCAACAGCAGCGGCAGGGCCTCGACGCTCCACCAGCCGTAGAAGAACAGCGACGAAAGCGCGAGAAAGCCGGCTGCAGCGCGTACATTTCGCCTTCCGATAAGGAAGAACCCGAAGAGGACGATCGGGAAAAAGCAGAAGATGAACGCGTAGGAGTTGAAGAGCATCTTGGGGGAGCGTTGCCGCGGGGCTCGCTGGCACGCCGCTTTCTTTTTCTCCGGCGCTGAAGGCCGGCCAACCGTGGATTATCGCGCGCCTGCGCCAGTCCACTGTTCCCAGAGACCCTCGACGTGCCAGGAGAGTTCCGCCAGCCCCAGGCCATCGTTGTAGATCAGGGCGTCCGCCGCAGCCCTGCGAAGGGCGCGATGCGCCTGCTGCGCGATGACGGCGCGGACTGCATCGGGCGTCCAGCCGGAGCGGGCGATCACGCGTTCCATCTGCGTTTGCTCGCTCGCATCGATCACCAGGACGCGGTCGACGATGGCGCGCCAGCGCTTCGATTCGACCAGCAAGGGCACGTCGAAGACGACGGGCTGGCCAGGCTGGGCCGAGGCCGCCTGATGCTCGCACTCGGCGCCGATCAGCGGATGGAGGATGCCCTCGAGGCGCTTTTTCGCCTCTGCATCGGAAAACACGAGTTCCCGCATCCGGGCCCGATCCATGCCTCCCTCGGCGGTCAGGATGGAGGGTCCGAATTCCGCTTCGAGTGCAGGCAAGGCGGCGCCGCCCGGCTCTGCGATGGATCGGGCGATGGCATCGGTGTCCACCAGCTTCGCGCCGCGTGCGACCAGCATCGCGGCCACGGTGCTCTTGCCGCTGCCGATCCCGCCGGTCAGCCCGATGCGCATGGCAGCAGTTCTCAGTGGAAGGGAAAAGCGAATGGCAGCCAGTCCTGGACGCGCGCCGGTCCGGCGACCAGGCAGACCAGGCCGGCGCCGGCGAGGAAGGGCCCGAACGAGATCGGCACGTCCTTGTGCGCGAGCTTGCCGACCAGGAGCAGCGTGCCGCCGATCACCGCACCGACGAGCGAGGAGACCAGCACGATCGCCAGCAGGAACTCGACCCCGAACCAGGCGCCCAGCGCGGCCAGCAGCTTGAAGTCGCCAAAGCCCATGCCCTCCTTGCCGGTGAGCCGCAGGTAGGCCTGGTAGATGAGCCAGAGACTCGCGTAGCCGGCCACCGCCCCCCAGACGGCGGAAGCGAGCGGAATGCCGGTCCACCCCAGGGCCGCGCCGATCAGGCCCAGCCAGAGCAGCATGTAGTTGTAGCTGTCAGGCAGATACTGCGTGTCGAGATCGATGAGGAACTGGCACACCAGGAGCGCCGCGCAAGCTGCCCACAACGCGCCAACCGGTGTGAGACCGAAGCGCCATCCGCACCATGCGAACAACAGGCCGGTCAGGAGTTCGACGATGGGGTAGCGCGGACTGATGCGAGCCTTGCAGTCGCCGCAGCGGCCACCGAGCGCCAGATAGCTGATCACCGGCACGTTGCGATACCAGCGCACCGGCTGCCCACAATGGCCACAGCGGGACGCGGGCCGTGCGAGGTCGAAAGGCGGCAGCGCCTCGAGCACCGGGACGGCTTCGTCCGCCGCCGCCCTGAGTCCCTCGTCCGCCGGCGACGCAGGCGCCAGCGCGCGCGCCCAGAGCGACGGCCCGCCGTCGGGCGAGGTCATGAGATGGCCGACGGCGTCGAACAGCCAGTCCCTGTACATCATCACGGGCGTCCGGTAGACGACCACATTCAGAAAGCTGCCGATCAATAACCCGAGGACGCCGGCCAGTGCCGCGTCCACCCCCTGCGAGACGAGCATCAGACGACCTGGCCGAGCTTGAAGATGGGCAGGTACATCGACACCACGATGCCGCCGATGATGACGCCGAGGAACACGATGATGATCGGTTCCATGAGGCTCGAAAGCCCTGCGACCATGTCATCGACTTCCTGTTCGTAGAAGTCGGCGGCCTTGCCCAGCATGTGATCGATGGAGCCGGATTCCTCGCCGATGGCGGTCATCTGCAGAACCATCGATGGAAAGAGGTTGGCATTGGTCATCGCGGCGGTCAGGCTGGTGCCGGTCGACACCTCCTGCTGGATCTTGGTCGTCGCTTCCGAATAGACCGAGTTGCCGGACGCGCCACCCACCGAGTCCAGTGCCTCGACCAGCGGTACGCCGGCCGCGAACATGGTGGCGAGCGTGCGCGTCCAGCGCGCGACGCAGGACTTGTCGATGAGCGCGCCGAAGATCGGCAGGCGAAGCAGGAGGCGGTCCATGACCTGTTGCACGCGCTCGTTGCGCTTCCAGGCCTGGAGGAAGAAGTAGATCCCGCCGCCGACCACGCCGAAGATCAACCACCAGTAGGCAACGAAGAATTCGCTCATGCCCATGACGAACAGCGTCGGCGCGGGCAGGTCCGCACCGAAGGAGGTGAACACCTGCTTGAAGGCGGGGATCACGAAGATCATGATGATCGCCACCACCACGAAGGCCACCACGATCACCGAGGTCGGATACATCAGGGCCGACTTGATCTTCGACTTGATGGCCTCGGTCTTCTCCATGTAGGTGGCGAGGCGATCGAGCAGGTCTTCCAGGATACCGGCCGCCTCGCCGGCTTCCACGAGGTTGCAGTAGAGGCTGTCGAAGTACTTCGGGAATTTGCGGAACGCGGCCGACAGCGAGGTACCCGTCTCGACGTCGCTGCGAATGTCGTTGAGCAGCTTGCCGACGCTCGGATTGGCATTGCCGCGGCCCACGATGTCGAAGGCTTGCAGCAAAGGCACGCCGGCCTTCATCATCGTTGCCAGCTGGCGGGTGAAGATTGCGATGTCCTTCGGCTTGATCGCCTTGCCGGACCGCATCCGCCGCTTCTTGATCTTCGTCGTGAGGATGCCCTGGCGCCGCAGCGCAGCCTGCACCTGGTTCTCGCCGGCGGCACGAAGTTCGCCGCGCACCACCTTGCCGTTGCGGTCCTTCCCTTCCCACTCGAAGATGTATTCCTTGAGCGTTCGGTTCGATGCTGCTGCCGTTGCCATGGGTTCTCCGCCGTTGAATGCTATTCGTTGGTGACTGCGAGCACTTCCTCGAGCGAGGTCAGTCCCTGCATGACTTTCTTCAGTCCCGATTGACGCAACGAACGGACGCCTTCGGCTTCGGCCTGGGTTGAAATGTCGAGTGCCGACCCGTCGCGAAGAATGATCTTCTGGATCTCCTCGCTGATGGGCATCACCTGATAGATGCCGACGCGCCCCTTGTAGCCGCCGTTGCATGCGGAGCACCCGACGGGGTGGTAGGGCTTCCAACTGCCATCGAGCTCGTGTTCCCGGAAGCCTGCGTCGAGCAGCGCCTGCCGGGGAACATCCGAGGGCGCCTTGCACACGGTGCACAGGCGGCGGGCAAGGCGCTGGGCGGTGATCAGGATCACGCTCGAAGCGATGTTGAAGGGCGCGATGCCCATGTTGCGCATCCGCGTGAGCGTCGTGGGTGCGTCGTTGGTGTGGAGCGTCGAGAGCACCAGGTGGCCCGTCTGTGCCGCCTTGATCGCGATGTCGGCCGTCTCCAGGTCGCGGATTTCGCCGACCATGATGATGTCCGGATCCTGCCGCAGGAAAGCGCGCAGCGCGGCCGCGAAAGTGAGGCCCGCCTTCTCGTTGACGTTGACCTGATTCACGCCCGGCAGGTTGATTTCGGACGGATCCTCCGCCGTCGCGATGTTCACGCCGGGCTTGTTGAGCAGGTTCAGGCAGGTATAGAGCGAGACCGTCTTGCCCGAGCCGGTGGGCCCCGTGACCAGCACCATCCCGTAGGGCCGGTTGATCGCGTGGAGCAGGCGCTCCTTTTCGTCGGCGTCGTAGCCGAGCGCGTCGATGCCCATGCGCGCGCTGCTCGGGTCGAGGATACGAATGACGATCTTCTCGCCGAAAAGCGTGGGGAGCGTGCTCACCCGGAAGTCGATCACGCGCTCGGGACCGATCTTGAGCTTCATCCGCCCGTCCTGCGGGATGCGCTTCTCCGCGATGTCGAGCCGGGAGATCACCTTGATCCGCGACGCGAGCTTGTCCTTGATGACGGTCGGCGGACTGGCGATCTCGCGCAACTCGCCGTCGATGCGAAAGCGCACGCGGTAGTTGTGTTCGTAGGGCTCGAAGTGGATGTCCGACGCACGCATGCTGAATGCATCGAGCAGCATCTTGTGCAGGAAGCGGACGACGGGCGCATCCTCGACTTCGGCGACGGCCTGCTCGGCCGTGTCGCTGGCGGCTTCCGTCGAAACCTCGTCGAACTCGAACTCGGCGCCGATGATGTTGTCGATGGTCTCGGAAGCGGTCACCGCGGCCGCTTCGATCATCCTCGAGAGCTTGTCGTATTCGGCGATGACCCAGTCCACCCCCATCTGCGAGGCGAACTTGATCTTCTCCGCCGCCTGCTGGTCCGACGGATCTGCGGTCGCGACGATGAGGCGGTTGTTGCGCTTGCTCAGGACCACCACGCGGTAGGCCTGGCAAAGCTTGGTGTCCAGAAGGTCCTTGGGAAGGCGCTGGGGATCGATCGCGTCGAGATCGAGAAGGGGGGCGCCGAATGCGCTCGACAAGGTGTGCGCCAGGTCGGCGGCCGAGACGGCCCCGGTACCGGTCAGCTCCGCAATGAAGCTGGTCCGTCCGCTAAGCGACTTCTGGTAGATGTCCTCGGCGGCTTTGGCGGGGAGTTTTCCAGCCGAAACCAAGGCACGCGCGAGTCCCGGCAAGGCGACTGGCGAGCTTTCTTTGACTAGGGGTTCGGCAGCGGCCATTCAACGAATGTAAAAAACGTGAGAATTTGCTTCACGATCATCGCTGATCACCTTCGGGCTGTAAACCGCCGCGGCGGCTCCGCTCGCGGAGCATTTGGCAGTTGCAGCGCAAAAAGGCGGGTCGGGCTGAGCGGGGATTAGTACCTCCGGCTTGCAAAACCCGAACAGGTCATCGCGACGATCGGGCCCACTTCGCCACGATGGCAGAGGGGAAGGGCATCTTAGCAGCAGTCCAGCGCAGCGCGACGCAGATCCCGTGTCGTTACGCTTGGGAAAATGTTGTCGATGTCCAACACCGGCTGCGACCGACAGCGACCGACTGCGAAATAGGCGGTCGTGTGGTTGGCGCGAGAAGCTGCTCGATGTCCGCGCTGCGGCGATTCTCTGAATTGAGCAGGACCAGAAATCTGGTCGGGGTGAGAGGATTCGAACCTCCGGCCTCTACGTCCCGAACGTAGCGCTCTACCAGGCTAAGCTACACCCCGATGGTTGCAAGAAAAGTGAGTCGTCCTTCGTGGTGACTTAGGCGCGTCGCTCAAGCAACTGAGCCGCTAATTGTAGCAAACCTCTGGAGTAAGAATTCTCGGGGAAGCCAGAAAGTGCGTCGATTGCACGTTGAGCCTCTGCCGCGGCGGCTGCTCGTGTGGCTTCCAGCGCTCCGGTTTCCCGGACGATCGAGACGACCTGGGGCAGTTGGCTGGTGTCGCCTGCCTCGATCGCGGCGCGAATGAGATCGCGCTGCTCGGGCGTTCCACGCTGCATTGCCAGGATCAGGGGCAAGGTCGTTTTTCCTTCGCGCAGATCGTCGCCGACGTTCTTGCCGGTTTCGCTCGCGTCGCCGGCGTAGTCGAGCACGTCGTCGATGACCTGGAACGCCGTGCCGAGCGCCTGGCCATAGGTCGCGCACGCCTCTTCGATATGCGCAGGCGCCTTGGCGAGCACCGCGGCGAGCCGTGTGCTCGCCTCGAACAGCTTTGCGGTCTTGGAGCGAATGACGCGCAGATAGGCTTCCTCGTCGAGCGAAGCGTCGTGCATGTTCATCAATTGGAGGACCTCGCCTTCAGCGATGACGTTCGTCGCTTCCGCGAGGATTTCCATGACGCGCATGTCGTGCGCGTCCAGCATCATCTGGAACGCGCGCGAGTACAGAAAATCGCCGACCAGCACGCTGGCGGGATTCCCGAAGGATTCGTTGGCGGTCGGCCGTCCGCGCCGGAGCGTGGATTCGTCGACCACGTCGTCGTGCAGCAAGGTTGCCGTATGGATGAATTCGACGACGGCGGCCAGATTGAAGCGCTGGTCCTCGTGGTAGCCCAGTGCGCCTGCCATCAGCAGGAGCAGGGCAGGGCGCAGCCGTTTGCCCCCGGCGGAGATGATGTACTTCGACACCTCGCTCACGAGTGGGACGCCGGTGTCGAGGCGGCGCGCGATCACGCGGTCGACCCCTGCCATGTCGTCGGCGATCAGGCGAAGGACGCCGGCGGCGGAAGAGGGGTCTGAGGCAGGAACTGACAAGGCGAGGGCGCTTGCGCGCTGCGTGAGGTGCGACGATGGCGCTGGGCCGGAAGCTGCTGATTATAGGGAGGGAAGGGGCCGCCACGCAGTTGGGCGGCGGCTCCTGGTGCGCGAAAATCGTCTACGTGCTAGAATCGCCGGCTCTGCGGAATTCGCCGTAGAGCCATCTTTTCCCAAGAGGTTTACATGTACGCGGTCATAAAAACCGGCGGCAAGCAGTATCGCGTTGCTTCCGGCGAAAAAATCAAAGTAGAACAGATTGCTGCGGACGTAGGCCAGGAAATCGTGATCGACCAGGTGCTCGCAGTCGGCGACGGCAGCGCAATCAAGGTTGGTACGCCCCTGGTGTCCGGTGCAACGGTAACGGCAACCGTGTTGTCGCACGGCAAGCACGACAAGGTTCGCATCTTCAAGATGCGCCGTCGCAAGCACTATCAGAAACGTCAAGGCCATCGCCAGCAGTTCACCGAACTGCAAATCGGCGCGATCGCCGCTTAACCCAGGTCGGGAGCTGATTCCATGGCACAGAAAAAAGGCGGCGGCTCTACGCGAAACGGGCGCGATTCGAAGCCCAAGATGCTCGGCGTGAAGGCCTTCGGCGGCGAACTGATCAGCGCGGGCTCGATCATCGTGCGCCAGCGCGGCACCCAGTTCCACCCCGGTGTGAACGTCGGCGTCGGCAAGGATCACACCTTGTTCGCCCTGGTCGACGGCCATGTGTCGTTCGGCACCAAGGGTGCGCTCAACAAGCAGACGGTCAGCGTGACCCCGGCCTGAGCCGATCACTTCGATCTTTCGAAGCCCCGCTTTGCCGGGGCTTCTTCATTTGTAAACTGGACATCTCATGAAGTTCGTCGACGAAGCCTTCATCGACATTGCCGCTGGCGATGGCGGCAACGGCTGCGTGTCGTTCCGCCATGAGAAGTACAAGGAGTTCGGCGGCCCGAACGGCGGCGATGGCGGTCGAGGCGGCCATGTCTTCGCCGTTGCCGATCCGAACCTGAACACGCTCGTCGATTTCCGCTATTCGCGTCGTCACGAAGCCAAGCGGGGCCAGCACGGCATGGGGTCGGACATGTTCGGTGCCGCAGGCGACGACATCACCCTCAAGATGCCGGTCGGCACGATCATTTCCGACGCCGAGTCGGGCGAAGTGCTCTACGAGCTGCTGAATCCTGGCGAGGTGATCACCATCGCCAAGGGCGGCGACGGCGGGTTCGGCAACATGCGCTTCAAGAGCGCGATCAACCGTGCCCCGCGCCAGAAGACGCCGGGCTGGCCCGGCGAGAAGAAGAGTCTCAAGCTCGAACTGAAGGTGTTGGCCGACGTCGGCCTGCTGGGCATGCCGAACGCCGGCAAGTCGACCTTCATCAGCGCCGTTTCCAACGCCCGTCCGCGGGTGGCCGACTACCCCTTCACCACGCTTCACCCCAATCTGGGCGTCGTCCGCGTGGGGCCCGAGCAGAGCTTCGTCGTGGCCGACCTGCCCGGTCTGATCGAAGGGGCCTCCGACGGTGCCGGGCTCGGGCATCAGTTCCTGCGCCATTTGCAGCGCACGCGCTTGTTGCTGCATGTGGTCGACCTCGCGCCGTTCGACGAGGGCGTCGATCCGGTCGCGCAGGCGAAGGCGATCGTCGGCGAGCTCAAGAAGTACGATCCCCAGCTGTACGAAAAGCCGCGCTGGCTGGTCCTGAACAAACTCGACATGATCCCGCTCGACGAGCGCGCTGCGCGCGTGAAGGATTTCGTCAAGCGCCTTCGCTTCAAGGGGCCGGTCTTCGAGATCTCCGCCCTCACGCGGGAGGGCTGTGAGCCGCTCGTGCAGGCAATCTATCAGCAGGTCAAGGCTCAGCAGGAAGCCGAGCAGCCGCCCGCCGAGGTCGATCCGCGGTTTTCCTGAGTTTCAATTCCCATGACATCAAGTTCCGGTTCGGCCGCACTTCGTGACGCCCGTCGCATCGTCGTCAAGGTGGGCTCGAGCCTCGTCACCAACGAAGGCCGGGGGCTGGATGAGAACGCCATCGGCGAGTGGTGCCGTCAGCTGGCGACATTGGTGCGCGACGGCCGCGAAGTGGTCATGGTGTCGAGCGGCGCGGTCGCGGAAGGGATGAAGCGGCTCGGCTGGCGGACTCGTCCGCACGAAGTCCACGAACTCCAGGCCGCCGCCGCCGTCGGCCAGATGGGCCTGGCGCAGATCTACGAAACGAAGCTGCGCGAGAACGGCCTCGGGAGTGCGCAGGTCCTGCTCACCCACGCGGACCTCGCCGATCGCGAGCGCTATCTGAATGCCCGCAGCACCCTCGTGACGCTGCTCGCACTGGGCGTGGTGCCGGTCATCAACGAAAACGACACCGTCGTCAACGACGAGATCAAGTTCGGCGACAACGACACGCTCGGCGCGCTGGTCGCCAACCTCGTCGAAGCCGACGCGCTCGTCATCCTGACGGACCAGAAGGGCCTGTACACGGCCGACCCGCGCAAGGACCCCGAGGCCCGCTTCGTGCACGAGGCGACCGCCGGCGATCCCGCGCTGGAGGTCATGGCCGGCGGCGCAGGCAGCAGCATCGGGCGCGGCGGCATGATCACCAAGATTCTCGCGGCCAAGCGCGCGGCGGGTTCCGGTGCCTCGACGGTGATCGCCTGGGGGCGCGAGCCCGACGCGCTCCTGCGGCTGACGCGCGGGGAGTCCATCGGGACGCTCCTGCTCGCGCAAACGGCCAAGCACCAGGCGCGCAAGCGGTGGATGGCCGATCACCTGCAGCTGCGCGGCGCTGTGTCGGTAGACGCCGGTGCGGCCGCCAAGGTGCGCGGCGAAGGCAAGAGCCTGCTGCCGATCGGCATGACCGGGGTCGAGGGGGACTTCTCTCGCGGCGATGTGATCGCCATCCGCGACGAGCAGGGCTTCGAGCTTGCCCGCGGGCTGGCGAACTACTCGAGCGCCGAGGCTCGCCTGCTGTGCCGCAAACCGTCCTCCGAGTTCGAGCGGCTTCTCGGCTACGTCGCCGAGGCCGAAATGGTCCATCGGGACAACATGGTCCTGATGCCTGACGGCCGCTGACCGCCTACTCGACTTCCCGGATCGGCGTCTTCAGGAACCGGATCATCTCGCCGACCGATGCACGCGGTGCGTGGCCGCGGCACAGCCCCTGGTTGGCCAGGGCCTGGGTGTAGCGCGAAGTCCGGTCGCCGATCCGCTTCCACTCGGGCGCTTGCACAGCCTCCCACGATCCGCCGCTGGTGAAGCGCGCGTAGGTCTTGTATTCATCGGTGGCGCAGTGCACGCCTTCGTAGAAGGCGTTGAATCCGCCCCCCTCCTTGTTCATGGCGACGATCACGTAGCGCACCACGCCATCGCCGGTCACCTTGATGGTGTTCGGGTCGACGCCGAACTTCAGGCTCGAATAGCGCGGCATCTCGATGTCGACCAGCTTGTCCTGGCTGAACGCGGGCGGCGGGGGCGCCTCCGATTCCTTCCAGTCGGAATCTCCGAACAGCTCGGCATGCGCAAGGCCCGAGGCGCCTAGAACACAGGCAAGTACAGCGCTCCCGCTAGCGCGGAGCAGAAAACGGGTCGCTTGTCGAGGGAGACTCATTCGCAAGATTGGCATTCGGATTGGGATCGAAGCTGGCGCCGGGCGGCAGTTCGAAGGTCGGTTCGTGGCCTGGCCCGGGCGGATGTCGCTCGAATTCGCGGGCGCGCACGTTGCTGCGCAGGAAGCGGTTGCGGAAATCCTGCCGCGGCAGGTAGCGGGCAAGTTCGGTCAGCGCCATTTCATAGACGCCGCGCTTGAATTCGACGACCACGTCCAGTGGCACCCAGTAGTCGTGCCAACGCCATGCGTCGAATTCCGGATGATCGGTGGCACGCAGGTTCAGGTCCCAGTCGTGGCCGATCAATTGCAGCAGATACCAGATCTGCTTCTGGCCTTTGTAGTGGCCGCGTGCGTCACGGCGGATGAACCGATCCGGCACCTCGTAGCGCAACCAGTCGCGGGTACGGGCCACGATCCGTACATGCTCCGGGTGGAGGCCGATTTCCTCGTGCAGTTCCCGGAACATGGCCTGCTCGGGGCTTTCGCCGCGATCGATGCCGCCTTGAGGAAACTGCCAGGAGTGTGTACGAATTCGCTTACCCCAGAAAACCTGGTTTCTCTGGTTGAGCAGGATGATGCCGACGTTGGGCCTGAAGCCGTCCCGGTCGAGCATAATCAAACCCCAATTTTTTGAACTGAGTCGATTATGCCTGCCGAGTTGCGCACGGCAAGCGGCCAGTCCCGGGGCCCGAGGGCCCATCCGTTGCATCCTACCTCTCCACTTCTGCGCATCCGATGAAAGCTTCCCAGTTCTTTATCTCCACCCTCAAGGAAGCACCGGCGGATGCCGAAATCGTCAGCCACCGGCTCATGATGCGGGCCGGCATGATCAAGAAGCTGGGCACCGGCATCTACACCTACATGCCGATGGGCTTGCGCGTGATCCGCAAGGTCGAGGCGATCGTGCGCGAGGAAATGAACCGCGCCGGCGCCGTCGAGCTGACCATGCCGGTGGTCCAGCCGTCCGAATTCTGGGAGGAGAGCGGCCGCTTCCAGGCCTACGGCCCGGAGCTCCTGCGCATCAAGGACCGGCACGAGCGTTCCTTCGTGATCCAGCCGACCAGCGAGGAGGTCGTGACCGACATCGCCCGCCAGGAAATCCGCAGCTACAAGCAGCTGCCGAAGAACTTCTACCAGATCCAGACCAAGTTCCGCGATGAGCGCCGGCCGCGCTTCGGCCTGATGCGCGGCCGCGAATTCACCATGAAGGACGCCTACAGCTTCGACCGCGACCTGGATGCCGCCAAGGCCAGCTACAAGGTGATGGCCGACGCCTACCGGAAGATCTTCGACCGCTTCGGCCTGCGCTACCGGGCGGTGGCCGCCGACAGCGGCGCGATCGGCGGCGACGTCAGCCAGGAATTCCAGGTCATCGCCGCCACCGGCGAGGACGCGATCGTCTACTGCCCGGGCAGCGATTACGCCGCCAACATGGAAAAGGCCGAGGCGCTCGCGCCGTCCGGCCCCCGTCCCGCGGCGGCCAAGCCGATGACCAGGACGCCGACGCCGGGCAAGGCCACCTGCGAAGAGGTCGCCGAGCTGCTGGGCGTGCCGCTCTCGACCACGGTGAAGTCGCTCGTTCTCGCGACCGACATCCTCGATGAGGCGGGCGAGATCAAGGGTGCCGAAATCTGGCTGCTGCTGGTTCGCGGCGATCACGACATGAACGAGATCAAGGTCGGCAAGGTGCCGGGGCTCGACCAGGGCTTCCGCTTCGCGACCACCGCCGAGATCGAGGACCACTTCGGCTGCAAGCCGGGCTACCTCGGGCCGCTGAACCGGAAGCAGTCGGTCAGGATCGTCGCCGACCGCGAGGTGGCCGTGATGGCGGACTGGATCTGCGGCGCCAACGAAGTCGACTTCCACATCACCGGCGTCAACTGGGGCCGCGATCTGCCCGAGCCCGATGCCGTGGCCGACCTCCGCAACGTGGTTGCCGGCGATCTCTCGCCCGATGGCAAGGGCGTGCTGGCGATCGAGCGCGGCATCGAGATCGGCCATGTGTTCGTGCTCGGCACCAAGTACAGCAAGCCGATGAACGCGACCTTCCTCGATGAAGCGGGCAAGCCCCAGTTCATGGAAATGGGCTGCTACGGCATCGGCATCACGCGCCTGCCGGCGGCGGCGATCGAGCAGAACAACGACGAGCGCGGGATCATCTGGCCCGACGCGATCGCGCCGTTCACCGTGGTCATCTGCCCGATCGGCATGGACCGCAGCGCCGAGGTCAAGACCGCCGCCGAAGCGCTCCACGACCAGTTGCTGGCGGCCTGCGTCGACGTGATGCTCGACGACCGCGGCGAGCGGCCCGGTGCGATGTTTGCCGACTGGGAACTGATCGGTGTGCCGCACCGCGTGGTGATTTCCGATCGTGGCCTGAAGGAAGGCCAGTACGAATACCAGCACCGCCGCGAAACCTCCGCGACCAAGGTGCCGGCTGCCGGCATCGCGGATTTCATCACCGGCCGGCTGGCCGCTGCATGAGCCGCCCGGCCGTTCCGAAGGCGAATCCCGAAGCGCCGCTGCGCGAGGGTAGCCCAATGAGCCCCCGCCCGGCCGTTCCGAAGGGGGCTCGCACCGCAGTGCGAAGCACGAAGGTTACCCAATGACCCCCGTGGCGCCGATGGATGCGCCCGGACTTTCGCGACGCCTGTGCCTGGGCGGCGCCGCAGCCGGGGCGCTGACCCTGGCGCTGCCGACGCCGGCGCTGGCCGGCGCCCAGATCGAGGAACCCCTGATCGACTCGGTGCGCACCGCGTTGACCGCGGCGATCCGCAACACGGCGCCGCCGGTTCCCGAGTTCAAGGACACCGCGTCGCGCCTGGCCTACCTGCGCTGGCTCGGCGAGATGAGCGAACGGCTGAAGAAGAAGCTTCCCGACTGGCCCATGCGCAAGGAATTCCTGCAGACCGTCTGGTACGAGTCGCGCCGCGCGGGGCTCGACGTGAGCCTCGTGCTCGGCCTGGTCCAGGTCGAGAGCAACTTCCGCAAATTCGCCGTCTCGAGCGTCGGGGCGCGGGGCTACATGCAGGTGATGCCGTTCTGGACCCGCTCGATCGGCGACGGCGATCCGTCCACGCTCTTCCACATGCAGACCAACCTGCGCTTCGGTTGCGTGATCCTGCGGCACTACCTCGACCGCGAGGGCGGCGATCTGTTCATGACGCTCGGTCGCTACAACGGCAGCCGCGGCAAGTCGCCTTACCCGAGCGCCGTGTTCGCGAACCAGCGCCTGTGGGTGTTCAAGGATTCCCGCCCGGATTGAGGCTTGCGGCCAGATCGGCGCTTGCCGCCGGCTTGCCGCGCGTGACCATCACCTGGTCGATGCGGAAGCTGTCCACGTCCATCACCTCGAAGGTGTAGCCGGCCCAGGTCACGCTGTCGGTCCGCTTGGGCACGCGGCGCAGCATCACCATCAGGAAGCCGGCGAGGGTCTCGTACTCCTCGCGGTGCGGCAGCTCTTCGAGGTCGAGCGCGCGCTCCACGTCCTGGATCGGCGTGACGCCGTCGATCAGCCACGAGTTCTCGTCGCGCTTGACGATCTGCTGCTCCTCGTCCTGCGCGCCGACGAAGTCGCCCATCACGGTGCTCATGACGTCGTTCAGCGTGATCACGCCGACCACCAGGCTGTACTCGTTGACGATGATCGCGAAGTCCTCGTGCGCCTGCCGGAACTGTTCGAGCATCTCGGTGAGCGAGAGCCTGTCGGGGACCACCAGCGCCTTGTGCAGCGGCAAGCCGTGTTCGAAGGAGAGCGGCTGGCCGCTCAGCACGCGCTGGAACATGAACTTGGCGTCCACATAGCCGAGCACATGGTCGATATCGCCGTCGCACACCGGATAGGCGGAAAAGGGTTCGGCCATGATGCGGGCGCGCAGCACCGACTCGGCGTCATCCTTGAGGAACCAGGCGATGCGGTCGCGCGAGGTCATCACGCTGCTGACGAGCCGGGTGTCGAGCTCGAAGACGTTCGCGATCACCTGCTGTTCCCGCTCAGCGAGCACGCCGGCCCGGGCGCCGGCTTCGGTCATCGCGAGGATGTCGGCCGAGGTGATCTTCTCGTCGCGCTCAGCCGGCATGCGAAGCAGCTTGAAGAGCAGGTCCGTGCTGACGGTAAAGAGCCAGACCAGCGGCTTCATGGCAGTGATCAGCATCCCCATCGGCCCGACCATCCGCACCGCGAGCCGTTCGGGATTGCTCATGCCCAGCCGCTTCGGAAAGAGGTCGGCGAAGATCAGGAAGATCGCGATGATCGTGACGAACGACGCGAGGAACGCGGCGGTCTGCGAGGCCTTCGGGCTGAGCCACAGGTCGAACAGGTCGGCGAAATAGGGGCTGAGCGATCCCTCGCCGACGACGCCGCCCAGGATCGCGACCGCGTTGAGTCCGATCTGCACCACGGTGAAATAGTGGCCCGGTTGCTCCTGCATGCGCAGCACGCGCTCGGCGCGCAGATCGCCCTCGTCGGCCATTTGCCGCAGGCGCAGGCGGCGCGAAGCCGCGAGGGATATCTCGGCGAGGGAGAAGAAGGCGCTCGTCGCGATCAGCGCGACGATGACCAGCAGGCTTTGGGTCAGGGTCATGGGTCGGTCGTCGAAGACCGACATGGTGCCACGAGAGCGGCGAGCGCTCAGCCGTGAAGCCGCCCGGCCGCGGGGCCTACTGCACGAATCCCATGCGGCCGCGCTGAACGCCGGCGCGCGGCAGGTCCTCCACGCGAACCTCGTCGCGGCCGGCGAGCCGGGCATTGCCGAAGCCGGTCATCAGCGCGCGTCGCATCTCGCGCGGCGCCAGCGTGGCGAGCAGGTCCAGCACGTCGCTCGAAGGTTCCGGCGCCAGGCGCCGGCCCCAGTCGTGGTCGCCGCGGATCGATGCGTAGAGCTGGTGCGCGATCTGGCGCGAGGCTTCGGGCGAGGGCGCCTCGATCTCGAACACGTTCATGCGGTTCAGGATCGGTTCGGGGATGCTGCGCTCGTCGTTGGCGGTCGTGATCCAGATCACCTGGCTGGCGTCGATCGGCACTTCGGCGAACTCGTCGACGAAGGCGTGCGCGGTGTCGTGCTCCAGCAGGTTGTAGAGTGCGCCGAGCGGGTCGTACTGGGTGTCCGCGCCGGCCTTGTCGATCTCGTCGATGACCATCACCGGATTGGCGTACTGGCCGTCCACCAGCGCCTCGAACACCTTGCCGGGCTTGGCGCCCTTCCATTGCGAGGAGGCGCCGGAAAGCAGCCAGCCGGCGGTCATCGAGTTCATCGGCACCAGCGACATGCCGGTCCCGAGCAGCTCGGCGAGCTTGCGCGCGAAGTGGGTCTTGCCGATGCCCGGCGGCCCCACCAGCAGCATCGGCGTGACTTCGAGTCCGTCGCGGCTGTCCTGCGAGAGGGCGACATGGCGACGCACGTCGTCGAGCACCTCGGTGAAGTTGGGCAGTTGCGCGTAAAGGCCGGACATCTCCGGCACACCGCTGGGCTTGACCTGGAAGCGTTCGGGGCCGCGCTCCAGCATGCGTTCGTAGGTGGTGCGCAGGTGTTCGTGATCGTGATCCGGAAGCTTCGCGAGCTTGCGCTCGACATCCTGCGTCTGGAAGACGCTGCGCAGGTGAGCGACCGGCAGTTGGAACGACGACGCTGGCACGAGACTGCGGGATTCCATGGACACCTCCGTTTCGGACACTCGAACACAGCATAAGCCGTGCCCAACGTCCGCGGGTGTCTATGTTTTCTCGGATTTGCCGATTCGTCGCGCGGCGCTCAAATACCGCCTTGCGGGTGCGTGGGATCGACCCAGAGCACCGATTCGGGCTTCTCGACGGGCTCGATGTCGAGGTTGATAGCGACCGCTTCGCCATCGCTGCGGCACAGCACGCATTCGAGCGCTTCGGTCTCGCTGGCGTTGATTTCCTGGTGCGGCACGTAGGGCGGCACGTAGATGAAATCGCCGGGACCGGCCTCTGCCGTGTATTCCAGGTGTTCGCCCCAGCGCATGCGGGCGCGGCCCCGCACGACGTAGATCACCGATTCGAGATGGCCGTGATGGTGCGCGCCGGTTTTCGCATTCGCGTGGATGGTGACGGTGCCGGCCCAGAGCTTCTGCGCACCGACGCGCGCGAAGTTGATCGCGGCTGCGCGGTTCATGCCCGGCGTCTGGGCCGTGTTGGTGTCGAGCTGGTTGCCGGGGATGACGCGCACGCCGTCATGTTTCCAGGCATCGCCAGCCTGGGGGTGAGTCATGCGTTCAGCATCTGCTGCAGTTCGCCGGACTCGTACATCTCCATCATGATGTCCGAGCCGCCGACGAACTCGCCCTTGACGTAGAGCTGGGGAATCGTCGGCCAGTTGCTGTATTCCTTGATGCCCTGGCGGATGGCATCGTCTTCCAGCACGTTGACGGTCTTGAGGGTCTTGGGGTCCACGCCCACGGCCTTGAGGATCTGGATCGCGCGACCGGAGAAGCCGCACATCGGAAAGCTGGCGTTGCCCTTCATGAAGAGCACAAGGTCGTTGGTCTTGACGAGATCGTCGATGCGTTGCTGGGCGTCGGACATGGGAGCACTCCTGAAATTGGGCTGGGCGGATTATTTCACCGCACGCCAGATCCCGCCGGAACATCTCGCGATGCCGGCGAGGTCGTCGCGGCTTTGGGCTTCGGAGAAGCCGCGCTGCGAGAGCAGTTGCCGGACCGCCTCGGCCTGGTCGTAGCCGTGTTCCAGCAGGAGCCATCCGCCGGCCGCGAGGTGCGCCGGGGCGGCCTCGACGATGCGGCGAATGTCGTCCAGCCCGTCCTCGCCGGAGACCAGCGCGCCCTGGGGCTCATGCTGCAGTGCCGCAAGATGGATGTCGTTGCGCGGGATGTACGGTGGGTTCGACACGATCAGGTCGTAGCCCGCGTCGGCGTCGGCGAGCCAGTCCGCCAGCTGGAAGCGCACCGGCAGCCCCAGGCGCTCGGCGTTGCCGCGCGCGACCGCCAGGGCATCCGCGCTGGCGTCGACCGCCGTGACCCGGGCATCGCGCCGCGCGTTCTGGATCGCGAGCGCGATGGCGCCGCTGCCCGTGCCGAGGTCGAGCACCGACGGCGCCGCCCGTCCGTCGATGCACTGAAGCGCCCACTCGACCAGTGTTTCGGTGTCGGGGCGCGGCACCAGCACGCGGCGGTCGACCTGAAGGCGCAGGCCGTGGAACTCCTTCTCCCCGACCAGGTAGGCCACCGGCTCGCCGGCCTTGCGGCGGGCGCAAAGGCGCGCGTAGTCCGGCCAGATCGCGTCGTCGAGCGGATCGGCGTCGTGCACGAGCAGCCAGGCCCGATCGGTCGGCTGCCGCCCGAGCACATGCAAGAGGAGGAGTTGGGCGTCGAGGCGGTCGATGCCCA
The DNA here is from genome assembly GCF_900090195.1 of Variovorax sp. HW608. NCBI lineage: Bacteria > Pseudomonadati > Pseudomonadota > Betaproteobacteria > Burkholderiales > Comamonadaceae > Variovorax > Variovorax sp. HW608. The sequence goes on from NZ_LT607803.1 coordinate 4,589,293, forward strand.
TCGACGCCGCCGCGGACAGCATGGCGGCCGGCGTTGCGGGGGAGAGCGGGTAGGTGGAAGTCACGCCGGCAAGCTGGCTTCGAGCTCCGCAAGCTGCTCGGCCTCGCGCGCGGCCTTCAGCGCGTCCAGCACTTCGCCGAGGTCGCCTTCCATGATCGCGAGCAGCTTGTAGAGCGTGAGATTGATGCGGTGGTCGGTGAGCCGGCCCTGCGGGAAGTTGTAGGTGCGAATGCGGTCGCTGCGGTCGCCGCTGCCCACCAACCCCTTGCGCAGCGCGGCGTCCTTGGCGGCGCGCTCGCTGCGTTCCCTTTCCTGGATGCGCGCCGACAGCACCTGCAGCGCCTTGGCCTTGTTGCGGTGCTGGCTGCGGTCGTCCTGGCACTCGGCCACGATGCCGGTCGGGATGTGCGTGATGCGCACCGCCGAATCGGTCTTGTTGATGTGCTGTCCGCCGGCGCCGCTGGCGCGGAAGGTGTCGATGCGCAGGTCGGCCGGGTTGATCTGCACGGCCTGTGCTTCGTCCGGCTCGGCCAGCACGGCGACGGTGCAGGCGCTGGTGTGGATGCGGCCCTGCGTTTCGGTCGCCGGCACGCGCTGCACCCGATGGCCGCCCGATTCGAAGCGCAGCCGGCCGTAGACATCGGCGCCGACGACGCGGACCACGACTTCCTTGTAGCCGCCGAGCTCGCTTTCGCTTTCGCTCACGATCTCGCAGCGCCAGCCGGCGCGGTCGGCGTAGCGGGTGTACATGCGCAGCAGGTCGCCGGCGAACAGCGCGGATTCGTCGCCGCCGGTGCCGGCGCGGATTTCGAGGAAGGCGTTGCGCGCGTCGTCCGGGTCCTTGGGCAGCAGCAGGCGCTGGAGTTCGTCCTCGAGCTGCACCAGCTCCGCTTCGGCGCTCGCGATCTCTTCCTGCGCCATCTCGGCCATGTCGGGGTCTTCGAGCATCTCGCGCGCGCCGGCCAAGTCGGCTTCGCGCTGCTTGTAGCGGCCGTAGCGGCCGGCGATCTGCGTCACCTCCGCATGCTCGCGCGAGATGGTGCGGTACTGCGCCATGTCGGACATGATGTCTTCGCGCGAAAGCAGGAAATCGAGTTCGCCGAGGCGTTGCGCGTAGCGCTCGAGCTGGTGACGCAAAAAGGGTTTCACGGGAGATCGGGGCAGATTGCGGAAGAGGTTGACCGCAGAGGCGGTGCGGCAACGGCGGGTCGGCGCGCGGCGCCGGAAGAGAGCAGGCGTCGCTAACGCTCTTTGTTGCGCAGGTCGTTGCGCAGGAAGAGGCGCGAAATGGTCTGCGCCGTGTGCTCGCGCGCGGTGGCATCGCCCGCATGCAGCTCGGCCATCGCGCCGTGGAGCATCTTCTGCGTGATGCCGCGCGACAGCGCTTCGAGCACGGCGTCGATGTTCTCGCCCCGGGCGAGCAGCTTGCGCGCGCGCGCCAGTTCGGTCGCGCGCCACTCGTCGGTCTGCGCATTGAGCTGGCGGATCAGCGGCACGGTGCCGCGCTGGTCGAGCCAGTGCATGAAGCTCTGCACGCCGGCGTCGATGATGACCTCGGCCTGCGCCACCGCGGCCTGCCGGTTGGCGTGGCCCTGCTGCACGACCTGCGCCAGGTCGTCGACGGTGTAGAGATAGATGTCTTCGAGCGCCTTGACCTCGGGCTCGATGTCGCGCGGCACGGCCAGATCGACCATGAACATCGGGCGATGCTTGCGCAGCTTGAGCGCGCGTTCGACCGCACCGAGGCCGATCAGCGGCAGCGTGCTCGCGGTGCAGCTCACGACGATGTCGAACTCGGCCAGCCGGCCCGGCAGGTCGGCCAGGCGCATGGCTTCGCCGCCGAAGCGCGAAGCCAGTTTTTCGCCGCGCTCCAGTGTGCGGTTGGCGATCACGATGGACTTGGGCTGCTTGGCCGCGAAGTGCGTCACCGCGAGGTCGATCATCTCGCCGGCGCCGACGAAGAGGACGCGCGTGTGCTGGAGATCCTCGAAGAGCTGGCCGGCAAGCCGAACCGCGGCGGCGGCCATGCTGATCGAATGGGCGCCGATCTCGGTGGCGGTGCGGACTTCCTTCGCGACCGCGAAGGAGCGCTGGAACAGCTGGTTCAGCGTGCTGCCGAGCGATCCGGCGGTTTCGGCCGCGCGGATGGCGTCCTTCATCTGGCCGAGGATCTGCGCTTCGCCTAGGACCATCGAATCGAGCCCGCTCGCGACTCGGAAGGCGTGGCGCGCCGCCTGGTCGTCATGCAGCGTGTAGGCGTGCGAGCGCAGCAGCGCCGGCGACACGCCGCCGCTCTGGGCCAGCCAGTCGACGGTGTGGTCGAGCGCGAGATGTTCGGCCGCGCAGTAGATCTCGGTGCGGTTGCAAGTCGAGATGATGGCGGCTTCGACGTCGGGGTGCCGGCTGGAGCCGAAGGAGTGCCGCAGGCTGTGCAGCGTGGGGGCGATCTGGTCGACGGCGAACGCAAAACGACCGCGCAGATCGAGCGGCGCGGTCGTATGGTTCAAGCCCAGGGCCCAGACTGACATAGCCGGGGATTATAAAATCCGCCGCCCGCAGACGCGCCGGCATCCCAAAATGACCGCCCGGCGCCGACTCCCATGGCCCCGCTGGACTTTTTCGACCACCTCCTCAACTTCGTCGCCCCGGCCTTCGCCGTCGGCTTCCTGTGCGCGCTGCTCGGGCGGGTCGGCCTGGGGCCGTCGGGCCAGCGGATGGCCTGGTGGGTGCAGGGCGCCGTCAATTTCGGGGTCGGCGTCGCGGTGCTGGCGGCGGGTCTGATCGTCTTCGGGCAGGACGGCCGGATGGCGACCTATGGCGCGCTGGTGCTCGCGTGCGCCACCAGCCAATGGCTCGTTTCCGGCGCCTGGAGGCGCTAGGCGGTGGTGCCGGGCAGGATCCCCGGGGCGGGGGTGGCCACGGCTGGCGCGGGGGCCGGTGCGCCGGTCGGCGAGGGGATACCCGGATAGGCGGCCATCTGCAGATCGGCCTCGCGCAGGCCGTCGAGGATCGCGAACAGCACGTCGCTGCGGACCGTTCCGGCGATCCGCGGGCTCTGCACATAGGCCACCGCCTGGAAGATGAGGAAGCCGACCTCGACCCCTTCCAGCGTGACGCTCGGCGCCGGGGTCGACAGCACGCCGGGGTGATTGCCGAAGGCCGCGAGGATCACCTCCCGCGCCCGCGTCGCATGGGTGCTCAGCGGCATCGGCAGCCGGATCAGGACGCGGCCTTCCGCGTTCGCCAGCGTCATGTTGCGCACGGTCTTGGTGATGAACTCCGAGTTCGGCACGATCATCGTCGAGCGGTCTCCGAGCTGGATCTCGGTGGCCCGCACGTTGATGCGCCGGATGTCGCCCTCGGCGTTGCCCAGCACCACCCAGTCGCCGACCTTGACCGGCCGCTCCGCGAGCAGGATCAGCCCCGAGATGAAGTTCTGCACGATCGCCTGCAGGCCGAAACCGATGCCGACGGACAGCGCACTCGCCACCCAGGCGATGCGCTCGATGCCGATGCCCAGTGCGGAGAGCGCGAACGCGATCACCGTGATGCCGCCCACGTAGCCGAGCAGCGTGGTGATCGAGCTCTGCATGCCCGGCTCGAGCGCCGTGGTCGGCAGGAAGCGCCGGTCCAGCCAGTTCTTGACGATGCGCAGCGCGATGAAGCCCGCGACGAGCACCGCGGTCGCGCTGAAGATCGCGCCCGGCACCAGCTGGATCTCGCCGACCTTCACGCCGGTGCCGAACTTGCCGCTGCGCTGGAACACCTCGCCCGGACTGGTGCCCAGCGGCGTCGCGAGCGCGATGAGCATGTAGAAGAAGAGCGCGACCCGGCTCAGGCCCGACAGCGCGACCGCCGCCTGATCGAGCGTCCGCGACGCGAGCCCGAAGCTGGCCTGCAGCCGTTGGCCAAAGCTGCTGTGCGACGACACCACCGCCATGAACAGGTCGTCCGCGAACTTGAACAGCACGTAGAACGCCGCCAGGACGATGCCCGACCAATTCAGCTGCTGCGCCAGGAAGCTCGCCATCGCGACGTAACCGATGGCCACCAGGATCCAGATCACCACCAGGATCAGCGCGACCAGGCCCAGCACGATGCCGACCCAGAGGGGGCGTTCCGCCTCTTCCGCCGACGCAGCGGCAGCGGCCGTTTCTTCCGCGAACGGTGCCGCTTGCGAGGCGCGCAGCCGCAGGAGCATGGCGCCGATCATGCCGGTCAGCGCCAGTGCCACCACGACGTGCGTTGCGACCACGGCCGCGAAGCTGGCTTCCACGACGGCATTCACCTGCGTCGGCAGCCAGACCAGCGCCGCGACCAGGGCCATCAGCCAGGGGAACGGCGCCAGCTGCGCCGCCAGGGCGTCGGGTATCGGCGGCAGCCGCCACGAGGGCTGGCCGTTGGACAGCAGCGCTCGCCCGAGCCCGACCACGAAGGCGATGAAGATGCTCGACTGCACCATGGCATCCCCGAGCTTGCGCGTCTCGTCGCCCCAGACGCCATGCAGCTCGAAGGTCGTGTAGATGCCGCGGACGGCCAGGAAGACCAGGAGGACGTTGGCCGCGACGATCGCGATCACGAGCAGCGAGCGTCTCAATCGGCCCGCCGGAAGGACGTGCGCCGCAAGCTGGGTGAGTGTGTGTTCTGCCAGCCAGTTGCCCGGCAGGGCGATCAGTAGCGCGAAGAGCAGGCTGAAGACCACCGCCGTGATGTGCTCCGGCTGCGTCGCCACGCCCACGCTGGCCTTGATTTCCGAGCCGAGCGCCTGGAGCCGGTCGACGTCGCCGGACCACGCCTCGGCGAGATCGCCCCAGAACTCGCGTCCCAGCGGCGTGGGCGCGCGCTCGGTGAGCTGGGCCTCGAAGATGGCCCGGCGCTTGGCGAGCAGGTCGGTCGCGCGCTGCCGGGCATCGACCGCCACCAGCCGGGCCAGCCGGATATCGGCGTCGACCGCGTTGCGTTCCTTGGTGAGCGTGGCGCGTCGCGCCGTGATGTCCGGTGTTTCGGCCGCGGCGCCGCCGGCGGGCACGGGTCCGAGCTCTCCGAGCCGCGCGTTGAGGTCGTTGAGTTCGCCGGTGCGCGAGGCGATGAACTTCTCGGTCGCGGCGGTGATGGTGTTGAGCTGTGCGATCAGGGCGCTCACGTCCTCCGAGCTCTCGACCACCGTCGGCATCTTCTCGAGCTCGGCGCGCAGCGCCGCGATCGTGGGCTCGACCTGCTGGGCGTCGGCCTGCGCGAACGAGGCGCAGCAGAACAGGGCGGCCAGCAGCAGGGCCGCGAGGCGGGGGAACCAGCTCATGACTTCATCATAGAAGGCATCCGCCGCCTGCCGAAAGCGTCAGCCGGCCGGGCTGAACCTGTCGACGCGGTCCGTGATGATTCCGTCCGTGCCGAGCGCGGTCAACCGCTCGGCCACCCATTCGTCGTTGACGGTGTAGCTCAGCGCGCGAAGGCCGGCGGCATGCACCTTGGCGACCACCTGCGCATCCCAGAGTGCGTAGTTGCAGACGATCGCCTTGCAACCGAGTTGCAGCGCGGTGTCGAACCAGCCGTCCCACAGGCTGTCGAGCAGCAGGCCGCGCGGCAGCTCGGGCTGCGCCGCCATCGCGCCGCGCAGGGAGTCAGGTTGAAAAGAGGTCAGCAGCGGCGGCGGGAGAGCCCTGTCGGACCACCCCTCGGCCGCATGCCGGGCGACCACCTCGCCGGTCTTGCGTTCGAGGCCCGGGGTCGGCTTGATCTCGACGTTCAGGGCGTGGCGGTTGGCCAGGCAGAAGCGGATGAGGGATTCGAGGCTGGCTAGCGGTTCGCCGGCATAGCGGCGCGAATGCCAGCCGCCGGCATCGAGCCGGGACAGCGCGGACCACGGCTGGTCGCCCGCAACGCCACGCCCATTGCTGGTGCGATCCAGCGTGGTGTCGTGCAGCAGGAAGGGCACGCCGTCGGCGCTCAGCTTGGCATCGCACTCGAACATGCGAAAGCCGTATTCGGCGCCGAGGCGGAAGGCCGCGAGCGTGTTCTCGGGCGCCAGCTTGCCGGCGCCGCGATGCGCAACCCAGCGCGGATAGGGCCAATCGGCCAGTGGCGTGCCGGTATTCATGTCGCGCGTTTGCCGGAGCCGGCGTCGAACCAGTGCAACTTGTCGGGCCGTGCGGCGATCCGCATCGTGTCGCCGGGCACTGGCGCCGGCTGGCTTTCGTCCACACGCATGACGAGCTGCTCTTCGCCGATGCGGCCGTAGATCAGGCGTTCGGCGCCGAGGAGCTCGACCTGTTCGACCTGCACCGACCAGCCGTTCGCATCGAGCATCAGGTGCTCGGGGCGGATGCCCAGGATCGTGCCCGGCCGCACGCCGGGCGCGTGCTTGAGCAGGTTCATCGGCGGCGAGCCGATGAAACTGGCCACGAAGGTGGTCGCCGGGCGTGAATACACCTCTTCCGGCGTCGCGAACTGGTCCATGACGCCGCCGTTCATCACGATGATGCGCTGTGCGAGCGTCATGGCCTCGACCTGGTCGTGCGTCACGAAGAGCGAGGTGATGCCCAGCTCGCGGTGCAGCTTCTGGATTTCGAGGCGGGTTTGCGCGCGCAGCTTGGCGTCGAGGTTGGACAGCGGTTCGTCGAACAGGAAGACCTTCGGCTGGCGCACGATCGCACGGCCCATGGCCACGCGCTGGCGCTGGCCGCCCGAGAGCTGGCGTGGCTTGCGGTCGAGCAGGTGGCCGAGTTCGAGGATCTTCGCGGCCTTGTCCACCCGGATCTTGATCTCGGAGGACGGCACCTTGGCGATCTTCAGGCCGTAGGCCATGTTGTCGAACACCGACATGTGCGGATAGAGCGCGTAGTTCTGGAACACCATCGCGATGTCGCGCTCGGCCGGTTCGAGATTGTTCACCACCCGGTCGCCGATGAGGATGTCGCCCACGCTGATCTCTTCCAGACCCGCGACCATGCGAAGCAGCGTGGACTTGCCACAGCCCGAAGGGCCGACGATGACGATGAATTCGTGGTCCGCGATCTCGGCGCTGACCCCGTGGATGACCTGGTTCGCCTTCGGCCCGTGGCCGTAGCGCTTGATGACGTTGCGAAGCGAGAGGGATGCCATGTTCTGTTCTGTTTCTTCGGGTCGGAAAGGGTCACTTCTCGGTATCCACGAGTCCCTTGACGAACCACTTCTGCATGAGGACCACCACCAACGCAGGCGGCAGCATGGCGAGCAGTGCAGTCGCCATCACGATGTTCCATTCGTTCTGGCTGTCCCCGCCGCCGATCATGCGGCGGATGCCGATCACGATCGGGTACATGTCCTCGCCGGTGGCCGCGAGCAGCGGCCAGAGGTACTGGTTCCAACCGTAGATGAACTGGATGACGAAGAGGGCCGCGATCGATGTCTTCGACAGCGGCACGAGCACGTCCCAGAAGAAGCGCATCGGTCCGGCGCCGTCCATGCGGGCCGCTTCGATGAGCTCATCGGGCACGGTGAGGAAGAACTGCCGGAACAGGAAGGTCGCGGTCGCCGAGGCGATCAAGGGGATGGTCAGACCCGAATAGCTGTTGAGCATGCCCAGGTCCGAGACCACCTGGTACGTCGGCCCGATCCGCACTTCGACCGGCAGCATCAGCGTGACGAAGATGGCCCAGAAGCACAGGCTCCTGAGGGGAAAGCGGAAGTACACCACCGCGAAGGCCGACAGCAGCGAGATCGCGATCTTGCCGAAGGTGATGCCCAGCGCCATCACGAGGCTCACCCACATCATGCGCGCGACCGGCGCCGTGGAGCCCGCGCCCGCTCCCCCGGCGCGGCCAAGAAGCGCGGTCTTGTAGGACTCCCAGAGATGTCCGCCCGGCAGCAGCGGCATCGGCCTCTGGACGATTTCCTGCGCAGTGTGGGTCGAGGCGACGAAGGCCAGGTAGATCGGAAAGGCGACGATGAGCACGCCGAGGATCGCGACGGCGTGCGCCAGGATGCCGAGGCTGGGGCGACGTTCGATCATTTCAGTAATTGACTTTCTTCTCGACGTAGCGGAACTGCAGCACCGTGAGCACGATGACGACGGCCATCAGCACCACCGATTGCGCGGCCGAACCCCCGAGGTCCATGCCCTTGAAACCGTCGTGGTAGACCTTGTAGACGAGGATGCGCGTCGCCGTGCCGGGGCCGCCCTGGGTGGCGGCATCGACGATCGCGAAGGTCTCGAAGAAGGCGTAGACGACATTCATCACCAGCAGGAAGAAGGTGGTCGGCGACAAGAGCGGAAACTGCACCGTCCAGAAGCGCCGCCAGGGTCGCGCGCCGTCGATGGCCGCCGCCTCGATCAGCGACTTCGGGATCGATTGCAGCCCCGCGAGGAAGAACAGGAAGTTGTAGGAGATCTGCTTCCAGACGGCCGCCATGACGATCAACGCCATGGCGTGCGATCCGCTGAGCAGATGGTTCCAGTCGAAGCCGAGCTTGCCGAGCCCGTAGGCGACCACGCCGAGCGAAGGCGAGAACATGAAGACCCACAGCACCGCGGCCACGACGGGCGCGACGGCGTAGGGCAGGATGAGGAGCGTCTTGTAGATCATCGCGCCGCGCACGATGCGGTCCACGAACACCGCGAGCAGCAGCGACAGCGCGATGCCGATGCCTGCGACCAGGACCGAGAACAGGGCCGTGGTCTCGAAGGACTCGATGTAGCCCGGATCGTTGAACAGGTCCCGGAAATTCTGCAGGCCCACCCATTCGGTCGAAGCGCCGAAGGCGTCCTGCATCTGCATCGATTGCACGAGCGCCTGGCCGGCGGGCCAGAAGAAGAACACGCCGATGACGATCAACTGCGGCGCGAGCAGCGCCCAAGGCAGCCAGCCCGAGCGGAAGACAACGCGTTTTTCCATGAACCCCTCAAGAAGAAACCCCGCCAGTCACCCGGCGGGGCAGCGAGTCTAACTGCGCCCCAGTCAGCGGCCTATCGGCAGGCACCCCTCCCCGCCTGGCGGGGAGGGCAGGGTGGGGTGCCATCCTGTGCCCGAAGGGCTGCAAGGGCCCCAGCCCTTGTCAGCCCGCTCGGCGGGGAGGGCAGGGTGGGGTGCGAACAGTGCCGCCTTGGCGAAAAAGGCGTCAGCCTTTATTCGCTTTCTGGAACCGCTCAAGCTGCTCGTTGCCGCGATTCACGATGGCGTCCAGCGCCTCCTTGGGGGTCTTCTTGCCGTTCCAGACCTGTTCGAGTTCCTCGTCCTCGATCGTGCGGATCTGCACGTAGTTGCCCAGGCGGACGCCGCGGCTCTTGTCCGTCACCTTGCGGATCATCTGCGTCACCGCCACATCGGTGCCGGGGTTCTGCTTGTAGAAGCCGGACTCCTCGGTGAGCTGGTAGGCCGCGGTGGTGATGGGCAGGTAGCCGGTGCGCTTGTGGCTGGCGGACTGCACTTCGGGCTTCGAGATGAACTTGAAGAACTCGGCAATGCCCTTGTACTCGTCCGGCTTCTTGCCCGCCATCACCCAGAGGCTGGCGCCGCCGATCACGGTGTTCTGCGGCGCACCCGGCACGTCGGGGTAGTAGGGCAGCGGCGCGACGGCATAGGCGAACTTCGCGTTCTTGGCGACGTTGCCGTAGAAGCCCGACGAGGTGTTGATCATGGCGCATTCGCCGGAGATGAACGTGGCCTCGGGGATGTTGGAGCGGCCCTTGTAGACAAAGAGCCCCTGCTTGGCCATGTTCGCGAGGTTCTCGATGTGGCGCACGTGCAGCGGCGAGTTCACCTTCAGGCGGGCGTCCATGCCCGTGAGGCCGTTGTTCTTCGAGGCGAACTCGACGTTGTGCCACGCGGAGAAGCTCTCCAACTGGGTCCAGTTCTGCCATGCCGTCGTGAACGGGCACTTGTGGCCGCTGGCCTTCAGCTTGGCCGCCGCGGCAACCACTTCAGGCCAGGTCGACGGCGCCTTGTTCGGGTCCAGGCCGGCGGCCTTGAACGCGTCCTTGTTGTAGTAGAAGACCGTGGTCGAGCTGTTGAACGGGAAGCTCAGCATCTGGCCGTTGGGGGCCGTGTAGTAGGCGGCGACGGCGGGGATGTACACGCTCGGATCGAACTTCTGGCCCGCGTCCTGCATGACCTTGGCCACGGGGATGATGGCGCCCTTGCTCGCCATCATCGTCGCGGTGCCCACCTCGAACACCTGCAGGATGTGCGGCGCGTTGCCGGCGCGGAAGGCCGCGATCGCGGCGGTCATCGACTCGTCGTACTGGCCCTTGAAGACGGGCACCACCTTGTATTCCTTCTGGCTCTCGTTGAACTGCCTGGCCAGATCGTTGACCCACTCGTTGTTGACGGCGGTCATGGAATGCCACCATTGGATCTCGGTCTGTGCCAGCGCGGACGTGGAAATCGTTGCGGCGAGCGCCGAGGCCAAGGCGAGCGTTTTGAATCGCATGAAGACTCCTCTGGGGGAAAAGAGAAACGCGAATGCTAGGGTTCGCGTATGACACGACAGCGTCACAATATTTTTCAAGCGGTGCGGAGTGTGCACCAACGGGGGAAACCCTTTTTGGGTGCAACAGCCATGACGCCTGCATGCTGCGGCGCACCATGCTAGCATCGCCCTCCCTTTTTTCGGCCCTGCCTCATGAGCAAGACCTCCCTCGAGAAAAGCAAGATCAAGTTCCTCCTGCTCGAAGGTATCCATCCTTCGGCGATCGAGGTGTTGAATGCCGCCGGCTACACCAACGTCGAGGCGCTCCCCGGCGCCTTGCCGGACGCGGAGCTCAGGGCCCGCATCGCCGACGTGCACTTCCTCGGCATCCGATCGCGCACGCAGCTGACGGCGCAAGTGTTCGCCGCCGCCCAGAAGCTCGTGGCGGTGGGCGCCTTCTGCATCGGCACCAACCAGATCGATCTCGATGCGGCGCGCGAGCATGGCGTCGTCGTCTTCAACGCGCCTTTCTCCAACACCCGTTCGGTGGCCGAGCTCGTGCTGGCGGAAGCCATCCTGCTGCTGCGCGGCGTGCCCGAGAAGAGCGCCGTCGCGCACCGCGGGGGCTGGCTCAAGTCGGCCGAGAACGCCTTCGAAATCCGCGGCAAGACGCTCGGCATCGTCGGCTACGGCTCGATCGGCGCGCAGCTCTCGGTGCTGGCCGAGGCGCTGGGCATGCAGGTCGTCTTCTTCGACGTCGTGACCAAGCTGCCGTTGGGCAACGCACGGCAGGTGAGGGACCTGGACGAGCTTCTCTCGCTCGCCGACATCGTGAGCCTGCACGTGCCCGAGACGCCGGCGACGCAATGGATGATCGGCGCGGCCCAGATCGCCGCGATGAAGCCGGGCGCGATCCTGATCAACGCCTCGCGCGGCACCGTGGTCGAGATCGAGCCGCTGGCCGCCGCGCTGAAGGAGCGCAAGCTGCTGGGCGCCGCGGTCGATGTGTTCCCTGTCGAGCCGCGCAGCAACAAGGACGAGTTCCAGTCGCCGCTGCGCGGGCTGGACAACGTGATCCTGACGCCGCACATCGGCGGCTCGACCATGGAGGCGCAGGCCAACATCGGGCTCGAAGTGGCCGAGAAGCTGGTCAAGTACAGCGACAACGGCACCTCGACCTCGTCGGTCAACTTCCCCGAGGTGGCGCTGCCGGCGCACCCGGGCAAGCACCGGCTGCTGCACATCCACCGCAACGTGCCGGGGGTGCTGTCGGAGATCAACCGGATCTTTTCCGACAACAACATCAACATTGCGTCGCAGTACCTGCAGACCAACGAGAAGGTCGGCTACGTCGTGACCGACATCGATGCGGCATCGTCCGACCTTGCGCTGGAGAAGCTCGCCAAGGTCCCGGGAACCATCCGGAGCCGGGTCCTCTTCTGACCCGGCTGCAGGTCCTTTGGGGCTGTCTTAAAATCCGTGCCCCTGGTTCAGGGGCGCGCAGCGCCCGACCGAGGCCCAACCCTTGACGCCCAGATGAATGCTCCGACCGCCCTGACGGCGTTGTTGTCGCAGGCCGCAGAGCCTGTGCGATTGCGTGAGATCCCCTACAACTACACCAGCTTCTCCGATCGCGAGATCGTGATCCGCCTGCTCGGCGAACGGGGCTGGGAACTGCTGCAGACCCTGCGCTCCGAGCGCCGCACCGGCCGCTCGGCCCGCATGCTCTACGAGGTGCTGGGCGACATCTGGGTGGTGCAGCGCAACCCCTACCTGGTCGACGACCTGCTGGACAACCCGCGCCGGCGCGGCCAGCTGGTGGACGCGCTCAACCATCGCCTGTCCGAAGTGCAGAAGCGCCGCACGCCCGCCAGCGATCCGCAGCGCGACGCGCTGGTGGGCGAGCTGGTCGAGCTCGTCGCCAGGGCCATTGCCGCCTTCGACACCCTGTTCCGCGACGTCGCGGCCCTGCGGCGCAAGGCCACGCGCCTGCTCCGCCGGCTGACCGCCAAGGACAACATCAAGTTCGACGCGCTCTCGCGCGTGTCGCACGTGACCGACGCGACCGACTGGCGGGTCGAATACCCGTTCGTCGTGCTCACACCCGATACCGAGGCCGAGATGGCCGGCCTGGTCAAGGGCTGCATCGAGCTCGGCCTGACCATCATTCCGCGCGGCGGCGGCACCGGCTACACCGGCGGCGCGATTCCGCTGACCTGGAACAGCGTGGTCATCAATACCGAGAAGCTCGAGGCGATGACCGAAGTCGAGATGCGCTCGCTGCCGGGCCTCGCGGCACCGGTGCCGACGATCTGGACCGAAGCCGGCGTCGTCACGCAGCGCGTGGCCGATGCGGCCGAGCGCGCGGGCTTCGTCTTCGCGGTCGATCCCACCTCCGCCGAGGCCTCCTGCGTGGGCGGCAACGTCGCGATGAACGCGGGCGGCAAGAAGGCCGTGCTCTGGGGCACGGCGCTCGACAACCTCGCCTCGTGGCGCATGGTGACGCCAGAGGCCGAATGGCTCGAAGTCACGCGCGTCGGCCACAACCTCGGCAAGATCCACGACGCCGAAAGCGCGGTCTTCGAACTGCAGTACTTCGCGGCCGACGGCAAGACCGCGCTGCGCACTGCACGGCTGGAAATCCCCGGCAAGACCTTCCGCAAGGAAGGCCTCGGCAAGGACGTGACCGACAAGTTCCTCTCGGGCCTGCCGGGCATCCAGAAGGAAGGCTGCGACGGCCTGATCACCAGCGCCCGCTGGGTGGTGCACCGCATGCCGGCCCACACCCGCACCGTCTGTCTCGAGTTCTTCGGCAACGCCAAGGACGCGGTGCCGAGCATCGTCGAGATCAAGGACTTCATGTTCGCCGAACAGAAGCGATCGGGTGTGCTGCTGGCCGGGCTGGAGCATCTCGACGACCGCTACCTCAAGGCGGTTGGGTACGCGACCAAGTCCAAGCGCCATGGCGGCGGCCTGCCGAAGATGGTGCTCTTCGGCGACATCGCCGGCGACGATGCCGACGCGGTGGCGCGTGTCACGTCGGAAGTGGTGCGCATCGCCAACTCGCGCAGCGGCGAGGGCTTCATCGCCATCAGCCCCGAGGCGCGCAAGAAGTTCTGGCTCGACCGCAAGCGCACCGCCGCGATCAGCCGCCACACCAACGCCTTCAAGATCAACGAGGACGTGGTGATCCCGCTGCCGCGCATGGCCGAGTACACCGACGGCATCGAGCGCATCAACATCGAGCTGTCGCTGCGCAACAAGATCGCGCTCGCCGACGAGCTCGAAGCGTTCCTCGCGCGCGGCAACCTGCCGCTGGGCAAGAGCGACGACGCGAACGACATCCCCACGGCCGAGCTGCTGGAAGACCGCGTGGCGCAGGCGGTGGCACTCGTGGCCGAGATTCGCACGCTGTGGCAGGGCTGGCTCGCCGACGTCGACACGCTGTTCCCGCAGCTGCAGGACCACTCGCTGCGCGCGAGCTGGAAGACGCAGATCCGCGCGCCGCTGGCGACGATCTTCACCGGTGGCGAGTTCGCGCCGATCCTGGCCGAGTGCAACGCCATCCACAAGCGCGTGCTGAAGGGCCGCGTCTGGGTCGCCCTGCACATGCATGCCGGCGACGGCAACGTGCATACGAACATCCCGGTCAACAGCGACAACTACGAGATGCTGCAGACGGCGCATCAGGCCGTCGGGCGCATCATGGAGCTGGCGCGCAGCCTCGACGGCGTGATTTCCGGCGAGCACGGCATCGGCATCACCAAGCTCGAATTCCTGAGCGAAGACGAACTGCAGCCCTTTGCGGACTACAAGCGCCGGGTCGATCCGGAAGGCCGCTTCAACAAGGGCAAGCTCTTGCGCGACAACGCGGGCTTCGCGCAGGGCGGCCGCGCGCTGCATGCCGACCTGACCAATGCCTACACGCCGAGCTTCGGCCTCATGGGGCACGAGTCGATCATCATGCAGCAGAGCGACATCGGCGCCATCGCCGACAGCGTCAAGGACTGCCTGCGCTGCGGCAAGTGCAAGCCGGTGTGCGCCACGCACGTGCCGCGCGCCAACCTGCTCTATTCGCCGCGCAACAAGATCCTCGCGACCTCGCTGCTGGTCGAGGCCTTCCTCTACGAGGAGCAGACGCGGCGCGGCGTGAGCATCAAGCACTGGGAAGAGTTCGAGGATGTGGCCGACCACTGCACGGTCTGCCACAAGTGCCTGACGCCGTGCCCCGTGAAGATCGACTTCGGCGACGTGTCGATGAACATGCGCAACCTGCTGCGCAAGATGGGGCAGAAGTCCTTCCGGCCGGGCAACGCGGCGGCGATGTTCTTCCTCAACGCCACCAACCCGCAGACCATCAAGGCGATGCGCACCGGCATGGTCGACATCGGCTTCAAGGCGCAGCGTTTCGCCAACGACCTGCTGCGCGGGCTGGCGAAGAAGCAGACCGCGGCGCCGCCGGCCACGCTGGGCCCTGCGCCGGTCAAGGAGCAGGTGATCCACTTCATCAACAAGAAGATGCCCGGCGGATTGCCCAAGAAGACGGCCCGTGCGCTGCTCGACATCGAGGACGCCGACTACGTGCCGATCATCCGCGACCCGAAGGCGACCACGCCCGAGACCGAGGCGGTGTTCTACTTCCCGGGCTGCGGCTCGGAGCGGCTCTTCTCGCAGGTGGGCCTCGCCACCCAGGCCATGCTGTGGCATGCCGGTGTGCAGACGGTGCTGCCGCCGGGCTATCTGTGCTGCGGCTATCCGCAGCGCGGCAGCGGCCAGTACGACAAGGCCGAGAAGATGATCACCGACAACCGGGTGCTCTTCCACCGCGTCGCCAATACGCTCAACTACCTCGACATCAAGACCGTGGTGGTGAGCTGCGGCACCTGCTACGACCAGCTCCAGGGCTACCAGTTCGACAAGATCTTCCCGGGCTGCCGCATCGTCGACATCCACGAGTACCTGCTCGAAAAGGGCATCATGCTGGGCGAGGCGGGCGGTGCGGGCTACCTCTACCACGACCCCTGCCACACGCCGATGAAGCTGCAGGACCCGATGAAGACGGTGAAGGCGCTGGTCGGCGACAACGTGCTCAAGAGCGACCGCTGCTGCGGCGAATCGGGCACGCTCGGCGTGACGCGGCCGGACATCTCCACGCAGATCCGCTTCCGCAAGGAGGAGGAACTGCAGAAGGGCGAATCCGCGTTGCGCGCGTCCGGCAAGGTCGCGCCCGAAGGCAACATCAAGATCCTCACCAGCTGCCCGAGCTGCCTGCAGGGCCTGAGCCGCTACGGCAACGACCTGAGCAACGGCCTGCTCGAAGCCGACTACATCGTGGTCGAGATGGCCAGCAGGATCCTCGGCGAGAACTGGATGCCCGACTACGTGGCCGCCGCGAACCAGGGCGGCATCGAGCGCGTGCTGGTGTGAGCGCCGCGCTGATGAACCGCGTCGAAGGCTGCCCCCTGTGCGACGAGACCGGCGGAAGGCTGGTCCACGATGCGGCGAAGTTCCGCGTGATCCATGCGGCGGAAGCGGGCTTTCCCGCGTTCTATCGTGTGGTCTGGAAGGCGCATGTCGCGGAGTGGTCCGAGCTTTCGGCGGAGGATCGCGGCCTTTGCATGGAGGCCGTCGCCATCGTCGAGCAATGCCTGCGCGATGCGCTGGCGCCGGTCAAGATCAATCTCGCGGCGCTCGGCAACATGGTGCCGCATCTTCACTGGCACGTGATCGCGCGCTTCGACTGGGACACGCGCTTCCCTCAGCCGGTGTGGGCGCCCGCGCAGCGCGAACGAGATATCGGGCGCGAATCCGCCATCGAGCAGGCGCTGCCCGCGGTGGAGCGCGACATGATCCGGCGCCTTTCGAGCAGGAGTTTCTGATGGCAGGTTTGCAGGCAGGCGCTCCGACGCCGCAATCGATCACGGTGCACAGCCTTTCGCGCGTGCTGGAGATCGGCTTTTCCGACGGCGCGGTCTTCAGGATCCCCTTCGAGCTGATGCGCATCTATTCGCCCTCGGCGGAAGTGCAGGGCCACGGCCCGGGGCAGGAAATCCTCCAGACCGGCAAGCGCGACGTCGACCTGCTGGACCTTCAGCCCGTCGGCAACTATGCGGTGCAGCCCACCTTCAGCGACGGCCACGCGAGCGGCATCTTTTCGTGGGACCTGCTCTACGACCTCGGCGCACGCCAGAACGAACTGTGGGCCGAGTATGAAAAGCGCCTCGCTGCCGCGGGTGTCGATCGCGACGCACCGATGCCCGAGAAGGGCGGGCACGCCTGTGGCAGCCACTGATGCAGTGAGAAATGCCCGGTGTCCCCACGGGGTCGTCGGCGCAGAGTGAACGCTTCCGGCCTAACATCGGCAGGATGAGTACCACCCACTTCGGATTCCAATCGGTCGACGAGAGCGACAAGGCACGGCGCGTGCGCGGCGTGTTCGACTCGGTCGCCTCGCGCTACGACCTCATGAACGACCTCATGTCCATGGGCCTTCACCGGGCATGGAAGGCCTACACCGTCATGGTGGCGAACGTGAGCGAAGGCTCGAAGGTGCTCGACATCGCGGGCGGCACCGGCGACCTCGCCCTGGCCTTCGCGAAGAAGGTCGGCGCTACGGGCCAGGTCGTCCACACCGACATCAACGAGGCCATGCTGCGCACCGGTCGCGACCGCCTGCTGGATGCGGGCGTCGTGCTGCCCACCATGGTCTGCGATGCCGAGAAACTCCCGTTCCCCGACAACCATTTCGATGTCGTCACGGTCGCCTTCGGCCTGCGCAACATGACCCACAAGGACGCCGCGCTCAAGGAGATGAACCGCGTGCTGAAAGCGCACGGCAAGCTGCTCGTGCTCGAGTTCTCGAAGGTCGCCAAGCCGCTGGAGAAGGTCTACGACTGGTATTCGTTCAGTGTCCTGCCGCGCCTGGGCAAGGTGGTCGCGGGCGACGATGCGAGCTATCGCTATCTCGCGGAGTCGATCCGCATGCATCCGGGCCAGGAAGAACTCAAGACCCTCATGAAGGAGGGCGGTTTCGGGCATGTGGACTATCACAACATGACCGGCGGCGTCGTCGCGCTGCATGTTGGAATCAAGTGCTGAACCTGAGATGTTTGTTGGCCGTAGAGGAGACGTCATGAAGAATTTGTGGTCCGTCATGCTGGTGTGTGCGCTGGCCGTCGTGAGCATCGACGCCGACGCCGCACGCCTGGGTGGCGGGAAGTCGTTCGGCAAGCAGTCGAGCAATGTGACCCAGCGCCAGGCGACACCGCCGGCGGCGCCCGCACAGCCCGGCGCACCCGCCCAGAGCGCGAACGACACCGCGACGAAGCCGGCGCCGGCTGCGCCGCAAACCGCGCCCGCAGCCCCCAAGCGTCCGTGGGCCGGCATCCTCGGCGGCCTGGCCGCGGGCCTGGGCCTCGCGTGGCTTGCCAACTCCCTCGGCCTTGGCGCCGCCTTCGGCAACGTTCTGCTGATGATCCTGCTGGCGCTGGCCGCGGTGGCCGTGTGGCGCATCTTTGCCTCGCGTTCGCGCGGCGCATCGGCACCGCGCACCGGCGGCTTCGCGTTCCAGGGCGCCGGCAATCCGGCCGATGCCACGGCACCGGCGCAGTACAGCCCCAAGAACGTCGGCAACGATGCCTCGGCCCGGCCGTGGGAGCGCAATCAGTTGCCCTTCGATTCGACCCCTGCCAAGCAGCCCGACCACCCGGCCGGTTCGTCGATGGCGGGCGCCGCCGCCGCGGGCGGCAGCATGATCGGCTCGGCCCTGGTCGGATCGCAGTCCTGGGGCATCCCGGCGGGCTTCGACACCGATGGCTTCCTCGCCGCCGCGAAGCGCAACTTCGTCACCCTGCAGGACGCCTGGGATCGCGCCGACATCGGCACGCTGCGATCGATGATGACCGACGAGATGGTCGGCGAGATCCGCCAGCAGCTGGCCGAGCGCGAGACCCACACCGGCGGCCAGCCGAACAAGACCGAGGTCGTGATGCTCGACGCGAAGCTCCTGGGCATCGAGGAACTGCCCGACGCCTATCTGGCGAGCGTCGAGTTCTCCGGCATGATCCGCGAGGACGTTTCCAACGGCCCGAGCCCGTTCCGCGAAGTCTGGAACATGACCAAGCCCACCGGCGGCGGCGGCTGGCTGGTGGCAGGCGTCCAAGCATTGCAATAGACGGATGCGGCCGGCGTAGCCAGGTCCGTTGGTGAAACACCGCGGAACCGGCTCCGCCGGGCCGCTGGTGTTGCCCCCGGCAGGGGGTTGGCGGCCACACGAAGTGGGCAAGCCTGGGGGCGAGCTGATAATCGGGACATGGTTACACCATCGTCCCCTTTTTCGTTTCTAGACGATCTCTTCAATCGCGTCGGCAGCCGGCTGCAGCCGCCGGACTGGGCGATCCGCGAAATCCAGCACCGGACGGTGCTGTTCCTGAACCACGTCCTGCAACAGGAGCCCGAGGCGCAGCAGCGGCTGATGCGCCAGCAGGGCCGGGTGGCGCTTTTCCAATGGCGCTTCGTGACCATGAAGTTCGTCGCGACGCCTGCCGGTCTGCTGGACCTCGCCCCCGAGGGCCCCGAACCCGAGCTCACCCTGACCGTCACGGAGGAATCGCCCTTCGGCCTGGCCCGGGCCGCATTCAGCGGTGAGAAGCCGGCGGTGCGCATCGAGGGCGACGTGCAGCTGGCGGCGGAAGTCAACTGGCTCGTCGACCATGTTCGATGGGATGTCGAGGACGACCTCGCCCGCCTGATCGGCGATGTGCCGGCGCACACGATCGCGACCGGCGCACGCCGGGTGGTGGAGGCGTTGCGCCGCTTTGTCGGCGAGCGTTCCGGCAAGGGCGGCGGCTCCGCGGGCGCCGAATGAGGCGCATCTATCGCGGCATCTTCATCGTCTGGGTCGCGCTGCGCTACGGCCTCGACGAACTCGTCCTCACGAGCCTGCAGAAGCCCTGGCTTCGCGTGGTGGCACGGATCGTCTCGTTCGGCCGCAATCTCGATGCCCCGCGCGGCCAGCGCCTGCGCGAAGCCCTGGAGCGGCTCGGGCCGATCTTCGTCAAGTTCGGCCAGGTGCTGTCGACGCGCCGCGACCTGCTGCCGCCCGACATCGCCGACGAGCTGGCGTGGCTGCAGGACCGGGTGCCGCCCTTCCCGTCGAAGGTGGCCATCGCGACCATCGAGCGCGCCTTCCGGCGGCCCGTGGGCGAGATCTTCGAGGAGTTCGACGAGACGCCGGTGGCCAGCGCCTCGATCGCGCAGGTGCACTTCGCCACCTTGCGCGTGCCCGACGGCACCGTGCGGGAGGTCGCGGTCAAGGTGCTGCGGCCGGGCATGCGCGACGTCATCGAGAAGGACCTCGCGCTCATGGCCGTGATGGCGCGGTGGGTCGAGAACCTCTCCGCCGACGGCAAGCGGCTGAAGCCGCGCGAAGTGGTCGCCGAATTCGACAAGTACCTGCACGACGAGCTCGACCTGGTGCGCGAGGCGGCCAACGCGGCCCAGCTTCGCCGCAACATGGACAAGCTAAAGCTGGTGCTGATCCCGGAGATGTTCTGGGACTTCTGCCATCCCGAAGTGATCGTGATGGAGCGCATGAAGGGCGTGCCGATCGCGCAGCTCGACCGCCTGCGCGCGGCCGGCGTCGATATCCCGAAGCTCGCGCGCGACGGCGTCACGATCTTCTTCACGCAGGTCTTCCGCGACGGCTTCTTCCATGCCGACATGCACCCGGGCAACATCCAGGTGAGCCTGGAGCCCGAGACCTTCGGTCGCTACGTGTCGCTGGACTTCGGGATCATCGGCACGCTGACCGAGTCCGACAAGGAATACCTCGCGCAGAACTTCGTGGCCTTCTTCCGGCGCGACTACAAGCGCGTGGCCGAGCTGCACCTGGAAAGCGGCTGGGTGCCGCTGGGCACCCGCATCGACGAGCTCGAAGCGGCGATCCGCACGGTCTGCGAACCCTACTTCGACCGGCCGCTCAAGGAGATCTCGCTCGGCATGGTGCTGATGCGGCTGTTCCAGACCTCGCGCCGCTTCCACGTCGAGATCCAGCCGCAGCTGGTGCTGCTGCAGAAGACGCTGCTCAACATCGAGGGGCTGGGCCGGCAGCTCGACCCCGATCTGGACCTCTGGAACACCGCCAAGCCGTTCCTCGAGAAGTGGATGAGCGAGCAGATCGGCCCGCGCAAGCTGTTCGAGCAATTGCGCGCCGAAGCGCCGCGGTACGCAAAATTGCTGCCCCAGCTGCCGCGCCTGATGCACGATTTCCTGGAGAATCGCCCCGCCGACCACCGGCGCGAACTGCTGGAGCTCTTGGCCGCCCAGAAGCGGACCAACCGGCTCCTGCAGGCGATCATCTACGGTGGCATGGGTTTTGTATTGGGATTGCTTGCGATGCAGGTGCTGGTGCGCGTGCGTCTTTTCTGACTTGGAGAATTTGCCTTGTTGTTGACCCTGGTCATCGCCTACCTGCTCGTCACCATCGCCATCGGCCTGTATGCGGCCAAGCGGGTGAAGAACACCACCGACTTCGCGATCGCGGGGCGCCACCTGCCGCTGTACATGATCGTGACCACCACCTTCGCGACGTGGTTCGGGTCGGAAACGGTGCTCGGCATTCCGGCCAAGTTCATCGAGGGCGGCCTGAATGCGGTGGTCGAGGACCCCTTCGGCGCCGGCACCTGCCTGATCCTGGTCGGCCTGTTCTTCGCCGGCAAGCTCTATCGCATGACGCTGCTGACCATCAGCGACTACTACCGCGAGCGCTACGGCCGGTTCATCGAGATCGCCTGCTCGCTGATCATCATGCTGAGCTACCTCGGATGGGTGTCGGCGCAGGTCACGGCGCTGGGGCTGGTGTTCAACGTGCTGTCGGGCGGCGCGATCGGGGTGTCGATGGGCATGGTGATCGGCGTCGTGTCGATCCTGGCCTATACGCTCTTCGGCGGCATGTGGTCCGTGGCCGTGACCGACTTCATCCAGATGATCATCCTCGTGCTGGGCCTGGCCGTGATCGCGGTCTTCGCCGGCAACATGGCCGGCGGTGCCGAGAAGGTGGTCGGCTTCGCGGTGAGCCGCGACCTGTTCAAGTTCTGGCCCGAGCCGACCCTCAAGGACATGATCTTCTTCTTCGCGGCCGCGATCACCATGATGCTGGGCTCGATCCCGCAGCAGGACGTGTTCCAGCGCGTGATGTCGGCCAACGGGACCCGGGCCGCGACGCTCGGGCCGGTCATCGGCGGCGTGGCCTACATCCTGTTCGCGTTCGTGCCCATGTTCCTGGTGGCGAGCGCGCTCCTGATCATGCCGAGCGAGACCGCGACGCTGCTCAAGGAAGATCCGCAGAAGGTCCTGCCGACGCTGGTGCTCGAGAAGATGCCCTTCGTGATGCAGGTGTTCTTCTTCGGGGCGCTGCTCTCCGCCATCAAGTCCACCGCTTCGGCGACCCTGCTGGCGCCCAGCGTGACCTTCACCGAAAACATCTGGCGCCAGTTCCGCCCCGCGGGCACCGACCGTTCGAACCTCATGACGATGCGCCTCACCGTACTGGTGTTCAGCGTCTGCGTGCTGGCCTACGCGATCCGCATGCAGGGGACGCCGATCTACGAACTGGTGTCCGGCGCCTATCAGGTGCCGCTCGTGGGCGCCTTCGTGCCGCTCGTGTGCGGGCTCTACTGGCGGCGCGCCTCCACCCAGGGCGCCGTGGCCGCGGTGCTGCTCGGCGTCGGCGTGTGGCTGGCGTTCCTGGCGACGTCGTGGAGCACGGTGTTCCCCGCGCAACTGGCGGGCCTGATCGCCTCCTTCGGCGGCATGGTCGTGGGATCGCTGGCGCCGCAATGGGTGGCCAATGCGCGCACGCCGCACCGGCCCCTGGCGGTCGACCTGGCCTGACCGGCGGCGCCCAGCTGGAGGGGCGGCCCCTATAATCGAGGGCTTTGCGAGCGGCCGCCGGCCGCTTCTATCGTCCCCCATCCATGCCCATCTACGCATACAAGTGCAGCGCCTGTGGCTTTGCCAAGGATGTGCTGCAGAAAATGTCCGATGCACCCCTCTCGGAGTGCCCGACTTGCGGCGCCGATGCGTTCAGCAAGCAAGTGACCGCCGCCGGCTTCCAGCTCAAGGGCTCGGGCTGGTACGTGACCGACTTCCGCGGTGGCGGCAAGGCCGGTGGCGACAAGACTTCCGTCAGCTCTCCTTCCGACGGTGCTTCCGCCAAGCCGGCCGAAGCGCCCGCGAGCGCACCGGCGCCTGCGGCAGCGCCAGCGCCTGCTGCGGCGCCCGCACCTAGCTCGGACTGAGGCCGCCGCGCCATGCTCGCCCTGCGCAAATGGCTGCTGTCCGGCTTGCTGGTCATCGTTCCGCTGGCCATCACGCTGGCCGTGCTGAACTGGATCATCGGCACGCTCGACCAGACGCTGTGGCTGCTGCCGGGGGACTGGCAGCGATACCTCAGCGAGCACAAGGTGCGCGGGCTCGGCGTGCTGCTGACGCTGGCCATCCTGCTCTCCGTCGGCGCGGTCGCGAGCAATTTCGTCGGCAAGCGCCTGCTCGGCTGGGGTGACGCGGTGGTCCGGCGCATTCCGGTCGTGCGGTCGATCTACTCGAGCGTCAAGCAGGTTTCCGACACGCTGTTCTCCGAGAACGGCAACGCATTCCGCACCGCCGTGCTGGTCCAGTGGCCGCGCGAGGGTGTCTGGACGATCGCCTTCGTGACCGGCACGCCCGGCCACGAGGTCGTCAACCACCTGGGCGGCGGCGACTATCTCGGCGTGTATGTGCCGACGACGCCCAACCCGACGGGCGGCTATTTCGTGATGCTCAAGCGCAGCGACTGCATCGAACTCAGGATGAGCGTGGACGACGCGCTCAAGTACATCGTCTCGATGGGGGTCGTCGTACCAGGCGGCCCCGCAGCGATCGCGATCAAATAAAACGCGCCCACAGGCGCCGGAATCCATCTATGGCCATGCGTACAAACTATTGCGGTCTCGTGACCGAAGCCCAACTGGGGCAAACCGTCACCCTTTGCGGCTGGGTCAATCGCCGGCGTGACCATGGGGGCGTGATCTTCATCGATCTGCGCGACCGCGAAGGCTACGTCCAGGTGGTGTGCGACCCGGATCGCGCCGCCACCTTCCAGACCGCCGAGGGCCTGCGCAACGAGTTCTGCCTGCAGATCACGGGCCTCGTGCGCGCGCGCCCCGAGGGCACGACCAACGAGAACCTCAAGAGCGGCAAGATCGAGGTGCTGTGCCACGAGATGAAGGTGCTGAATCCTTCCGTGACGCCGCCGTTCCTGCTCGACGACGACAACCTGTCGGAAACCACCCGCCTCACGCACCGCGTGCTCGACCTGCGCCGCCCCGCGATGCAGCGCAACCTGATGCTGCGCTACAAGGTGACGATGGAGACGCGCAAGTTCCTCGACGCCAACGGCTTCATCGACATCGAGACGCCGATGCTCGGCAAGTCCACGCCCGAAGGCGCGCGCGACTACCTCGTGCCCAGCCGCGTGCATGACGGCAGCTTCTTCGCGCTGCCGCAGTCGCCGCAGCTCTTCAAGCAGCTCTTGATGGTGTCCGGCTTCGACCGCTACTACCAGATCGTCAAGTGCTTCCGCGACGAGGACCTGCGCGCCGACCGCCAGCCCGAGTTCACGCAGATCGACATCGAGACCTCGTTCATGGCCGAGGAAGAGATCCGCGAGATGTTCGAAGGCATGATCCGCAAGGTGTTCCGCGCCGCGGCCGAGGTCGAGCTGCCGCCGTTCCCGGTCATGACCTATGGCGACGCCATGTTCAAGTACGGCTCGGACAAGCCGGACCTGCGCGTCAAGCTCGAGTTCACGGAGCTGACCGACGTGATGCGCAACGTCGAGTTCAAGGTGTTCGCTCAGGCTGCCAGCACGACGGGCGGCCGTGTGGTCGCACTGCGCGTACCGGGCGGCGGCGCCGAGGGCGGCCTGTCGCGCGGCGACATCGACGCCTACACCGAGTTCGTCAAGATCTACGGCGCCAAGGGCCTGGCCTATATCAAGGTCAACGATGCCGAGAAGGGCCGCGAGGGCCTGCAGAGCCCGATCGTCAAGAACCTCAACGATGCCTCGCTGGCCGAGATCATCGCCCGCACCGGCGCGCGCAACGGCGACATCCTGTTCTTCGGCGCCGACAAGGCCAAGGTGGTCAACGACGCGATCGGCGCGCTGCGCATCAAGATCGGCCACAGCGCCTTCGGCAAGAAGAGCGGCCTGTTCGACGACCGCTGGGCGCCGCTGTGGGTGGTCGACTTCCCGATGTTCGAGTTCGACGAGGAAGGCCAGCGCTGGTCGGCGGTGCACCACCCGTTCACCGCGCCCAAGGACGGCCACGAGGACCTCATGGACAGCGCACCGGAGAAGTGCATCGCCAAGGCCTACGACATGGTGCTCAACGGCATCGAGATGGGCGGCGGGTCGGTCCGTATCCACCGCGAGGAAGTCCAGAGCAAGGTCTTCCGCGCGCTCAAGATCAGCGCCGAGGATGCGCAGAACAAGTTCGGCTTCCTGCTGGACGCGCTGCAGTACGGCGCGCCCCCGCACGGCGGCATCGCGATCGGCCTGGACCGCCTCGTGATGCTCCTGAGCGGCGCCGAGTCGATCCGCGACGTGATCGCCTTCCCGAAGACCCAGCGCGCGCAAGACCTGCTCACGCAGGCGCCGAGCCCGGTCGACGAGAAGCAGCTGCGCGAGCTGCATATCAAGCTGCGCAACCCGCAACCCGCAAACTGATCGGGAAGGGGCGGCGAGCATGAGCGCCGCGCCGGGCCGCCCCAAGCAAGCTCGCGCCCCCTCGGGGGGCAGCGAGGACACGCAGTGCCGAGCGTGGGGGCCGCAATGAGCGCGCGCCCCTGGAAGATCCCGGAGTCGGTGCTGGTCGTGATCCACACGCCGGCGCTCGACGTGCTCCTGATCCGCCGTGCCGACGCCGAAGATTTCTGGCAGTCGGTCACCGGCAGCAGGAATTCCGAAGACGAGCCCCTGGCCCTCACCGCGGCGCGCGAGGTGGCGGAAGAAACCGGCATCGACTGCGGCGAAGGCTCCGAGCTGGCGGCACGGCTGGTCGACTGGGGCCTGGAAAACGTCTACGAGATCTACCCGCGCTGGCGCTCGCGCTATGCGCCGGGCGTGACGCACAACACGGAGCATCTTTTTGGCCTTTGCGTGCCCGATCGCGTGACGCCACGGCTCGATCCGCGCGAACATACGGACTGGCGCTGGCTGCCGTACCGCGAAGCGGCGGATGCCTGTTTTTCTCCGTCGAACGCCGAGGCCATCCTGCTCCTGCCACAATTTGCGCGATGAATCCGCAGGCGAACACCCTCCGCGTGGCCACCTACAACATCCACAAGGGTGTGCAAGGGATCGGGCCGGCGCGGCGCCTCGAAATCCACAATCTCGGCCACGCCATCGAGCAGCTCGACGCGGACATCGTGTGCCTGCAGGAAGTCCGCAAGATGAACCGGCAGGCGGCGCGGCGGTTCCTGCACTGGCCCGAAATGCCGCAGGCGGACTTCCTCGCGCCTGAAGGCTACACCGCGGTCTACGAGACCAACGCCATCACCCGGCACGGCGAGCACGGCAACGCGCTGCTCACCCGCTGGCCGGTGCTCAAAACGACGCATCAGGACATTTCGGACCACCGCTTCGAGCAGCGCGGGCTGCTGCATGCGGTGATCGAGATCGAGCGCCAGCCGGTGCATGCGATCGTGGTGCACCTGGGCCTGATCAAGGGCAGCCGGATCCGCCAGGTGGCCCAGTTGCGGGAGTTCATCGACAGCGAGATCCCATCGCACGAGGCGCTGGTGGTGGCCGGCGACTTCAACGACTGGGGGGCGCGCATGCGCTATGCGATGAACGCCATGGGCATGCGCGATTCGAGCGACCTGCGCGGGCCGCGCACGCTGACCTATCCGTCGCGGCTGCCGGTGACCCAGCTCGATTTCATCTACGGGCGGCGGCTCGAACCGGTCGCCTGTTCGGTGCCTCGCGGTCCGATCTGGGCGCGGATGTCCGACCATCTCCCGCTCGTGACCGACTTTTTGCTATCGAAAAAGTAGCAACAACCGTAAGCGGGTAGGGCGCTGCCGGGCTTATCGCCCACCGCCCATTCGCTGTTAGGATGCTTGGATGCTAAGGACCATCGACGCCGCACGGCGCCCCGTGGAAGGGGATGAAGACGAGGGCACACCCGTGTCCGTGAAGATTCGCGAGCGCCTGCAGGCCGCACGACGACGCTTCAACGCCAACGACAACATCGCCGAATTCATCGAGCCGGGCGAACTCGAGCATCTGCTCGACGAGGTCGAGGACAAGATGAAGGACGTGCTGCGCAGTCTCGTGATCGACATCGAGAACGATCACAACACGGACAACACCGCCCGGCGCGTCGCCAAGATGTACCTGCAGGAGGTGTTCAAGGGCCGCTACGTGAATCAGCCCTCGCTCACCGAATTCCCCAACGCGGAGCATCTCAACGAACTGATGATCGTCGGGCCGATCACGGTGCGCAGCGCCTGCTCGCACCATTTCTGCCCGATCATCGGCAAGCTGTGGATCGGCGTCATGCCCAACGAGAAGACCAACGTCATCGGCCTCTCGAAGTACGCGCGCCTCGCCGAGTGGGTCATGGGCCGCCCCCAGATCCAGGAAGAGGCGGTGGTGCAACTCGCCGATCTCATCCAGGAGAAGACGCAGCCCGACGGCCTCGCGCTGGTGGTGGAGGCGGAGCACTTCTGCATGCAGTGGCGCGGCGTCAAGGAGATGGACAGCAAGATGATCAACTCCGTGATGCGCGGCGTGTTCCTGAAGGACCCGAACCTTCGCCGCGAATTTCTTTCCCTTCTTCCGCGCCAGCGCTGAACATCATGCTCGTACGTCTTCTCTATGCCAGCCGCGCCGTGGACACCAGCCAGGAGGCGATCGACGCGATCCTGGCCCAGGCACGGTCGCACAACACGACCTGCGGCGTCACCGGCATCCTGTGCTACGGCGCCGGCGTGTTCCTGCAGGCGATCGAGGGTGGCCGCATGGCGATCAGCGAGCTGTACGGCCATATCCAGAGGGATCCCCGCCACAAGGACGTGGTGCTGCTGCACTACGAGGAGATCTCGGAACGCCGCTTCGGCGGCTGGACCATGGGGCAGGTGAACCTGTCGAAGCTCAATGCGTCGACGCTGCTCAAGTATTCCGAACGGGCGGAACTCGACCCGTATTCGGTCTCGGGCCAGGTCTCGCTGGCGCTGCTCGAAGAGCTGATGGCGACCGCCGCCATCGTCGGGCGGCACTGAGCCTGCGGTGTCCACCGCCGCCCGGGCCGCGGCGGATCGAGGGCGCTCCATGCGCCTGATCGGCTGCGATTTCTCGAGCGCGCCGACTGCACGCAAGCCGATCGTCGTCGCGCTCGGCGCATCGGGCGATGGCGTGGTCGAGCTTCATGGATTCGAGTGCTTCCCATCGCTGGACGCGTGGGGCCGCTGGCTGGCCGAGACACCGCAGTGGGTGGGCGCTTTCGATTTCCCGTTCGGTCTTCCACGTGAACTCGTCGTGGAACTCGGATGGCCTTCGGAGTGGAAGCCGCTCATCGAGCACTACACGGCCATCGAGCGCGCGAGGATTCGGGACACTTTCGCGGCGTTCTGCGCCGCCCGTCCGGCGGGCGGCAAGTTCGCGCACCGCGCGACGGATCGGCCCGCAGGCTCCAGTCCGTCGATGAAGTGGGTCAATCCGCCGGTGGCGTTCATGCTCCACGCCGGCGTGCCGCGGCTGATCGAGGCGGGCGCATCGCTGCCGGGCCTGCACGTGCGGGCGGAGGGCGGCAGCCGTATCGCGCTGGAAGGCTATCCGGGCCTGCTGGCGCGCGAACTGGTCGGCCGCCGCAGCTACAAGAGTGACCAGGCCGCCTCGCAATCGGCGGCGCGCCGGTGGGTGCGAAGCGAACTTCTGGCGGCGCTGGAGCGGGGTTCGTCCAGGCTGGGGCTGCGGCTCGTGCTGCCCGAGGGCCTGCGCGACCGCATGGTGGACGATGCCAAGGGCGATTTCATCGATGCGGTGCTCTGCCTGATGCAGGCCGCCTGGGGCGTGGCGCGGCATGCGAGCGCAGGCCCCGGGTACGGACTCCCCCCGGATATCGATCCGCTCGAAGGCTGGATCGTGACAGCCTGAGGTTCTCCTGCCCTATCCCCTGTCCTACATTGTTTCGCGCCCATGCTGGCATACGGGCGGATGAGTTGCTGCGTAGATTGAAGACGGACGGGCTCGCGCGAGTCATCCGCGAACCCATCGATCTATCGATTCGCAGCAAGGATGTGTCATGAACAACGATCAGGTGTCGGGCCGCATGGAAGAAGCCAAGGGCAAGTTGAAGGAAGCCGCGGGCAAGGTCCTCGGCAGCGACAAGCTGAAGACTCGAGGCGCGGTGGAACAGGCCGCCGGCAAGGTCCAGAAGACCTACGGCGATATCAAGGAACAGGTCAAGGATGCAGGCCGCAGCGGCGCGGGCAAACCCTGACCCGATTGAGCAAAGGAGCTCTCCTATGACTGATCTCGATCAAGTTTTGAAACACCTGCGCACCGCGCTCATTCTGACGGTCGCGGGGTCCGCGCTGTCGCTGACGGCTTGCGGCAAAGGGCCCGGCGACCAGACGGCGGGTCAGAAGATGGACTCGGTGATCGCCAAGACCGAGCAGGCCGGTGCCGACGCCAAGGCCAAGACGGAATCCGCCGCCGCCAAGGTGGGTGCTGCCGTCGACGATGCGGCCATTACCGCCAGCGTGTCGACGAAGCTCGCGAAGGACCCTGACCTGAGTGCCACGAAGATCGACGTGGACACCGCGGGAGGCGTCGTGAGTCTGAGCGGACCGGCGCCGAATGCAGCCGCGAAGGCGCGCGCCGAAGAGATCGCGAAGTCCGTGAACGGCGTGGCCTCGGTTCACAACAACCTCGAAGTGAAGTCTATGTAGGGTTTCACTGCCTGGTCGACGAAAAGCCCGGCATGCCGGGCTTTTTCATTGCGGTGGCGATTCGCGGTTCGGTGACCGCGGTGTTCATGGGGCATCCTTTCGTGGGTTGGCTGTTTTCTTCATCAGCGTGGTCACGAGATCGGCCACGTCCGATGTCTTGAGCACGGCGGCCAGGACGGCGGTGATCGACAGCAGCCGCCATGGCCTGATCAGCACGACGAGCGCGCCCGTTGCAGCGGCTGCTGCGATGAGCTTGGCCGGCTGCTCGCGCGCATAGCGTTCGAGCAGGGGCCGGGCGAGCTGACCCGCCGCGTTGGCCGGATGGCGGCGCCACCAGCGCCGCACCACATGGCTTGCCACTTCGCTCCACGGATGGCCGCGGTGTCCGTCGACTTGCCGCGGCGGCGACTCATCGGGCGCCGCGTCGCGCCAGTCGGCCGACGTGCCTTCTTGCAGTTGCGCGATCAACGCCCGGCGCGACAGCGAGAGGCGCTGCTGCGGCGTGAGCTGTTCATGCTCAGCGCTCATGGCGTTCTCCCGCGAGGTGAAGCGCAAGGATGTCGGCCTCGACCTGCGCCCGCAATTCCGCGAAGCCAGGAACGTCACGCTGCCGGGCTGCGTAGAGCGCCGAGACCAGTGCGACCAGCATCGCGACCGCGGGTACGGCCACGAGCGTCCAGTGGAATCGGTCGTGCATTGCCCCGAGCATGATCGCCACGCCGATGAGGCCGAGCGCCAGCATGACGCTCACCACGGCCAGGACGCCCGCGACCGTTCGGGCGATGAGGCTGCGGCTGGCTTCCCGCGCTTCTTCCCGCAGGAGCGCGGCATAGTTGGCCAGGTGATCGGCAATCAGCTCGGGATGCCCGAGCACCGTGGAATAAATGGGATGAAGCATGGTGCCGGGCAGTTGAGGCTCGCCGGGAGCCGCCGATGAAGGTCAGGGACTAGGGATCAAT
The DNA here is from genome assembly GCF_900090195.1 of Variovorax sp. HW608. NCBI lineage: Bacteria > Pseudomonadati > Pseudomonadota > Betaproteobacteria > Burkholderiales > Comamonadaceae > Variovorax > Variovorax sp. HW608. The sequence continues at coordinate 4,619,634 of NZ_LT607803.1, forward strand.
AGTCATCCCGACGGCGGCTTGCGAGCACGATGAGCGCGGTGATGGCTGCACCGGCCGCGGCGGCGATGAGGACCGAGCGCATCGGCTGATCGGCGATGTACTTGCCCGTCACGTCGGCCGCTTGTTCCAGGCGGCGCTGTGCGCGGGCGCTGGTGGTCGATGCGGCGTCCAGTCCGCGCTGCACGGCTTGCTGGACGCGGGCTGCCAGTTGCTCCACGGCAGGCTCTGCGTCACGGCGCAGGTCGCGCACCTTTTCCCCCGCCGCGTTCACGGCGTTCTGCGCATAGGCCCGCGTGGTATCGATCGCATCGGCCGCGGTCTGCCGCGCGTCTTCGGCCAGTTGCGAGGGAGTCTTGACGGTCGTGTTCATGATGAAAAAATTCCTTCCGGGAAGATGGTTGCGGGAACCTGCTCATCGTACCGACGCTACCCGCGTCGTATCAAGCCCGCGATGAAACTCGCGAGCGCGAGGACCAGGAAGATGATGAACAGGATCTTGGCGATGCCCACCGCACTTGCTGCGATGCCGCCGAAGCCGAAGATGGCTGCGATCAGGGCAATGACCAGGAACACGACTGCGTAGTACAACATGCTTGACTCCTTTGGCGTGGCCGCATTGATGTGCAAGCGTGCTCTTTTGGAACACGCTCGGATCCACGTTAAGAGGCACCCTGCGGCGACCCTGTCAGCAGTGACGGGAGCGAGGCGTAGGAGAGGGCCGAAAGCCTCGGCGACCGCCTTTGGAGCGGCCGGGCGGGGGCTCATTGGAGTACCTTCGCGCAGTAGCGCTTCGGTATTCGCCTTCGGGGCGGCCGGGCGGCTCACCGGGCTACCCTCGCGCAGCGGCGCCTCGGGATTCGCCTTGGGGCGGCCCGGCGGCTCATGCCACGGCGGCGGATGGCACGGGGGTGGCCGGCAGTACCGCGCTCAGTCGGGTGCCGTGCCCTGGCCTGGATGTGACGGTCAGCCGGCCCTTGGCCGCCTCGACGCGATGGCGCATGCCGGCAAGACCGTGGCTCGTAGGCCGGTTGTGCTGCGTATCGAAACCCTTGCCGTTGTCCGTCACTTCGACGACGACGTGATTGCCGTAGTTCTTCATGACGATGCTGGCCTCGGTCGCCTGCGCGTACTTGCTGATGTTGGTCAGGCCCTCCTGCACCATCCGGTAGACCGTGAGCTGGTTCGCCTCGTTCAGCACCACCGGTTCGAGCACCATCTCGATCTCGATGTTCGAACGCTCCGCGAATTCACGGCCCAGGATCTCCAGCGACGCGACCAGCCCGAGGTTGGAGAGCGACGAAGGCCGCAGGTCCTCGATGATGCGGCGCTTGAGCGCGATACCGCTGTTGAGAAGGTCGTTGAGGTGCTGGAGCCGCTGGATCGCATCCGGCGAATCGGTCATTCGCGACTTCAGCCGCGCGACATCGAGCTTGGCCGCCGTGAGCAGCGAGCCCAGCTCGTCGTGCAGCTCGCGCGCGAGAAAGCCGCGCTCGGTCTCGCGCACCTGCTGCAGGTGGGTCGCGAGCTCGGCGAGCGTCGCGGTGCGCTCGCGCACTTCATCCTCCAGCGCATTGCGCTCGCGTTCGAGGGCCTGCTGCTGTCGTTCTCCCGCCAGACGCAATGCGTGCGTCTGCCTGAGGTAGAGGTAGAACGCGACGAGCGCGGCGATCGCGATGATCGCAATGCCGATGCGCGCGAAGCGCAGCGACTTCACGACCTGGAGCTGTCCGCGCGTGAGCTCGTCGCTGCTGAGGGCGACGAGGTCGCCGACCTCGTTGCGGATGGCGTCCATTTCCTCGCGGCCGACGTCGGTCGTGATGATGAACTTCCAGGCGTCCTCGTTGCCGCTCTGCCGCAGGCGCACGCTCATGTCCATCTCGGCCAGCTTCTTCGAGACGTGCTTGGCGAGCTGATTCAACTGCGCGAGCTCGTTCGGCCGATTGGCATAGAGAAGCTGGAGTGCGGCAAGGTGGCCGTCGACCTGCCTGACCGCGACGTCATAGGGCTCGCGATAGCGGGGCTCGCCTGTCAGCAGATAACCGCGCTGGCCCGTTTCTGCATCGAGGATGTTCTGAAGCATGAGGTTGAGCACCACACGCGCGCGCTGCGCATCGCCCACCTCCGCGAGGGCCTGGCGGGACTGGCGATAGCCGGCTTCGTTGATGCCCACGAGCACGAGGGCGGCGAGGGTCGCCAGCGTCAGGCTCAGCGCCATCTTCGGGAAAGCTAGCCAGCGCATGGGGTCTCCGATCGATGCCGAAAAATCGAATTCGGGAATAATCGAAACAGGCCAGGGACCGGCATGTTGCGACGCAAAAAGCCGCGATTCAACACGGAAGGTAACAGATGATCAAGATTGGAATTGTGGACGACCATGCCATCGTTCGATCCGGCTTGCGGCAGTTCTTTTCCGAGCATGTCGATCTGCGTGTGGTGGGTGAGGCGGCGAGCGGCCGCGAGGCGATCGAACTCGTTCGCACGACTGAACTCGATGTGCTCGTCATGGATCTCTCCATGCCGGGTCAGAGCGGCATCGATGCGCTGGCGATGATCCGTGCGAAGGCGCCCGATGTCGGCATTCTCATCCTCAGCGGCTATCCCGAAGAGCACTACGCGATGAACCTCATCCGCCAGGGTGCGAGCGGCTATCTCAACAAGGAGTGCGATCCGATCGAGATCGTGAATGCGATCCGCACCATCTCGCTGGGCCGCCGCTACATCACGCCGGCCGTGGCAGAGCTGCTCGCACGCCAGCTCGATCGCAAGGATGACGCAGCGCCGCACGAACAGCTTTCCGAGCGCGAGTTCCAGGTCTTCCTCAAGCTGGCGAAGGGCGAGACCGCGGGCGACATCGCGAAGACCCTGTCCCTGTCGGTGAAGACCGTGAGCACCTACAGAACACGCTTGATGGAGAAGATGAATCTCTCCTCCAACAGCGACCTCACCTACTACGCGCTGAAGAACAAGCTGATCGATTGAAGCGGCTTCTTGCGGCGCGGTCAGTTTCGGCTGGCCGTCTGCCGCTGCGTGGCGGTCTGCGAGATGCAGAAGTCGATGAGTCCGTCGATCTCGTTCGATTTGTCGAAGACCGCATCGACCCCGAACTGTGCGCAGCGCTTGCGGATGTCCGGCGTCGCATAGTTGCTCAGCACCACGACCTTCTGACCAGGGCGGCGCGACATGCAGGCCTGGAGGACGCCCAGGCCGCTTCCCTGCTTGAGGAAGAGGTCGATGATGGCGAGTTCCCACTCGTCGCCGTTTTCGCTCAGCCACTGGGTCGCCTCGGCTTCCGTCTCTGCGAAGCCGATCGTCGAAATGCACGTGAGCTCCTCCAGAGTGCCGACGAGATTCTCTCGAATCGTGACGTTGTCTTCGACGATGTAGGTTTTCAATCTGAGGTCCATGAGCACCGCTTGTCCCTGGGCGAGCTTGGCGACGAGGCTAGCCTTCCACCTTCCACGGAAAGCTGTCGTTGCAAATGCTACGGAATATTAGGTCCGATGATGCAGGGAACCGCGTCCAGCCGCTGTAGGCTTGTTCTTACGATTGTTGCTCGAAAGCCGCAGTCGTAGGCCCGTCCCCACAGCGCTTGCGGCGCGATGCCGACGCGGCAGTGGCAGCCGCCCTCGTACGCTGTTCATAAGAGGCCCGCAATGCGGTGCCGACGGAACCAGAGGTCGAGGAGCCCTGAAATGCAGATTCTGTGGAGTTACATCGCGTTGGGTTTGCTGGCGTTGGTGGCCGCCGCCACCATTGCCGGAGGCGAGCCCGCCGTCGCCGAGCTGAAGCTGGCGGAGGCCGCGACCAAGGCCGCCGTCGTCGGCGTTTCGGCGGTTTGTCTTCTGCCCGAGCCCAAGGCAGCCTTGTCATCCGCAAGCACTGCGGCGGGCATCGACTGAAGGGGGCGCGGTGGTAGCGGCCCCCCACGCTTCAGGACATCGGCCGGTCTGGGTCAGACTCGGCGCGGTCTTGCTGGGGTTCCTGGTCGCGCTGGTCCTGCTCATCGCATGGTTCCCGTGGGACCTGCTGCGCGGGCCGGTCAATCGCTATGTCAGCGAACGGACCGGACGCAGGTTCGAGATCACACGCAAGCTCGACGTCAAGCCCGGGCTGCGCCTTGCCACCGTCGAGCTCGACGGTGTGGAGTTCGCCAACCCCGGGTGGGCGCGGGATCCCTATTTGCTGCGCGCCGAACGCGCAGAGTTCGAGATCAGCTTCTGGCGCCTCTTCGCGGGCAAGGTCGTGCTTGCGCGCCTGAAGCTCAGCTCGCCGGCGATCGGGCTCCAGATCGAAGAGGACGGCAGGCGCACCTGGGCCCTCGGCAAGGACAGCGCGGACACCGGTACGGTCCCCGCCATCGGTCGGGTGGAAGTTGACGGCGGCAGCGTGGACTTCCTCGCAAGCCACCAGGCCCTGGACCTGCATGCCGAGTTCGACTACGACAACAGCCGCGGCGAGATGCCGCTGCAGTACACGATCAAAGGGCTGCTCCATCGCCAGCCGCTCGGGGCCGACGGCCGCGCGGGCGACGTGCTCGAACTCAATTCGGGCCGGGGCGGGCGCTCGCCTTTTCCAATCGAGATCGACCTGCGTGCCGGCACGGCCCATCTCAAGGCCCGGGGCACGGTGGCCGAGCTGGCGAGCCTCGACGGCCTTGATGCGCAGGTCGACATGCGAGGCCAGAACCTCGGCAATCTCTATCCGGTGCTCGGCGTGGCGTTGCCGCAGACGCCTCCGTACGCGATCAAGGGCAATCTCCGAAAGAACGGCGATCTGTGGGAGCTGCGTGCCTTGACGGGCCGGCTGGGGCTCTCCGACATCGCAGGCGACATGCAGTTCGACAAGGCCCCGAAGGTGCCGCATCTGGGCGGTGCGCTGCGCTCGCGCGTCCTCGACATGGACGACCTCGGTCCGCTCATCGGTCTGGCGCCGACATCCCGTTCCGCCCATGCGGTGGAAGGCGTCGCGCCGCCGCCGACGATCTCGCAGACGAAGCAGGGGCGCCCCGATTCGAACCGGAAGGTGCTTCCGGATGCGCCGCTGGACTTCGAGCGGCTGCGCGCCATGAACGCCGACGTGAAGTATGTCGCCGACCGCATCGACAACGTGCGCGAGCTGCCGCTGGACAAAGGCAGCGTTCAGGTGACGCTGAACGACGGCGTGCTGACGCTCGATCCGCTCGATCTCGGTGTGGCGCGCGGCAAGGTCGCCGGCAGGATCCGCATCGATGCGACGCAGAACCCGGCCGACATCCGCGCGGCGCTCGACGTGCGTTCGATGCAGCTCGAGCGCCTGATCCCCAAGGTGGAAAAGTCCAGGAGCAGCTTCGGCAAGCTGGACGGCCGCATCAACCTGTCAGGGCGCGGCAATTCGGTGGCCGGATGGCTCGGCGGTGCGTCGGGTGACGTGGCCGCGATGACCGGCCACGGGCAGATGAGCAACCTGCTGATCGAAATCTTCGGGCTCGACGGCGGCGAGATCATCAAGTTCCTGCTGGAGGGCGACCGCGAGGTGAGCTTGCGCTGCGCGGCGCTGGCGTTCGACGTCGGCAAGGGCGTGATGCACGGCCGCAACCTGCTGCTCGACACGAGCGACACCCTCTTCGACGGAAGCGGCGACGTCAGCCTCGCGGACGAGACCATGAACATCGTCGTCCGGCCGCAGCCCAAGGACAAGAGCATCCTGGCGGCGCGCACGCCGCTGCTGCTTCGCGGCACCTTCGCGTCGCCGAAGGTCGGAGTCGAGAAGGGGCCGCTGGCGGCGCGAGGCGCGGCGGCGCTGGCACTGGGCGCCATCAACCCGCTGCTCGCGCTCGCGGCCACGATCGAGACGGGCCCCGGGCAGGATGCGGATTGCACGGAAGTGCTGGCGCAGGCCCGCAAGCCGGCGTCCGGCGAAGCGGCCGCCGGCGCGGCCAAGGCGAGGAAGCAACCCGCGCCGACGGCAAACCGCAGCTAGGCCGCCGGGCGGTGGCCGCACACGCTGCATCCCGGATCGCGCGCGACGCGAAGGCTGTCGAAAGCCGATCGCCGGCCATCGAACATCAGGAGGCTGCCTGCGAGAGAGGGGCCGATTCCGGCCAGCAGCTTCAGCGCCTCGTTGGCCTGCAAGGTCCCGATGGTGCCGACCACCGGCGCGAACACGCCGAGCACTGCGCATCGCGTTTCCTCGAAGTCGGCGTCGGGCGGGAAGATGCAGGCATAGCAGGGGGACGCCGGGTCGCGCGTGTCGTAGACGCTCAGCTGCCCGTCGAAGCGGATGGCCGCGCCGGCCACCAGGGGCTTCGCATGGGCCACGCAGGCGCGATTGACCGCATGCCGCGTCCGGAAGTTGTCGCTGCAATCCACCACCACGTCGGCTTCGGCGACCCGCCTGGACAGCAGCGCGTCGTCGGCACGCAGCTTGACGGCTTCGATGGTGATGTCCGGGTTGATGGCGCGCATCGCTTCCGCGGCCGAATCGACCTTGGACATGCCCACGCGCGCGGTGGTGTGTGCGATCTGCCGCTGGAGGTTGGTCAGATCGAGCTCGTCATGGTCGACGAGCGTGATGCGGCCGACACCCGCTGCAGCGAGATAGAGCAGGGCGGGCGAGCCCAGCCCGCCGGCACCGATGACCAGCGCGTGCGCCGCACTGACGCGCGCCTGGCCGTCGATGCCGAATTCTTCGAGGAGGATGTGGCGCGAGTAGCGCAGGAGGTGTTCGTCTTCCATGCGCCGCGCGGGACGCCCGGTGGCCGCGGCGCGAGGCCGGGCCGCCCGAGGGTCAGTTTTCCTTCTTCTCTTCCTTGTTGTCGACGATCACCTGCGTCTTGCTCACGAGCACCGGCTGGCCCTTGAGCCGGTTGAGCGCCTGGACCAGCGGGAAGTCCTTGTCGGCGCCGAACTCCGGAACCTTGCGATCCTGCGGCGCCTTCTTGGCTTCCTCTTCGAGGCGCTTGCGGGCTTCGTCGCGCGCCTTCTCGCGCTCGGGATCCTTGACCTCGGGGCCCTGGCCGCTCGCGAGGTGCTTCTCGAGGTCGGCTTCGCGCATGCGCAGGGCGGCGTAAGGGCTGCCCTCGGCGCTTTCGTCGACCAGCACGTTCGGAACGATGCCCTTGGCCTGGATCGAGGTGCCGCTCGGCGTGTAGTAGCGGGCCGTCGTGATCTTCAGGCCGGTGTCGGGGCCCAGCGGCCGCACCGTCTGGACCGAGCCCTTGCCGAAGGTCTGGCTGCCCATGACGGTCGCGCGCTTGTGGTCCTGCAGCGCGCCGGCGACGATTTCGCTGGCGGAGGCGGAGCCCTCGTTGACGAGCACGACCAGCGGCACGGTCTTGAGTGCGGGCGGCAGGCCGCGCAGCGGGTCGCTGCCTGCGCGACGCTGGTAGAACTCGGGCGCGGCCTTGTAGACGGCCTTGCTTTCGGCCAGCTGCCCGTCCGTCGACACGACAGTCACGTTCTCGGGCAGGAATGCGGAGGAAATCGCCACCGCGGCGTCGAGCAGGCCGCCGGGGTCGTTGCGCAGATCGAGCACCAGACCCTTGAGGTTCGGCTCCTGCTTGTAGATTTCCTCGACCTTCTTGACGAAGTCGTCGACGGTCCGCTCCTGGAACTGCGACAGGCGAATCCACGCGTAGCCCGGCTCCATGACCTTGCCGCGCACCGATTGGGTGCGGATTTCCTCGCGCGTGATCGTGACCGGGAAGGTCCGGTTCTCGTCCTTGCGGTAGATCGTCAGCAGCACCTTGGTGTTGGCTTCGCCCCGCATGCGCTTCACCGCGTCGTTGAGCGAGAGGCCGCGCACGGCGGTGTCGTCGATCTTGGTGATCAGGTCGTTCGGCTTCAGGCCGGCTCGGAACGCCGGGGAGCCCTCGATCGGGGACACGATCTTGACCAGGCCGTCCTCTTGCGAAATCTCGATGCCCACGCCGACGAAGCGGCCGGTGGTGCCCTCACGAAATTCCTTGAACGACTTCTTGTCGAAGTACTGCGAATGCGGATCGAGCCCGGCGACCATGCCGGAGATGGCGTCCGAGATGAGCTTCTTCTCGTCGACCGGCTCGACGTAGTCGGTCTTGACCATGCCGAAAACCGCAGCGAGCTGCTGCAGTTCCTCCAGTGGCAGGGGGGCCAGCGAACCGCGTGCGACGGTTTGCAACGAGACCGTGGTCAGTGCGCCCGCAACGGCACCCGCGGCAATCCAGCCGCCAATTTTCAGTTTCTGGCCCATGTGTAGGAGTCCTTGTCGCCTGTCAAATCAATATACACAGCTTGGAAGCTACTTGTCTGCCCGGGTTCCGTGAATGACTCGAACTCTGGAGGACTTTGCGCTCAACCCTTTTTGCCTTGCGCCGCGACCGCGGCGGCGGCCTTCTCGGCCGCTTCCGCGTCGCCCAGGTAGTAATGGCGCAGCGGCTTGAGATCATCGTCCAGTTCGTAGACCAGAGGAATTCCGTTGGGAATGTTGAGGCCGACGATGGCGTCGTCGGAAATCCCGTCCAGGTACTTGACCAGCGCGCGGATGGAATTGCCGTGCGCCGCGACGACCAGCCGGCGGCCGGCGCGAATCGCCGGCGCCATGGATTCGTTCCAGAAGGGCAGCACGCGGGCGACGGTGTCCTTCAGGCACTCGGTCAGCGGGATCTGTTCCGGCGGCAGCTTGGCGTAGCGGATGTCGGTGCGTTCGCTGCGCGGGTCGTTCGACTCCAGCGGCGGCGGCGGCGTGCCGTAGCTGCGGCGCCAGACCAGCACCTGCTCGTCGCCGTATTTCTTGGCCGTTTCCGCCTTGTTCAGGCCCTGGAGGGCGCCGTAGTGGCGTTCGTTGAGGCGCCAGGAATGCACGACCGGCAGCCAGGTGCGATCGAGTTCGTCGAGCGTGTGCCACAGGGTGCGGGTGGCGCGCTTGAGGACGCTGGTGTAGGCCACGTCGAAGTCGTAGCCCTCCGCCTTGAGCAGGCGGCCGGCCTGTTTGGCCTGCTCGATGCCGGCGGCGGTCAGGTCGACATCGGTCCAGCCGGTGAAGCGGTTTTCGAGATTCCAGGTCGATTCGCCATGGCGGATCAGTACCAGTTTGTGCATGGGGGAGGCCTTTGGGAACGCGGTCGTAAACCCGACATTCTAAAATCCGAGGTTTGCCACTCAAGGAACACCGTGAAATTCATCGTCGACAACTGGATGCTCATCCTGATCGCACTGGCCTCGGGAGGCATGCTTTTCTGGCCGATGCTGCGCGGGGCCGGCGGCGGCTCGCTCTCGGCGCAGGGGGCGGTGCAGTTGATCAATCGTGAGCGTGCAGTGGTGGTCGACGTTCGGGAGCCGGAGGAGTTTGCCACTGGCCATGTCACCGGTGCCAAGAATGTGCCGCTCAGCGAGCTGGAACAGAAGCTCCCCAGTGCGGTGAAGAACAAATCGTTGCCTTTGTTGCTGATTTGTGCCACTGGCGCGCGTGCGCAACGCGCCGTGGCGACGGCCAAGAAGCTGGGCTACGAGCAAGCCCAAGCGGTCTCCGGCGGACTCAAGTCGTGGAAAGAAGCTAACCTCCCGGTTGAAAAGGCCTGAACTTTCCCGACTTACGACCCATGCAAGGACCCATGCAAGCCGTCAAGATGTACACCACCGCCGTTTGCCCCTACTGCATTCGCGCGAAGCAAATCCTCAAGTCCAAGGGCGTGGAACAGATCGAAGAGATCCGCATCGACAGCGACCCCCGGGCGCGTGCCACGATGATGGACATCACCCAGCGCCGCACGGTGCCGCAGATCTTCATCGGCGATACGCACGTCGGTGGCTGCGACGACCTGATCGCGCTCGACGGCCGCGGCGGCCTGATGCCGCTGCTTGAGGGCGCCTGAGTCCGGTGCCGCGTTCTCACGGGCGATAATCGCCCGCTACATCCAGAAGCCCGCTCCGGGGTTTTCCCGGGCGGGCGTTGTTTTGACTCTCGAAAGTTCAGCCATGGCCGACCAGCAAGCACAAGATCCCGTCTTTCAGATCCAGCGCGTCTATCTGAAGGATCTCTCGCTCGAGCAACCCAATTCGCCGGCCATCCTGCTCGAGCAGCAGCAGCCGACGGTCGACATCCAGCTCGGCGTCGACGCCCAGCCCGTGGCTGACGGCATCTTCGAAATCACTGTCTCGGCGACCGTGCAGACCAAGATCGGCGAGAAGACGGTGTTCCTGGTCGAGGCCAAGCAGGCCGGCATCTTCGAAATCCGCAACCTGCCCGAAGATCAGATGGGCCCGATCCTCGGCATCGCCTGCCCGCAGATCGTCTATCCGTACCTGCGCGGCAACGTCGCCGACGTGATCCAGCGCGGCGGCTTCCCGCCGGTGCACCTGGCCGAAATCAACTTCCAGGCGATGTTCGAGCAGCAGCAGGCGCAGGCCGCCGCCAATCAGCCCTCGCCGATCATCACGCAGTAATCGGTACTGCCCGCCGCCGCCGATGAGAATCTGCGTGCTCGGAGCCGGCGCCTGGGGAACGGCGCTGGCGGTCAATGCTTCCGGCCGTCACGCGGTCACGCTCTGGGCCCGTGACGCCGCTCAGGCGCAAGCCATGTCGGCGGCGCGCGAGAATGCGCGCTACCTGCCGGGCGTCGCGCTTCCTCCCTCCATCACCCTGGCGTCCGGCGATGCGCTCGCCGCGGCGAAAGCTGCCGATCTCGTCATCATTGCCACGCCGATGGCGGCCTTGCGCGAGCAGCTCTGCCTGCTCGATGGCTTGTCGTCCCCGGTTGCCTGGCTTTCCAAAGGTGTCGAGCCGGCACTCGCCGGGGGCGGCGGGGAAGGCTTGCTGGCCCATGAAATCCAGGCCCAGGTCGCGCCCGGACTCGCCGCCGGCGTCCTGAGCGGGCCGAGCTTCGCGCAGGAGGTGGCACAGGCCCGTCCCACGGCGCTGGTGGCGGCCAGTCGACGCGCCGATGTGCGCAAGGCGCTGGTGGAGGCTTTCCATGGCCCCACCCTGCGGGTCTATGCCAACGACGACATCGTCGGCGTCGAAGTCGGCGGTGCGGTCAAGAACGTCCTGGCGATCGCGACCGGGCTGGCCGACGGGCTCGCGCTGGGGCTCAATGCCCGGGCGGCGCTCATCACGCGCGGCCTGGCCGAAATGACGCGGTTCGGCGTGGCGCTCGGCGCGCGCCCGGAGACCTTCATGGGGCTCTCCGGTCTCGGCGATCTGGTCCTGACCGCCACCGGCGACCTGTCGCGCAACCGCAAGGTCGGGCTTCTGCTGGCACAGGGCCAGACGCTGTCGCAGGCGGTCGATTCGCTCGGCCACGTGGCCGAAGGCGTCTATTGCGCGCGCACCGTGGTGCAGCGCGCGCGGCATCTGGGCGTCGAGATGCCGATTTCGGCCGGCGTGGTGGCGGTGCTCGACGGCCGCGTGCGGCCGGCGGATGCGGTCGCCGGGCTCATGGCCCGCGAGCCCGGCAGCGAATCCGCCTGAGCTCAGGCCGGCGTGTAGGCCAGCCGCACGTAGATCGGCGCGAAGGCCTCGGCCTGCGTGATGTCGATCAGCGTCTCCTTGGCGAGCTCGAGCATCGCGATGAAGGTGACGATCATCACCGGCGTGCCGCGCGACACATCGAAGAGCTTCTCGAACTCGACGAACTGCCGCCCCTGCAACTGGCGCAGCACGAGGCTCATGTGCTCGCGCACGCTCAGTTCCTCGCGCGAGATCTTGTGGTGCTGCACCAGCTTCGCGCGCTTGAGGATGTCGGCCCAGGCTTCGCGCAGGTCGATCACGTTGACGTCCGGAAAGCGCGGCTTCAGCGATTGCTCGATGTAGACCTGTGCCTTCCAGAAATCGCGCCCGGCCTGCGGCAGCGCGCTCAGCGCGGCGGCCTGCAGCTTGGTCTGTTCGTATTCGAGCAGCCGGCGCACGAGCTCGGCGCGCGGATCCTCGGCTTCCTCGCCGTCGGCCGTCTTCTTGGGCGGCAGCAGCATGCGCGACTTGATCTCGATGAGCATCGCCGCCATCAGCAGGTACTCGGCAGCGAGCTCGAGATTGGTTTGCCGGATTTCGTCGACGTAGCTCAGGTACTGCCGAGTCAGCCCGGCCATCGGGATGTCGAGGATGTTGAAGTTCTGCTTGCGGATGAGGTAGAGCAGCAGGTCCAGCGGCCCCTCGAAGGCTTCGAGGAAGACCTTCAGCGCGTCGGGCGGGATGTAGAGGTCGTTCGGCAGCGCGAACAGCGGCTCGCCGTACAGCCGGGCGAGGGCGACCTGGTCGATCACGTCGGGCATCGGCGGCACGACGGCAGCGCCGTCCTCCGCCGTGACCACGTCCTGTGAGGAAAGGTCGTGCTCATCCGTTTCGGCGCCTTCGCCCTGGCGGCGGGCGCCGGAACCCGGTACGGCGCGGATGGTCACTTACTTGGCTTGGGTCTGGTAGACGTAGGGCTGCTGCGGCACCCGGCCTTCGCTGAATTCCTCCTGCAGGCTGGGGTCGAGGTGCTTGTCCCACAGCAGGGCGCGGCCGGCGCGCTGTTCGGCCTCGAGCGTCGGCTTCTTTTCCTTCATCTCTTCGATGAAGTTGGTGATCTCGGAGGTGTAGTGCGGGCGGGCGAAGATGGGCATGGCGATTGAACCTTTGGGGCGGGATTTTACCGGGTGGATTCCGCCTTGAAGCGGGCTCTGGCATGCGCTAGCGTGGCGGCTCCCAAACACCAAGGAGCCTGTCGATGAAACGCCGATACACGCTATTCCTTGCTTCGACGATCGCTGCCGCCGCACTGCTGGCCGCCTGCGCGATGGGCGGCTCGTCCGCACCGCGGAACAAGATGAGCTTCTTCATTACCAGCGCCAATCCGGGCAAGGGAGGCGACTTCGGCGGTCTCGCGGGCGCTGATCGCCATTGTCAGAGCCTCGCCGAAAGCGTCGGTGCCGGGGGCCGCACCTGGCGTGCGTACCTGAGCACGACGGCGACGGCCGGCACTCCGGCGGTGAACGCCCGCGATCGCATCGGCAACGGGCCGTGGGTCAACGTGAAAGGCGTGACGATCGCCAACAACCTCGAGGAGCTGCACGGCACCAACAACATCGACAAGCAGACGGGCCTGACGGAAAAGGGCGAGATCGTCAGCGCGAGCGGCGACCCCGTCAACAACCATGACATCCTGACCGGCTCGATGCCGGACGGGCGCGCTTCCACCGACATCAGCAAGGACACGACCTGCGGCAACTGGACCCAGAGCGGCGAGGGCTCCGCCATCGTCGGCCATCACAACCGCATGGGCACGAACGCGCCGCCGGCGTCGATGTCCTGGAACTCCTCGCACGCCACCCGGGGCTGCAGCCTGGAAGCTCTCAGAAGTACCGGCGGTGCAGGCCTGATGTACTGCTTCGCGGCGAACTGACGGCGACGGCTAGACTTTCCGTCCCGTGCAATTTCCTGGGACGGTATGCAGCCATCGACAATCCGCCGCGGCATCGCGGCTCTTCTGCTTCTGACCACCATGTTCTGGCTTCTCGGCTGCGACTCGAAGCGCATCAGCGAACTGGAGGAGGGCGTCTCCACCGAGGCCGACGTCCGCGCGCGCTTCGGCGTGCCCGAGAACGTCTGGGACACGCCGGCCGGCCGGGTCTTCGAATACAACCGCCAGCCGCAGGGCCAGAAGAACTACATGATCACGATCGGCCCCGACGGCAAGATGAGCGCGCTGCGCCAGGTGCTCACGCCGGAGAACTTCGCCAAGGTCACGCCCGGCATGCCGATGGAGGATATGCGCCGGCTGCTCGGCAAGCCCGCCAGGCGCACGCCGTACCCGCTCAAGAGCCAGACCGAATGGGAATGGCGCTGGGTCCAGCCGCCGAATTCGCCGATGGTGTTCACCGCCACGGTGGATGACGCGCAGCGCGTGGTCAGCGCGGGTTCGTCGCCCGACCGCAGCGTGGAAGCACCTTAGCCCTCATCGGCGCGCGGCATGCCCGATGCCAGTTCGTCCGCGAAGCCCGAGCGGACGATGACCTCCAGCGGCTGCGGCTGCAGTGATTCGATGCTGAGCGCACCGCCGCGCCCGAGCACCGTTTTGTGCAGCTGCCGCAGCGCATCGAGCCCGGTCGCGTCGAGCGAGATGAGGTGCATCGCATCGAGCACCACCGTCATGCCGCGCGGCGCGCGCTCGACCGCCTGCGCCGCCGCATCCAGCTTGGCCGCCGCGCCGAAGAAGAGCGCCCCGTAGAGCCTGAAGGTCAGCACCGGCGGTTCCAGCGAGACCATCTCGACGTTGAACAGCCCGCTCATGCGCCGGATGAAGAGGGCGCAGGCGAGCACGATGCCTGCCTGCACGGCGACCGTGAGGTCGAACACCACGGTGAGGAAGAAGGTGCCCAGCATCAGCAGCCGGTAGTGGCGGCTGAAGCGCCGCAGCATGTACGGCGAGAACTCGCGCCATTCGCCCATGTTCCAGGCCACGAAGACCAGGATGCCCGCCAGCACCGCGAGCGGCACGTGTTGCGCCAGCGGTGCGGCCACGAGCACCACGGCCATCAGGCTCATCGCATGCACGATGCCGGCGATCGGCGAAGTGGCGCCCGCGCGCACGTTGGTGACGGTGCGCGCGATGGTGCCCGTCGCCGGCATGCCGCCGAAGAAAGGTGCGACCGTGTTCGCGATGCCCTGCGCCATGAGCTCCTGGTTGGGATCGTGGCGCGGCAGCCCGCTGACCTGGTCGGCGATGCGCGCACACAGGAGCGACTCGATCGCGCCCAGCGCCGCGATGGTGAGCGTCGGCGTCACGAGCTGCTTGACCGTCTCCCACGAGAAATCGGGCAGCGCAAAAGCCGGAAGGCCCTGCGGGATGCCGCCGAACCGGGTGCCGATGGTTTCGACCTGCAGACTGAATCCCCACGACACCAGCGTGAGCGTGACGAGCGCCACGATCGGCCCCGGCACGCGCGAGCCCGCCCGCACCGCGCGCGTATCGGCCACGCGACCCAGCACGATGCGCACCGCGTGACCGAAGCGGGTCGAGTCGTGCAGCAGCCTGGGCCAGGCGAACAAGCCGACGAGGCAAGCCAGGCCGAGCCCGAAGGCGTAGGGATTGAAGGTGTCGAGGTGGGTCGCCAGCGCGTGCAGCTGCGAGAACATGTCGGCCGGCATCTTCTCGATCGACAGGCCGAGCCAGTCCTTGATCTGCGAGATGAGGATCAGCGCCGCAATGCCGTTGGTGAAGCCGATCACGATCGACACCGGCACGTAGCGCACCAGCGTGCCGAGCCGGAACAGGCCCAAGAGGAAGAGCAGCACGCCGGCGCAAGCGGTGGCGATCAGCAGGTTGGCCACGCCGTAGCGTTCGACGATGCCGTAGACGATCACGATGAAGGCGCCCGCCGGTCCCCCGATCTGCACCGCCGAGCCGCCGAGGGCGGAGATGAGGAAGCCCGCGATGATCGCGGTCCAGATGCCGGCCTCGGGCTTGAGCCCGGATGCGATCGCGAAGGCCATCGCGAGCGGCAGCGCGACGATGCCGACCGTCGCGCCCGCGGCTGCATCCTTGAGGAAGCGCTCCCTGTTGTAGCCCGCCAGCGCGTCGATCAGTCGGGGACGGAACGAAGCGATCGGGCGCCGGGTCGTCATGGGGGCCATTGTGGACGCGCCCCCGTGACAAACACGCTAATTCGAGTCGCCGGGCAGCACCGCATCGGCGGCCGCGCCCACCGCCTTGCCGGTGATGCGCGCCGTGCCGATCGCGGCATCGGCCGCGAGACCGACGGCGCCGGCGCCCACGCTCACGGCGGTGCTGGTGACCGCGACAGCGGCGCCGGCTACCGCGCATCCGCCCAGCGCCACGGTGCACGCCAGCGCGACGAAGAGGCCGATTCGCCGCATCATGATCAACGGACCCTCATGCCCGGGATGGCCCCGGGCCACGGCTCGAGCACATAGATGCCCGGCGTCGCCTTCTCGTCCGCGTGGCTGGCGGCCAGCACCATGCCTTCGGAGATGCCGAACTTCATCTTGCGCGGCGCGAGGTTCGCCACCATCACGGTGAGCTTGCCCACCAGCTGCTCGGGCTGGTAGACCGAGGCGATGCCCGAGAACACGTTGCGCGTCCGGCCTTCGCCGACGTCGAGCGTGAGATGCAGGAGCTTGGTCGAGCCTTCGACCTTCTGGCATTCCACGATCTTCGCGATGCGCAGGTCGATCTTCGCGAAGTCGTCGATGGTGATCGTCGGCGCGATGCCTTCGCCGCCGGGCAATTCGGTGGCGGCAGCAGGCGCCGCGGCCGGCTCGGGCGGCTCGAAGAGCTGGTCGAGCTGCTTGGCATCGACGCGCTGCATCAGGTGCTTGTAGTCGTTGATCGCATGGCCCGCGCCGAGCAGCCTGCCGGCGTCGGCCGAGACCAGCGGCGCGCTGCCCAGGAAGGCCTCGACCTGCGCCGCGAGCGCCGGCAGCACCGGCTTCAGGTAGATCGTCAGCAGGCGGAAGGCCTCGATGCAGGCGCTGCAGACATCGTGCAGGCGCGCATCCATGCCTTCCTTCTTGGCGAGTTCCCAGGGCTTGTTCTGGTCGACGTACTCGTTGACCTTGTCGGCCAGCCCCATGATCTCGCGCAGTGCGCGTGCGTAGTCGCGGGTGTCGTAGAGCGTCTGCATCGAAGCCGATGCCGCCTGCAGCGCCGACAGCAGTGCCGCGCCATCCGCCGACACCGTGCCCAGCTTGCCGCCGAAGCGCTTGGCGATGAAGCCCGCCGCGCGGCTCGCGATGTTGATGTACTTGCCGATCAGGTCGGCGTTCACGCGGGCGATGAAGTCGTCGGGGTTGAAGTCGACGTCCTCCACCTTGGCGTTGAGCTTGGCCGCGATGTAGTAGCGCAGCCACTCGGGGTTCATGCCGATCGAGAGGTACTTGAGCGGGTCGATGCCGGTGCCGCGGCTCTTGCTCATCTTCTCGCCCGACACCGTGATGAAGCCGTGCACGTTGACCTGGCTCGGTGTCTTGCGGCCGCTGAACTGCAGCATCGCGGGCCAGAACAGGGTGTGGAAGTAGACGATGTCCTTGCCGATGAAGTGCACCTGCTCCACCGACGGATCGGCGACGAAGTCGTCGAAGCTCTGTGCGGTGCGCGAAGGCGCGTGCCAGTGGTTGGCCGCCTGGCCCTTGTCGAAGTGGTTCTTCAGGCTCGCGAGGTAGCCCACCGGCGCATCGAGCCAGACGTAGAAGTACTTGCCCGGCGCGTCGGGGATCTCGATGCCGAAGTAGGGCGCCTCGCGCGAGATGTCCCAGTCGGCCATGCCGGCCTCGAACCACTCGCCGGCCTTGCGCGCCATCTCGGGCTGCAGCTTGCCGTCCTGCGTCCAGGCCTTGAGGAAGTCGACCACCTGCGGGTCGGAGAGCTTGAAGAAGAAGTGCTCCGAGCTGCGCAGTTCGGGCGCCGCGCCGGTCAGCGTCGAATAGGGGCTGATGAGTTCGGTCGGCGAATAGACGCTGCTGCAGACCTCGCAGGCGTCGCCGTACTGGTCCTTGGCATGGCACACCGGGCACTCGCCCTTGATGAAGCGATCGGCAAGGAACATGCCCTTGACCGGGTCATAGAACTGTTCGACCGCCCGACTGGTGATGAGGCCTGCGGCCTTGAGCCGCTTGTAGACGCCCTGGACCAGTTCCTTGTTCTCGGGCGATGCCGTGGAATGCCAGTTGTCGAAGCGGATGTGGAAGCCGTCGAGGTATTCCTTGCGTCCGGCAGAGATGCCTGCCACGAATTCCTGCGGAGTGACGCCGGCCTTCTCTGCCGAGATCATGATGGCTGCCCCGTGCGCGTCGTCGGCACCCACGAAGTGCACCATGTGCCCCTGCATGCGCTGGAAGCGCACCCAGATGTCGGCCTGGATGTATTCCATGATGTGGCCGACATGGAACTTGCCGTTGGCGTAGGGCAGGGCGGTGGTGACGAAGAGTTTGCGCTGGGACATCGCGTGGTGCGCTTTCGGGGAGATCAGAAAACGAGCTGGACCGGAGGGCGGCGCAAGCCGCCGGGACCAGCAGGAGGACACGCATTTTAGGTGCCGGGGCTATAGTCGTCCCGCCAACCGGAGTTCCGCCGTGATCACCGCTTACGAAATCACCCTTGCCCAGGCGGCCGACGCCGGGGCGATCGCGGAGCTGTCCCGCGACGCCATCGAGCGGGGGCTTTCATGGCGCTGGACCGAACGCCGCGTGCTGCGCGCCATCCGCAGCGAGGAGACCAACGTGGCCGTGGCGCGCCGGGACGGCATGCTCCTGGGCTTCGGGATCATGCAGTACGGCGACGACGAGGCGCACATCGCGCTCTTCGCCGTCAGCGCCCAGCATCGCCGCCTGGGCGTGGGCTCCGCGCTGCTGGCATGGTTCGAAGCCACCGCCGCCGTGGCCGGCCTCAGCGCGATACGGCTCGAGGCGCGGATCGGCAACGCGCCGGCCAAGGCCTTCTACCGGCGGCACGGCTTCACGGAATACGCGTCGAGCCCGGGCTACTACGAGGACGTGGAAGACGCGGTGCGGATGGTCAAGCGTCTCGGCGTGGAGCCCTGAGGCCGTCCGGCGAGTCTTCGCAGCGCCGCCAGCCGAAGAATCGGCGGATCGCAGCGCGCTGCTCCATCGCATCCGACCGCCCGAGCGCGATCAGCTCGCGCGTGAAGGCCTTCTCGAACAGCAGGTAGCTCGCGAGCGCCGCGCCCTTGAGCTCTTCCGCCGCGCGCGGCATCGAGGGCTCGCCGAGCAGGCTGCGCACGGCCGGCGGCAGGGCGTGCGCGTGCCGCGCGGCGATCAGGTCCACGCGCTGCGACGGCGCGATCAGCAACAGCTCGACGTGCCGCAGCGCGGTTCGATGGCGCGCCTCGAGCGGGATCAGCGACAGGGTGTCGTTGATGCGGCGCAGGCGCTCCACGTCGGCGGTCAGCGAATCCAGGAAGATGCTCGAAAGCGTATGCCCGGCGATCTGCGCCAGCGACGGATAGCCGCTGAGCGCGTTCGGCGCCAGCACCTCCTGCGGCTCCTCGATGCGGCCGGAGCCGATCGCGAGGACGCGCCGCGCGCCCAGGTGGATGGCCGCCGACAGCGGCGCCGACTGCCGCATCGAGCCGTCGCCGAAGTACTCCAGGTGCGCGCCCATGTCGAGCGCCGTCGCCGGGAACACGAAGGGAATCGCCGAGGACGCGAGCAGATGGTCGTAGGTGATGCGCACCGGCACCGCCATGCGCTTGGAGCGGACCCACGGCTGCTGGTGCGGGCCGGCCTGGTAGAAGGTCACGTGCTCGCCCGACCCGTAGCTCGATGCGGTCACAGCCAGCGCGTCGAGATGGCCCTTTGCCATCAGGTCGTCCAGCCGGGCCAGCGGCACCATCTGCTCCAGCAACTGGCGCAGCGGCGTGTTGTCGAGCAGCGAGCGCAGGCCGCTGCGCCGCCATTTGGCGATCAGCCAGCCGGCTGACAGCAGGCGCGCCCACGGGGCGTCGCTGCGCACCACGCTCAGCGCGTCGGCGCGGTAGACCTGGCCGGGGCCGAGGCCGGACCAGGCGCGTCCGATCATCCGCACGGTGGCCTCGAAGTCATCGGCCCCGCAGGCGAGCGCCGCGGCGTTGATCGCGCCCGCCGAGGTGCCGGTGATGATCTGGAAGGGATTGATGCGCGAGCGTTCGCCGGCGCTGCGCCGCAGCCTGCCGATCGCCTGCAGCACGCCGGCCTGGTAGGCCGCACGCGCACCGCCGCCGGTCAGGACCAGACCCACGGGCGAGATGTCGATGTTCGGCGGATCGTTCGGGACGGAAGGCATGCGCTGGGCGCAAGCGTACCCGGTCCCGGCGGATCAGGATTCGATCTGCGCCGCGGGGTCCTCCGCCAGCGCCTTCTCCACCACCTCGCGCGGCAGCGTCGGCGCAAACGATTCGATGAAGGCGTGCACGTAGCCGCGCAGGTAGCTGCCGCGCCGCACCGCGAGCTTGGTCAGGTGGATGCCGAACAGCTCGCCCGCGTCGAGCGCCTGCAAGTGCGTGTCGCGCTCGGCCTCGTAGGCGATGCCGGCGACGATGCCCACGCCCATGCCCAGCTGCGCGTAGGTCTTGATGACGTCCGCGTCCATCGCGGTCAGCACGATGTTGGGCGCGAGGCCGCGTTCCTCGAAGGCCCTGTCGATGCGCGTGCGGCCCGTGAAGCCGGTGTCGTAGGTGATCAGCGGATGCTTCGCGAGCGCCCCCAGCGTCAGCGGCTGGTCGAGCAGCGCATGCCCGGGCGGCACTACCACCGAATGCGTCCAGCGGTAGCAGGGCAGCGCGACGAGCTGCGGGTAGTCGCCGAGCGCTTCGGTCGCGATGCCGACGTCGGCCTCGCCGTCGAGCAGCATCTGCGCGATCTGCTTGGGCGAGCCCTGGTGCAGGTGCAGCTTCACGTCGGGAAACTGGGCCCGGAACTCCTGCACCGCCACCGGCAGCGCATAGCGTGCCTGGGAGTGCGTGGCCGCGACCGAGAGCAGCCCGGTCTGCCGCGCGACGAATTCCTGGCCCGCGAGCTTCAGGTTCGCGCTCTCCAGCAGCATGCGCTCGATGATCGGCAGCACATGGCCGCCGGGCTCGGTGAGGCCCGTGAGCCGCTTGCCGGCGCGCACGAAGAGCTCGATGCCCAGCTCTTCCTCGAGTTCGCGGATCTGCCGGCTCACGCCGGGCTGGGAGGTGTGAAGCTGATGAGCGACTTCGGTCAGGTTGAAGCCGCAGCGCACGGCCTCGCGCACCGAGCGCAATTGTTGGAAATTCATGACGGTCTTCATTGTCCGAAGCGGCGTGCCGATCGCGAACGAACGAATCGTTGGTTCCAAATGGCGAAATGATCTTTGGCCCCCATGGGCAAGCGCCGCGCGGCGCCGGCGCCTGCCGCCGCCGCACTAGACTAGCTGCCATTCAGGAGTTACTCAGATGGCAGTTACACAAGAGGCGCTCGCAAGCGCACTCCAGGCGGTCCAGGACCCCAACACCGGCAAGGATTTCGTCAGCACCAAGGCGTTGAAGAACGTCCAGATCCAGGGCGGCGACGTCGCGTTCGACATCGAGCTCGGCTACCCGGCCAAGAGCCAGGTGCCCGAGATCCGCAAGGCGCTCGTGGCGGCCGCGAAGGCGGTGCCGGGCGTGCAGAACGTCTCGGTCAACGTCACGACCAAGGTCATCAGCCATGCGGTGCAGCGCGGCGTGCAGCTGATGCCCAACGTGAAGAACATCATCGCGGTCGCATCGGGCAAGGGCGGCGTCGGCAAGAGCACCACCGCGGTCAACCTCGCGCTCGCGCTCGCGGCCGAGGGGGCGAAGGTGGGCCTGCTCGACGCCGACATCTACGGCCCGAGCCAGCCGATGATGCTGGGCATCGACCGCCGGCCCGAGAGCGAGGACGGCAAGACCATGGAGCCGCTGGAGAACCACGGTGTGCAGGTCATGTCGATCGGCTTCCTGGTCGACCAGGACGAGGCCATGATCTGGCGCGGCCCGATGGCCACGCAGGCGCTGGAGCAGCTGCTGCGCCAGACCAACTGGAAGGACCTCGACTACCTGATCGTCGACCTGCCGCCGGGCACCGGCGACATCCAGCTCACGCTCTCGCAGCGCGTGCCGATGACCGGCGCGGTGATCGTCACCACGCCGCAGGACATCGCGCTGCTCGACGCCAAGAAGGGCATCAAGATGTTCGAGAAGGTCGGCGTGCCGATCCTCGGCATCGTCGAGAACATGGCGGTGCACGTGTGCTCCAACTGCGGCCATGTCGAGCACATCTTCGGCGCCGAGGGCGGCAAGAAGATGGCCGAGCAGTACAAGATGGAGTACCTCGGCGCGCTGCCGCTGGACATCAACATCCGCCTGCAGGCCGACAGCGGCAAGCCGACGGTGGTGGCCGACCCCGACGGCGAGGTGGCAGGCATCTACAAGGCGGTCGCGCGCCGCGTCGCGGTGGGCATCGCCGAGAAGGCCAAGGACTTCTCGTCGAAATTCCCGACCATCACGATCTCCAAGAACACCTGAGGCCTGCAGCGCTCGCATGAACCTGCTCGCCTCGATGCGCTATCTCGTCGCGCTCGACGAGCACCGCCATTTCGGCCGCGCCGCGCAGGCCTGCCACATCACTCAGCCGGCGCTGTCGAATGCGCTGCGCGCGCTGGAGGCCGAATACGGCGTGGTGATCGTGCGGCGCGGCCGCACCTACGTCGGGCTCACGCACGAAGGCGAACTCGTGCTGGCGACCGCGCAGCGCATGCTGCGCGAAAGCGAGGTGCTGCAGCAGGAACTGCGCAGCGAGGAGGGCAAGCCCTGCGGCCACCTGCGCATGGCGGCGGTGCCCACGGCCATCCCGGTGCTGGCGCGCTTCGCGGCGATGCTGCAGCAGCGGCATCCGGGCATCGTGCCGTCGGTGCTGACGATGAGCTCGCAGCAGCTCGAGACCGGTCTGGAAACCCTCTCGCTCGATCTGGCGCTGGGCTATATCGAGCGCATGCACCTTCGGGACGTGAAGCTCGATGCCTGGCCGCAGACCATCGAGCACTACTTCCTGCTGCGCCGCGCGAAGCGGCCGGCCGCGGACATGCTGCGCATCGGCAAGCCGATCACCTGGGCCGAGGCGGCCGAGCTGCCGCTGTGCCTGCTCACGCCGGACATGCACAACCGCGACATCATCGATCAGGCTTTCCGGGGCAGCGGAAAGACCGTTGCGCCGGCCATCGAGACGAACTCGGTGCTGACGCTGGTGCTCGGCGTGGTGGCAGGCAATGTCTGCAGCGTGCTGCCGGGCGCCATGGTGGCCGCCGTGCGCAGCCATCGCGAGCTCGAAGCGCTGCCGCTCGCCGAGCCCGACGTGAAGACGCCCATCGGCTTCATGACGCAGCAGGGGGTGCGGCCGTCGCGCGCCCTGGAGGCGGCGCTGGCGCTCTTGCAGACGCCCGAGTGGCGCGAGCAGGTCGAGCAGCACAGCGGGGCGCTGGGCGCCTGATTCCCGGCTGAGCCCGGCAGGGCCGGCCCGTGGCCGGCCTTGTTACGTCCATTTATTTATTGAATCGTCATATAGAGCGATTTTATTTGACGATTTGTAACATTCGCACTGACACTCCGCCGGCCCCACAGAGGGCGCGCTCAAGACCACAACAGGAGTTCAATCGATGACAGGTTCAACTGCAGGCGTCCTCGGCGGGGACGGCATCGGCGTCGCCGTACCGGAACCGGGCTTTCTCGACAAGGAACGGATCATCGCGGGGGCGGGCTTCAACCGCTGGCTGGTCCCGCCGGCAGCGCTGGCGATCCACCTGTGCATCGGCATGGCCTACGGCTTCTCGGTGTTCTGGCTGCCGCTGTCGAAGTCGCTGTCCACCGCCGGCACCGGCGCCAAGGCCTGTCCGAACGACATGAGCTTTTTCGCCGAGCTCTTCGCCACCGGCTGCGACTGGCGCATTGCCACGCTGGGCTGGATGTACACGCTGTTCTTCGTCTTCCTCGGTTGCGCCGCGGCGCTCTGGGGCGGCTGGCTCGAGCGCGCCGGTCCGCGCAAGGCCGGCGTGGTGTCGGCGCTGTGCTGGTGCGGCGGCATGCTGATCTCGGCGCTGGGCATTCACCTGCACCAGTTCTGGATGATGATCGTCGGCTCCGGCGTGATCGGCGGCATCGGGCTGGGGCTCGGCTACATCTCGCCGGTGAGCACGCTGATCAAGTGGTTCCCCGACCGGCGCGGCATGGCGACCGGCATGGCGATCATGGGCTTCGGCGGCGGCGCGATGATCGGCTCGCCGCTTGCGGTGGACCTGATGAAGGCCTTCTCCAGCCCCACGGACGTCGGCGTGATGCAGACCTTCATCGTGATGGCGCTGGTCTACTTCGTCTTCATGATGGGCGGTGCGCTCGGCTACCGCGTGCCGGCGACCGGCTGGAAGCCCGAGGGCTGGACCCCGCCGCCCGCGCAGACCAGCAACGCGATGATCACGCAGCACCACGTGCACGTGAAGAAGGTGTGGGGCATCCCGCAGTTCTGGCTCGTGTGGATGGTGCTCACCATGAACGTGAGCGCGGGCATCGGCGTGATCGGCATGGCCAGCCCGATGCTGCAGGAGGTCTTCGGCGGCGCGCTGATCGACGTGCCGAAGAAGTTCGGCGAACTCGACAAGACTCAGCTCGCCGCCATCGCCGCGGTAGCCGGCGGCTTCACCGCGCTGTTGTCGCTTTTCAATATCGGCGGCCGCTTCTTCTGGGCGAGCCTGTCGGACAAGCTCGGCCGCAAGCTCACCTACACCGTCTTCTTCCTGCTCGGCGGCGCGCTGTACTTCAGCGTGCCGACCTCGGCGGCCATCGGCAGCAAGCTGATGTTCGTCGGTGCCTTCTGCATCATCCTGTCGATGTACGGCGGCGGTTTCTCGACGGTGCCGGCTTACCTCGCAGACCTGTTCGGCGCGCAGATGGTCGGCGCGATCCACGGCCGCCTGCTCACCGCATGGGCCACGGCCGGCATCCTGGGCCCGGTGGTCGTCAACTACATGCGGGAATACCAGCTCGGGCTTGGCATCCCGCGCGAGCAGGTTTACAACCAGACCATGTACATCCTGGTCGGCATGCTGGTCATCGGGCTCATCTGCAACCTGCTGGTGCGTCCGGTCGCCGACAAGCACTTCATGACCGAAGAGGAGTTGGCGCACGAGAAGAAGCTCGCACACGAGAGGGCCGCGGCGGCCGAGGTAGGCTCCGGCGCGGTGCGCGCAAGCGATGCGGTGAGCCCGGCCGTGGCCATCATGGCCTGGCTGGCGGTGGGCATTCCGCTGGCCTGGGGCGTGTATCGCACGCTGGCACCCGTTGCGAAATTCTTCAACTAGCCACGTGAGAGACGGGCGCCCGCGAGGCGGCGGATGGCGCCCGGCTCCATTTCTTTTCTGAATCGCTGCATTTCGCGATCCAATTTGACGATCCGCGCCGGGGCCGCCCACACTCGACGAGTCTGGAGAAGGGCTTCAGGCTGAAACGAACGATGAGACGGCGCCACCCGGGGCAGGCGCCCGAGGCCGAGGCAAATGCAATACCCAGGCACAGAACAAATCAGGGAGGTGGCCATTGCCACTCCCGACCAGCTGCGCGAGCGCATCCGGCGCAAGAGCAAGCTCAAGGGGCGCCAGCCTGAAGAGGCCTCCCTGCAGCAGGTGAGCGAACTGATCGGCCCGGCGCCGGCCGACGGCTATCCGCGCGATCTGCTGATCGAGTTCCTGCACCGGATCAACGACGCGCACGGTTGCCTGCGCGACCATCATCTGGTCGCTCTCGCGAAGCTCATGAACATCCCGATGGCGGAGGTGTTCGAGGTCGCGAGCTTCTATCACCACTTCGAGATCGTGCGCGGTGGCCAGGACGCGCCGGGCCTCACGGTGCGCGTGTGCGAGAGCCTCGCATGCGAGATGGCCGGCGCGAAGGACCTGCTCTCCCGGCTGCCCGCGCTGCTGGGTCAGGCCGGACGCGGCGACGTGCGCGTGATTCCCGCGCCCTGCATCGGGCGCTGCGAGCAGGCGCCGGCGGTGGCGGTGCACCAGCGGGCGGTGCCGTGCGCGACCGCGGAGAAGGTGCTGGCCACCGTTCTTTCCGGCGAATCGCTGCAGGCCGGACCGCCCGCCCAGAGGTCCGTCGTGCGCTTCGAGCCCGCCGAGCTGGCACAGCAAAGCGTCTCGCCGCCGGCGGGGCACATCGAGGTGCAGCCGGCGTATACCGACTACGCCACCTACCGCGCGAAAGGCGGCTACCAGCTTGCCGCCGCCCTGGTGGGCAACGAGAAGGAAGCGGAGACGGTGATCCGCGCGATGGAGAATTCGGGCCTGCGCGGCTTGGGCGGCGCGGGATTCCCGACCGGGCGCAAGTGGCGCATCGTGCGCGACCAGCCGGCGCCCAAGCTCATGGCGGTCAACATCGACGAGGGCGAGCCCGGCACCTTCAAGGACCGCGTCTACCTCGAGCGCGATCCGCATCGTTTCCTCGAAGGCGTGCTGGTCGCCGCGCGCATCGTCGGCATCGACGCCTGCTACCTCTACCTGCGCGACGAATACCACGACTGCCGCGAACTCCTCGAGGCGGAGCTCGCCAGGCTGCGCGCCGATCCGCCATGCCCGCTGCCGCACATCGAACTGCGGCGCGGCGCGGGCGCCTACATCTGCGGCGAAGAGTCCGCGATGATCGAAAGCATCGAGGGCAAGCGCGGCGAGCCGCGCATGCGGCCGCCCTACATCGCGCAGGTGGGCCTGTTCGGCCGGCCGACGCTGGAACACAACTTCGAGACGCTCTACTGGGTGCGCGACATCGTGCAGAAGGGGCCGCAGTGGTTCAGCGCCTTCGGCCGCCATGGCCGCAAGGGGCTGCGCAGCTTCAGCGTCAGCGGGCGCGTGAAGGCACCGGGCGTCAAGCTCGCGCCGGCGGGCATCACGGTGCAGGAACTGATCGACGAATACTGCGGCGGCATGCAGGACGGCCACACGCTCTATGCCTACCTGCCGGGCGGCGCCTCGGGCGGCATCCTGCCCGCGCGCATGAACGACATCCCGCTGGACTTCGACACGCTGCAGCCGCACGGCTGCTTCATCGGCTCCGCGGCGGTGATGGTGCTGAGCCAGCATGACCGGGCGCGCGACGCCGCGCTCAACGTGATGCGCTTCTTCGAGCACGAGAGCTGCGGCCAGTGCACGCCGTGCCGCGTCGGCACCGCGAAGGCGGCGGCGCTGATGGAAGCGCCGGCGTGGGACAACGCCACGCTCGAAGACCTCGCTCAGGTCATGGGCGATGCATCCATTTGCGGATTGGGGCAGGCTGCGCCCAACCCCATCCGCTGCATCCAGAAGTACTTCCCGCAGGAAATATGAGACCACCCCCAGCCTCGCCCACTTCGTGTGGCTCTGCACCCCCTCAAGGGGGCGCACCCCTGCGGCCCGGCGGAGCCGGTTCCGCGGGTGCCCTGGACTGGGCTGTGCCAGTCTCATCGATCGAGTTCCAGCTCGATGGCAGGACCGTGGAGGCCTTCGAAGGCGAGACCATCCTCGCGGCCGCGAAGCGCCACGGCGTCGACATTCCACATCTCTGCTTCAAGGAAGGGCTGCGGCCCGACGGCAACTGCCGCGCCTGCGTGGTCGAGCTGAAGGGCGAACGCACGCTCGCGCCGAGTTGCTGCCGCACCGTTTCGGCCGGCATGGAAGTGCAGGCCGCGAGCGAGCGCGCCCTCAAGAGCCAGAAGATGGTCGTCGAGATGCTGCTCTCGGACATGCCCGACGCGGGCTACAAGTGGATCGGCGACGATGCCACGCGGCAGCATGGCGAGCTCAGCGAATGGGCGGCCAAGCTCGATGTCGCGGTGCGGCCCGAGCTCAAGGCCCTGCGTCGCGAGCAGCCTGCACCCGATGTGTCGCACCCGGCGATGGCGGTGAATCTGGACGCCTGCATCCAGTGCAACCGCTGCGTGCGCGCCTGCCGCGAGGAGCAGGTCAACGACGTGATCGGCTACGCACTGCGCGGACAGGATTCGAAGATCGTCTTCGACCTCGACGACCCGATGGGCGACAGCACCTGCGTGGCCTGCGGCGAATGCGTGCAGGCCTGCCCGACGGGCGCGCTGATGCCCAAGAGCCACATCGGCTCGCAGCAGGTGGACCGCAAGGTCGACTCGGTGTGCCCGTTCTGCGGCGTCGGCTGCCTGATCACCTACAACGTCAAGGACGAGAAGATCGTCAGCGTCGACGGCCGCGACGGCCCGGCCAACCACAGCCGGCTGTGCGTCAAGGGCCGCTTCGGCTTCGACTACGCGCACCATCCGCAGCGCCTCACCAAGCCGCTGATCCGCAAGCCCGGCGTGCCCAAGACCTGCGACGACGCGCCGCGCCCCGGCGACTGGAGCGAGGCCTTCCGCGAGGCGAGCTGGGAAGAGGCACTGGCGCTCGCTGCCGGCAAGCTCAGGGGCCTGCGCGATACGCACGGCCGCAAGGCGCTGGCGGGCTTCGGCTCGGCCAAGGGCAGCAACGAGGAGGCGTATCTGTTCCAGAAGCTGGTGCGCACCGGCTTCGGCAGCAACAACGTCGACCACTGCACGCGGCTGTGCCATGCGTCCAGCGTGGCGGCGCTGCTCGAAGGCGTGGGTTCGGGCGCGGTCAGCAACCAGGTCAACGATGTCGAGCATGCGGACCTGATCTTCGTGATCGGCTCCAACCCGACTGCGAACCACCCGGTCGCCGCCACCTGGATGAAGAACGCGGCCAGGCGCGGCACGAAGATCGTGCTGGCCGACCCGCGCCGCACCGAGATCAGCAAGCATGCCTGGCGCACGCTGCAGTTCAAGGCCGACACCGATGTGGCGATGCTCAATGCGCTGATCCATGCGGTGATCGACGAAGGGCTGGTCGACGAGGCCTTCATCCGCGATCGCGCCAGCAACTTCGAGGCGCTGCGCGAGAACGTCAAGGGCTACAGCCCCGAGGTGATGGCGCCGATCTGCGGCATCCCGGCCGAGACGCTGCGCGAGGTCGCGCGCGCCTTCGCGACCGCCAAGGGCGCGATGGTCCTCTGGGGCATGGGCGTGAGCCAGCATGTGCACGGCACCGACAACGCGCGCTGCCTGATCGCGCTGGTCACCGTCACCGGCCAGATCGGCAAGCCCGGCTCGGGCCTGCATCCGCTGCGCGGCCAGAACAACGTGCAGGGCGCGAGCGATGCGGGGCTGATCCCGATGATGTTCCCCAACTACCAGCGGGTCGACAACGCCGGCGCGCATGCGTGGTTCGAGAACTTCTGGGGCATGCCGCTGGACGACCAGCCCGGCTACACCGTGGTCGAGATCATGCACAAGGCGCTCGCGCCGGACGACGATCCGCACAAGGTGCGCGGCATGTACATCATGGGCGAGAACCCGGCCATGAGCGACCCGGACCTGAACCATGCGCGCCACGCCTTGGCGAGCCTGGAGCACCTCGTGGTGCAGGACATCTTCATGACCGAGACCGCCTGGCTCGCCGACGTGGTGCTGCCCGCGAGCGCCTGGCCCGAGAAGACCGGCACCGTGAGCAACACCGACCGCATGGTGCAGCTCGGCAAGCGGGCGCTCGATCCGCCGGGCGATGCCAAGCCCGACCTCTGGATCATCCAGCAGATCGCAAAGCGCATGGGGCTGGCCTGGGACTACGAGGGCGAGGAATCCGGCGTCGCGGCGGTCTACGAGGAGATGCGGCAGGCGATGCATGCGGCGATCAGCGGCATCAGCTGGGAGCGCCTGCAGCGCGAATCGAGCGTGACCTACCCGTGCCTCTCCGAGGACGATCCGGGCCAGCCGATCGTCTTCGTCGAGACCTTCCCGACCGCCGACGGCCGTGTGAAGCTGGTGCCGGCCGACATCATCCCGGCGGCCGAGCGGCCCGATGCCGACTACCCGTACGTGCTGATCACCGGGCGCCAGCTCGAACACTGGCACACCGGCAGCATGACGCGCCGCGCCACGGTGCTCGATGCGCTGGAGCCGATGGCGACCGCGTCGATGAACCAGGCCGACCTCGAGGCGATGGGGCTTGCGCCCGGCGACGTGATCACGATCCGCTCGCGGCGCGGCGAAGTGGCGATCCATGTGCGCCGCGACGACGGCACGCCGCACGGCGCGGTGTTCGTGCCCTTCGCGTACTACGAGGCGGCGGCGAACCTCATGACCAACGCGGCGCTCGACCCCTTCGGCAAGATCCCGGAGTTCAAGTACTGCGCGGTGAAGATCGAGCGCGGCGGCGTGCCGGTGCCGGCGGCGGGTTACGGAACGGGCGCGACGGGGGACAATCGACCCCAGTCATGGACAGCCTCGACCTGATCAGAACCTTTCGCGAAGTCGCCTCCCACGGCAGCTTTTCCCGCGCCGCCAGCAAGCTCGACGTCTCCAAGGCCACCGTCAGCAAGTACATCGCCGAGCTCGAATCGCGGCTCGGCGTGCGGCTGCTCAACCGCTCCACCCGCGCGGTGAGCCTCACCGATGCCGGCTCGCTGCTGCTCGAGCGCAGCAAGCCGATGATGGAGATGTTCGAGGACACCCAGGCCGAGGTCCAGGAGCACGCGAGCCGGCCGACCGGCCGCCTGCGCCTGTCGGCGCCGCTCGGCGCCGGGCAGGGCGACCTGCCGAAGCTGATCGGCGAGTTCATGGGCCACTACCCCGATGTCAGCATCAGCCTGCACCTGACCAACCGCAACATCGACATGGCGGAGGAAGGCATCGACCTGTCGCTGCACTTCGGGCCGGTCGAGGACGAGAACCTGATCGTGCGCAAGCTCGCCCGCCGCAGCCTCGTGGTCTGCGCCTCGCCGGTGTACTGGAAGAAGCACGGCAAGCCGGCGCATCCGGGCGAGCTCGCGACCCACGACGCGCTCACGCACTCGCGGCTGGGCCTGCATCCGCAATGGCGCTTCGAGGTCGACGGCAAGCCCTTCGACGTGGCGGTGAAGTCGCGCATGGACGCGACCGAGGCCGCGCCGTTGATCCAGGTCGCGATGCAGGGCTTCGGCGTGATCTACCTGCCCGAGATGCTGGTGCAGCCGCACATCGATCATGGCGAGCTGGTGCCGGTGCTGCAGGCCTACTCGCGCAACGACATGTGGCTGTCGGCCGCCTACCTCCAGCGGCGCCACAACAGCGCGGCCTTGCGCGCGTTTCTCGACTTCCTGGAGATGAGCTTCCGCAAGCAGGACAAGTCAGGCCGCTGATCGACCGCCGCTTCGTGAAGGAATGCCTTTGACTGACTCGCGTGGACCGAACTGCGCGGGATTAAGCCTTCTGTTTCTGTCTTTCGGTTTGGACTTGCCCGCCTAAGCTTCGATGCAAGTCAAACGAACTAAAGAAACTGGCATGGCAAGACTGATCATCCTGGCCCGGCACGGCAGCGTGCGGCAGGTCAACCTCGCGGGTCCGATCACCACCATCGGGCGCTCGAATTCCAACAACGTCTGCATCGACAGCGACCGGGTGAGCCGCCACCACGCGGCCATCCAGTGGACCGGCGAGCATTTCATCCTCACCGACATGGGCAGCCGCAACGGCACCTACGTGAATCGCGAGCGGGTCCGCGCGCACGAACTGGCCAACGGCGACGTGATCCTCGTGGGCGACTGCCAGCTCCGCTTCCTGTGCAACAGGCGGGTCGAGGTGCCGGTCGATGCGCTGCGGCTGATGCCGGCGCCGGACGAGTTCCTCCACCTCGTGCCGGCGCGCTGATCAGGCGGCGCGCGCTTCGGTGCGGTGCTGCACCTGCGCCGCGGTGCCTTGCGCGACGGGCGCGGCGGTCCGCGGACGGCGCTCGCCGACCAAGCGGGCCGCCAGTTGCGCGGCCATTTCCAGCTTCTTGAGATCGCGCGCCTCGATGGCCGGATCGGGGTTGAAGCTGAACGAGTACAGGGTGCCGTAGACGCCGCCGTTCACCACCACCGGCGCGCTGAGGTAGCAGCCGGCCGGCACGCGGGCGTTGAGTACCTGGCGGCAGAAGGCCATTTCCAGCGGCTCCGCCTGCTCGTCGATGAACTGGGCGCGTAACGTGGGCGAGCGGTGCGCCACGCGCTGGCCGTCCACCACTTCGCAGGCGAAGGCAGCGTCCATGCCCTGCTGCTCGCGCAGCAGCTTCAGCACCTGGTGGACGCCCGGATCGATCAGCGGATCGCAGTAGTCCGGCGTGGCGATGAGCAGGTCCGACACCTTGACCTCGAGGGCACCGGGGGCGAATTCGCAGTCGTAATAGCTCATGTGTAGGGCCTTCGTGTTACTTTGTGTGAATGGCTCCATTGGAGCGCATGACACGCCGGTTTCTTGGAAATGAGAACTTAGGTTTCCGATTTGTTGATGACTTTGTCACGAAAGTACTACAAGGTGTAGTACTTTGTAACCCAGTGACAACCCCGATTCCCGTGATCGCCTGTCGTCCCCGGCGCATGGGCTATCGTCTTTTGCATGGCGCAATCCGAAATCCAGACCCCGGCCGGCCACGAATCGCCCCTCGACGTCGCCGTCGTGATGCGGCGCGAGCGCCTGCACGGGCCGTCGAGCCACTGGCAGGCGTGGCGCTGGACGCTCGACGACGTGGTGCCCGACGAACCGGGCTTCGGCCGCGCGCCGCGCCTCCTGCACGACGGCGAGGAGGTGCAGCGCTGGCTGCATCCGGGCTTCAAGGTCGAACTGTTCCGCGACGAGGCCGAGGGCTATCACCTGAACGTCTCGTCGCCCGCCCCCTGCTGGTTCGTGCTCTGGCGCATGGACGAGGAGGCCACGCTGGCCGCCGAGCCGATCCCGCGTCCGGTGGTCGTGACCCTCAGCTACTACGAGGCCGGACGGTGGCTCGACGCACAGGAAACCGTCGAGCAGGTGCCGGCGCCCAGGGAGGTCGTGGCGTGGCTGCGCGCCTTCGTGGACGAGCACTACGTGATCGAACCCAAGCGCCGCAAGCGCCCGGAGAGCTTCCGCTCGCTGACCGACCGTTTCGGCAATGCCGCGAGCGTGTCCACCGAAAAGCCGCGCGGCCGGGGAGCCGGCGATGTCTGAAGGCTTCTTCGACCGCTGGTCGCGCCGCAAGCAGCAGGCGCGCAGCGGGGAGGTGGCGGACGAACCGCAGAAGCCGCCGGCGCAACCGGTGCCGGTGGAGCGGCCGGCCGCTGCGCCGGCCGTCGAGCCCGAAACCACTGGCAGCCCACTGCCCGTCGAAGCCGTCGAGGCGCCGCCGCTCACCCTGGAGGACGTGAAGGCCCTGCGCGTCGACTCGGACTTCCGGCCCTTCGTGGCGCAGAACGTGGCGCCCGAGGTGCGCAACGCCGCCTTCCGGAAGCTCTTCTCCGATCCGCATTTCAACGTCATGGACGGCCTGGACACCTACATCGACGACTACTCCAAACCTTCGCCGCTGCCCGAGGGCGCCTTGCGCCAGATGGCCAGCGCCAAGTTCCTGAAGCTCTTCGACGAAGACCCCGCGCATCCCGAAGAAACTCCCGAGGGTGATGGATTGGTCGGCGTGGCAAAGTCCGGACATTCCGGGGATCTTCCCAGCCCGCCGGTGGCCGATGCGCCACCTGCCAGCCCAAAGACTGATGACCACGACGCTGATCTGCGACTGCAACCAGACGATGCCCCTCGAGCCGAAGACGCTCGGGACCGCGCTGACTGAATCCCTCCCACTGCATTCGACGCTCTGCCGTCGCGAGGCGCCGGCCTTCCAGCGGGCGATCCAGTCCGGTGACGACGTGGTGGTCGCGTGCACGCAGGAAAAAAGACTCTTCGGAGAACTCGCGCAGCAGACGCCCGGAGCGAGCTCCCCGATCCGCTTCGTCAACATCCGCGAGACCGGCGGCTGGAGCCGCGACGCGAAGAGCGCGATGCCGAAGATCGCCGCGCTGCTGGCGGCCGCCGGGCTGCCCGAGCCCGATCCGGTCTCGACCGTGAGCTATGCCAGCCAGGGCCGGCTGCTGATCGTCGGGCCCCTCGATGCGGCCGAGCAGGCTGCCGCGCTGCTGGCCGATGCGCTCGAGGTGACGATCTTTTCGCGCGGGCCCGGCGTCGCCGGCGGCGCGCAGGAGCGGCGCTGGCCCGTGATCGCCGGACGCATCGATGCGCTGGCGGGGTGGCTCGGCGCGTTCAAGCTGCAGTGGACGCAGGACAACCCGATCGACCTCGACCTGTGCACGCGCTGCAATGCCTGCTTGAGCGCCTGCCCCGAGCAGGCCATCGGGCTCGACTACCAGATCGACACCGTGAAGTGCACCTCGCACCGGGATTGCGAGCGCGCCTGCGCCGTGGCGGGCGCGATCCGCTTCGATCGCGCGCGCGAGCCGCAGGACGGCGCCTTCGACCTCGTGCTCGATCTCGGCACGGCGCCGCTCATCGACTGGCACGCGCCGCCGCAAGGCTACTTCCATCTTGCGGGCGGCATGTCGCATCCGAAGGCCGCGCAGACCTTGATGCGGCTGCGCGAACTGGTCGGTGAATTCGAGAAGCCGAAGTTCTTCGACTACAAGCAGAAGCTCTGCGCGCACAGCCGCAACGAAGTGGTCGGCTGCAACGCCTGCATCGAGGTGTGCTCGGCCCACGCGGTCAGCAGTGACAAGGAGCGCCAGCGCATCGTCGTCAACCCGAACCTCTGCGTCGGCTGCGGTGCCTGCACGACGGTGTGCCCGACCGGTGCGCTCGCCTACACCTACCCGCGCACGCCGGACCAGGGGCTCAAGCTGCGCACGCTGCTCGCGACCTACGCCGCTGCCGGCGGACGCGACGCGACGCTGCTGCTGCACAGCGAGGAGGGCGGGCGCGCGCTGGTCGAACAGCTCGGCCGCGCGGCGCAGCTTCGCAAGGCGCATGGCGTTCCAGCGAACGTGATTCCGGTGGCGCTCTTCCATGCGGCGAGCACCGGCATCGACCTCTGGCTGAGCGCGGTGGCGTTCGGCGCCTCGCAGGTGTGCGTGCTGCTGACCGGCGAAGAAGCGCCGCAGTACGTCGCGGCCATGAAGAAGCAGGCGGAGATCGCCCAGGCGCTGTTGCATGGCCTGGGCTATACCGGCACGCACTTCAGGCTCATCGAAGCGGCAACGCCGGCTGCGCTCGACACCGCGCTGGCCGGCTTGCGCGAGACCCGGCAGATCGTGCCGTCCAGGGCCGCGCGCTTCGCGGTCGGTGCGGAAAAGCGCAGCACGCTCGAGCTGGCGCTGGATCACCTGATGGACGAGTCGCCCGCGCTGAAGGCGGCGGCCGATGCGCCGCTGGCGGTCCCGTTGCCGGCGGGCGCGCCCTTCGGCGCCATCGCGGTCGACAAGGACAAGTGCACCCTGTGCCTCGCCTGCGTCAGCGCCTGTCCCGCGGCCGCGCTGCAGGACAACCGGGATTCGCCGCAGCTGCGCTTCATCGAGAAGAACTGCGTCCAGTGCGGACTCTGCGAAACCACCTGCCCCGAGGATGCGATCGAACTCGTGCCGCGCCTCTTGGCCTCGCCCGCGCGCAGGCAGCCCGCAGTGCTCAACGAGGCCAGGCCGTGGGCCTGCATCCGCTGCGGCAAGCCCTTCGGCACGCAGAAGGCCATCGAGGCGATGCTGGTCAAGCTGGCCGGCCACGCAATGTTCCAGGGCGAGGCGCTGGAGCGCCTCAAGATGTGCAGCGACTGCCGGGTCATCGACCTCTACAGCGCCCAGGACGAAATCAAGATCACCAGGATCCCGCCGCAATGAGCCAGACCTTCCCTGCGACCTCGGCCCTCGACGAAGAAATCGCGCGCGCGGAACTCTACGGCCTGCTCGCGCGGCTCTGGTATGCGGCGCCGGATGCCGCCTTGCTCGAAGCCTTCCAGGTCGCGCCGACCGAGGCCCCGGCCGCCGGCGCCTTCCTCGAGGAGCCGTGGCGGCATCTCGTCGGCGTCGGGCGCGGCATGGACATCGCCGCGCTCGATGACGAATACGACGCGCTCTTCGGCGGCATCGGCAAGCCGGAGGTCTTTCTCTTCGGCTCGCACTACCTGAGCGGCTTCCTCAACGACAAGCCGCTCGCCAAGCTGCGGGGCGACCTCGACCAGCTCGGCCTGGCGCGCGAAGAGAGCGTGCCCGAAACCGAGGACCACATCGCCTTCCTGTTCGAGGTGATGCGCTACCTGATCGCGGGCGAGGACGCAGCGGTGGCCAACCTGACCCGTCAGCGGGCGTTCTTCTCGGCCCACATCCTGCCCTGGCTTCCGGCGCTGTGCGATGCCGTGTCCGGGCATTCGAAGGCCCGTTTCTACGCCGCGCTGGCGGCGCTCACGCGTGCCTTCGGCGAGGTCGAGGCCCAGGGCTTCGACATGCTCGGCTGAGAACAGGGGAAATCTCAGAGGGAATTTCAGACCACCGTATTAGGGTCTGGACTAGTATCCGAACTTATGTAACTGGTTTCATATCTGACTGGTGCGTCAGCCATTCCTGGAGTTCGTCATGCAGGACTGTCAAGCTTCCGGCCCACGGCCGGCTTCCCGTCGGGGATTCTTTTTCGGCGCCGCCACGGTCGGCGCAGCCGCAGCGGCCGTCACGGTGCTGCCGAAGGTCGTGCAGGCGCCCGATGCCTCCGCCGCCGCGCCCGAGCCCAAGCCCGCGCCCGAAAAGGGGGGCGGCTACACGCTGAGCGAGCACGTCAAGCGCTACTACAAGACCGCGTCCGCCTGAAGACGGAGGTGAACCCATGCTATTGACCAAGAAAGCGAGCGGCACCGCGCGTGACGGCGCCGCGACCCCTGCAATTTCCTCCAACTCCACGTCATCGTTCGTGCACAGCCTCCGGCGCGGGCTCTCCAACGCCCTGCCGACCATGGACCGGCGCGCCTTCCTGCGGCGCTCCGGACTGGGCGTCGGCGTCGGCCTCGCGGCAGGCCAGCTCACGCTGATCCGCAAGGCCCAGGCAGCCGACGGCCGGCCCACCGCGATCGGCGCCGGCAAGGTCGAAGTCCGCCGCACGGTGTGTTCGCACTGCTCGGTCGGCTGCGCATCGGATGCCGTGGTCGAGAACGGCGTCTGGGTGCGCCAGGAGCCGGTGTTCGACTCGCCGATCAACCTCGGCGCGCATTGCGCCAAGGGCGCGGCCCTGCGCGAGCATGGCCATGGCGAATACCGCCTGCGCTATCCGATGAAGCTGGTGAACGGCAAGTACCAGCGCATCAGCTGGGACACCGCGCTCGACGAGATCACGGCCAAGCTCAAGGAACTCAGCAAGGCCAGCGGGCCCGACTCGGTCTACTGGATCGGCTCCAGCAAGCACAGCAACGAGCAGTCGTACCTGCTGCGCAAGTTCGTGAGCTTCTTCGGCAGCAACAACTGCGACCACCAGGCGCGCATCTGCCACTCCACCACCGTCGCCGGCGTTGCGAACACATGGGGCTACGGCGCCATGACCAATTCGTACAACGACATGCGCAATGCCAAGGTCGCGATGTACATCGGCTCGAACGCGGCCGAGGCGCATCCGGTCAGCATGCTGCACATGCTCCATTCCAAGGAGCGCGGCTGCAAGATGATCGTGGTCGATCCGCGCTTCACGCGCACGGCCGCCAAGGCCGACGAGTACGTGCGGATCCGGTCGGGCTCCGACATCGCCTTCCTCTTCGGCATCCTCCACCACGTCTTCAAGAACGGCTGGGAAGACAAGCAGTTCATCAACGACCGCGTCTTCGGCATGGACGAAGTGCGCGCCGAAGTGCTCGCCAAGTGGACGCCCGACAAGGTCGAGGAGGTTTGCGGCGTCAAGGAAGCGCAGGTCCTCAAGGTCGCGACCTGGCTCCACGAGAACCGCCCCGGCACCGTCGTCTGGTGCATGGGCCAGACCCAGCACACGATCGGCAACGCGATCGTGCGCGCCTCGTGCATCCTGCAGCTCGCGCTCGGCAACGTGGGCGTCTCGGGCGGCGGCACCAACATCTTCCGCGGCCACGACAACGTGCAAGGCGCCACCGACGTCGGCCCGAACCCGGATTCGCTGCCCGGCTACTACGGCCTCACCGAAGGCTCGTGGAAGCATTTCGCGGCGAGCTGGGGCGTCGACTACGAGTGGATCAAGAGCCGCTACGCCTCGCCCGCGATGATGAGCAAGCCCGGCATCACCGTGTCGCGCTGGATCGACGGCGTGCTCGAGAAGAACGAGCTGATCGACCAGGACTCGAACCTGCGCGGCGTCTTCTACTGGGGCCATGCGCCGAATTCGCAGACGCGCGGCCTCGAGATGAAGCGGGCGATGGACAAGCTCGACCTGCTGGTCGTGATCGACCCCTATCCGTCCGCCACCGCGGCGATGGCGGCGATGCCCGGCAAGCCGGAGGACCTCAACCCGAATCGCGCGGTGTACCTGCTGCCGGCTTGCACGCAGTTCGAGACCAGCGGGTCGTGCACCGCGTCGAACCGCTCGCTGCAGTGGCGCGAGAAGGTCATCGAGCCGCTGTGGGAAAGCCGCAGCGACCACATGATCATGCAGCAGTTCGCCGACCGCCTCGGCTTCGGCAAGGAACTGAGCAAGAACTACCGGATGCAGAAGGTCAAGGGCATGGACGAGCCCTTGCCCGACGACATCCTGCGCGAGATCAACAAGAACTGCTGGTCCATCGGCTACACCGGTCAGAGCCCCGAACGGCTGCAGGCGCACATGCGCAACATGGCCGCCTTCGACGTCGCCACGCTCAGGGCCAAGGCCTCGGTCAAGGACAAGGTCAACGGCTACGACATCGCGGGCGACTATTTCGGCCTGCCGTGGCCCTGCTACGGCACGCCGGAGCTCAAGCACCCCGGCTCGCCGAACCTCTACGACACCTCCAAGCACGTGATGGACGGCGGCGGCAACTTCCGCGCGAACTTCGGCGTCGAGCGCAACGGCAAGAACCTGCTCGCCGAGGACGGTTCGCATTCGCTGGGGGCGGCCATCACCACCGGCTACCCCGAGCTCGACC
The DNA here is from genome assembly GCF_900090195.1 of Variovorax sp. HW608. Taxonomy (NCBI): domain Bacteria; kingdom Pseudomonadati; phylum Pseudomonadota; class Betaproteobacteria; order Burkholderiales; family Comamonadaceae; genus Variovorax; species Variovorax sp. HW608. The sequence goes on from NZ_LT607803.1 coordinate 4,657,993, forward strand.
ATCTGTTGCTCAAGCGGCTCGGCTGGTGGGACGAACTCACCGAGGCCGAGAAGGCCAAGGCCGACGGCAAGAACTGGAAGACCGACCCCTCGGGCGGCATGATCCGCGTCTTCATGAAGAACCATGGTTGCCATCCCTTCGGCAACGCCAAGGCGCGGGCGACGGTCTGGAACTTCCCGGATGCGATTCCGCAGCACCGCGAGCCGCTCTACGGCACCCGGCCCGACCTCGCCGCGAAGTACCCGACCCACGACGACAAGATGGCCTTCTGGCGCATGCCGACGCTCTACAAGACGGTGCAGCAGCGCAACATCGCGGACAAGATCTCGGAGAAGTTCCCCTATGTCATGACCTCCGGCCGGCTGGTCGAGTACGAGGGCGGCGGCGAGGAAACGCGCTCCAACCCGTGGCTCGCCGAGCTGCAGCAGCAGATGTTCATCGAGATCAATCCCAAGGTCGCGGCCGAGAAGGGCATCCGCAACGGCGAGCGCGCCTGGGTGATGACGCCGACCGGTGCGCGCCTGAACGTGCAGGCCCAGGTGACCGAGCGGGTCGGGCCCGACACGGTGTTCATGCCGTTCCACTTCTCGGGGCACTGGCAGGGTGCCGACCTGCTGGCCTACTACCCGGAGGGTGCACACCCGATCGTGCGCGGCGAGGCGATCAACACCTCGACCACCTATGGCTACGACAGCGTGACCATGATGCAAGAGACCAAGACGACGGTCTGCAACGTTGAACGCGCTTAAGGAAATCCCATGGCCAGAATGAAATTCATCTGCGACTCCGAGCGCTGCATCGAATGCAACGGCTGCGTCACCGCGTGCAAGAACGAGAACGAAGTGCCGTGGGGCGTGAACCGCCGCCGCGTGGTCACGCTCAATGACGGCGTGCCGGGCGAGCGCTCGATCTCCGTCGCCTGCATGCATTGCTCGGACGCGCCGTGCATGGCGGTGTGCCCGGTGCAGTGCTTCTATCGCACCGAGGAAGGCGTGGTGCTGCACGACAAGGACGTGTGCATCGGCTGCGGCTATTGTTCCTATGCCTGCCCGTTCGGCGCGCCGCAGTTCCCGTCGCAAGGCACCTTCGGCGCACGCGGCAAGATGGACAAGTGCACCTTCTGCGCCGGCGGCCCCGAAGCCAACGGCTCTGAGGCCGAGTTCGAGAAATACGGGCGCAACCGCCTCGCGGAAGGCAAGCTGCCCGCCTGCGCCGAAATGTGCTCGACCAAGGCCCTGCTCGCGGGCGATGGCGATGTCGTGGCGGACATCTTCCGCACGCGCGTGGTCCAGCGCGGCAAGGGCGCGGAAGTCTGGGGCTGGGGCACGGCCTACGGTTCGCGCCAGGCCGGCACGCCGACCAACGGAGGCACCAAGTGAAGCGCGCACTCTCGACCGCCGTTGTCCTGGCCGCCGCGCTGCTGGTCGGCGCCTGCGGCGAAAGGCCGCAGACCAACCAGCACGGCGTGCGCTTCGACGCGCCGCCGTGGACCGGCAGCGGTGCGCAAGCGAACACCGGCACCGCCTTCACGGCGAGCGGCTGGCAGCCCGGCGACCGCAACGCCTGGGAACAGCATCTCAAGGCACGCATGCAGTTCAGCCAGAACGAATACACGCGGATCAACTGAAGCGGAGGCCGTATGAGACACCTGCTTGACGCGCTGGTCATCGCCGCGGCACTGGGTTGCGGTTTGGCCGGCGCGCAGACGCAGGCGCCGGCCACGACCGCCGCGCCCGCAGCGGCGCCCGCCGCACCCGCCGCCGCGCCGGCTCAGGCCGGCAGCGGCATCCGCAGCCAGAACATCTTCGAGCTCAAGCCCGATGCGAGCCAGGATCCCGGCTACCTCGAGCAAACCAACGGCGAGCGCCAGCGTGTCCAGCCCGGCAACAACGCGCCGATGTGGCGGCAGGTGAGCGGCGGCGTCACCGGCTTCAGCAGCCTGCCGGTCGAGCAGGCGCCGGAGGCCGGCAACCTGATCCAGCGCTTCGTGACCTACCCCGGCTCGCACTACACCAACGCCGGGGAAGCCTGGCGCCAGACGCGCAACAACCTGATCATTCCCTACGGCGCCGCGCTGCTCTTCGTGACGCTGCTCGCGGTGACGATCTACTACTTCACGCGCGGAACGATCGAGCTGCACGAGAGGGAGACCGGCCGCAAGATCGAGCGCTTCACGCCCTTCGAGCGCGCGACGCACTGGTCGAACGCGATCGCCTTCGTCGTGCTCGCGGTCTCGGGCCTGGTGATGGCCTTCGGCAAGTTCTTCCTGCTGCCGATCCTGGGCGGCGCGCTTTTCGGCTGGCTGACCTACGTGCTCAAGACGGTGCACAACTTCGTCGGCCCGCTGTTCGTCCTGACCACCATCTTCATGCTCGTGACCTTCTTCCGAGACAACCTGCCGCACAGGTATGACGTGGAATGGGTCCGCCGCGGCGGCGGCCTGTTCGGCGGCAGGGAGCCGCGCTCGCACCGCTTCAATGCCGGCGAGAAGGTGGTGTTCTGGGGCGGTGTGCTGCTGCTCGGCAGCTTCGTGATCGCATCCGGGCTGTTCCTCGACAAGCTGCTTCCGGGCTTCGTCTACACCCGCGGCGAAATGCAGATCGCCCACATGATCCATGCGACCGCGACGCTGCTCATGATCGCGCTGATCATGGGCCACATCTACCTCGGCACGCTGGGCATGCGTGGCGCGTACGCTGCGATGCGCGAGGGCTACGTCGATGAAACCTGGGCCAAGGAGCATCACGAGCTCTGGTACGACGACATCGCGGCTGGCAAGATCCCGGCCGAGCGCAGCGCCGAGGCCCGCGCTGCCGCCCATGCGCCGGTCGCCGGTGCCCGCGTCGAAGGAAGTCCCTCATGAAGAAGTCGCTGATCCTCTGCGGCCTGCTCGCCGGCCTGGTCGCCGCGCCGGCTGCTTTCGCCAAGTTGCCCGGGCCTGCCGCCACGCCCGACGCCAAGCTCAAGGCCGCCGAGGCAGCGCAAAAGGCCGCCTGGTCGGCCAAGGTCGACACCTTCCAGCTCTGCCAGGCGCAGGAGCGTGTGGTGGCCCATGTGCGCGACGGCCTCGTCGCCGCCGGCAAGCCGGTGCCCACCCCGACGCCGACGCCGCCGTGTGCCGACCCCGGCCCGTTCGCTTTCGCGCCGCCCGAGGAGCCCAAGCCTTCGGCCGAGGCGCCCACCGCGCCCAAGCAGTGACACTCCCGCGCCTGACGAGGGCCCGGGCGCCGCTCACGCGCGAGGTCGAAATCGTCGATGAGCACGGCGAACGCGGCACCGTCTCCATCCCCGCCGAACGGGATCTCACGGTCTACGTCGATCGGCGCGAGCTCGTCACGCTGATGACGCTCGGCGCCGAACCCGAGCTGCTCGTGCTGGGCTACCTGCTGAACCAGCGGCTCATCGAATCGGCCTCGGACGTCGAGTCGATCACCGTCGACTGGGAGGTCGGCGGCGCGGCGGTGCGTACGCACAGCGGCATCGACCGCATCGAGGAGCGCACCGCCAAGAAGGTCGTGACCACCGGCTGCGGGCAGGGCAGCGTCTTCGGCGAGCTGATGGCCGGCATCGAGCGGCTGCGCCTGCCGGACACGCGCATCACGCAGACGCAGCTCTATGCGCTGGTCAACACCATTCGCGTCCAGGAGAGCACCTACAAGTCGGCCGGGTCGGTGCACGGCTGCGCGCTCTTCACGCTCGACGAAGGCGGCGCGGGCGTGCGCATGCGCTGCTTCGTGGAGGACGTGGGCCGCCACAACGCGATCGACACCATCGCCGGCTGGATCGCGATGCAGCCCGCGAACGAGCTCGGCGGCGCGCGCGTGTTCTACACCACCGGCCGGCTGACGAGCGAGATGATCATCAAGTCGGCGCAGATGGGCGTCGCGGTCGTGGTTTCGCGCAGCGGCATCACCCAGATGGGCCACGAGGTCGCCAGCCGCGTCGGCCTGTGCGCCATCGGCCGCGCGACCAACCGGCGCTTCCTTTGCTTCGCGGGCGCCGACCGGCTGGAACTCCAGCCCGAACTGGCCGGCGCGCGGCAGCCCGCGGCGGCTTGAGCGCCTAAATCCTTCAGTTTGGCGGGCCGTTGGCCGCTCGGCTATCGTTTCGTCCATGAACGCTTCCCTCCGCCTCGGCTGGCGCACGCTCTGGCGCGACCTTCGCGCGGGCGAGCTCCGGCTTCTCATCGTGGCCGTGCTGCTCGCCGTGGCGGCGCTGACCGCCGTGGGGTTCTTCGCCGACCGCCTCAAGGGCGGTCTCCAGCGCGACGCGCGCCAGTTGCTCGGTGGCGATGCGGTGCTCGCCAGCGACAACCCGACGCCTGCCGCCTTCATCGACCGTGCGCGTGCGCTGGGGCTCAAGACCACCACCAACTACGGCTTCCCGACCATGGCGCGCGCGAGCGATGCGCAGGGCGGCGCGACCAAGCTGGTGGCGCTCAAGGCCGTCACTGCCGGCTATCCGCTGCGCGGCAGCCTGCTGGTCAGCAGCGACGCCACGACGCCGGGCCAGCCGACGCGCGGCATACCGGCGCCCGGCGACGCCTGGGTCGACGGCTCGCTGCTCGAAGCGCTGGGCCTCAAGGTCGGCGATACGCTGCTGCTCGGCGACGCGGGCCTGCGCATCGCGCGCGTGATCACGCTGGAGCCCGACCGCGGCGCCGGCTTCATGAGCTTCGCGCCGCGCGTGATGATCAACCAGGCCGACGTGCCGCGCACCGGCCTCGTGCAGCCGGCGAGCCGCGTGAGCTACCGTTTCGCGGTGGCCGGCGAACCCGCCGCGGTGACGCGATTCAGCGATTGGGCGGCCGAGACGCTCAAGCGCGGCGAGATCCGCGGTGCGCGGCTCGAATCCTTCGAAAGCGGACGGCCCGAGATGCGCCAGACCTTGGACCGCGCCGAGAAATTCCTGAACCTCGTCGCACTGCTGGCCGCGCTGCTGTCGGCGGTGGCGGTGGCGCTGGCGGCGCGTGGCTTCGCCGCGCGCCATCTCGACGACTGCGCGATGCTGCGTGTGCTCGGGCAGAGCCAGCGCACCATCGCCGGCGCCTATGCCTTCGAGTTCGCCGTCGTCGGCGTGATCGCCAGCGTGCTCGGCGTCGCGATCGGATTCGGGGTGCACTACGCCTTCGTGGTGCTGCTGGCCGGGCTGGTCGAGAACTCGCTGCCCGCGCCGACCCTCTGGCCGGTGGCCTTCGGGATGGGCGTCGGCCTCACGCTGCTCTTCGCCTTCGGCCTGCCGCCGGTGCTGCAACTGGCGCGCGTGCCGCCGCTGCGCGTCATCCGCCGCGACGTCGGCAACCTGAAGCCGGCGTCGATCGCGGTGCTCGCGCTGGGCGTCGCCGGCTTCGCGGCCTTGCTGGTCGCGGCCAGCAGCGACCTCAAGCTGGGTCTGATCGCGGTCGGCGGTTTCGCGGGCGCGGTGGCGGTGTTCGCGCTCCTGAGCTGGCTCGCGGTGCTGGTGCTGCGCCGCAGCGTCAACGAGACGACCGCGCCGCGCTGGCTGGTACTGGCCACGCGGCAGATCTCGGCACGGCCCGCCTATGCGGTGGTGCAGGTCAGCGCGCTGGCGGTCGGTCTCTTGGCGCTGATCCTTCTCGTGCTGCTGCGAACCGACCTGGTGTCGAGTTGGCGCAAGGCCACGCCGCCCGACGCGCCGAACCGCTTCGTCATCAACGTGATGCCGGACCAGAGCGACGTGTTCCAGAAGACGCTGCGCGACGCCGGCGTGCGCAAGTTCGACTGGTATCCGATGATTCGCGGCCGGCTGGTCTCGGTCAATGGCCGCGCGGTCTCGCCGGACGACTACCCCGACGACCGCGCGAAGCGGCTGGTCGACCGCGAGTTCAACCTCAGCAACAGCGCCGAGGCACCGCCGCACAACATCGTCACCGCCGGGACCTGGAAGCCGGGTGCGGCGGGCGAAGTCAGCGTCGAGGAGGGCCTGGCCGAGACGCTGGGCCTGAAGCTCGGCGACGTGCTGCGCTTCGACATCGGGGGCCTGCAGAACGATGCGCGCATCACCTCGCTGCGCAAGGTGGACTGGGGTTCGATGCACGCCAACTTCTTCGTCATGTACACGGTGCCCGAGCTGGCCGACGTGCCCGTGACCTACATGGGCGCGTTCCGTGCGCCGGACGTGAAGGGCTTCGACAACGCGCTCGTGCGCACCTATCCCAACATCACCAATGTCGACATGAGCGCCACCATCGGGCAGGTGCAGCGCGTGCTGGACCAGGTGATCGGCGCCGTGGAGTTCCTCTTCGGCTTCACGCTCGCCGCCGGGCTGGTGGTGCTGTTCGCCTCGGTCACCGCCACCCGCGAGGAGCGGGCGCGCGAGTTCGCGGTGATGCGTGCGGTCGGTGCGCGCGGCAGCCTGCTGCGCCAGGTGCAGCGCGCCGAGCTGGCCGGCGTCGGGCTGATGGCGGGCTTCCTCGCCAGCATCGTGGCCTCGGTGATCGGCTGGGGGCTTGCGCGCTACGTGTTCGATTTCACCTGGACCGCGTCACCGCTGGTGCCGATCGCCGGTTCGCTCTCGGGCGCGGTGCTCGCGCTGGCTGCCGGCTGGTGGGGCTTGCGTGAAGTGCTGCGCCGGCCGGTGGTCGCCACCCTGCGGCAGGCGGCTGAATAGAAGCTCGCCGAGCAATGACTCAGTGCATCGAGTTCGACACCGAACGGCTGCGCCTGCGCCAATGGCGTGACAGCGACCGCGAGGCTTTCGCGGCACTGAACGCCGATCCGCGCGTGATGGAATTCTTCGCCGCGCCGCTTACGCGCGCCGAAAGCGATGCGCTGGTCGATCGCATCGCGGCGGGCATCGATGAGCGCGGCTGGGGCCTCTGGGCGGTGCAGGAGCGCGAGAGCGGTGCCTTCGTGGGCTTCGTCGGACTGAGTGTTCCCAGGCCCGACCTGCCGTGCTCGCCTTGCGTCGAGGTCGGCTGGCGCCTCGCACGGGCGCACTGGGGCAAGGGCTATGCTCAGGAAGCCGCGCGCGGCGCACTGCATGTGGGCTTCGAGCGCCTCGGCCTGCCGGAGCTCGTCTCGTTCACCGCCGTGCCGAACCTGCGTTCGGAAGCCGTCATGCAGCGGCTTCGCATGACGGCCGATGGCGTCTTCGAGCACCCCGCGCTGCCCGAAGGGCACCCGCTGCGCCCGCACAAGCTCTACCGGCTCGGCCGCGCGTCCTGGAGCACTTCGTCGCGAAGCTGCGGGAACACCTTCGACACCTTCGCGAGCAGGTAATCGCCGTACTTGCCATTGAAGGCATGCACGTTCGCGCGGTCCCAGCGCGCGGCGCTGTCGTCGAGCGCACTCGCGCCCGCCAGTCCCTCGATGCGCTGCACGCGCGCCTCGAAGTTCGGATCGAAGAAGAGCGGGAACGACAGCCGGTCGCGCCCCGAGGTGTTGCGCGTCACGCGGTGCGGCGTCGACTTGTAGAGGCCGCCGGTCATGCGGTCGAGCATGTCGCCGATGTTGCAGACGAAGGAGCCGGCGACGGGCGGCGCCTCGATCCAGCCCTCCGGCGTGCGCACCTGCAGGCCGCCGACGTCGTCCTGGTGCAGGATCGTGAGCAGGCCGTAGTCGGTGTGCTCGCCCACGCCCCAGTGCACGTCCATGCCTTCCGGCACCGGCTGCGTCGGGTAGTTGAAGATGCGGAACAGGATCAGCGGATCCGCCGTGTAGCGGCGCGCGAAGTAGTCGGGCGCCAGCCCGAGGCCGAGCGCGATGCCTTCCATGAGCCGGTGTCCGAGCTGCGTGACCGCGTCCATGTACGCCAGGATCGTCTCACGCAAGCCCTCGATCGCCGGGAACAGGTTCGGCCCGTGCACCGGCGTGCGTGCGCGCACCAGCGGATGGTCTTCGGGCAGCTCGGTGCCGAGGTAGAGACCTTCCTTCCAGTCCGGGCGGCCCGAGGTCAGTTCGCCCGCAAGCGGGAAATAGCCGCGCCAGGCCCGGCCACCCAGCGCCATGCGCCAGCGCATCTTGGTCGCCTCGTCCTGCGCGAAGAATCGGCGGCTCAGGTCTTCGAGCCGCTTCACGAGCGCCGGATCGACGCCATGGCCGACCACGTAGAAGAAGCCATGGGCGCGGCACGCGGCGCCGATCCGCGCCGCCACCTCGCCCTGGGCGGGGCCGCCGCTGGCGAGGCCCGACACGTCGATGACCGGCAGGGCGCCGGCAGAGGGAAGGGGTAAATCGCGCATCCCGCCATGGTGCCGCAAGTCCTTGGGACAATGTAGCCCATGCAAATTCAGGATAAACCGCCCTTCGACACCCCCTTCGAATGGATCGGCGGCGAGGAAAAGGTGCACGCGCTGGTGGAGCGCTTCTACGATCTGATGGACCTCGAGCCCGCCTACGCGCGGCTGCGCGCGGTGCACGGCACGTCGCTCGACAACGCCCGCCAGCGGCTCTTCTGGTTCCTCTGCGGCTGGCTCGGCGGCCCGCAGCACTACACCGACCGCTTCGGCCACCCGATGCTGCGTGCGCGGCATCTGCCGCAGAGCATCGGCGGCCACAGCATCGGGATCAAGGAGCGCGACGAGTGGCTGGCCTGCATGGACCAGGCGATGGGCGAGACCGGCGTGCCCGAGGCGCTGCGCGACCGGCTGCGCGACTCGTTCTTCCAGACGGCCGACTGGATGCGCAACCGCAGCGGTTAGTCCGGCGGCGCTACATGTTCCGGCGCGACGGCGCCAGCAGCACCACCAGCGCGCCGGCGCCGCCTTCGGCCGGCTTGGCCTGCACGAAGGCCAGCGTCTCGTTCTTCTGGATCAGCCAGCGCTGCACCTTGGCCTTGAGCACCGGCTGCCGGCCCGGTGAGCCGAGGCCCTTGCCGTGCACCACGCGCACGCAGCGCAGGCCCTGCTTGCAGGCATCGCGGATGAAGGCGCCGAGCGCCTCGCGCGCCTCGTCGGTGCGCATGCCGTGCAGGTCGATCTGGCGCTGGATGGACCACTCGCCCGCGCGCAGCTTGCGTGTCACGTCGGTGTTGATGCCGGGCCGGCGGAAGCTCATCGCGTCGTCGGCGTCAAGGAGCGTGGTGACGTCGAACTCGTCGGAGAGCGATTCGCGCAGCACGCGCTGCTCGTCGAGCTGCTGCTGCACCGGAATCGGCGCGGGCGGCTCGGGCGCGAGATGCACCGCGGCCTTGCGCCGCAAAGGCTGGGTGGCGCCGATGGCGCGCGCGAAGAGGTCCTGCTCGGCCGCACGCTTCTTCTCGGCCGCCGCGCGGGCGATCGCCTCGGCGGCTTCGCGTTCGCGCTGTTCGACGAGCGAGCGCTGCACGTCCCGGAGGTCGGCGAGGCTCTTGAGGTTCCTGGGTTTGGCGGACATGCGTGCGGGGCAGGGGAATGACTCGGACGGCCTTGCTCACGGGAGGCCCATGCCGGCGAGGGTGCCGGCAGCTGCGGTCGATTCGTTCGCGAAGCCGCGGCCATTGTCGCGGATCGACAAAACCAGTTCCCTCTGGCGGGCTTCGACGCGGATGATCCGCTCAGATCAGACCGCGTTCAGCCATCGACAGCGTGTGGCCGCGGCCGACGACCATGTGGTCGAGCACGCGGACATCCACGACCGCGAGGGCGCTCTTGAGTGACTGGGTCAGGATCTCGTCGGCGCGCGAAGGCTCCGTGCAGCCGCTCGGGTGGTTGTGGGCCAGCACCACCGCGGCGGCGCCATGGTGCAGCGAACGTGCCACCACTTCCCGCGGGTAGACGCTGGTCTGCGTCAGGGTGCCGCGGAACAGCTCCTCCATGGCGATCAGGCGGTGCCTCGCGTCCAGGAAAAGTGCCGCGAACACCTCGTGCGGCTTGGCGGACAGGTGGAGCTGCAGGTACTGCTTCACGGCCTCGGGCGAGTCGAATACCGGGCTTTCCTTGAGGCCCTCGGCCATGGCCCGGCGTGCGAGTTCGAGGACGGCGGCGAGCTCGGCGCGCTTGGCGGTGCCGCCCAGGCCCTTGATGCGCTTGAGGTCGCCGAGCTGCGCGTGCAGCAGGCCGTAGAGGCCGCCGAAGGAATCCAGCAGTTCCTGGGCGAGCTGCAGCACGTTCTTTCCGCGGATGCCGGTGCGCAGCAGCAGGGCCACGAGCTCCGCGTCGGCCAGCGCGCCGGGGCCGAAATCCATGAGCTTCTCGCGCGGCCGCAACGGTGCGATCAGGTCCTTGAATGACATGGTTTCTACGGGGTTCTGGCCCCTCTCCCTAAAATACGCCCCTCAGTCTATAGCGGCCTTCCACCTTGTCTACGACCACTCAGCCCGCCGTCGTCACCGCCGGTTCATTCCTTACGCTGCACTACCGGCTTGCCGGTCCTGCGGGCGACATCATCAACACCTTCAACGACAAGCCGGCCACGCTGTCGCTGGGCAACGGCGAGCTTTCGCCCGCGGTCGAGCAGCGGCTGATCGGCATGCAAGAGGGCACGCACGCCACTTTCGAGCTGCCGGCCGGCGCGGCTTTCGGCGAGCGCAATCCCGACATGCAGCAATGGGTCGCGCGCAAGCTGCTCGCCCAGATGGGCGACCCCGACGAGCAATACGCCGTCGGCGACGTGGTGCAGTTCCCGACGCCGGACGGCGCCGGCAGCTACGCCGGCGCGGTGATCGAGTCGAGCGAGACCGCGGTGCGCTTCGATTTCAACCATCCGCTCGCAGGTCAACCGGTGACCTTCGAGGTCAAGCTGATCGGCGTGCTGTGAGCCAGGTCGAAGAAGTCATCCTGGCCGAGCCGCGCGGCTTCTGCGCCGGCGTGGATCGCGCGATCGAGATCGTCGAGCGCGCCATCGCGAAGTTCGGCGCCCCGATCTACGTGCGCCACGAGATCGTGCACAACACCTATGTGGTCAGCGAGCTCAAGGCCAAGGGCGCGATCTTCATCGAGGACCTCGCCGAAGTGCCGCCGGGCGCGACGCTGGTGTTCAGCGCGCACGGCGTCAGCAAGGCGGTGCAGGCCGAGGCGCGCGAGCGCGGCTTCGAGATCTTCGATGCCACCTGTCCGCTGGTGACCAAGGTCCACGTCGAGGTGGCGAAGCTGGCCAAGGAAGGCTACGAGTTCATCATGATCGGCCACAAGGGCCATCCGGAAGTCGAGGGCACGATGGGGCAGCTCTCCAGCGGCATCCATCTGGTGGAGGACGTGGAAGACGTGCAGCGCGTGGCGCCTTCGCAGACCGAGAAGCTCGCGGTCGTCACGCAGACGACGCTGTCGGTCGATGACGCGGCCGAGATCTCCGCTGCCGTGCGCGCGCGCTTCCCCAATGCGCGCGAGCCCAAGCAGCAGGACATCTGCTATGCGACGCAGAACCGCCAGGACGCGGTGAAGCTCCTGAGCCCGCAGGTCGACCTGGTGATCGTGGTCGGCAGCCCGACCAGTTCCAACAGCAACCGGCTGCGCGAACTTGCGCAGCGCCTGGGCACCGAGAGCTACATGGTCGATTCGGCCGCCGAGCTCAGGCCCGAGTGGTTCGAAGGCAAGAGCCGCGTCGGCCTGACCGCAGGCGCGTCGGCGCCCGAGGTGCTGGTGCGCGAGGTGGTCGACCGGATCAAGGCGCTCGGCGCCGTGTCGGTGCGCAAGATGGACGGCATCCAGGAAACGCTCAAGTTCCCGCTGCCCAAGGGGCTCAAGCTCGAAGACGTTCCTGCACCGGGGCATATCTCGTGACGGGCGGCGCGGTCGACTGGCGCGGGGACATCGAGGCGGCGTCGAAGCGTGCGCGCGAACGCGCGCCCGGATTCCTGCGCGAGACGCCGCTGTGGAAGCTGCCGGGCGCCGCGCTGGGCCTCGCGGCGCGCAATGCCCGGGTCTGGCTGAAGCTCGAACAGCTGCAGACCAGCGGCAGCTTCAAGGCGCGCGGCATGATGAACCGGCTGCTCGCCAACGACATCCCGGCCAGCGGCGTGATCGTGGCCTCGGGCGGCAATGCCGGCATCGCGACGGCTGCGGCCGCGCAGGCGCTTCGCGTTCACTGCGAAGTCTTCCTGCCCGATGTCTCGTCCGAGGCTAAGCGTTCACGGCTGCGCGCGCTCGGCGCCCAGGTGGTGGTCGGTGGCGATGCCTACGCCGATGCGCTTGCCGCCTGCCTCGAGCGGCAAAGGGCGAGCGGCGCCCTGTTGACCCACGCCTACGATCAGCCCGAAGTGGTCGCGGGCGCCGGCACGCTGGGGCTCGAGATCGAACGGCAGGGCGGCGTGCCCGATTCAGTGCTCGTGAGCGTCGGCGGTGGCGGCCTCATCGGCGGCCTGGCCGCGTGGTTCGGGGCGCGTGCCCGCGTGGTGGCACTCGAGCCCGAACGCGCGCCGACCCTGTTCAAGGCGCGCGAAGCCGGTCAGCCGGTGGACGTCGAAGTCGGCGGCATCGCGGCCGATGCGCTCGGCGCGCGGCGCATCGGAAGCATTTCGTGGGGCATCACGCAGCGCCACGTGCCCGAAGCGCTGCTGCTCACGGATGAAGCGATCCGCGCTGCGCAGCTCTGGCTGTGGAAGGAGCTGAAGCTCGCCGTCGAACCCGCGGCCGCGCTGCCGCTGGCCGCATTGCAGAGCGGCGCCTATGCGCCGCAGGACGGCGAGAAGGTCTGCCTCATCGTCTGCGGCGCCAACGTGGACCCGGCCACGCTGGGCTGAAGGGCCGGTCGATCAGACCGGCGGATGCTCGACGTTGACCATCCACGGCACGCCGAACTTGTCTTCCAGCATGCCGAAGCCCGGCGACCAGAAGGTCGCCGCATAGGGCATCGTGACCTTGCCGCCGGCCGACAGCGCATTGAAGAGCTGTTCGCCTTCCTTCACGTCCTTGGCCTGCACCGACAGCGAGAAGCCCTTGTAGCCCTCGAACTTGAAGTCGGGCGGCCCGTCGGACGCCATCAGCTTCTGGCCGCGCGCGGTGAGCGTGGCATGCATGATCTTGTCCTTGTGGCTGTCGGGCGTCTGCGCTCCCATGGGACTCTCGGCGAAGGTCATGCTGAATTCGATCTTGCCGCCCAGGCACTTGGCGTAGAACGCCAGCGCCTCGGCCGCGTTGCCGTTGAAGGTCAGATAGGCTTCCATGTTGGCTCCTTGAGGTGTGTCGGGGGTTCACGATGCACGCGCACCTAAAATCGCGCAATGCTCGATATCACACTGTTACGCAAGGACCTCGCCTCGGTCGTTGCGCGCCTCGAAACCCGCAAGACGAACCAGCCTTACCTCGATGTCGCCAGGTTCAGTTCGCTCGAGGCCGAACGCAAGACCCTGCAGACCCGCACCGAGGAATTGCAGGCGCGGCGCAACGCGCTCAACAAGCAGATCGGGCCGCTGAAGGCCAAGGGCGAGTCGGTCGATGCGCTGATGGCCGAAGTCAACGCGCTCAAGGCCGAGCAGGAATCGTCGGCCACCCGGCTCGATGCGCTCCAGCCCGAGTTGCACGCGCTGCTGCTCGCGGTGCCCAATCTGCCGCACGCCAGCGTGCCGGTCGGCGAGGATGAACAGGCCAATGTCGAAATCCGCCGCTGGAGCCCGAAGGGCGGTGCGGGCGCCTCTGCCGAGCCGCTGGGATTCACGGCCAGGGACCACGTCGACCTCGGCACGCCGCTGGGGCTGGACTTCGAAACGGGCGCCAAGCTGTCGGGCTCGCGCTTCAACGTGATGAAGGGGCCGATCGCGCGCCTGCATCGCGCGCTGTCTCAATTCATGATCGACCTGCAGACGCAGCAGCACGGCTACACCGAGTGCTACGTGCCCTACATCGTCAACGCCGAGACGCTGCGCGGCACCGGCCAGCTGCCCAAGTTCGAAGGCGACCTGTTCGCCGCCAAGAAGGGCGGGCAGGAGGGCGAGCCTGCGCCCGACCTGCAGGCGCTCTATCTCATCCCGACCAGCGAAGTGCCGCTCACGAACTTCGTGCGCGACGAGGTGGTGCCCGAGGCGCAGCTGCCGATCCGCCTGACCGCGCACACGCCGTGCTTCCGTTCGGAAGCCGGCAGCGCGGGCCGCGACACGCGCGGCATGATCCGGCAGCACCAGTTCGACAAGGTCGAGATGGTGCAGATCACGCATCCCGAGAAGAGCTATGAAGCGCTCGAGGCCATGGTGGGTCACGCCGAGGCAGTGCTGCAGGCGCTCGAACTGCCGTATCGCGTCGTGCTGCTTTGCACCGGCGACATGGGCTTCGGATCGAGCAAGACCTACGACCTCGAAGTGTGGCTGCCGGCGCAGGACACCTATCGCGAGATCAGCTCGGTGTCGAACTGCGAGGCCTTCCAGGCGCGCCGGCTGCAGGCGCGCTTCAAGAACGCACAGGGCAAGAACGAACTGGTCCACACGCTCAACGGCTCGGGGCTGGCGGTGGGGCGGACGCTGGTCGCGGTGCTCGAAAACCACCAGAACGAGGACGGGTCGATCAAGGTGCCCCAGGCGCTTCGCCCGTACCTCGGCGGCCTCGAAGTTTTGCGCCCCTGAAGAAAAACCGGCCGAAGCTCTGCTAGAATCGCGGGCTCGACCAACACCGGAGAGGTGGCAGAGTGGTCTAATGTACCTGACTCGAAATCAGGCGTGGGTTCATAGCCCACCGAGGGTTCGAATCCCTCCCTCTCCTCCAGGAATGGCTTCCGGATCACTTCACGGTGAATCAAAAAGCCCGCCAAAGCCCCGCCAGCCGGGGCTTTTTTGCGTCTGGTCGTTTGATGCCGCGGATCACCTCGAGCCACTTCGCGCCGGCGGCGCAGGATCTTTGAGGCGCGTCAGGTTTTGGCCTTTTCGCATCTGCTGTAATCCGTCTCCGATCGCATCAGGAGCTATGGCGCACATGCAGTTTCCCCTTGGCTTTCGCCGGGCCGCATTTCTGTTGGCGATGCTGCTGGGCGCGCAGCTTGCGCTCGCACAGGCCGAGCCGCACACCGTCTTGCTCGAGGACCTGACCTGGACCGAGTTGCGCGACCAGGTCGGCGCCGGCAAGACAACCATCCTCATCCCCATCGGCGGTACCGAGCAGAGCGGGCCGGACATGGCGCTCGGAAAGCACAACGCGCGCGTCCTGTATCTGTCGCGGCGCATTGCGGAAGAGCTCGGCAACGCGATCGTCGCGCCGGTCGTGGCCTATGTGCCCGAGGGCGGCTACGCGCCGCCGACATCGCACATGCGCTTTCCCGGCACGATCACCGTGCCCGAGGATGCCTTCGAGAAGACGCTGGCCTCGGCGGCCAACAGCTTCAAGGCGCACGGGTTTCGCGACATCGTGTTCCTCGGCGACCACGGCGGATACCAGAAGAGCATCCAGCGCGTGGTGGCGATGCTCAACAAGTCATGGGCCAATTCGGGCGCAAGGGCCTTCGTGCCGCCGGCCTACTACGAGAGCAGCTCCGACGGTTTCGACAGGATCCTGCGCAGCAGGGGCTATCGCGACGACGAGATCGGCACCCATGCGGCTCTCGCGGACACCTCGCTGCAACTGGCCAGCGCGCCGCAGATGGTGCGGCTCGATCGCCTGCGCCAGGCCCCCAAGCGCGGCCCGAGCGATGGCGTCTACGGAGGCGATCCGCGTCGCGCCACGGCAGAGCTGGGCAAGCTCGGCATCGATGCCATCGTCGCTGACACCGTCGCTGCGATTCGCAAGGACACCGAGCGGCATTGAGACCTGCGTCACATCCAGACAACTACCCACTTTCAACATGCATCTTTCACGCTCCTCCTTGCGCCTTGCTTCGCTCGCCGGCGCAACCCTGCTGGCCGTCCACCTGCACGCTGCAGCGATCGAGCCGGCATTGCCGGGCATGCCGCCGATCGTCAATCCGGCCAATCTCTACAGCGAGACCACGGCCGACAAGCTCAGCCCTGCGGTGCAGGGTGCGCTGTCGCGCGTCTACGTGCCCAACGTGAAGTCGAACGATGTCTACGTGATCGACCCGGCAACCAACAAGGTGGTCGACCGCTTCAAGGTCGGCACGAACCCGCAACACGTCGTGCCCTCGTGGGACCTGAAGACGCTGTGGGTCGCCAACAATGCCGAAGGAACGACCAAGGGCAGCCTCACCCCCGTCGACCCGCTGACCGGCAAGCCGTCCGGCAAGCCGATTGCGGTGGACGACCCCTACAACATGTACTTCACCCCCGACGGCAAGCAGGCGATCGTGGTCGCCGAAGCGCACCAGCGTCTCGACTTCCGCGATCCGCACACCATGGCGCTGGAGTCCTCGCTGGCCGTGCCCGATTGCTCCGGCATCAACCATGCCGACTTCGCGATCGACGGCCGCTATGCCATCTTCACCTGCGAGTTCGGCGGCCACCTGGCCAAGATCGACATGGTCGAGCACAAGGTGCTCGGCATCCTGAAGCTGTCCAAGGGCGGGATGCCGCAGGACATCCGCGTCTCGCCCGATGGCAAGGTCTTCTACGTGGCCGACATGATGGCTGACGGCGTGTTCCTCATCGACGGCGACTCCTTCCGCGAGATCGGCTTCGTCCCCACGGGTGTCGGCACGCATGGCCTGTACCCGAGCCGTGACGGCACCAAGCTCTACATCGCGAACCGCGGCTCCAACAAGATCCACGGCAAAAAGGGCGGCCCCGGCAGCGTTTCGGTGCTGGACTTCGCGACCCGCAAGGTCGTGGCGACCTGGCCGATCCCCGGCGGCGGCAGTCCGGACATGGGCAATGTGAGCGCGGACGGCGGCCACCTGTGGCTGTCCGGGCGCTTTGACAACGTGGTCTACAACTTCGACACGACCACCGGCGCGGTCGTCAAGGTTCCGGTCGGCACCGAGCCTCACGGCCTCGCGGTGTGGCCGCTTCCGGGCCGGCATGCGCTCGGCCATACCGGCAACATGCGTTGAGGAGATCGTCGTGCCGCGGTGAGACCTCAGGCCGCGCGCGGCACCGGCAGGCGCTTGCGGCGCTCGAAGAGTTCGAACACGCCCATGCCCGCCAGCATCGCGGCCACGAAGACGAGCGCCTTGACTTCGCCCATCCCGAGCGAAACCAGGCCCGGCCCGGGGCAGATGCCCGCAATGCCCCAGCCGATGCCGAACAGCACGCTTCCCGCGACCAGGCGGCGGTCGATGTGGCGCGCCGAGGGCAGGCGCATTTCAGCGCCGAGCAGGGATGCGGAGCGCCGGTCGGCCAGGGCGAAGGCGACCACGCCGACGGCGATGGCGCCGCCCATGACGAAAGCCAGGGACGGGTCCCAGGTGCCGGCCAGGTCCAAGAAGCCGAGCACCTTGGCCGGATTGGCCATGCCCGAGACGATGAGGCCGAGGCCGAAGACCAGGCCGGCGAGCAGCGAAGCAAGAACGATCATGGTGGACTCCTCAGATACCCAGAAGGTGACGCGTCACGAACACCGTGACGAAACCGGCGCCCATGAAGGCGGCCGTGGCCACGAGTGAACGCGGCGAAAGGCGAGACAGCCCACAGACCCCGTGGCCGCTGGTGCAGCCGGAGCCATACCGCGTGCCGATACCCACGAGCAGGCCGGCCAGGATCAGCGCGCCGTAGCTGGCGTCGATCTGCGGCTTGGGCAGCGCCGCGAACAGCACATAAACCCCTGGCGCGCCGACCAGGCCGAGGACGAAGGCGATACGCCAGGCCATGTCGCCCCTGGTGGGCCGGAGCAGGCCTCCGAGCACCCCGCTGATGCCTGCGATGCGGCCGTTGAGCAGCGCAAACATCGCGGCGGCAATCCCGATGAGCACCCCCCCGGCCAGGGCGGCGAGCGGCGTGAAGTGGTTCCAGTCGATGGACATCATTCTTCCTTTGGGCAATAGAGTTGGTAGAGAAGCGCGAGGATTTCGAGCATCGATGGGTCGGCCACGCTGTAGAAGATGTTCTTGCCTTCGCGGCGCGTGCTCACCACCCCCTCGCCCCGCAGTACGCCCAGTTGCTGCGACAGCGTCGGTTGGTGAATGTCCAGCGCTTCTTCGAGCTCGCTCACGCACATCTCGCCCTGCGAGAGCTGGCACAGCAGCAGCAGACGGTCCTCGTTGGCGAGCACCTTGAGCGCGGCGACCGCGCCGCCGGCGGCGGCGCGCAAGGCTTCGGGGGCGATGACGAGTGGGCGCTTCATGGACGGGGGCATCGGTTTCGATTGACATATTATGTATAAAAACATAATATCAGTCAATAGATTAAAACTGGCACTCACCGAGGTCCCTCATGACGAACCGCACGACGACAACCAAAGGCTTCTTCGACCCCACGACGTGGACGATTTCCTACGTCGTGTGGGACCACGCGACGGCGCGCGCCGCGATCATCGACCCGGTACTGGACTACGACTTCAAGTCGGGTCACACCAGCACCGCCTCGGCCGACCGGCTGCTGGCCCATGTCAGGGACCAGGGCCTGAAGGTCGACTGGATCCTGGAAACCCATGCCCATGCCGACCACCTGTCCGGCGCACGCTACGTTCAGGCCCAGGCCGGGGGCCGCATCGCCATCGGCGAAAACATTCGCGTCGTCCAGTCGACCTTCAAGAAGCTCTTCAACCTCGAGCGCAGCTTCCTGCCGGACGGCAGCCAGTTCGACCACCTCTTCAAGGACGGCGAGGTCTTCAAGATCGGCGACACCGAGGCAAGGGCACTGCTGGTGCCGGGTCACACCCCCGCGGACATGGCCTACCTGGTCGATGACGCGGTCTTCGTCGGCGACACGCTCTTCATGCCCGACGTGGGCAGCGCGCGGGCGGACTTCCCCGGCGGCGACGCGCGCCAGCTCTATGCCTCGATGCGGCGCCTGCTGGACCTGCCTGCCGAGACGACGATGTACGTCTGCCACGACTATCCGCCTGCATCGCGGCAAGCCCAATGGCAGACGAGCGTCGCAGAGCAGCGCGCTCGCAACATCCATGTGCGCGATGGCATCGGCGAGGCCGAATTCGTGGCGATGCGCACGGCCCGCGACGCCACCCTGGATGTCCCGACGCTCATCCTCCCGTCGATCCAGGTGAACGTGCGGGCCGGGCGGCTTCCGCCAGCCGACGACAACGGCGTCGCGTACCTGCGGATTCCGTTGAACGCACTTCCTGTTCACCCGCATCAGGATGCCTAGGGCGGCGCTGTACACTTCTGCCAGCCGCAAAACGCCCCATCCGGGGCGTTTTTGCTTCCTATCCGCATCTTTTCCGCATCGCACCGCACCCATGGACGTCGTCGTCAACGAGGAACTCAAGGCCTATATCGATCCCTTGACGGCGGAGGAATTCGAAGCGCTGGAGCGCAGCCTGCTGGCCGAGGGCTGCCGCGACGCCCTGGTGCTGTGGGGCAAGGTGCTGGTGGATGGCCACAACCGGTACGCGATCTGCCGCAAGCACGACCTGCCGTTCCGGACCGTGCAGAACACGCGCTTCCAGTCGATGGAGGACGTTCATCTCTGGATGATCGACCAGCACCTGGGGCGGCGAAGCATCTCCGACTTCCAGCGCGGCGTGCTGGCCCTGCGCAAGCGCGAGATCGTGGCGGCGCGACGGGCCCGGCGCGAGGCGCAGATGCCTGCCGGCGAGGCGTCGGCAGACGGCGCCGCCGATGCACCTCAGGTCGATGCGCCGTCTGCTGGCGAGTCCCTGCAGACCCGCGAGGCCGTGGCCCGCGCAGCGCGACTGCGCAGCAATCAGGTCGTGATGATCGAGAAGATCCAGCAGAGCGCGGCGCCCGAGGTCGTGGCCGCCGTGAAGTCCGGAACGCTCTCGCTCAACGCGGCGGCCGCGGTCGCGAGCCTGCCGGCCGAGGAACAGGTCGCCGCAGCGACCGCCGGCAAGGACGAACTCAGGCAGGCCGCGAAGCGCGTACGCGATGCACGGCGTACGCCGGCGCGCGAGAAGGACGACGAAGCGGCGGCGCGGTCCGATACGCCTGGGCCGCAGCAGGGCGATGACGGCGCGGCCGCGCTGCGGCGCCAGGTGGGCGAACTGCGTGCGGAGAACGCCAGGCTGACGGCCGAGAACGCCGCGCTGCGCAAGCAGGTCCTGGCGCTGCTCGCGAAGGGCGGGCCGGGCGCCGGCGCCGCGCAGCCCGATGCGGTGACCAGCGAGGACGAGGCCGACGCGCCGTTCTAGTGCGAGCGGGCGAATCGCCCCCGTGGCTTCGCAGGCATGGCAGGGCGTCGCCGCGCGCGTGGCATTGCGCTGCTCCAATCAACTCGTTGTGTGCACGCGACGCATTGGGAATCACTCGAGCTAGACATTTCCGCAGGCAATTAAGATCGCGCCTGCGACGGGCCGATGATCGGTGGCGGTCCGTCGCGTGTGCATGTATCCCGCCGAGTTCCGTTCATCATCATCTTGCGAGCCGCACGGCGCCGCATGCAGGGCCCCTCGCGAGGGGCCTTTTTCTTGAACCGGCGGCCGACTGAGGGGCAGTGATGCCATGATGGGAAATTCGTCGTTCGCAGGTCTGGGCAATTCATCTTTCGCGAGCCTCACGCCGGCGCCCGCGTCCGCCGACGAGGCCGAGCCGTGGGTTCGCGGCGAGTTGATCCGCAGCCTGATGCGGGCCTCGCGCGGCTCGTACCTGCTGGCTGCGGCGCTGATGCCTGCGATGGTCGGGCTCAGCTGGGGCCATGTCCCCGTCTGGCAGCTCATGGTCTGGCTGGCGATCGGCATCGCGGCCACCGGCTGCCGCATCTGGGGCGAGCAGATCTATGCCCGCCACTACGCCGACCGCGATTCGGCCGCCCAGCAGTACTTCGTCGACCACTATCGCTTTCTGTGGAGCACCAGCGCCTTCGCGTGGGGCCTGTCGATCCTGATCTTCTTCGAACGCACGCCGCTGGTGAACCAGTTCATGAGCTGGCTCATCGTCGCCGGGGTCGCGACCTTCCCGCTCAACGGCCTCGCGCTGCATCCGCCGCTGCTCAAGCGCTACGTGAACACGCTGTTCTTCACGATGCTCGCGGCCATCGGGCTCAGGATGATCGAGCTCAATTTCGAGAAGCCGCATTTCCACTACGGCTTCCTGATGCTGCCGGGCCTGCACTGGTGGCTGCTGCTGCGCGCCGGCCGGCGCATCCACGAGACGGCGCGCAACAGCTTCGAGCTGCTGTTCCACAACCACATCCTGATCAACTCGCTGACGCAGCAGCGCCAGGCGGCCGTGTCGGCGGTGGCGATGAAGAACCGCTTCCTCGCGAGCGCTGCGCACGACATGCGCCAGCCGGTGCTGGCGCTGTCGCTCTATGCGGACTGGCTGCGCAACGAGCCCGAACTGGTGGCCGAGATCGCGCCCAAGATCGTGCGCGCCACGCATGCGGTGAATGCGCTCTTCGATTCGCTGTTCGATCTGGCCCGGATCGACTCGGGCCAGGTGCGGCTGCACATCGAGCGGGTCGATGTGGCCCAGCTGCTGCACGATCTCGAGCTGCAATACCGACCGGTCGCCGAGGCCAAGGGCCTGACCTTCCGCATGCACGTGACGCCGGGAACGGTGCTCACCGACCCGATCCGCGTGCGCCGCATGATCGGCAACCTGCTCGCCAACGCGATCAAGTACACGGCAGAGGGCGGCGTCCTGCTCGCGTCGAGGCAGACGCGCGACGGCCTGAGGGTGGAAGTCTGGGACACGGGCATCGGCATCGCCCGCGAACACCTGCGTGATGTGTTCCTGGAGTTCTACAAGGTGGCCGACCACGCCGGCACCTCGGACGGCTTCGGCCTCGGCCTCGCGATCGTCGCGCGCCTGTCGCACGCGCTGGGTCACCCCGTCAGCGTGCGGTCACGCCTGGGCCGCGGCAGCGTCTTCCGCGTCGCGTTGCACGACGCGGATGAGAGCCAGGCCCAGACCCGGATCTCGGGCGCCGTAGGCTAGCCGGGCAGGAGCCCGTTGGTGCGGGCGTGGTGCAGCGCCTGGGTGCGGCTCTTCACGCCCAGGCGGCGGAACAGGCGCCACAGGTGCACCTTGACGGTGTGCTCGCTGATGTCGAGTTCGGTGGCGATGTCGCGGTTGCTCATGCCCTGGTCCAGCATGGCGATCAACTGGGTCTGGCGCTTCGACAGCTTGTTGCTGGTCGCCGTCACCGGCTCCTCGGCCTCGGTGTCGGCCATCAGCAGGCCGCGCAGCGCGGCGGTGAGTTCGGCCGAGCTGGCGGATTTTTCGATGTAGGTGTCCGCGCCGGCCTCGATGCAGGCCTCTTCCATGTCGGCCGAAGGCGATGCCGAATAGACCGCCACGGGCACGTCCGGATAGTCATGCTTCACCGCGACCACGCCGGAAACGCCGGTGGTGTCCGGCAGCTTCAGGTCGAGGCAGAAGAGCCCCGGCGCCCCGTGCTGCTTGACGGCTGCGGAGAGCTTGTCGAGCCGTTCGAGCTCGACGATGGTCTCGGCCGGGCGAAGCCGGCGCAGCACCATCACGATGGCGTCGCGCATCAGGGGGTGGTCGTCGATGACGTAGATACTCATGGTTTTCTCACTGTGTGCGCGGTCCGGGCCGTGCCCCTCGCCGCGCGTTGCTCTCACTCAAATCAGCCCTCGCTGGCCGCCTCGGCCGCCAGCGCCTCCAGCGCGGAGGACGCTGCACTCGTTCCCTCGTCGTCCATGGGCTCGAGTTGTGCGGCCAGCTGGGCCAGCGCGGCGCCGCGCTCCTGCTTCAGCATGGCGATGGCGCGGCCGGCTTCCTGCGGCGTTGCGAACCCCCGGCTTTGTACCAGTTGTGCGCCCGTCGCGTCGAGAAACTTGAAGTAGAAAAGGCCATCGCTTTCCCTGTATTGCTTGAAGCTCGGGCGTAGGGCCTTCGCCGCCTTGCGCGCCGCAGGCCTGGCGCTCGACGCCAGATTGCGCAGGCCGACCGCGTGGCGAAGCTCGGCGAGGAAGGGCTTGGACAGCGCGCGCGCCTTGTCGGCGCCGGCGCGAAGGATCTTCTCGATCCGGGCCGGGTCGTTGATCAATTCGTCGTAATGCTGGCGCATCGGTGCGATCTCGCGGTCGATGCGCTCGAAGAGCATCTGCTTGGCATCGCCCCAGCCGATCCCGTCGGCGTAGGCCCGGCGCAGGGTCTCGGTCTCCTCGCTGTCGGCAAAGGCCTGGTAGATCTGGAACAGCGCCGAGCCTTCCGTGTCCTTGGCCTCTCCAGGCGCGCGTGAATCGGTGACGATGCCGGCGATGAGCTTCTGCAGATTGGCGCGCGGCGTGAAGAGCGGGATCGTGTTGTCGTAGCTCTTGCTCATCTTGCGGCCGTCGAGGCCGGGCAGCGTCGCCACCGCGTCGTCGATCTCGGCCTCGGGGAGCTGGAAGTGCTCGCCGTAGAGGTGGTTGAAGCTCGCCGCCATGTCGCGCGCCATCTCGATGTGCTGGACCTGGTCGCGGCCCACCGGCACCTTGTGGGCATTGAACATCAGGATGTCGGCCGCCATGAGCACGGGGTACATGAAGAGGCCCGCGCTGACGTCCGCGTCGGGGTCATCGCCCTTGGCGACGTTCTTGTCCACCTGCGCCTTGTAGGCATGCGCGCGGTTGAGCAGGCCCTTGCCCGCCACGCAGGTGAGGAACCAGGTGAGTTCGGGAATCTCGGGGATGTCGGACTGCCGGTAGAAGGTCACGCGCTCGGGGTCGAGCCCGCAGGCCAGCCAGGTGGCGGCGATCTCCAGGGTCGAGCGCTGGATGCGCGCCGGGTCGTCGACCTTGATGAGCGCGTGGTAGTCCGCGAGGAAGTAGAAGCTCTGCACGTCCGCGCGGCGGCTGAAGCGCACCGAGTGCCGCACCGAGCCCACGTAGTTGCCGAGATGCGGCGTCCCGCTGGTGGTGATGCCGGTGAGGAAGCGGACGATGTCGGGATTGGACGAGGCCATGTGAAAAGACTCAGCGGATCAGGGCGACGATGGGGGAGAGCAGCAGGTTGACGACCTCGTAGCCGATGGCCATCAGCGGCTGTAGCCAATAAGTACTGACGACGCCGGCGAGGACGAGGGCCATCACGATGAAGAACCCATAGGGCTCGATGCGCGCGAGGAATTCCTGCGCGCGGCCGCGCGGCAGCAGCCCCGCGAGGACCCGGCCGCCGTCGAGCGGCGGCAGCGGGAAGAGGTTGAACGCCCACATCACGAGGTTCACCAGCACGCCCCCCTGTGCCATCTTGAGGAAATAGGGCTCGTTGATGCCGAAGCCGGCGAGCGCGACGTAGAACAGCGCCCAGAGGATCGCCTGGACGAAGTTGGCGGCCGGCCCGGCCAGCGCGACCCAGATCATGTCGCGCTTGGGATGGCGCAGCCGGCCGAAGCTCACCGGGACGGGCTTGGCGTAGCCGAACAGAAAGCTGCCCGAGGTGGCGAAGAACAGCAGCAGCGGCATCAGGATGGTGCCGACCGGGTCGATGTGCTTCATCGGATTGAGCGTCACCCGGCCGAGCACGTAGGCCGTGTTGTCGCCGAAATAGCGGGCGACGTAGCCGTGCGCGGCCTCGTGCAGGGTGATCGCGAAGATCACCGGCAGCGCGTAGATGAGCACGGTCTGGATGGTGTTGGAGATGTCCACTTGCGGATTGTCTCAGACGGGTGCGTGTCCCTTGGGCGGATCAGAGGCCGAGCAGCGCCAGCGAGCCGCGTCCCTGCCGCACCAGCACCGGGTCGCCGCCGGTGCCCATGGGCACGAGATCGACCACGGTCGTCGGTTCCGACGGACAGGCGCCCGCATCGATCACCCCGCCGATCTGCTTCTCGAAGCGTTCGCGGATCTGCGCGGCGTCGTTCATGGCCTCGGTCTCGCCGGGGGGGATCAGGGTGGTGGCCAGCAGCGGCTCGCCATGCAAGGTGAGCAACTCGCACAGGACCTTGTGGTCGGGCATGCGCAGGCCGATGGTCTTGCGCTGCGGATGGCTCACGCGGCGCGGGACTTCCTTGGTCGCTTCGAGGATGAAGGTGTAGGGCCCCGGCGTCGCGGCCTTCAGCAGGCGGTACTGCTTGTTGTCGACCCGCGCGTAGTTCGCGAGCTCGCTCAGGTCGCGGCAGATCAGCGTGAGGTGATGCTTCTCGTCGACCTGCCGGATGCGCCGCAACTGGTCGACGGCGTCCTTGTCGTCGAGGTGGCAGGCCAGCGCGTAGCTGGAGTCGGTCGGCACCGCGACGATCTCGCCGCGCGCGAGCAGGGCCGCGGCCTGCTTGAGAAGCCGCTGCTGCGGATTGTCGGGATGGACTTCGAAGAACTGGGCCATGAAAACCTGACGGGAACGGGAGCCCGCCATTCTGCCGTCAGTCTCCCCAACGCTCGCCAGGAACCCCGCGGAGCCGGCTTTGCCGGTCCGCCGGGGTTGCCCCCTCGAGGGGGGAGGCGGCTACACGAAGTGAGCAAGCAACGGGGGTGGTCAAGATTCGGCGGGTTCGATCGGCATGCGGCGCTCGCGCACCGTGAGCCATGCGCCCGCGGCCCCGCAGACAGCGATCAGCGCCATGCCGGCCAGCGAGAGCGTGTCGGGCACCTGCGAGAAAACGATCCAGCCGGCCAGCATCGCGAAGGCGATCTGCGCGTAGAGATAGGGCGTGAGCGTGGAGGCCGGCGTGCGCTGGTATGCCAGGATCAGGATGAAATGCCCGATGGTGCCCATGAACCCCATCAGGCACAGCAGCGCCCACCAGTGCCACGACGGCAGCGCGGTCCAGACGAAGGGCAGCGCCAACGAGGCCAGGAGGGTGCCCACCCAGCCGGTGTAGAAGTGCATCGTGAGCGGGTTCTCGGTGCGCGCCAGCTTGCTCGTGAGCACCTGGAACCAGGCGTTGGTCAGCACCAGCCCGATGGGCAGCAGCATGGCCCAGCCGAAGGCGTCGCCGCCCGGGCGCAGGATCACCAGCGTGCCGGCGAAGCCGCCCGCCACCAGCGCCCAGCGCAGCGGCGAGACGTGTTCCTTGAGGGTGGTGGCGGCGAGCAGCGTGATCACGAGCGGCGCGATCAGCACGATCGAGGTGAATTCCGCCAGTGGCATGTAGCGCAGGCTCAAGAACGCCAGGATGCTCGATGCCAAGAGCAGCGTGCCGCGCAGGAGCTGGTAGCGCGGATGGTGCGTGCGCAGCAGGGCAGTGCCGTGCCGGGGCAAAAGGACCATCGTGGTGGCGACCGCCTGGAAGGCGTAGCGCACCCAGACCCCCATGAGGATCGGTACCGCCGCGGTCGAGCGCTTGGTGGCGGTGTCCAGCGTCGCGAAGCAGGCGACGGCGAGCAGCACCAGCCCGATGCCGGCGAGGGTCCGTGCGGATTCGAGGTGGCGCGCGCTTGGCGTGGCGACCGTGGCGCCGCCGGGCAGGGAACTCACTGGATGCGGTGCTCCA
Source organism: Variovorax sp. HW608 (assembly GCF_900090195.1). Lineage (NCBI taxonomy): Bacteria > Pseudomonadati > Pseudomonadota > Betaproteobacteria > Burkholderiales > Comamonadaceae > Variovorax > Variovorax sp. HW608. Next base: position 4,684,198 of record NZ_LT607803.1, read on the forward strand.
GCAGCTCCCACACCGGCGTGAGGTTCCCGGGCAGCCAGGGAAGCTTGCCCAGGTCGCAATGGCTTTCGTCGGGGCTGTGGAAATCGCTGCCGCGCGAGGCAGCGAAGCCGAATTCCAGCGCCTTGTCGGCGTACTCGACGTACTCGGTCGGCGTGTGGCTTCCGGTCACCACCTCGATCGCCTTGCCGCCGTGGGCCTTGAACTCGAGGAACAGCGCGTATTCCTCGTTGGCGGTGAACCTGTAGCGGCCCGGATGGGCGATCACGGCCAGCCCGTTGGCGGCGGTGATCCAGCTCACCGCGTCCTTCAGCGTGGCCCAGCGGTGCGGCACGTAGCCCGGCTTGCCTTCGGTGAGGTACTTGCGGAAGACCTCGGCCGTGTCGCGGCAGTAGCCGCCTTCCACCAGGAAACGGGCGAAATGGGTGCGCGAGATCAGCTCGGGGTTGCCGACGAATCGGAGCGCGCCCTCATAGGCGCCCTGGATGCCGACCTTGGCCAGCTGCTCGGACATCTCCAGCGCGCGCTTGCCGCGCCCGCCCCGGGTGTCGTAGAGGCCTTCGGTGATCCCCGCGTCGTCGGCGTCGAAGCCCAGGCCGACGATGTGCACCGTCTCGCCCGCGAAGGTGACGGAAATCTCGGTGCCCGTGAGGTAGCGGATGCCGTTCTCGCGTGCCGCAGCGGCCGCGCGGTGCAGGCCGCCGATCTCGTCGTGGTCGGTCAATGCCCAGAGCTCGACGCCGTTGGCCGCGGCGCGCGCGGCGAGCTCCTCGGGTGTGAGCGTGCCGTCCGAGACCACGGAATGGCAGTGCAGGTCGGCATTAAGGATCGATGACACGTCACGAATCTTAACTTTCCTGCGCTTTCAGCGCTTCTTGCGAAAAGCCAGCCATGCCGCCACCGCGGTGAACGTGGCCACGACGCCGACCAGGATCCAGAAGCCGTGCTTGTGCTCCTGGAGCGGGATGCCGCCGACGTTCATGCCGAACAGGCCCGCCATGATGTTGATCGGCAGCGCGAGCACGGTCACCACCGTCAGCACGAAGAGGCTTCGGTTGTTGTCCTCGTTCACGTTGGCCGCGATCTCTTCCTGCAGCAGCTTGATGCGCTCCTGCAGCGCGCCCATGTCGCGCAGCACGACTGAGAACTCCTCCGACGCCGCCCGCAACTGCAGGGCGTCGGGTTCGGACATCCAGTGCGGCGGGGTCTGCAGCAGGCGGAACAGCGCCGCCGGTTCCGGCGCCAGGAGCCGCTGCAGGCGCACCATCACGCGCCGCAGCATGCCCAGCCGCGCGCGCTTGTGGTCGAGGCGGCCGGCCAGGAGCTCGTCCTCGATCGAGTCGATGCGCGCCGTCCCGTCACGGACGATCTTCACCAGCACGTCGGCCTGCACCCGCATCAGGTGCTCGAGCAGCTCGGTGGTCGAGCGCGGCGCGTCGCCGGCCTTCACGGCCGTGCGCAGCGCGTCCACCGAGCGCAGCGGCTGGCTGCGCGCGGTGACCACCAGCCGCGGGCCCACGCTGATCCACAAGGTGGAGATGTCCGAGGGCTCGAAGCTGAACTCGAAGTGCACGTCGTTGATGACCGCGATCAGCGAATCGTCCGCGCGCTCGATGCGGGTGGAGTGCAGGCCGTCCTTCAGCGTCTCGTAGAACACGTCCGAAAGGCCCGCGTGGCGCGTCAGCCAGCGCTCGGCCGGCGCATGGCTGAGGTTGAAATGCAGCCACATGAACGCGCGATCCGCCGTGCCGTCTTCATGACCGGCATCCCGGGCCAGCCATTCGGCCGCCCGCGACGAATCGACCGCGCGCACCGGCTGGGCCGACCCCGCGTCGAACAGGTAGCCGCAGATCAGTCCTGCTTCATCGCTGCCATAGGCACCGAACGTCCAATCCTGGGAAAGTGCCAAGGCCGTATGTGTCAGAACAGGGATGAGTGAACGCCCCGTGGGCGAGTCCGGCATCGTCCTCCGCGTATATGACGGCCATGTGACGGGCGCCCGTCTTGCTCACTTTTCGTCACAGGACTGTCATTCGGCGGTCGCACGATAAGGTTTTTGTTTGCTCCAGAGGCGGATCATGACGCTACCCGACATCCTGAGCGACCAGGAAGAACTCATGCAGCGCATCGCGCGCGACCTGGTCGACAGCTACGACGAAGAGATCGAACTCGAAATCGAAGACCGCAGCCTCGAGGAACTGGAAACCGGCCAGATCGACGACAAGGCCGCGCGGCAGGCTTATTTCAAGAACCTGTTCCGGCTGCAGGGCGAACTGGTGAAGCTGCAGGACTGGGTGCAGAACACCCGGCAGAAGGTGGTCATCCTGTTCGAAGGCCGCGACGCGGCGGGCAAGGGCGGCGTGATCAAGCGCATCACTCAGCGCCTCAACCCGCGCGTGGCGCGCGTGGCGGCGCTGCCGGCGCCGAACGACCGCGAACGCACGCAGTGGTATTTCCAGCGCTACGTGGCGCATCTGCCGGCGGCCGGCGAGATGGTGCTGTTCGACCGCAGCTGGTACAACCGCGCCGGCGTCGAGCGCGTGATGGGCTTCTGCAGCGACGACGAGTACGAGGAGTTCTTCCGCACGGTGCCCGACTTCGAGCGGATGCTGGTGCGCTCGGGCATCAAGCTGATCAAGTACTGGTTCTCCATCACCGACGACGAGCAGCACATGCGCTTCCTGAGCCGCATCCACGACCCGCTCAAGCAGTGGAAGCTGAGCCCGATGGACCTCGAGTCGCGGCGCCGGTGGGAGGAATACACCAAGGCCAAGGAAACCATGCTCGACCGCACCCACATTCCCGAGGCGCCGTGGTGGGTGGTGCAGGCGGTCGACAAGAAGAAGGCGCGGCTCAACTGCATCAGCCACCTGCTCGGCCAGCTTCCCTATCAGGAGATGGAGCACGCGCCGGTGGTGCTGCCGGCTCGCGAGCGCCATGCGGACTACCTGCGCCATCCCGTGCCGGCGAGCATGTACGTGCCCGAGCTGTACTGACGACCGGCCGATCGGCCGGGTAGCCTGCTTCGGCCGAAGCTGCTACCGTGCGCGGACGACCCTTGCCGCACATTGATGGCCCGCCGTGCAACCTCACCGCTCACGCGCGCGTACCAGCGCAACCTGAAGGCGCTCACCAAGGCGACGCTGGGCAGCAGCAAGCGCATCGCCAACCAGGTGCAGCGGGCCGCCGCGAAGCAGCTCAAGCCGCCGCCCGGCCGCGGCGACTGGCTGCCCGGCGTGGCGCTGGGACCCGCAGGGGCGCGGCGCTATCACCTCTACCGGCCACCCGACCTGCAGTTCAAGCTGGGCGAGAAGCTGCCGCTCCTGGTCATGCTCCACGGCTGCGGCCAGACCGGGCGCGACTTCGCCATCAGCACCCGCATGAACCGCATCGCCGCGCGCGAAGGCTTCATGGTGCTCTACCCCGAACAGGACCGGCTGGCCAACGCGCAGGGCTGCTGGAACTGGTATGACCGTCGCTCCGGCAAGGCCGACGCAGAGGCGGCCACGCTGCTGGCGGCGGTGGACCAGGTCCTGATGCTGTATCCGATCGACCGCGACCGCATCGCGCTCGCCGGGCTGTCGGCCGGGGCCAGCATGGCGGCGCTGCTGGCGACGCGCTACCCGTTGCGCTTCAAGGCAGTGGCGATGCATTCGGGTGTCGCGCCCGGCGCAGCCAAGTCGCCGGCCACCGCGCTGGGCGCGATGCGCGGGCAGCACGTGCCACCGATGCCCGCCACCGCCGTCGGCAAGGCCATGGGTGCCGCAGCGGTCTTCACGACGCTGCCGCCGCTGCTCGTGCTGCACGGCGACGCCGACAGCGTCGTGTCCGCGAGCAATGCCGGCAGCACCGCGGCGGTCTGGGCGATGGCCACGGGCGCGCGCGCCGGCGTCACGCGCACGGTGCAGCGCGGCAGGCGCCATCCGATGCGCATCACCGATTTCACGCGCCGGGGGCGCATCGCGGTCTCGCTGTGCGAGATCGCGGGCCTCGGCCACGCGTGGAGCGGCGGCGCCTCCAGCATGCTGTTCACGGATGCGGCCGGGCCGGACGCGACCAAGCTGGTGTGGGCCTTCGCGGCACGCCAGTTTCGCCTGAGTGCCGACCGGCGTACGCCTTGAATCGGGAGGTGTCCACCATGTCCACCATCGCCTACGACGCCAGCCGCGCCGCACTCTACATGCCGGAGCGCCGCGAGACGCTGTTCGAGCGCGGCACTCTCTACACCCCGACGCAATGGGCCGTCGAAGCCTCGCGGCTCGCGTACTACCGGGCGGAACAGGCGGAATCCGAGCAGCGGCGCCTCGCCGCCGCACTCGCGCAGGCGGGCTTTTGCGAACCCAGGCTGTTCCTCGATGCCGCGACCTTCGCCTTCGGTGCGATCCATGGCGCCGACGGCACGACGCTCGTCGCGTTCCGCGGCACGCAGCCGGACGAGATCCGCCACCTCGCCACCAACCTGCAGGCGCAGCAGCTCGAATGGCAGGAAAGCGGCGGCCGCGTGCACGCCGGCTTCGCCAAGGCGACGCGTGGCGTGCTGCCGCAAGTATTGGACTGGCTCGCGGGCGAAGCGCAGCCGCGCAGCCGCCTCATCCTCACCGGCCACAGCCTCGGCGCCGCGCTCGCAACGCTGGCCGCGAGCGTGCTCGCGCCCGAGATGCTCATCACGCTCGGCTCGCCGCGCGTCGGCGACGCGAAGTTCGTCGCCTCGCTGGCGCACATGAACGTCGTGCGGCTGGTCGACGGATGCGACGTCGTCACCCAGTTGCCGCCGGCGCTGTCGTTCTATGCGCATGCCGGTGCGGTGACCTACATCACCTGCCTCACGGGCGAATGCGTCGACGATCCCGCGCCGACGATGATCGAGGCCGACCGCATCGAAGGCCGGGCGCGTTATGCGTCGGAGCATGCGTGGAAGCCCGGCGCCGTGTTGCTGCGTGAATTGGCGGATCACGCGCCCATCAACTACGCCCGCGGCTTTTTCTAGGGCGCGCCTATTGGCGCGCGACGTCTTGTACGCCACCCGGCGTATTTCAGCTCCAGGGGCGAATCCGCAGACTCTCTCCATCGTTCAACACAGGAGAAGGTCTCATCATGCAACGTCGTTTCACCCTCAAGGCGCTCACCGCCGCCGCCATGCTGGCAGGCCTCTCGGCCGCGCCCGCGTTCGCGCAGGACACCATCAAGGTCGGGGTGCTGCACTCGCTCTCCGGCACGATGGCGATCTCGGAAACCGTGCTCAAGGACACGGTGCTCATGGCCATCGACGACATCAACGCCAAGGGCGGCGTGATGGGCAAGAAGCTCGAGCCGGTGGTGGTCGACCCGGCCTCCAACTGGCCTCTGTTCGCCGAGAAGACCAAGCAGCTGCTCGGCCAGGACAAGGTCGCTGTGATCTTCGGCTGCTGGACCTCGGTCTCGCGCAAGTCGGTGCTGCCGGTGGTCGAGGAAATGAACGGCCTCCTGTTCTACCCCGTGCAGTACGAGGGTGAAGAGCTCAGCAAGAACGTGTTCTACACCGGCGCCGCGCCCAACCAGCAGGCCATTCCGGCAGTCGACTACCTCATGAGCAAGGAAGGCGGCGGTGCCAAGCGCTGGGTGCTGCTGGGCACCGACTACGTCTATCCGCGCACCACCAACAAGATCCTGCGCGCCTACCTCAAGAGCAAGGGCGTGGCCGACAAGGACATCGACGAGAAGTACACCCCCTTCGGCCACAGCGATTACCAGACCATCGTGGCCGACATCAAGAAGTTCTCGGCTGGCGGCAAGACGGCGGTGGTCTCGACCATCAACGGCGATTCGAACGTGCCCTTCTACAAGGAACTCGGCAACGCCGGCCTGAAGGCCAAGGACGTGCCGGTGGTGGCCTTCTCGGTCGGCGAGGAAGAACTGCGCGGCGTGGACACCAAGCCGCTCGTGGGCCACCTCGCGGCATGGAACTACTTCATGAGCATCAAGAACCCGACCAACACGGCGTTCATCAAGCAGTGGAGCGACTACGCCAAGGCGCACAACATCGCGGGCCACAAGGACAAGCCGCTGACCAACGACCCGATGGAAGCCACCTGGATCGGCATCCACATGTGGAAGCAGGCGGTCGAGAAGGCCAAGAGCACCGACACCGACAAGGTCATCGCGGCGATGGCCGGCCAGACCTTCACCGCGCCCTCGGGCATCGTCTCGAAGATGGACGAGAAGAACCACCACCTGCACAAGAGCGTGTTCATCGGCGAGATCAAGGCCGATGGCCAGTTCAACGTGGTGTGGAAGACGCCGGGTCCGGTCAAGGCCAAGCCGTGGAGCCCGTATATCGAGGGTAACGACAAGAAGCCTGATTACCCCGCAGGAAAATCGTTGTAACCCCCCAGCCTCGCCCACTTCGTGTGGCTCTGACACCCCCCTGCTGGGGGCAACACCAGCGGACCGGCGGAGCCGGTTCCGCGGTGTTTCTGGAATAGGGACCGTTGTGCTCAAAGTTTTGCGCCACATTCATTTGCTTGCGGTCGTGCTCACGCTGGCGCTGGGCGGTTCGGCTTACGCGCTGACCGCTGATGAGGCCAAGGGCATTGCTTCGGGCGATACCGAAGCGCGAATCGCGGCGCTCAACAAGGCGGTGGCTGCCGCGGATGAGAAGACGGCCGCTTTCATTCAGGCGATGTCCGACGATGCGGTGAAGGTCAGCGAAGACAAGGTGTTCGTCATCAAGGACGACAAGGCCTACGACCCGGTCACCGGAGCACAGCTGAAGCTGCCGGACGATGCCGAGGACGTGGTCAACAACAACATGATGCGTGGCGCGCTCGATGCAGCGCAGGCGGCGCTCAAGCTCACGAGCAAGGACGACGCGGTGCGCGCCGAGGCCGCGCAGGCGCTGTTCAAGGAGCCCGATGAATCGCGGCTGCCGATGGTCGAGAAGGCGCTGGCAGGCGAGACGAACCCGAAGATCAAGGCGCAGCTCGAACTGGTGCGCGCGGCGAGCCTGCTCGGCAGCGCCGACAAGGCCAAGCGCCTCGAGGCGGCCAAGGCGCTCGGCGACAGCCGGAGCCCGGAAACCAAGCTGCTGCTCAACCAGCGGCTCGCCGACGAGACCGAAGCGGACGTGAAGGCGGCGATCACTGCCTCGATCAGCAGCATCGATGGCTCGCTCGTCTGGGGCGATCGCATCAATGCGGTCTTCAGCGGCATCAGCCTGGGCTCGGTGCTGCTGCTTGCGGCGCTGGGCCTTGCGATCACCTACGGGCTGATGGGCGTGATCAACATGGCGCATGGCGAGCTGATGATGATCGGCGCCTATGCGACCTACGTGATGCAGGGCATCTTCCAACGCTTGCTGCCCGAGTCGATGTTCGGCTGGTACCTGGTGGCGGCCATTCCGGTCGCATTTCTCGCTTCGGCCCTGGTCGGGGCGGTGCTCGAGCGCGGCGTGATCCGCTTCCTCTACGGGCGTCCGCTCGAAACGCTGCTCGCCACCTGGGGCATCAGCCTGATGCTGCAGCAGCTCGTGCGTTCGATCTTCGGCGCGCAGAACGTCGGCGTGGAGAACCCGGCCTGGATGAGCGGCGGGCTGAACCTGCTGAGCAACGTCACGCTGCCGTGGAACCGCATCTGCATCATCATCTTCGCGGGCCTGGTGCTGCTTGCGATGGGCTGGCTGATCGGCCGAACGCGCCTCGGGCTCTTCGTGCGCGGCGTGACGCAGAACCGGCCGATCGCCTCGTGCATGGGCGTGAACACCGCGCGCATCGACACCTACGCCTTTGCCCTCGGCTCCGGCATCGCCGGGCTCGCAGGCTGCGCGCTCTCGCAGATCGGCAATGTCGGCCCGGACCTCGGGCAGAACTACATCGTCGACTCGTTCATGGTGGTCGTGACGGGCGGCGTCGGCCAGCTCGCGGGTACGGTGTATGCGGCGATGGGCCTCGGCATCCTCAACAAGTTCATCGAAGGCTGGGCCGGTGCGGTGCTCGCGAAGATCGCGGTGCTGGTCTTCATCATCGTCTTCATCCAGAAGCGGCCGCAGGGCATCTTCGCAGTCAAGGGGCGGAGCGCCGAAGTATGACGACCACCCCCAGCCTCGCCCACTTCGTGTGGCTCTGCACCCCCTCAAGGGGGCAACACCAGCGGCCCGGCGGAGCCGGTTCCGCGGTGTTTCTGGCATGAGAACCCCTTGCACCCCTGCGAACCCATGAGTTCTTCCGTTTCTCTTCCAACCAAAGGCCCGCTGCTGAGCGGCAAGGGCTGGACGGCCTTCTTCGTCGCGCTGGTCGTGGTCTGCGCGCTCGCGCCGGTGCTCAACATGGTGGTGCCGGCCGGCAGCGCGCTGCACATGAGCGACTACGCGGTGGCGCTCGTCGGCCGCATCATGTGCTATGCGATCTGCGCGCTCGCGATGGATCTCATCTGGGGCTACACCGGCATCCTCTCGCTCGGGCATGGCCTCTTCTTCGCGCTCGGCGGCTACATGATGGGCATGTACCTCATGCGCCAGATCGGCCGCGACGGCAACTACAAGAGCGACCTGCCGGACTTCATGGTGTTCCTCGACTGGAAGGCGCTGCCGTGGCACTGGGCGCTCTCCGACAGCTTCATCGCGACGCTGATCCTGATCGCCCTGGTGCCGGGGCTCATCGCCTTCGTGTTCGGATTCTTCGCCTTCCGCTCGCGCATCAAGGGCGTGTACTTCTCGATCATCACGCAGGCGATGACCTTCGCGGCGATGCTGCTCTTCTTCCGCAACGAGACGGGCTTCGGCGGCAACAACGGCTTCACCGACTTCAAGCGCATCCTCGGCATCCCGATCGCGACGCAGGAGATGCGCATGGTGCTGTTCGTGCTCACCGGGCTGACGCTGCTGGCCTTCCTGCTGCTGTCGAAGTGGCTGATCGCGAGCAAGTTCGGCCGCGTGCTGCAGGCGATCCGCGATGCGGAGTCGCGCGTGATGTTCTCGGGCTACAACCCGCTGGGCTACAAGCTCACGATCTGGGTGATCTCGGCCGTGATGTGCGGCGTGGCCGGGGCGCTCTACGTGCCGCAGGTCGGCATCATCAACCCGGGCGAGATGAGCCCGGCCAATTCGATCGAGATCGCGATCTGGACCGCGGTCGGCGGGCGCGCGACGCTGGTGGGGCCGGTCATCGGCGCCTTCATCGTCAACGGCGCGAAGAGCTGGCTCACGGTGGCCTATCCCGAATACTGGCTGTACTTCCTCGGCGCGCTGTTCATCGCGGTCACGCTGTTCCTGCCGGACGGCATCGTGGGGCTGGCGAAGAAACTGGCATCGAGGGAAAAGCAGAAAGCGGAAGCGGCCGAAGCGGTGTCCGGCGAAGTCCGCCATGAAGTGCAGCGCTCGGCCGCGGCCGAGCAGGGCGTCGAGCCCGCATCGCTCACGCCGCCGCTGGCCGTGGAACCCAAGGGAGCACGCGCATGACCCCCGACCTGATGGACGCCGGCGCCCTGCGCGTCGCCCGCCACATTGCCTTCGAACAGGCGCTGCACACCGAATCCGGCGGACGCGCCGCGGGCTACGGTCGGCACATGACGCCGGGTGAAGTCGATGTGACGCACGGCCGCATCCTCTACCTCGAAGACGTGAGCGTGAGCTTCGACGGCTTCAAGGCGATCAACAAGCTGTCGCTCGACATCGCGCCCGGCGAGCTGCGCTGCATCATCGGCCCGAACGGCGCGGGCAAGACCACGATGATGGACATCATCACCGGCAAGACCCGGCCCGACGAAGGCACGGTGTTCTTCGGCAGCACCATCGACCTGCTGCGCCACAAGGAGGCCGAGATCGCGCAGCTGGGCATCGGCCGCAAGTTCCAGAAGCCGACGGTGTTCGAGCACCTCACCGTGTTCGAGAACCTCGAGCTGGCGCTCGCGACCGACAAGGGCGTGAAGTCCTCGATGCTCTTCAAGCTCGATTCAGAGCAGTGCGACCGTCTGGCCGAGGTGCTGCAGACCATCCATCTCGAAAGCAGCGTGCTGCGCATGGCCGGCAACCTGAGCCACGGCCAGAAGCAGTGGCTGGAGATCGGCATGCTGCTGATGCAGGACCCGAAGCTGCTGCTGCTCGACGAGCCGGTGGCCGGCATGACGGACGAGGAAACCGCGCGCACCGCGGAGCTGTTCCTCTCGCTCAAGGGCAAGCATTCGCTGATGGTGGTGGAGCACGACATGAGCTTCATCCGCACCATCTCCGAGATCGTGACCGTGCTGTGCGACGGCTCGGTGCTCGCGCAGGGCACGCTCGATGAAGTGCAGGCGGACGAGCGCGTCATCGAGGTCTATCTCGGTCGCTAAGGAAGCAGCTCATGCTCACGGTCAGGAACATCCATCAGTACTACGGCGGCTCGCACATCCTGCGCGACGTCAGCTTCGAAGCACGGCCCGGCAAGGTCACCGTGCTGCTCGGCCGCAACGGCGTCGGCAAGACGACCTTGCTCAAGTCCTTGATGGGCCTGGTGCCCATCAAGAGCGGCAGCATCGAGTTCGACGGCGTGCCGATCCACAAGCGCACGCCCTACGAGCGGGCCCGCGCGGGCATGGGCTTCGTGCCGCAGGGGCGCGAGATCTTCGCGCGGCTCACGGTCGAGGAAAACCTGCGCATGGGCCTGGCCTACAAGTCCGGCAGCACGCCGGTGCCGCCGGAGCTGTACGAGCTGTTCCCGGTGCTCAAGCAGATGCTCAATCGCCGGGGCGGCGATCTGTCGGGCGGGCAGCAGCAGCAGCTCGCGATCGCCCGCGCGCTGGCGCCCAAGCCCAAGCTGCTGATCCTCGACGAGCCCACCGAGGGCATCCAGCCGAGCATCATCAAGGACATCGGCCGCGTGATCCGCATGCTGGCCGACCGCGGCGACATGGCGATCGTGCTGTGCGAGCAGTACTACGACTTCGCGCAGGAACTGGCCGACGACTACCTCGTGATGGAGCGCGGCGAAGTGATCGCGCGCGGGCTCGGCAAGGACATGGAAGCGCAAGGGGTGCGCCAACTCGTCGCGATCTGATCAGCTTGCGGGCGGCGGCTGCGCGGCGCCCATGCGTTCGCGCGCGAGCTTTGCGAAGGTCTGCAGCTCGGCCGCGTTGAGGTCGGACACCGCCCAGGCCTGCATGCCGCCTTCGGTCCAGTGCACCATGTTGTAGCCGCGGCGCGCCAGCAACTGCGGCGCGGACGCGGCATCCCGCGAATCCGGCCAGACGAACAGGTTGACGATGTGCTGCCCTGACCGGTAGACCAGCGCCGCCACTGCGCGCCCTTCGATGTAGTCGAGCCGGGCGCCGATCAGCGGATGCCCTTCGGCCGCCAGATCGACCACCGGCGGAGAGAAATCGAGCTTGCCCGCGAACCACGGCTTGACGGTGTGATGGTCCGACGAGGCCACGTCCATCAGATGTCCGGCCATCAGCGAGCGGATGTGGCTGTCGGTGACCGCGTCGCCGAGCGCATGGCCTGCCGAGCCCAGCAACAGCGCGAACGAGAGCGCCCATGCCGTGGCCGCGCCCCCGCCGAACAGCGCCAGCGCCGGCAGCCAGCGCGGCCGGGTCTTCGGCCGCGGCGGCGGCACGAACGCCGGCGCGCCGTTCGCGTTCCGCACTCCGGCGCGGATGCGCTCGGCCAGCGCGGGCGACGGCGCGTGGCGCGTGGCCTCCTGCCGGATCAGCCGGCCGAGATCGTCGTGCGCTTCATTGGGTTGCATCGCGATGGGCTCCTGATTTGTCGGGCGGCGCTTCCTCCTGGAGCGCATTGCGCAGCAGCGCGCGGGCGCGCGAAAGGCGCGACATCACCGTCCCCACCGGGATGCCGGCGATGCGCGCAATCTCCTCGTACGACATGTCTTCCATCTCACGAAGGACGATGACCTCGCGGAACGGCGGGGCGAGCGCCTCGATGGCCGCATCGATGCGCCGGCCCAGGGCACGCTGCTCCCAGGCGGCTGCGGGGTCCCCGCCGTCGCGCTGCGCCGCGCCGATGCCGGGGTCCTCGGTGCCGACATCGCGGAACTCGTCGAACTCGACCTGGTCCGCCAGATGGCGCGACTGCCGCATCGCGTCGTAGCAGGCGTTGCGCACGATGCCGAACAGCCACGGCCGCGCATCGCCGCCGCGAAGGTCGTCGAAGAAACGGAACGCGCGCAAGAAAGCCTCCTGCACTGCGTCTTCGGCCTGCTGGTCGTCGCGCAGCAGCCAGCGCGCCAGGTTGTACGCGGCGTGCAGGTGCGGCAGGGCCGCGGTCTCGAATCGGCGGGTGCGGTCGTTCAACACAGTCCCCTGCATGACGCGGCGGGTCGCGGATTTATTCCCGGGCTGCGGGAACAGGCGGCGCCCGGCGGCCGTCATGCACAGGGCGATTCTGTTCCTTCCCGATCCATTCAGGGGCGCCTGACGACGTGATCGTGGCGAAAGGCGGTACGCTCAGGCCACTCCAACAGCCAGAGCCGCCCGCCATGCCGATCCCTCCCGTCGCCCGTCCGCTGCCATCCGGGAGCCTCGCGTGGAGCTGCTGAGCCTGCTGCTGGTGGAGCACGCGGTCGCGGTGGTGTTCGTTGCCACCTTCCTGGCGCGGGTCGGGCTCCCGGTGCCGGCATCGCCGCTGCTCGTGGTGGCCGGCGCCCTGGCGGCCATCGCGCAGCCGGTGCTGATGGTGGCGATGGTGGCCGCGTCGTGGCTCGCGAACCTGCTCGGCGACGCCGTCTGGTTCTATACCGGGCGGCTTTATGGCTACCGCTTCATGCGGCTGCTGTGCAAGATCTCGATCTCGCCCGATTCCTGCGTGCGCCGCAGCGAAACGCTGATCGGCCGCTGGGGCGGGATGTCGCTGGTGCTGGCGAAGTTCGTGCCCGGCGTCTCGGTGATCGCGCCGCCGATGGCGGGCGCGCTGGGGATGTCGTCGTGGCGCTTCGTGGCCTTCGATACGGCCGCCGCGCTGCTGTGGACCGGCATCTTCCTCGCGCTGGGCTGGATCTTCCGTGGCCAGATCCAGGCGGTGCTCGATGCCCTGTCGGAGGCGGGCGGCTTCGCGATCGTGGCGATCGTCGTCGTGCTCGCCGCGATGCTTGCGTGGCGCTTCTGGCGGCGCCGCAACTTCATGCGCCTGACCGGCATGCCGCGCGTGACCGTCGGCGAACTGCTGACCATGATGGATGGCGAGCCGCCGCCGATCGTGATCGACGTGCGCGGCGAGGCGGGGGTGCAGGTCGATCCGCGGCGCATTCCCGGTGCGCTGCCGATCGCGCTCAAGGACATCCAGCAGCGGCGCGTCGAGTTGCCCTTCGAGGGCGCCGATCGCGAGATCGTGCTTTATTGCAGCTGCCCGAACGAGGTCTCGGCCGCGCTGGGCGCGCAGGCGCTGGCGTCGCGCGGCCTGAAGCGCGCCCGGCCGCTCGCGGGCGGGCTCGAAGCGTGGGTCGAGGCCGGCCACCCGACCCAGACGGCCTGAGTCACGGGCGCGGCCCCGGCGCCTCGCGGGGCGCCGATCCGAGCGGCGGCGCGATCTCCTCGAGCGGCTTGCGCTCGGCGTCCACCGCCCAGCGCCATGCGATCGATCCGGCCACGACCACCAGCACCGCGCCGATCGCATAGCCCGCCGCGACCGCGGCCCGGCTGCCGGTCTCGATCAGCGCGCCGAAGAGCGCCGGTGCGACGAAGCCGCCGGCACCGGTGCCCACCGCATAGAAGATCGAGATCGCGATCGCGCGCATCTCCAGCGGGAAGACCTCGCTCACCGTGAGATAGGCCGAGCTCGCCGCGGCCGACGCCAGGAAGAACACCGCCGACCAGCAAAGCGCCTGGCTGCGCGCGTCGAGGAGGCCCTGCATGAAGGCCAATCCCGTCAGCCCGAGCCCGATGCCCGAGCACACGTAGGTCAGCGCGATCATGCGCCGCCGCCCCACGTGGTCGAAGAGCGGGCCGAGGACGAGCGGCCCGAGCACGTTGCCGAGCGCGAAAGGAAAGATGTAGAGCGCGACCCTGCCTTCGGGCACGCCGTGGAAGCGCGTGAGCACCAGCGCATAGGTGAAGAAGATCGCGTTGTAGAAGAAGGCCTGCGAGATCATCAGCGCCAGTGCCACCATGCTGCGCTGCGGATAGCGCCGCAGCAGCACGTGCAACACTTCGCGCCAGCCGGGATGCGCGCGCTCGCCGAAGGCCACGTGGCCAGCCGCAGACGGCAGCGGGCCGTGCTGCGCCGTCACCTGTTCCTCGATGCGGCGCACGATGCCTTCGGCTTCCTCTGCGCGGCCGTGCGCGATCAGCCAGCGCGGGCTTTCCGGAACGTCGCGCCGCACCAGCAGGATCGCCACCGCCAGCAGCGCGCCCAAGGCGAAGCCGGCGCGCCAGCCCGCCACCGGACCCAGCACGCGCGGATCGAGCAGCCACAGGCTGACCCCCGCGCCGAGCGCTGCGCCGACCCAGAAGCTGCCGTTGATCGCGAGGTTCACGCGTCCGCGCACGCGCGCCGGGATCAGCTCGTCGATCGCCGAGTTGATGGCCGCGTACTCGCCGCCGATGCCCAAGCCGGTCGCGAAGCGGCAGACGGCAAAGAACGCGAAGCCCGTCGAAAGCGCGGTCGCCAGCGTCGCGACCGCATAGACCGCGAGCGTCAGCAGGAAGAGCCGCTTGCGCCCCAACCGGTCCGCCAGCCGGCCGAACACCAGCGCGCCGACCACCGCTCCGGCGATGTAGAGCGAGCCGGACCAGCCGACCTGTGTTGCGCTCAGCGCCAGCGTGTCCGGCCGCTCCAGCACGCCGCCGAGCGAGCCGACCAGCGTGACCTCCAGCCCGTCGAGCACCCAGGCCACGCCGAGCGCGATGACGACGCGCCAGTGCCAGCGCGACCAGGGCAGGCCATCGAGGCGGGCCGGGATGTCGCTTCGTTCGATGCGCATATCGGCTCCGCCCGGTGCCCGGCTACATCGCCCAGATGCGCGGCGGCTGGCCGGGAAGCTTCCAGAGTTCGCCGCGCCAGGCCATCCAGACCTGGCGCAGCAGCTGCATCGCCGGTTCGACCACCGGCGCGAGCGCGCGCAGCACGATGACCTCGGCGTGCGGGCTGGTGACGCCCGCGCTTTCCTGCAGCGCATGGCGCTCGATCAGCGAGCGCGCCGCGTCGAGTGCCGCCTCGCGCCGCTCGCGCGCGATCGGCGAGCCGGCGACGAAGAAGATCGACGCGATGCAGCGATGCCCCGCGAGGCCGAGCGGACTCTGCAGCAGCCGCAGATCGCTGGCATCTATGCGCCCGCGCTCCAGCCATACGCCGGGCGCCTCGATGTGCTGCTGCAGCGTGCCGTGTTCGAAGGGCTTGCCGGCGTTGGGCAGCCCGAGCGCGGTCACGTCCCAGCCGATCAGCTCGGCGCCCGGCGCGACGCGCAGGGTCAGCCGGTTCTCGGCGCGGCAGCCGCTGTAGCAGATGGCTTCGAGCGGCAGCCATTCGAGGCGCGCACCGGGTTCGAGCGCGAGCTCGGTGCGCTGTCGCGCGAGCTCGCCTTCGGAACGGTAGAAGCGGCTTGCGCCGGGCGTGGTGATCAGCCCGTGACTCCCCGACGCGGCGCGCACGCGGATATCCAGCGTGTCGCCGCCGACCAGCCCGCCCGGCGGATGGACCAGCACGTTGTGACACACCGCGTCGCCCTCCGGATAGAGGCTCTGGAGAATGCGCAAGGGGCCGTCATGGCGGAATCGCGCAGTGCTGCGTTGTTGTTCGAGGCGATAGTCGAGGTCGAGTTGCGCGTGCCAGGGCATGGATCGAGTGTAGGGATTTCGCTGTGCTCAGCAGTGGCAGGCAGGCTGTCGCGGGACCGCCTCTAGCCGCCGTGGAGCAGACGGCGCAGCCTGCCGCGTTCGGGCGTTTCCTCGTGCCGCGCAGGCACGCCGAGCTGCTGCACCATGAGCGGGCGGCTCGTGCCGCCCCGAAGGTCGACCTCGCGTACCACCTGGCCTGCCTCGTAGACGAAGGCGACGTCGGCCAGGTCGAGCACGTCGTCGATGTCGTGCGTGATCATCAGCACCGGGATGCCCCATTCGCGCTGCATGGCCGCGAGATCCTGCCGCACGGCACTGCGCAGCATCGGATTGAGCGCTGCGAAGGGCTCGTCCAGCAGCAGCACCTGCGGGCGGCACGCGAGCGCGCGGGCGAGCGCCACGCGCTGCTGCTGTCCACCGGACAGGGTGCGCGGCCGGCTGTCGGCCATGGCGTCGAGATCGAAGCTGCGCAGCAGGGCATCGACCCGCTCCCCGTCCTCGCGCGATAGGCGCCGCTTGCGCCACGAGGTGAGGCCGAAGGCGACGTTGTCGCGCACCGAGAGGTGCGGAAACAGTGCGTAATTCTGGAACAGGTAGCCGATGCGCCGCTCGGACGCCGGTATGTCGATGCCCTGCGTGGAATCGAATAGCGTCCGGCCGTCGAGCGTGACATGCCCGCGCGACGGATGCAGCAGCCCGGCGATGGCCTGGAAGGTCAGCGACTTGCCGGCCCCGGATGGGCCGTAGAGCGCGGCAAAAGGAACGCTCGTGGCGAAGCGCGCCGCGAGATCGAAGCGGCGCGTTCCATCGGTGACCGTCAGTTGCAGGTCGACGTCGATCACGGCTTGCCGAAGCCGAAGCGCAACAGCACCGCCTGCGACGGCTCGCTCGACAGGAACGCGATGAAGTCCTTCGCCAACGCCTTCTCCTTGCTTTCCGCGGTCACGGCGATCGGATAGGACACGGGCGCGTGGCCGGTCGCCGTGAGCACCACGCGCACCTTGTCGCCCATGACGGCGGCATCGGTACGGTACACGAAGCCGGCTTCCACTTCACCTCGGCTGACGTAGTCGAGCACCTGGCGCACGCTGTCGGCCTGCACGAAGCGGGGTTCCAGCGGGGTCCAGAGCCCGGCGGCCTCGAGCGCCTCGCGCGTGTAGCGGCCCACCGGCACGGTCGCGGTCTTGCCGACCGCGATCTTCTTCACGCCGGGACCGCTGAGGTCCTGCAGGGTCTTGAGGCCGACGCCGCCCTGGGCGGGCTCGATCAGCACGAGGCTGTTGGCGGCGAAGTCCCTGCGCGTCGCGGCGTCGATCAGCTTCTGGCTCGCGGCGCGGTCCATGGTTTCCTGGTCGGCGCTGGCGAACACGTCCACCGGCGCGCCCTGGCTGATCTGCTGCAGCAGCACGCCCGAGGCGGCGAAGTTGAAGCGCACGGTCGCGCCCGGCCTGCTTGCCTCGAACCTGGCGCCGATTTCCTTGAAGGCATCCGTCAGGCTCGCGGCCGCCGACACCGTGAGCTGCTGCGCCATCGCGCCGGCCGGCAGGGCCAGGACGAGAGCGATGGCGGCAAGGCGGCGAGCGAGGCGGGACGTGGGCATGAAGAGGCTCCTGGCGTCAGCGAAGCGAGAAGAACCGGTTCGACAGAACCAGCACCGTGATCGAAAGCAGCGAGGTGACGACCACCAGCACCAGCGCGAGGTCGTCGTTGCCCGCCTGCGCGGCGTCATAGATGGCCATGGACAGGGTCTGCGTCTGCTTGGGGATCGACCCTGCGACCATCAGCGACGCGCCGAACTCGCCCATGGCGCGTGCGAAGGCGAGCAGCGTTCCTGCGAGGATGCCCGGCCATGCCAGCGGCAGCGTCACGCGCAGGAAGACCGAAAGCGGCGACTGGCGCAGCGTGCTTGCCGCGGCTTCGAGCGACCGGTCCACATGCTCGAAGGCCGCGCTGGCCGACTTGAGCACCAGCGGCAGCGCCACCACCGCCGAGGCCACCACCGCGCCGTGCCAGCTGAAGATGATGGTGTAGTCGAAGTGCTCGCGCAGCCAGCCGCCGAGCGGACTGCGCCGGCCGGCCGCCACCAGGATCGCGTAGCCGATCACCGTGGGGGGCAGCACCAGCGGCAGCATGAACAGCGATTCGAGCACCAGGGAACCCGGAAACGGCTTGCGCGCGAACACCCAGCCCAGTGCGACGCCGGCCAGCATCGCGAGCAGCGTCGCAAAGGCCGCGACCTTGACCGAGAGCACCAGCGGTGACCAGTCGATCGAGGAGAGGAGGGTGATCGTCATGCACTTGAGGGAATGACGGCATTGTTGCACATGGCAAAGATGCGGGGTCCGTGAATCCGTTCCCTACAAGCAGGAGAGCGCCAGGGCGGTGTCCTGGATCTTGAGAAGATCGACCTTCATATACTCGCGGATACAGCGATCGGGCAAGGCACCCGTGGCCGATCACCTCAAGGCGCGAGCAGGCGGGTGAGCGCCGTGATGTCCGATGCCGCCGCGACACGCGCGGTGCTTTCGATGGCCCGGTAGTGGCGCACGATCTGTTCGCCGACCGGCGTGAGCGCGGTGCCGCCGCCATGCGCGCCGCCGGTGGCGGTGCTGACCGCGGGCGAGCTGAGCGAGCGGTTCATCTCGTCGATGAGCATCCAGGCGCGCCGGTACGACATGCCGAGCTGGCGGCCGGCAGCGGAGATGGAGCCTGTTTCCGCGATGGCTTCGAGCAGCGCGATCTTGCCGGGGCCAATGGCGATGCTGTCGTCGCGGTAGATGCGCAGGCGGAACTGCACTTTGGGTTTCATGGACGCGGAGGTTAGTCGATCCGGCGACGGGCGGCGATCGGCCGGCGCCAAGGCTACGCGCTCTTCCAGGCGCCGTCATGCGCCGCCGCGGCCTCGTCGACCAGCGCGGGGCCGATGCATTCGATCGGATGCGGCGACGCGCGGAACACGTCGCGGCACGACAGCTCGGCATCGCGCTGGTCGCCGCGCGCGCCGCGGAACACCCGCAGCCGCACTGCGTCGATGCCGAACACCACGCGGCCGATGTTGGCCCAGAAGATCGCGCCGGCGCACATCACGCAGGGCTCGCCGGACGAGTAGATCGTCGCGCCGGCCAGCTCCTCGCGCGACAGCTTGCGTTCGGCGAGCATCCGCACCGCATTGGTCTCGGCATGGCCGGTGACGTCGCCCGTCTCGGCGGTGTTGCAGTAGGCCTCGGCCAGCACCTCGCCGGCCGCGGAGACGATGACCGCGCCGAAGGGCCGGTTGCCCCGTCGCCGGGCCGCGTGCGACCAGACGATGGCCTTGCGCAGGTAGCGTCCGTCGCGTTCGTCGAGCGGGGATTCGGCCGGAAAGAAATCGGGAGGAAGGGCGGTCATGCCTCGATGCTACGTTCAAAGCGCACCGGCAGCATCGCGTCGGGCGCGCAACTTGCGTGCGCCCGGGGACAGAGTAGAAGCGTTCAGCCCGGCCCCGTCCGCGGTGGGAAATTGCTCTTTCATGGTCGTCCCCACGCACATCCGAAGGAGTCTTCCCATGCTCGTCACGCAGCAACCCGTCTTCCGCAAGTTCTGGCATGCCGTCATGCCGCTGGCCGCTCTGCAGCAGGGGCCCAGGCCCTTCACGCTGCTCGGCGAGAACATCGTGCTGTTCCTGGACGCCGACGGCCAGCCGGCCGCGCTGCGCGACCGCTGCTGCCATCGCACCGCGAAGCTCTCCAAGGGCTGGTGCGTGGATGCCGAGGGCAAGGCCTGCGGCCGGGGCGCGATCCAGTGCGGCTACCACGGCTGGACCTATGACCGCAGCGGCCAGGTGGTCCGCATTCCGCAGTACGGGCCCGAGCGCAGGATCTCGCTGGAGTACAGGACCACGGCCTACCACTGCGCCGCGCGCTACGGCTATGCCTGGGTTGCGCTGGAGGATCCGATCGCGGACATCCCGGCGGTCCCGGAATACGGCGATCCGGCCTGGCGCACGATCCATCAGTTCTACGAGGAGTGGCAAACCAGCCCGATGCGCGCGCTGGAGAACTCCTTCGACAATTCGCACTTCAGCTTCGTGCACCGCGCGACCTTCGGCGTGGCCGCAAGCCCGAAGCCGAGCAAGTACGAACTGGTCGAGAACGACGGCGGCTTCCATGCCGAGACGGTGATCGACGCCGTGAACCCCGCGAAGTTCCACCCCATCAGCGGCGTGACGGACCCGATCACCACGCGGCACATGCGCAATGCGTACTTCCTGCCGTTCTCGCGCCGGCTCGACATCGAATACCCCTCGGGCATCCGCCACATCATCATCAACTGCTTCACGCCGATCGACGACGCGCGCATCCAGCTGTGCCAATGGCTGTTCCGCAACGACACCGAGGCCGATTGCGCGGCGCGCATGCTGATCGACTTCGACCAGGAGATCACGCGCGAGGACAAGGACATCCTCGAATCCACCGACCCCGATGCGCTGGTCGACACGCGCCGGCGCGGCGTGGAGTATTCGATGGAGTCCGATCGCCCCGGCATGCTGATCCGCAAGCATCTGATGCAGTTGCTCGCCAGGCATGGCGAGAGCGAAGTGCACCGCTGATACCAATTTGCGTTCAATAGATTAGATATCATGTCTGTCCACGTACTTCAAGGAGTCGTGGATGAAGAGTCTGATCGTTGGGGATAAGGCGACCGTGATGCGCTTGGCAGAACGGCTCAAGCAAGCCGACAGCCATGCGCAGTACCAGCGCATCCAGTGCGTGCTGATCAGGGCCACGCTGGGCAGCTCGGCCGCGCAGATTGCACAGTTGCTGGGTTGGTCAACCACCACCGTGCATGTGATGCACTCTCGATGGGCCAAGGAAGGTGATGCCATCTTCGATCTTCGAGGCCGCGGTGGCAGACACCACCAGCATTTGAGCGCCGAACAGGAGCAGGAGTTGCTGGCACCCTTCGTCGAACGCGCACAGGCAGGCGGGATGTTGACGGTAGCTGAGATCCAGCAGGCCTACCAGAAGCAACTCGGCAAGGCGGTGGCGCCCTCGACGATCTATCGGCTGCTCGACCGTCACGGCTGGCGCAAGGTCGTGCCCCGGCCCCGGCATCCCAAGGCGGACGTCGCGGCACAGGCCGCCTTTAAAAAAACTCCGCCGCCAGGTACGCCAAGAGGTCGTGCGCCAGGCTGAACAAGGTCGCGCGGTGCGGCTGATGTTCCAGGACGAGGGGCGATTCGGATTGCTGGGCACGCCGCGTCGCTGCTGGGCGCCACACCGCATTCGACCTGTCGTCGGCGCTCGCCTGGAGCGCAAGTACATCTATGCCTTCAGTGCCGTCAGCCCACACGACGGCGTGATGGACAGCCTCGTGCTGCCCTGGGTGAACGCCGAGACCATGTCGCTATTCCTGGCCGAGGTCGCCCAGCGCCATGTCGAGGAATTCATCGTGATGGTCATGGACCAGGCGGGCTGGCATCTGGCAGGTCAACTCGCGGTCCCGGATCACATGCGACTGATCTACCTGCCTCCGTACAGCCCCGAACTCAACCCGGCCGAGCATCTGTGGGAGGCGATTCGCGAGGACTGCTTTGCCAACCATGTCTTCGCCAACCTCGACGCCGTCGAACGCGCCCTCACGACAGGGCTGGTGGCGCTCGAATCAGATCACGAGAGAACCCGATCGATGACCGGTTTCGATTGGATAACTTCTATATCTTTGAACGCAACTTAGTATGAGCCAGCCGGGGGTGGGCCGGGGCCGCTTGTGCGACCATCGTGCCCATCCCCAGGAGACCCAAAATGAGCATCACGGTCCGCCGCGACGACGTCAGCGGCACGCGGCACACGGTCCGCATTCGCGCCCACGAAATTCCGGTCGACGCGGCCGTTGCCGCCGGCGGCGCCGACGCCGGGCCGCAGCCGCATGACCTCTACGACGCTTCGCTCGGCGCCTGCAAGGCGCTCACCGTGCTGGTCTACGCCAGGCGCAAGGGGATCCCGGTGGAAGAGATCGAGGTCGTGGTCGACCGCGACGACAGCGAGGAGCGCCAGGGCACCTACCGGCTCGGCACTTCGCTGCGCGTGACGGGCGAGCTCAGCGAGGCGCAGCGCGAGGAGCTTCTGCGCGTGGCGGGCAAGTGCCCGCTGCACCGCCTGATGACCGAGGTGAAGACCGAGATCGAGACCAAGCTGGTCTGAGCCGGCCAGGCCGGAGGGAGGCGGCGGCAGCTCAGCGATAGAGAGATACCCTTGTTTCGCGTCGCGTTCAGCTTCCGCTCATGGAAGGAGCCTACGGTTTCGTCATGCCGGCTCGCCGCATCCGCCCACTCTTCGGTGCCTTGGTGCTGGGGCTGGTCGCGCTCGGCGCCCATGCCGGGGGCGGCCCGCTCGGCATCGACAGCGTGCTGAAATACGACCAGAGCGGAATCTGGTCGCGCAGCAACCAGAACGCCCTGCAGTACGGGGTCATCCTGTTCGAGGTGGCGGGCGCCGTGTGGCTCGGCAATGACGACGAGTTCGGTCACACGCTATGGCAGACGATCGATGCGTCGATCGCGTCCGGCGTGGCCGCGCAAGTGCTCAAGGAGACGACCGGACGGCCCCGGCCCATCAGCGGCGAGGGCCCCGATGCCTGGTTCAAGGGGCGCGGACACAACAGCTTCCCGAGTGGCGAGGTGGCGTTGCAGGCCAGCTTCGTGACACCGATCATCGTCAACTACGCCGCCCGCAATCCATGGGTCTGGGCGCTCGAGCTTCTGCCGCTGTACGACGGCGTCGCGCGCATGAAAGGCCAGGCGCACTGGCAGACCGACGTGCTCGCGGGCTGGGCGCTCGGCACCGCCACCGGCTATTTCGCCACCCGGTACGACACGCCGTTCTTCGTCGAGATTCTTCCGCGCGGATTGACCGTGGGCTACTCGACGAAGTTCTAGGCCGAACTTTGGGCACATGAAGTAGCTGGAACCCAAGCATGGCGCGGGTTCCAGCTATTTTTTGCCTCGTTTGTGTAGCCATGTAAATTGTGCAAATGCTTCTTGAATTTCGTCTATTGATGATCCATACATGAAGCCATGTACATCGAGGCCGTCCCCAACCGCGACTCGCCCCCCGCGATCCTGTTGCGCGAGTCCTATCGCGAAGACGGCAAGGTGCGCAAGCGCACGCTGGCCAATCTGTCGAGCCTGAGTGCGGAGGTCATAGAGGGCTTGAAGGTGTTGCTGCGCGGGGGCGTGGCCGTGCCCGACGCGCAGGAGGTCTTCAGCATCGAGCGCAGCCTGCCCCACGGCCATGTGGCCGCCGTGCTGGCGGCCGCGCGCCAATGCGACGCGCCGGCCTGGTTTGCCAGTGCGCCCGAGGACCTGCGCGCACTGTTGCTGGCCATGCTCGTCGCGCGCGTGCTCACGCCCGGCTCCAAGCTCGCGACCCATCGCATGCTGCACGACGACACCGCCACCCACTCGCTGGGCCGCGTGCTGGGTGTGGGTCAGTGCAGCGCCGATGATCTGTACCGTGCGCTGGACTGGCTGCACGGCGCGCAGCCGGCGATCGAGCGACGACTGGCGCGCAAGCATCTGGCCGGCAGCACCTTGGTGCTGTACGACCTCACCTCGACCTGGCTGACGGGACGCTGCTGCGAGCTGGCCGCGCGCGGCCATTCGCGCGACGGCAAGCGCGACGATCCACAGATCGTGTTCGGGCTGATCTGTACGCCCGAGGGGTGCCCGATCGCCGTCGAAGTGTTCGCCGGCAACACGGGCGACCCGGCCACGGTGGCCGAGCAGGTGGCCAAGCTCAAGCAGCGCTTTGGCATCGAACGCATCACGTGGGTGGGCGATCGCGGGATGCTGACCTCGGCACGCATCGAGCAGGTGCTCAAGCCGCAGGGCATGGACTGGATCAGCAGTCTGCGCGCGCCGCAAATCGCGCAGCTGGCCGCCGAGCTCGGGCCCTTCCAGCCGTCGCTGTTCGATGAGCGCAACCTCCTCGAAGTGCGCAGCGCTCACTTCCCCGGCGAGCGCCTGGTCGTGTGCCGCAACCCGCTCCTGGCGGCCGAGCGCGCGCGCAAGCGCGGCGAGTTGCTGGCGGCCACCGAGGCCGATCTGGGCAAGGTCGCCGCGGCCACGCAGCGTGCGCGCCAGCCGCTGCGCGGCGAGCAGGCCATCGCGTTGCGCGTGGGGCGCCTCATCGACCGCTTCAACGTGGCCAAGCACTTCGAGCTCACGATCACCGAGACGACCTTCGCATTCCGGCGCAAGGCCGATTCGATTGCCAGCGAGACCGCGCTGGACGGTCTGTACGTGATCCGCACCAGCTTGAGCGCCCAGCAACTCGATGCGGCCGCGGCGGTGGCCGCCTACAAGAGCCTGGCCCAGGTGGAGCGCGCGTTCCGCTCGATGAAGACCGTGGACCTGCATGTGCGGCCGGTCTTCCACTACAACACCGAGCGTGTTCGCGCGCATGTCTTCCTGTGCATGCTCGCCTACTACGTCGAGTGGCACCTGCGCGAGCGCCTGAAGCCTGTGCTGTTCGACGACGAGTTCCTCGAGCAGGCCCAAGGCCAGCGGGCTTCTCCGGTCGCCAAGGCGATGCGCTCCGAGCACGCCCGCGACAAGGACACATCCAAGCACGCCAGCGACGGATTACCGCTGCACAGCCTGCGCACGCTGCTGCAGGACCTGGCCACGCTCGCCTACAACATCACCCACACGAGCCTGAACCCGAACGCCAAGATCGTCATCACCACGCGGCCCACGCCGCTGCAGGACAAGGCCTTCAAGCTGCTCGGCGCCAATCCCGCCTGTACCCAGTAAGCCCACCCAGCCTCGCTGAACAAACTCAGCAGGATCAAGGGGTTGCGCTCATTCGAGGCTCAAAGTTCGGTCTAGGGGGAACACGCCCCTAGCCGACCACCACTTCGCTGATCTGCATCACCGGCTTGATATCGGTGTAGTTCGCGATGTCGCCGAGGATTTCCTTGGCATGCGGTTCGAACGCGGCCTGGAAGGCTTCGGCCGAATCGCAGAAGACATGGCACATGCCGACATACACCGGCGGCGCGCCGGGAGCGCCGCCGGCCAGCCCCTTGTCGATGGTGTAGGACTTGCACGCATCGCCCAGCAAGCGCTTGAGCATCGGCATGTGCGAATCGCGGTAGTAGTCGTGGTCGAAGCGGGACCCGGGCGTGTGCGGGTACATCACGCTGACTTTGATCATGTTGCGTCTCCTGTTGCCAAGCGAGGGAGCATAGGAGAACGCGCAGCCGCGAACAAGGCGCGGCGGACTCAGCGGCCGCGGGATTCCCAGAAACCGCGGTGCGTCGCGATCAGCTCCTCCGCGACCTCGGGCACCGGACCGTCGACCTCGATCGTCTTCTGGCCGCGCGCGAACAGCTCGCGGCAGGGCAGCGACAGCGTCGGGTTCTCGGGATGGTCGCCGGTGAGCGCGAGCAGCGCGGCTTCTTCCGCGCCGTAGACCACGCGCCCGATGTTGGCCCAGTAGATCGTCCCCGCGCACATCGCGCAGGGCTCGAAAGTGGTCACCAGCGTGCACTGCGCGAGGTAGTCGGCCGGGTAGTTCAGCGACGCGGTACGTGCGAGCGTGGCCTCGGCGTGCTGCACCGTGTCGATGTTGCCCTGCTCGGCGAGCACCGTTTCTCCGTCCGGCGCGACCAGGACCGCGCCGAAGGGATGGCGGCCCATCGCCATCGCGCGCCGCGCGACCTCGTTGGCGCGGCGCAGGGCCTTCAGCTTCTGTTCGTCATTCACCTTGCGAGCCCCGATGCGCCCAGGCGGTGGTGTGCTTCTCGACCGCGCTGAAGAGCTCGTACATCCCCATCGCCATCGCGCCCACCACCATCAGGCCCGCGAAGGCCAGGCCCATCTGCATCGACGAGCCGGCGGAGATCAGCAGGTAGCCGATGCCTTCGTTGGCCGCGGTCATCTCCGACACCGTGGTGCCGACGAAGGCCAGCGTGATCGCGACCTTGAGCGAGGCGTAGAAATACGGCAGCGAGCGCGGCAGGCCGATCTTCACCAGCACGTCCCAGCGCTTGGCGCCAAGCACGCGCAGCACGTCTTCCAGCTCGGGCTCGAGCGTCGCCAGGCCGGTCGCGATGTTGACCATGATCGGGAAGAAGCTGATGAGAAAGGCCGTGAGGATCGCCGGCCCGATGCCGATGCCGAACCAGACCACGAGGATAGGCACGAAGGCCGCCTTCGGCAATGCGTTGAAGGCGGTCATCAGCGGGTACACCGCCGCATAGGCCACGCGCGAGCTGCCGATCACGAAGCCCAGCAGCACGCCCACCACGATCGCGATGCCGAAGCCCGCCATCGTGACCCAGAAGGTGCGCCATGCGTGGCCGGCGATGACCTCCTTGAATTCCCAGAACTGCGTCCAGATGCGCCACGGGCTCGGAAAGATGAATTCCGACACGCCGAAGCCCGAGCAGATGATCTGCCACAGCACGATGACGGCAACCAGCAGCAGCCAGGGCGACCAGCGTTCGACTTGCTTGTTGTTCTTCATGTGACTACCGAGGAATCGCGGTGGCGGTCGAAGCGCCTTGGCTGCGGATCGCGCCGATGTGGCCGCGCAGCTCGTGGACGATGTCGGTGAACGCGCGGGTGTAGGTCAGTTCGAGCTCGCGCGGGCGCGGCAGGTCGATCTCGCGCTTGACGACGAAGCGGCCGGGGCTCTTGCTCATCACGTACACCGTGTCGGCGAGGAACACCGACTCGCGCAGGTCGTGCGTGACGAGGATCACGTTGAAGCGCTGCTCGGTCCAGAGGTCGCGCAGAATGCACCAGAGCTCCTCGCGCGTGAAGGCGTCGAGCGCGCCGAACGGCTCGTCGAGCAGCAGCATCTTCGGTTCATGGATGAGCGCGCGGCAGATGCTCGCGCGCTGCTGCATGCCGCCGGAAAGCTGCCATGGGAACTTGTCTTCATAGCCGCCGAGGCCGACCTTCTGCAGCAGGCTGCGGGCACGCTCCACGTATTCCTTGCGCCTGGCCTTGAAGGTGGAGCGGTACGGTTCGACGATCTCCAGCGGCAGCAGCACGTTGTCGACGGTGGTGCGCCACGGCAGCAGCGAAGGCGCCTGGAAGGCCATGCCCGAGATCTTCAGCGGCCCGGTGACCGGCTGTCCGTCGATGCGGATCCTGCCCATCGAAGGCATCTTGAGGCCCGTCGTGAGCTTCATGAAGGTCGACTTGCCGCAGCCCGAGGGCCCGACGATCGCGATGAATTCGCCGCGCGTGACCTGGAGGTCGATGGCCTCGACCGCGAAGTGGTTCGCGCGCAGCAGTTCTTCGTTGTAGGCGAGCCAGACGTCCTGGAAATCGACGAAGGGCGTGTGGTCCTGCTGCGCCTGCATTACTTGCGCAGGATGTTCAGTTCCGCCGCAGTCGGGAGCATCGATCCGTTCCACACCGCGTCGGGGTTCACGCGCGTCTTGGTGCCGAAGGCGTCGGACACCTGCGAGGCCATGAGCGCGAGGCGGCCGGCGTTGACCTGGCCGAAGCCTTCGGCGCGGGCGTCGGGCGTGTTCACCACGGTGTCGATCGCGAGCTTCAGGCGGCGGGTTTCGAGCTCGCTGTTCACGATGCCGTCGCGGGCCTTGATCGATTCGATGGCCACGGCCGGATTGGCGATCACTTCCTTCGCCCCCTTGGTGAAGGCTTGCAGGAAGGCCTTCACCGCCGCCGGGTTCTCCTTGATCAGCTTGGGCGAGACGATGATCGCGTTGCCGTAGAGCTTCACGCCGTAGTCGGGGTAGGGCAGGATCACCACGTCGGCCGCCTTCGCGCCGCGCGCTTCGAGGTTGAGCAGCGAGGTGAAGGTGAAGCCGGTGATGGCGTCGATGTCGCCGCGCATCAGCATGGTCTCGCGCAGGGTCGGGTCCATCGCGGTCCAGGTCACGGCGCCGATGTTGTTGGCCTTGGCGAAGATCGGGAACGAGCGGCGGCCGGCGTCGAACACCGGGGCGCCCATCTTCTTGCCGCTGAGGTCGGCGGGCTTGGTGATGCCGCTCTTCCTGAGCGCCATGACCGAGGCCGGCGTGTTGTTGTAGACCATCATCACCGCGACCGGCTTGTTCGGGCTGTCGGGGTTGTTGGCGTGGAATTCCATCAGCGCCGCGAGGTCGGCGAAGCCCATGTCGTAGGCGCCCGAGGCCACCCGCGTGACCGCGCCGCCGGAGCCGTTGCCTGCATCGACCGTCACGTCGAGGCCCGCGGCCTTGAAGTAGCCCTTGGCGGCGGGATGGGTGAAGAAGGCGCCGGGTCCTTCGAAGCGCCAGTCGAGCTGGAACTTGATCGGCGTGGTCTCCGCGTAGGCGGTGCCGAGGCCGAAAGAGAGCGCCGACGCGGCGAGGAAGGACTGGAGCAGTTGGCGCTTGTTCATTCGGATTCCGTTCAGTGATGTAACGAATTCAAGCAAAAACGGTGCCCGCACGCACTTGGTGCGAACCCTTCCGCTGTGCCAATGGGGTGCATGGCCGGCGGCCGTTGCCATCTTCATATCGGCAAAGTGGAAAAAGAAAAACGCCCCGCCGGGTGCACCGCGGCGGGGCGTCTCTTCCGAGTGCGCGAAATCAGCGTGCCGAGTTCGCGTTCGCCACCGCGAGCGCGGTCAGGTTGACCACGCGCCGCACGGTCGCCGAGGGGGTCAGGATGTGCGCCTGGCCTTCCGCGCCCATCAGGATCGGGCCGACCGTCACGCCGTTGCTGCCGGTCATCTTCAGCACGTTGAAGAGGATGTTGGCCGAGTCGAGATTCGGGCAGATCAGCAGGTTGGCTTCGCCGGCCAGCGTGCTCTCGGGCAGCGCCTTGCGGCGAACTTCTTCGGACAGGGCGGCGTCGCCGTGCATTTCGCCGTCGCATTCGATGTCGGGCGCCATCTTCGCGAACAACTCGCGGGCCTGGCGCATCTTCTTGGCCGAGCCGCGCTCGGAGGTGCCGAAGTTCGAGTGCGACAGGAAGGCCACCTTGGGCGGCAGGCCGAAGCGGCGCACTTCCTCGGCGGCCATGAGCGCGATCTTCGCCAGCGTCTCGGCGCTCGGGTCTTCATGCACGTTGGTGTCGGCGATGAAGAGGGTGTACTTGTCGAGCGTGAGCGCGTTGAGCGTCGCGAAGCCCGGCGCATCGGGCTTCTGCCCGAGGATGTTCTGCAGGATGCGCAAGTGGCTGTCGAAGCGCCCGACCAGGCCGCAGAGCATCGCGTCGGCATCGCCCAGGTGGACCATCAGCGAGGCGATGGTGGTGTTCGAGCGGCGCACCATGGCCTTCGATGCCTCGGGCGTGATGCCGCGGCGGCCCATGACCTTGTGGTAGGCCTCCCAGTAGGTGCGGAAGCGCGGATCGTCTTCGGGATCCACGCATTCGACGTCGGTGCCCGGACGGATGTGCAGGCCGGCCTTCTTGATGCGCGCCTCGATGACCGCGGGGCGGCCGATGAGGATCGGCTTGGCGAGGCCCTCGTCCACCGCGAGCTGGGCGGCGCGCAGCACACGGTCGTCCTCGCCTTCGGCATAGGCGACACGCTTGCGGGTTGCGCACTTGGCGGCGCTGAAAACCGGGCGCATGAACATGCCGGTCTGGTAGACGAAGCGTGTGAGGTGCTGGCGGTACGCCTCGAGGTCCTCGATCGGCCGGGTGGCGACGCCGGATTCCTGCGCGGCCTTGGCGACCGCCGGGGCGATGCGCAGGATCAGGCGCGCGTCGAAGGGCTTGGGGATGATGTAGTCGGGGCCGAAGGCCAGTTCCTGGCCGGCGTAGGCAGTGGCGACTTCCTCGCTGATGTCGGCCTTGGCGAGATCGGCGATCTCGCGCACGCAGGCGAGCTTCATTTCTTCCGTGATCTTGGTCGCGCCGCAGTCGAGCGCGCCGCGGAAGATGTACGGGAAGCACAGGACGTTGTTGACCTGGTTCGGGTAGTCGGAGCGGCCGGTGGCGACGATGCAGTCCGGGCGCACCGCCTTGGCGAGCTCGGGCCGGATCTCGGGTTCGGGGTTGGCGAGCGCGAGGATGATCGGCTGGCTGGCCATGCTCTTGACCATGTCCTGCGAGACCACGCCGGGCGCGGAGCAGCCGAGGAAGACGTCGGCGTCCTTCATGACGTCGGCGAGGGTGCGGGCGCCGGTGTCCTTCTGCGCGTAGCGGGTCTTCGAGTCGTCGAAGCCGCCGGGGCGGCCGATGTAGATCAGGCCCTTGGAATCGACCGCGTAGATGTTCGACGCCTTGGCGCCGAGGCCGACCATGACGTCGAGGCAGGCGATGGCGGCCGCGCCGGCGCCGGAGACGGCGATCTTGACGTCCCCGATCTTCTTGCCGACGAGTTCGAGGCCGTTGAGGAGCGCTGCGGCCGAGATGATGGCGGTGCCGTGCTGGTCGTCATGGAAGACTGGGATGTTCATGCGCTCGCGCAGCTTCTTCTCGATGTAGAAGCATTCGGGCGCCTTGATGTCCTCGAGGTTGATGCCGCCGAGGGTGGGTTCGAGCGAGGCGATGATGTCGACGAGCTTGTCGGGGTCGGTCTCGGCGAGTTCGATGTCGAACACGTCGACGCCGGCAAACTTCTTGAAGAGGCAGCCCTTGCCTTCCATCACCGGTTTGCTGGCGAGCGGCCCGATGTTGCCGAGGCCGAGGACGGCGGTGCCGTTGGTGACGACGCCGACGAGGTTGCCGCGCGAGGTGTATTCGGCGGCGAGGGACGGGTCGGCCTCGATGTCGAGGCAGGGATAGGCGACGCCGGGCGAGTAGGCGAGCGAGAGGTCGCGCTGGTTCAGAAGGGGCTTGGTGGGCGAGATCGAGATCTTGCCTTTGACCGGCGAGCGGTGGTATTCGCGAGCCGCGTCACGCAGCGCCTGTTCGGCGGGGGAAAGTTCTTTGTTGGCCATCGGTGTCTCCTTGCTTACTGGCTCAGGAGAGAGGCTAACGCAAAGTCGGGGCGGGAACGAGGGTGAAGCGCATCGATTGGTTCTGGAATCGATGCGGGATGTACATGGATGGGACTGGCGGGGTGCATGGGGTGTTTTTTCTGTGGGACGTCCGCCCGGTTTGCGGTGCGGCGCCGGGGGCTTCACTACGCCGGCCGCTGCGCGGCTGCCCTGCGGTGCTCGCCTTTCGCGGGGTCTCGCGCAAACTCGCTTCGCTCAGACAGCGCGAGCCCTGGTCCGCGAAAGGCTGCGCTCCTCGGCGGCGTAGAGGCGCCCCCGGCGCCGCACCGCCAACCGGGCTCCTGGTCGATCAACGGGGGCTCGTCTTCGACCTCGCGTTTTTGGTCCTGGGGGAACTAGCCTTGCGCTACCGGGTGATTCGCCATTGCTTCCAGCGCTCGAACCAGGGCTGAGTGGTCTTCCTGGGCGAATCCCAATGCGGCGCATGCGTTCATGAGCTGGGCTGCGCTGGCGGTCTGCGGCAAGGCGACACCCAGGGACCTGGCGCCCTGCAGCGCAAGGTTCAAATCCTTCTGATGCAGGGCGATGCGGAAACCCGGCGCGAAGGTGCGCTTGATCATCCGCTCGCCATGCACTTCCAGGATGCGCGAGGAGGCAAATCCACCCATCAGCGCCTGCCGCACCTTGGCCGGATCGGCGCCCGCCTTGGAGGCAAACACCAGCGCCTCGCCCACGGCGGCGATGTTGAGCGCCACGATGATCTGGTTCGCGACCTTGCAGACCTGCCCGTCGCCCACGTTGCCGACCAGCGTGATGTTCTTGCCCATCTTCTCCAGCAGCGGCCGCACCCGCGCGAAGCTGCCTTCGTCGCCGCCGCACATGATCGTGAGGCTCGCCGCCTTGGCACCCACTTCGCCGCCGGAGACCGGCGCATCGACGTAGCCGCAGCCCAGGTCGAGGATGCGCTTGGCGAATTCCTTCGTCGCGATCGGATCGATCGAGCTGCAGTCGACCACCACCTTGCCCTTGGTGAGCCCGGCGGCGACGCCGCCTTCGCCGAACAGCACCTTCTCCACGTCGGGCGTGTCCGGCACCATGAGGAAGATCACGTCCGCCTGCCTGGCCACATCGGTGGCCGTCGCGCAGACCAAGGCCTTCGAAGCGAAGGGCTCCGGCACCGGACCGCGCGTGTTCACATGGAGCTGGTGGCCGGCCTCCAGCAGGTGCCCCGCCATCGGCGCACCCATGATGCCGAGGCCGATGAAACCGATCTTCTGTGCGTTCGTGTTCGACATAGCGCGAGATTTCCTTCTTTTGTCCTGATGTGCGTTATTGCGTGAGTGCGGTGCGCCAGCCGAGGCCTTCGACCGTGCTGCCGCGCGGCTTGTATTCGCAGCCGATCCAGCCGTCGTAGCCGATCGAATCGATGTGCCTGAACAGCCACGGGTAGTTGATCTCGCCCGTGCCCGGCTCGCCGCGGCCCGGGTTGTCCGCGAGCTGGATGTGGCCGATGCGCGTGATGTGCTTCGAGAGCGTGTTGCCGAGCTCGCCTTCCATGCGCTGCGCGTGGTAGATGTCGTACTGCACCAGCAGATTCGCCGAGCCGACCTCGTCGAGGATCGACAGCGCCTGGTCGGTCCGGTTCAGGTAGAAGCCGGGGATGTCGAAGGTGTTGATCGGCTCGATCAGGAGCCGGATGCCGGCGGCCTGCAGTTCCTTCGCGGCGAAGCGCAGGTTGTCCACCGCCACCTTGCGCGCGTCGGCAGCGGTGACGCCGGCGGGCAGTTTGCCGAGCAGGCAATTGACCTTCGGGCAGCCCAGCGCGGTCGCGTACTCGATCGCGCGGCCGACGCCTTCGCGGAACTCGCCGACCCGATCCGGGTGGCAGCCGATGCCGCGCTCGCCGCCGTCCCAGTCGCCGGCCGGCAAGTTGTGCAGCACCTGCACCAGGCCGTTGTCCTTCAGTGCGGCGGCCAGTTCCTTCTTCTCGTAGGCGTAGGGAAAGAGGTACTCCACCGCCTTGAAGCCCGCCTGGGCGGCGGCTTCGAAACGCTGCATGAACGGCAGCTCGTTGAACAGCATCGTCAGGTTGGCTGCGAACTTGGGCATGTTGTCTGTCTCCTCGGGAATCAGTCGAGCATCGCGGCGGCGATCGCGGTGGGTGCGTCCGCGACGCTTTCCGCCAGCGGTTCGAATTCGTTGATGGCATCGATCTCGGTGCCCATCGCGATGTTGGTCACGCGCTCCAGCATCACCTCGATCACCACCGGCACCTTGAACTGCGCCATGAGCTGTTCGGCGCGCTGGATGGCCGGCGTCATCTCTTCCTGCTTGGTGACGCGGATGCCCTTGCAGCCCAGCCCTTCGACCACCTTGAGGTGGTCCACGCCGTAGCTGCGCTCGACGCCCGCGTCCTCGCCGGCGTTGATGTTGTCGAAGCCGAGCTGCACGCAGTAGTCCATCTCGAAGCCGCGCT
The DNA here is from genome assembly GCF_900090195.1 of Variovorax sp. HW608. Taxonomy (NCBI): domain Bacteria; kingdom Pseudomonadati; phylum Pseudomonadota; class Betaproteobacteria; order Burkholderiales; family Comamonadaceae; genus Variovorax; species Variovorax sp. HW608. The sequence continues at coordinate 4,717,286 of NZ_LT607803.1, forward strand.
GCGCCTGGCGGATGAGGCCGAGGTAGGAGTTGTTGACCACGATGTGGATGTACGGCAGCTTGAACTGGGCGCCCACGGCGAGCTCCTCGATCATGAACTGGAAGTCGTAGTCGCCCGAGAGCGCGACGATCTTGCGGCTCGGGTCCGCGGCGCGCACGCCGAGCGCCGCCGGAATCGTCCAGCCCAGCGGGCCGGCCTGGCCGCAGTTGATCCAGTGGCGCGGGTTGTAGACGTGCAGGAACTGCGCCGCCGCGATCTGCGACAGGCCGATGGTGCTCACGTAGCAGGTGTCGTGGCTGAAGTTGTTGTTCATGCACTGGTACACGCGCTGCGGCTTCATCGGCACGTCGCCGAAGTTGGTCTTGCGCAGCATGGTCTTCTTGCGGTCGCGGCATTCGCCGACCCACTTGGCGCGATCGGGCAACTGGCCCCTGGCCTTCATCTCCTCGGCGACTTCGACGAAGAGCTTCAGCGCCGCCTTGGCGTCCGAGACGATGCCGAAGTCGGGCGTGAAGACGCGGCCGATCTGCGTCGGTTCGATGTCCACGTGCACGAAGGTGCGGCCCTTGGTGTAGACCTCGACCGAGCCGGTGTGCCGGTTGGCCCAGCGGTTGCCGATGCCGAGCACGAAGTCGCTCGCAAGCATCGTCGCGTTGCCATAGCGGTGGCTGGTCTGCAGGCCGCACATGCCGGCCATCAGCGGATGGTCGTCGGGGATGGTGCCCCAGCCCATCAAGGTCGGGATCACCGGCACGCCGGTCGCCTCGGCGAAACGCACCAGCAGCTCGCTCGCATCGGCATTGATGATGCCGCCGCCGGCCACGATCAGCGGGCGCTCGGCGGCGTTGAGCATTGCGACCGCCTTCTCGATCTGGGCACGGGTGGCCTCGGGCTTGTAGGCCGCAAGCGGCTGGTAGGTGTCGATGTCGAACTCGATCTGCGCCATCTGCACGTCGAAGGGCAGGTCGATGAGCACCGGGCCCGGCCGGCCCGAGCGCATCAGGTGGAAGGCCTGCTGGAAGACCTGCGGCACCTGCCCGGGCTCGCGCACCGTGACCGACCACTTGGTGACCGGCTTGGAGATCGACTCGATGTCGACCGCCTGGAAGTCTTCCTTGTAGAGCCGGGCGCGCGGGGCCTGGCCGGTGATGCAGAGGATCGGGATCGAATCGGCCCAGGCCGAGTAGAGGCCGGTGATCATGTCCGTGCCGGCCGGGCCCGAGGTGCCGATGCACACGCCGATGTTGCCGGCGACGGCGCGGGTATAGCCCTCGGCCATGTGCGATGCGCCTTCGACGTGGCGCGCGAGGATGTGGGCGATGCTGCCTTGCTTGCGCAGCGCGGAATACAGCGGATTGATGGCGGCGCCGGGGACGCCGAAGGCCTGCGTCACGCCTTCCTTTTCCATCACGAGCACGGCGGCCTGGGCCGCGGTCATCTTTGCCATTTGAAGTCTCCTTGGGATGGACTCCACTGTAGGAAGAGGGGGCATGCGGCAGAAGACGCCTGAGGGCCATAAAGCCTATTCCGTGGCGGAATAGCTGGCGCTACCATGCGTCAATGGACCGACTGCTTGCGATGGAGATGTTCGTGCGCGTGGTGGAAACCGGCAGCTTTTCCAAGGCCGCCGGCGAGTTCAACACCACCCAGCCCACCGTGACCAAGCAGGTCGCGGCCACCGAGGCGCGCCTCAAGGCCCGCCTGCTCAACCGCAACACGCGCGGCGTGAGCCTGACCGAGGCGGGCGCGCTCTACTACGAGAAGTGCAAATCCATCGTCCGGGAGGCGGAGGAGGCCGACAGCATCGTCAAGCTGCAGCAGTCGCAGGCACAGGGGCTGCTGCGCATCGGCACCTCGACCGCATTCGGCCGCCGTGTCATCGTGCCGCTGGCGCTCGAGTTCATGGCGCGGCATCCGCAGGTGCAGGTCGATCTCAGCTTCGAGGACCGCTACGTGGACCTCGTCGCGCAGGGCATCGACGTGGCGATCCGCATGGGCAAGCTGGCCGATTCATCGCTGGGCGCGCGCTATCTCGGCATGAACCCGTGGGTGATGGTCGCGGCGCCCGACTATCTCAGGAAGCACGGCACGCCGAAGAAGGCGCAGGACCTGAGCGCGCACGTGGCGCTGATCTACAGCAGCGTGGTGGGGGATGACGTCTGGCACATGCACACGCCCAAGGGGGAGGCGGTGTCGGTGCCGGTGTCGGGGCGGCTGCGTTCCAACAACGTCTCGGCGGTGCTGGCGGCCGCGCGCGCGGGCCTCGGCATCGCGTTGATGCCGCGCTATGTGGCGAGCGATTCGCTCGTGTCGGGGCAGGTGGTCGAAGTGCTGTCCGACCACGGGCTGGCCGAGCAGGAAATCCACGCGGTGTTTCCGTCGCCGAAGCTGGTTCCGGGCAAGGTGTCTGCCTTCGTCGCGTTCCTCCAGGGGCGGTTCGGCGAGCAGTGGTGGCTCGGCGATCGCGGATGAGGGTCAGCGCGGCGGCGGCGTTTCCTCCGCGTTCGACGAAGCGAACAAGTCCCACGCCGCCATGAACAGCGCCGCGATCACCGGCCCGATCACGAAGCCGTTGATGCCGAAGAGCGCGATGCCGCCGATGGTGGACATCAAGACGATGTAGTCGGGCATCTGCGTGTCCTTGCCGACCAGGATCGGCCGCAGGATGTTGTCGACCAGCCCGATCACGAAGACGCCGATGAAGATCAGCACCAGTCCCTTCACGACGGCGCCGGTGGCGAGGAAATAGATCGCCACCGGTATCCAGATCAGCGCCGCGCCGACGGCCGGCAGCAGCGAGAGAAAGGCCATCAGAGAACCCCACAGCAGCGCGCCCTGCACGCCGAGGAACGAAAAGGTCACGCCGCCGATGAATCCCTGCACCACGGCGACCGCGACATTGCCCTTGATGGTGGCGCGGATCACGGCGGCGAACTTGGCGAACAGGTGATTGGTGTGCGCCCTGGTGAGCGGCAGCGCCGCGCGGACCGTCTTCGAAAGCTCGCGGCCGTCGCGAAGCAGGAAGTACAGCATGTACAGCATCAGGCCGAAGGCGATGATGAATTCGAAGGCGTTCTGGCCGATGGAGACCGCGCGCGTCGCGATGATCTGGCTGCCCCGCAGGGCCGAGGCAGAGAAGCGGCTGATGAATGCCTCGATGTTGGTGAGACCGAAGCGGTTGAGCTGCTCGACCGCCCAGTTGGGCAGGGCGTGCACGATCTGCTGGAAGTAGCCGGCGAAGCTGATGTCGCCGGATCGCACCTTCTGCGCGACGAAGGCCATCTCGTCGATCAGCGCGAGGATGATCGCCACCAGCGGGATGATGACGAGGACCATCGCGAGCAGCAGGGTGATGAGCGCCGCGAGATTGCGGCGGCCTTTCACCTTGATGACCACCCAGCGGTAGAACGGCGTGAAGAGGATCGCCAGCGCGACTGCCCACATGACCGCGCCGAAGAAGGGGAGAAGGATCCAGCCGAAGGCGAGCGTGACGATCGCCAGCAGGAAGAGAAAAACAGCGCGTTGGAGGGCTGGGGAATTCATGCCCGGCGATTCTCCCCCCGGCAGGCGCTAACGCGCGCTGCGGGGGAGCGCAACGGGCGCCAGCGTGGCGCGCAGGCGTTCGTTCTCGGTCGGGTCGGCGGCGGCTTCGACCTGCAGGGCTTCTTCGACATTGCCGATGTGGTCGAGCATCAGCTGGCGGGCGCGGGCGGTGTCGCCGTCCTCCAGCGCGGCGACGATGGCCGCGTGCTCGGCGCAGGACTGGTCGGCTTCGTGCTTGGACTGGAAGAGGGTGGCTGCGAGAGTGGTGCGCGCGGTGAGGTCGCGCAGCACATCGCACAGCAGGCGGTGGCCCATCTGGTCGGCCAGGCAGACGTGGAAGTCGGCCAAGAGGAAGGCGCGGGTGGCCGCATCGGCCCCGGCGATGGCGCGCTTCTCGTCGGCGATGTGTTCGCGCAGCTTGCGGATCACCTTCGAGAGCGGCCGGCCGGCTTCGGCGAGGATGCCGGACTCGACGATGCGGCGCGCGGCGAAGGCGTCGCGCGCATCCTCGGCCGAAGGCTCCACCACGAACCAGCCGCGGCGCGACTGCACCTCGACGAAGCCGCGCGCCTGCAGCTGCATCAGCGCCTCGCGCACCATGGTGCGGCTGACGCCGAAGTTCTCCGCCAGCGCCTGCTCGCCGAGCCGCTCGCCGGGCGCGAGCTTCTGCGCGAGGATGGCTTCGACCACGCGCTCGGCGATGGTGGTGGGCGTGACGTCGGTCATGGGGGTGTTCAGCTCGCGGGTTGGACGACGGCTGGGGATTCTGCCGTGTCCGCTTCGCGCAGCGGCTCGTCCTCGGGCGAGTGCGTGCCGTTGAGCACCGCATGCGCCCGCTCGCGGTCGATATCGCCTTCCCAGGCGGCGATCGCGACGGTGGCCACGCAGTTGCCGATCAGGTTGCCCAAAGCGCGGGCGATGCCCATGAACCAGTCGACCGAGAGCACCAGCACCAGCCCGATCGCGGGAATCGCCGGAATGGCATGCAGCGTCGCCGCGAGCACCACGATCGCCGAGCCCGGCACGCCGTGCGCGCCCTTGGAGGTGACCAGCGCGATCGCGAGGATGGTCAGCAGGTCGGTCATCGAGACCGGCGTGTTGGTCGCCTGGGCGATGAACACCGCGGCCAGCGTGATGTAGATCGAGAAGGCGTCGAGGTTGAACGAATAGCCGGTCGGGATCACGAGGCCGACCGTCGAATCGCGGATGCCCATGTGGCGCAGCTTGCCCATGATCTGCGGCAGCACGCTGTCCGACGAGGTGGTCGCGAAGACGATGGTGAGTTCCTCGCGCAGGTAGCGCAGCAGCTTGAGGATGCTGAAGCCCGACAGCCGCATCACGATGCCGAGGACCACGAACACGAAGAGGAACACCGCGACGTAGAACAGTCCGACCAGCGCGCCGAGCTGCTTGAGCGAGCCGATACCGTACTGGCCCACGGTGAACGCGATCGCGCCGAGCACGCCGAGCGGTGCGAGCTTGATGATGATGCCCATGATCTTGAACATCACGAGCGCCGTGGCATCCACCACCGCCGCGACCGGCTTGCCGCGATCGCCCAGGAGCGTCAGCGCGCAGCCGAAGAGCACCGCGAACAGCAGCACCTGCAGCACGTCGCCGGTGGCGAAGGCGTTGATCACCGTGGTGGGGATCAGCTTCATGATGAACTCGACCGTGCCGCCGCTGGTGAGCTTGTCGGCGGTCGACGTATAGGCGCTCATGGCGTTGGCGTCGAGCTTCGACGGATCGACGTTCATGCCCACGCCGGGCTCGAACACGAAGGCGAGCAAGAGGCCCAGCCCCAGTGCGACGGTGGTGAGCACCTCGAAGTAGATCAGCGCCTTGACGCCGACCCGGCCCACGCGCTTGAGGTCGCCCGCGCCGGCGATGCCGTGCACCACCACGCAGAACACCAGCACCGGGATGATCATCTTGATCAGCTTGATGAAGCCGTCGCCGAGCGGTTTGAGCTTGATGGCGAAGTCGGGAAAGAAGAGGCCGGCGATCACGCCGAGCACCAGCGCGATGACGACCTGACCGAAAAGGGATTTGGCGAATCGGGGCATGAAGGCTCTCCGTGTTGGGGTTGCATGCAAGACATCCGCTTTCTTGCATACAAGCAATGTAGGCAAGATTTGGGGTTTTGCTGTGCGGGTATTCCCGCAAGTGCCGACAAAGTTGTTTTCGCCCCTGTCGTCTAAGAATAAAGTCCTAACCCGATCAATAATGCGGCGGACCAAGGGCTGTTTCGCCGCCGAATCCCTAGCGAAATCGGCATGAACGGAGAGATCGTGACCGGTGTCCAACAATCGATCGGCGCGCAGAGCGCACAGCGGCGGCAGCTCACCGTCATGTTCTGCGACCTGGTGGGCTCTACCGAACTGTCCGAGCGCCTCGACCCCGAGGAATTGCGCGATCTGATGGTCGAGTACCGGCGGGTGGCCGGCGAAGTACTGGCGCGCTATGAAGGGCAGGTGGCGCAGTACCGGGGCGATGGCGTGATGGCCTACTTCGGCTGGCCCAGCGCCCACGAGGACGACGCAGAGCGCAGCGTGCGCGCGGCCCTCGAGCTCGTGGAAGCGGTGAAGGCAGTGCGCGCGGAACCGCCGCTCGCCGTTCATGTCGGTGTGGCCACCGGTACCGTCGTGGTGGGCGCGGTTTCGGGGGCGGACGACGCGGAAGCCCAGCTCGCGGTCGGCGAGACCCCCAACCTGGCCGCGCGATTGGAGGCTCTGGCCGGTCCCGACGAGGTGGTGATCGCACCGAGCACCCGGCGGCTGGTCGGCGATACCTTCGATGTCGCGGATCTCGGCACGCATGCGCTCAAAGGGATCGCCGAACCCGTGCGCGCCTGGCGAGTCCTGCGCGTGGGCGCTGCGGCGAGCCGTTTCGAGGCCAACCGCGGCGAACACCTCACGCCGCTCGTGGGGCGTGCCCAGGAGATCGGCCTGTTGCTCCAGCGACGGCAGCGCGCCACCCTGGGGGAAGGCCAGGTGGTGATGCTTTCAGGTGAGCCGGGCATCGGCAAGAGCCGCCTGCTGAGCGAGTTGCGCACGCGTCTCGAAGAGGAGGGCGTGCAAGCGCTGCGGTTCCAGTGTTCGCCCTACCACGTCAACAGCGCCTTCTGGCCCAGCATCGACTACTTCGAGCGGGCGCTGAAGTTCGAACGCGACGAGGCCCCCGACGCCAAGCTCGACAAACTGGAAACGCTCATCGTGGAGGAGCACGGTCTGCCGCTGGCGGACGTGGCTTTCATTGCCTCGATCCTTTCGATTCCCTGCGAGTCCCGCTACGGACCGCTCGCCCTGACCCCGCAGAAGCACAAGGACGAAACCTTGCGAACGCTGGTGGATTTTGCCGAGGCGGTCGCTCGCAAGCGGCCCAGCGTGCTTTTTCTCGAGGATGCGCACTGGGCCGACGCCACCTCGCTCGAGGTGCTGGACCTGCTGGTCGAGCGAGTCAAGCGCATGCCGTTGCTGATGGTGCTGACCCACCGTCCGGAGTTCAAGAATCGTTGGGCGGCGCACGAGCATGTCGAGGTCATCCACCTCAGGAAGCTCACGAGCGGGCAAAGCTACGCCATGATTTCGCGGCTTGCCGGGGACAAGGCCTTGCCGAAGGACCTCGTCGAACGGATCCTGCAGACGACCGAAGGCGTGCCGCTGTTCGTCGAGGAACTGACCAAGTCGATCCTCGAGTCGGGCCAGCTCAAGGACGTGGGCAGTCACTACGAATATCTGCGCGCCTCCCGCACCACGGACATCCCGCTGACCTTGCGCGATTCGCTCATGGCCCGGCTGGACCGCCACATGCCGCTCAAGGAGATCGCGCAGATCGGTGCGGCGATCGGGCGGGAGTTCAGCTATGAGCTCATCGCGGCCGTGGTGCCGCGCTCGAAGACCGAGCTCGCCGACATGCTGTCTCGCCTGACCGCTTCGGGGCTGGCGTTCCGAAAGGGGACCCCGCCGGACGCCACCTATACGTTCAAGCACGCGCTGGTTCAGGCCGCGGCGTACGAGTCGCTCCTCAGGCGCAGGCGGCAGCAGCTGCATATCGAGATCGCGCGCGCGATCGAGGAGCGCATGCCGAAACGCCAGCAGACCGAACCCGAAGTGCTCGCCGAGCACTACACGCGGGCGGAGTCGTTCGAGCAGGGTGCAGCGTACTGGCTCAAGGCGGGCCGGAACGCACTCGGTCGCATGGCGGTGACGGAGGCCATCGCGCACTTGCAGGCCGGGCTCGGTGCGATCGGATCGCTGCCTCCGTCGGCGGTGCGCGACAAGCTCGAACTGGAGTGCCGGGTTCTCCTGAGCACCGCGTGGGAAGCCTACGGCGGCTGGCCGGAGCCACAGCTCGCGGCCGTGCTCAAGCCCGCACTTCCGCTGGCGAGAGCGAGCCGGCAGCCCAAGCTGCTGGCTCGTACGTTGTGGGGCCTGTGGGTGCAGCTGATGTCGGTCGGGCCGGTTGCCGAATCGCTGGTCTGGGCGCAGGAGCTCCTGCGAGCGGGAGAGGAGTCGGGCGACGAGGAGCTGCTGCTGGTGGGGCACATGTCGGTCATGGTGACCAATCTCTGGCTGGGCAATCCGTCGGTGGTGGAGCGGCACGCACACGCCATCCTGGAGCGCTACGTTCGCGAGCGTCACGGCGAGATCGTGAAGTCCATGAACCACGACCCCAAGACGCTCGCCGGGATCTACCTCTCGCAGGTGCTCTGGATACTGGGCTATCCGGACAAGGCCGTTGCGCTGGTGGAAGAGCGCGATGCGCATGCGCGGAGCATCGGCCATCCGTTCGACCTCTGCTTCGCGCTGACGCTGGGTGCGTGGGTCTTCCACTACCGGCGCGAGCCCGAAAAGCAGTACGCGCGCAACGACGCGATGCAAAAGCTCGCCCGCGACGCCGGCCTGCCGTTCATCTCGGAAGTTCTCGCACCCTTTCTCGGCAGCGGCATCAGCCTCGCGCAGCAGGGGCGGCTGTCCGAGGGGATCGAGCATATGCGCAAGGGCATCCAGCTCTGGGAGGGCAGCGGCGCGAAGACCGTCAGCCCCTACATCCGGGCGCGTCTGGGCGAGGCGCTTGCGCTGAGCGGCGATGTGGTCGGCGGCCTTTCGCAGGTCGATGCGATGCTGGAGCAGATCGCACGGGTCGGCTGGGAAGAGCGCAGCCACCTGGCGGAGATCCTGCGGCTCAAGGGCTGGATGCTGACGCTCAAGGGCGACTTCGAGGGTGCGCAGCGCAGCTATCTCTCCTCGCTCGACTGGGCCCGCAGGCAAAAGGCGAAGTCATGGGAGCTGCGCACCGCAACCTCCCTGGCGCGCCTGTGGAAGACGCAGGGGCGGCGCAGGGAAGCGCACGATCTGCTGGCGCCGATCTACAGCTGGTTCACGGAAGGCTTCAACACGCGGGACCTGATCGAGGCCAAGGCCTTGCTCGCCGAACTGGCGGACGCCACGAGCAATGCTAAGGAATTCCGGTGATCACGCCTCGGACGTTGGGTATGTAGCCCAGCACCTTCGGCTCGAATCCCCAGCGGATCAGCGTCTGGCCCTCTTCCGAACCGGCATCGAAGACGGCGGTGTCGGGCTGCACCGGCTGGAAGCGCGGCGTGACGTCCGAGCGCCACTGCCACTCGGAGACAGGCCCGTTGCCGATGCGGGCAACGCCGGGATAGATGCACTCCGTGCCGCGCGGGAGTTCGCGCAGGGCGATTCCCGCAGTACTCGCCGCCCTGGCCAGATCGGCAGCAAAGGCACGGGAATCTTCGGCGGGCGTGAAGCAGATCCGCGCGACCGCGCGACCGGCACCGTCCCTGACCGAGAAGGTGCGCTGCTGCCCGTTGCGCGTGAGCTCGATCGTGCCGGGGCGCTTGTCGGTGCCCATCCGCTCGCGTCCGACGTCGATCGCCACCCGCGTCGAATCGAGCAGCCGCACGAAGTAGAGGCTCGCCCGGTTCTCGTAGCTGCGCCGGCCCGGATCGTAGTGGCCATCGAGCATCGGCAGCACGCTCGATGCACCGCTCCCGTCGGCTCGCATGCATGCCTGCGACGCGGGCGTGTCGTCGCTGACCGCCACGACGATCAGGAACATCGCGTTGTAAGGCCGCAGGGAGGTGTCCGAAAGCTGATGCGACCAGAACTGCACGATGGCGCTTTCGCGGCCGTCGGCGTGCTTCATCGTCATCGGCTTGTAGCCGCTTCCGGCGAGGGCTTCGCGCACCGCCGCCACGTTCGCGCAGACGCCATGGAGTTGCACCATCTCCCCGTTGTAGTACTGCACTTCGCTCAAGACCACCGAGCCGCCGCCGGTGGTATAGGTCCTTCCTGAAATCGGGTACCTGTCGAAGATCGGCTCGTAGCGCTGGTTGTCGACTCCCTCGGGCAGAGGCGCGAAGGCCGCCAGCGTCAGCTTGCTTCTGGCTTCGGGCGTCAACTGGCGGTCGAACCTGGCGAGCACCTCCCTGATGTCTTCGGGGCGGCGTTGCGTCTGCAGCAGCCGGATCGCATCCGAATTCCCCAACTCGCCATCGCGGGCGAGGTGGAGCGCTTCCTGCATCATCGGGCCGCCGTCCGCACCGCCGAGCTTGCGGGACATCGGGAAGCCGTCGGCCATGCGCTCCGGGATCGCGGCGCGTTGCGGCGACGGGCGCGGCGCGGAGGCAACCGCGTTGCCGGCCACTTCGATCGTCATGAGCGCGCGCAGGTAGTCCAGGCCCCTGGCGACTAGAAGGCCCGAATAGCAGCCCGGGGCGGTGTCGGCCGGGATGGTGGCCGAGATCACGAGTTCCTTCTGCTCTTGCGGCGCGAGGGCCATCTCCGCAGGCGTGAACTCGAGCAGCGAGGCGGCGATGCGGCCGCCACGCGCGCCGAGCAGGTCGGTGGCCGCGGGCACCAGGCGAACGGGCCGGCTTTCGCTGTTGCGCAGCGTCATCGAGATGGTGGTCCGTTCGCCGGGCTTGACGCCTGCGCGCGGCTTCAGCCGCGCCAGCGGCTCGACGTGGCTGGACGCTGCCGATGGCTGATGCGCATCGGGCACCGCTGGCGCAACGCTGCCCTGCAGATTCGGCCAGGCCGCCGCCAGGTTCTCGACGAAGTCCTGCATCTGTCGCAATACCGGATGCGCAGCGTTCGCGTCGCCTTGCGTTGCCGCGCCACCGCGCGCGGCGAGTACGCCTTTCGCCATTTCCTCATCGAGGACCGCTGCGGCCTGCGACACGATCGAAGGCGCCGGTTCGCTGGCCGCAGCGGCCGCCTCCTGGATCGGGTTCGAGGCGGCGGGACCCCGCTGCAGGAGCATCGGAAGCAGCGACGCGGGCTCCACCGATCCGGCATTCGGAAACGGTGTCAGCCGCTGCAGGAACGCAGCAGCCTGGTCGAGAGAGGGGCCGGCGCGCGACAGCCCAGGGGCGCCGGGTACTTCTTCGGGAAATCGCAGTTCGTCTTGCACATGCACTCCCTTCGCAGCGGCAGTTGGCAGGTCAAAGGTCCCTGCTCACCATATAGGAGATGACCTGGTTCAGGAACCTCTTCTCGTTCGACTCGGGAACGTCGCGAAATGCCTGTGCGAACTCGAACAGCGCGGCGCCCGCGAATTGCTTCGTCGCCTTCCGCGCCTGCTCCAGGCTGCCTGCCGAACGCATGCGCTCCAGAATCCAGCGCGTCTCCTGTGTCGATCGCGCTTCGCGCGGCCGGCCGAGATAGCTGGTCACGCGATTGGCCTCCCGGGCATCAAGATGCCGCAGCAGGTGAATCAGCATCAAGGTGCGCTTGCCCTCCAGCAGGTCTCCGCCGATTTCCTTGCCATAGCGCTGCTCGTCGCCCGTCAGGTTGAGCAGGTCGTCCTGGATCTGGAATGCCGTGCCGAGAAAGTAGCCGTAGCGGTTGAAGCGATCCAGGTCGACGCCGTCCCGCGTGGCGATGAGCGCGCCGATACGGCACGGATGAATGAAGCTGTACCAGCAGGTCTTCTTGAGGACCATCCGGAGATAGTCCTCGTCGGTGATGTCGCAGCGGTTGTCGCGCACCCAGCCGAGCTCCATCGCCTGGCCTTCGAGCGACTGCTGCATCATGTGCTCGAACTCGTCGTACACCCGCTGCGAAAGCGTCGGCCCCAGCGTTGGCAGGTTGTCGCGCAGGATGCGGACGCTCAGGGCGGTCAGCATGTCGCCCGCGTTGATCGCGATCGGCACGCCGTGCTCGGCATGCAGTGTCGGAAGACCGCGACGCAGCTCGCTCTCGTCCTCGATGTCGTCATGGACGAGGAACGCGTTATGCAGCATCTCGATCGCCGTGGCGGACGCGACCGCGTGGGCGGGATCGCCGCCGAACGCCTTGCAGGTGGCCATGCACAGCGCGGGCCGGATGCTCTTGCCCGTGCGCAACAGGTAGGACCTCACCGGCTCGTAGAGATAGCGCTGCGGTTCCCGCTTCGGCACCGCCGAGAGCAGGCCTGCCAGCGTCGTCTCGCGGTAGCCCGATAGCGATTCGTGGAAGCCGTCGAGCGCCATCGCTTGCCCAGCTCAGTTCGGAATGATCTCGACCCTGCCGCCGGACGCGTCGCCGTGGCCGGTCGCCGGGGGCACGCCCTGCCTTGTCTGCGCCTCGGCGAGACGCATCGCGAAAAGCCGCACCACGCGTTCGACCAGCGCGGTCGCCTCGCGCCGGAGGTCCGACGTGGAGCCGGGCTCGGCCTCGCGGTCGATCATCGACAGAGCGGCCTGCCAGGGCAGGGGCGAATCGGTCTGGTAGGCGCGGGTGAGCCCGCCTTCCGCCGAGCCCTGTTCGAGCGCCATGATCGACTTCTCCACCAGTTCGTGGACCGAGAGGCCCAGACGCACGAGCGTGTCATCCCACGGCAGGCCCTGCGTGAAGCGGATCAGGTCGAGTTCCCGCCAAGGCTCGAAGATCTCGGGCTCGTGCAGGTTCCAGACATTGCAGCGCGCGGCGTCCGACCCGGTCGCGTCCAGGATCGCATTGACCGCGCGGCGTGCGGCTTCGTTGGCCGCCTCCATGGTCGCGAGGTCGGTGTAGGTCCGCACGTAGTCGGCGGCAAGAAAGAGATTCGGAATCTTCGACGCCGCTTCCGGCCGCAGCCTCCACGTGTCGACGAGATTGACGAGCAGGGGCTCCTCGTTCGCCGTCGTGCCCTGGTGCCGGCTCAGGCTCGGGTCCAGGCTGAAGCCGTGCAGCTGCTCGTCCCTGAGCTTGACGACATCGCCGTAGTTCACGCTGCGCTTGATCTGCTCCCAGACCTCGGCCTTGATCTCTTCCGGCGTGCAGTCCTTCGCTGTCTTGCCGTTCAATCCCGGTTCTTCCCATTCCGAGATGTCGACGGACAGGATGCCCTTCACCGTGCCGTCCCCGTACTGCGACAGGCTCACGTTCTGCCAGAACTGCGCCTGCGAAATCGATGTCAGCGCCCAGGGCGAATCGACATAGATGCAGTGGCCGTGGGTGAGCGGCACATCCTCCTTGAGGTAGATCTGGATGCCGTTCATCCATTCGGTGATGTTGTCGAGCGTGAACAGCGACTCGAGCCCGGGGTCCGCCCGGATCATTTCCGGCGTGAGCAGCCCGACCACGTCCTCCACCGGCAGCGCCAGCACGAAGTAGTCGCCCTCCACCGTGACCGTCCTGCCGCCCTGGCTGACGGTGGCCGAGCGGATGCGCTGCCCGTCGAACGACACCGCGACCGCCTTCGACCCGAGGTGATAGCCGACGCCGCGCGACCTGAGATAGCGCAGCCAGGGTTCGATCCAGACGTCGTTCGTCGGCCCGTTCAGCACCCGGTCGGTGCTCGGCCCGGGCGTGATGATGTCGAACAGCAACTGCACGAAGATGTCGCCGATCGTCTTCGTGCTCGCGCTGCGCGCCTTCGCGGCGACCAGCGAGCGCGTGATGCCGTGGCCGAGCAGCTTCTGGTAGGCCGGGGAGCGGTCCTCGGCGCTGATGAAGTCCCACCAGTCGATCTTCTCGTACTGCTCGTTGCGGCGCTCGCGGCATGAGGTGACGATCTGCCAGACCTTCGCGCCGAAGAACCGCAGGTCGTCGTGCGTGAGATCGAGATCGCCGTTGAGGAAGTGGCTGAGGTCCGTGGTCGCCGCGCGGACGTCGCTGAACGTGCGCGGAGAACGGGCGATCACGTCGATCGGATGGCGCCCGTAGCGGTTCAGCTGGCAGCGCGTCGTGTCGACGAGGTTGTCGATGACCAGGCCGTTGCCCGGGCCGTAGGGAATCCGGGCCATCGTGTCGGTGACATGCCGGTAGAAGCGGGGAAAGAACCGGAAGCCGTGTTCGCCGGGGAGATCCTTGCGGCCATCGATTCCCGAGCCCGGCAACCCGAAGCTTCGCGCCTTGCCGCCCGGGATGGAAAGCAGTTCGTGGACTTCGACGTCGAAGTTGCGCTCCACGAGTTCATGCGCGGCGCTCAGACCCGCGATGCCGCCGCCGAGGATGATGACCTTGGGGTTCACGGATCAGGTCATTGGGTCTGGGTGTTCCACGCCTTTGTAGAAGCTGCAATTTCACTTGCGCCCTTCGCCGTTAGGTCGGCACGCTCGGAGTCCTGGATCGCCGTTGCGGCATTCTCCAGCGCCCGTGCGACGATGGCGCCTGCGGTTTGCCTCATGGTCGCATCGAAAATTGTTGCCACGTCGTCGATGACCTTCGATGCCTTCTCGGCAGCAACATTCGATCGATCGAATGCGGCCTGAGCGTGCCCTTCTGCTTTGCTTGCTGCCTTACCGGCTTCACTGGCGGATGCTGCTCGCCTGGCTTGGTCCCTTGCTGCTTGTCCAGCATTGGCCTCGCTTCTCACGTCGTTCGCAGCGTTGAAGGCTTCCCGCGCGCTCGCTTCAATGCTCCTGACCAGTTTGTCGTCCTTCGACTTGACGTCTTTGTCGTCTTTTGGCTTCGCTGGCCCCGGCCCTTCGAGGATCGCGATCAGTCGCTTCTTGTCGGCATCAAACTTCAGAACGTAGCTTCGTTGGGTTCCGCCTTTGCTCATCGCAGCCTCCGTTCTCGGGTTTCAGCGCAGCGCTCTCAGCTGGGTGCCTTCGAGGGCAATCTTGGCCGCATCCGCCACCCGGAATCCGGCAACGGGGCGCCTGACGTTGTCCCTGATCCTCAAGGCAAACCGCATGTACACCCGGAAAAGGAATTTCGCGTCCTCGTCGCGTTGCAGGAACTGCACCGTCGGCGGGACCCCGATGACGATGTCGACGACGTTGCCGCCGAGAGAAACGACGATGCCTGTATCCCCGTCGATCTTTCCCGAACGCAGCAGCGGCCCGCCCTTCAGCATCGGCGTCACCCGGTCGGCAGGCAGCACCAGGCTGGAGGATGGGTTGTGGACGGCCTCGTAGAGGTTGTTGCCGAGCACGCATGCAAAAGGCGCCGGATTGGATGCCGTTTCCAGCGTGTTCATGGCCCTCACCGCGGCGCCAACGACGCTTTGCCCGAGAGCATCCACCGAGGCTGGAAATCCCAGGAGGTCGAAGTCGAACCGCGCCGGCAGGTCGGCCAGGCCCTTTTGCGGTCCGATCTGATTGGTGACGAAGGTCGAGTTTTCGTCGGGGAAGCCCCGCGCGTAGCCAGCCAAGACCACCAGGTCCTGTTCGAGCGCCAGGATGTTGGCCGCGCGCCGGAACGCGAGCAAGGCATTCGACAGCGTCTCGTCGGCAATCTGTTCGCTCGACAACTTGACCTTCACCGTCAGGTTCACGAGCGGCAGGTTGACCGCCTTGTGGTCCTTGTCGAGACTGATCGTCGTGCCATGCTCGAGGAGTCGCTCGTTGCGAACGACCTCCGCGCTGCCGGTGAGCGGGCCGTACATCGGCACAAAGGCGCTCGCCACGCTCGCCTTGCCGAAGGCTTCAGTGACCGCGTCGTTGATCTTCTGCCACTGGGCATCTGTCCAATTCAATTCAGCCACTCGATCCTCCCCTCACGGATGGGTGAATGCCGAAAACACTGGCTGCCATCGCCGGGGCCCTCGGATGGCGGCGGGATTATGCGCCGCCGCCTGCGATGCCGCAACAAACGGAAGGAGTTCTAACGGAACGAAACCTCCTCACGGGAGAGGAGGGCACGGCCACCGAGTCGATCAGTGGACATCTCCGGTCAGTGGCGGCGCATCGACGCGCGGCAGGCCCGAGGAAGCCAGCGGCTGGCCCGCGCGAATGGCATAGATGTCCAGGCGCACGACGAGGTCTGCCATCGAGGCCCGGCCGACGGCCAGGCACTGCAGACGGTTCAGCCACAGCCAGTCGGGATGCGAGGTGATGAACTGCGGCGCCAGCACGAGCGGCGGATCCGCATCGAACTCGTTGCGTGCCGCGCGCGCATAGCCGTCGGGGCCGAGGTCGAAGATGCCGTAGTAGCGCGACAGGATCCGCGCGCCGTCAACCGTCTCGTAGCTGATCCTCGATTCGGCGATGCCCACGCCGTCGCGGCGCAGCACCATCCAGTCGCCGCCGCGGATCCTGCCGTTGATCTTCGGTCCGTGGATCTCGCCGGAATCGATGAAGTAGGTGATGTGCATGCCGTCCGGGCCGGGGCCGAAGGACTCGGGCGGGTTGATCAGCTTCACGGTGAACGCGCCGAGGAACTCGGAGGCCCACTCGTACCGCGGGGCGGCAGCCGGATTCGGCTGCGTGGTGTCGCCTGCTGCCGGCGCCTCGGGCGAGCGGACGCCTCGCGTCGACCGGGTCGGCAACTCCTGTACGAGCAGGCCCGCGCGCGTCACCACCGGCGAATACTCCGCGATCTCGCCGGGCGCGAGCGCGGGCATCATCGCCCGGAAGCGCTGGGCGCCCGTTGCCGCATCGATGCCATCCGGCCAGGCCCGCACGGCAGGGTGTTCGAGGCCGTTCGACCGGCGGCTCACCACGAGCTGATTGCTCGGATGCGCGGGAAATACCGTGAACCACAAGTCCAGCGGCGTCGCGGCGCCGATCTGCGCCGGGAGCGCGTCGAATGCCAGCGGTGCATTCGCGAACGGGAGCGACCTGAAGAAAGCGGTGTTCGAAGCCATCTCAACTCCTTCGGACGCGACGCGTCGTTCGGCATGCGAAAGGTGGCGCGCAGGGTACCCATGGCGCCTGACGCGAGTCAACCCTGGGGGTCGCCGCGGTCTCGCCATCGCCGCTAGACTCGCACCATGTGCGCCTGCGCGCATCCAACCGCTGGTTGCAGAAGGCAGATCCCCATGGCCCCGTCCCGGTCTCGCCCCCTGTTGAAAGACGACGCGCCGCGCGCCGGCAGCGCCCTGCGCGAGCCGTTCGACGGCAAGCTGCTGGTCACGCTCATCAATGGCATCCAGAAGGGCATGGCGGCCCGGATGGAGTTCCAGGCGATCGTCGACATGGTGGGCGACAAGCTGCGCGAGCTGTTCGGCTCCGGCGACCTCAACATCGTCTGGTGGGACGACAAGACCAACCTCGTGCAGGTGCTCTACCGCTACGAGCACAACCTGCCGCTGCCGCTGCCGCCGGCATGGCCGCTGAAGCCGGACGGGTTCCTCGCCGGCATCCTGCGGCGGCGCGAGACGGCGGTGGCCCACACGCGCGAGGACCAGACGCGGGTGGGCGTGCGTCCCGCACCCGGAACCGACTGGGCGCATTCGATCGTGGCGGTGCCGATCATCGGCAGCGAGCGGGCGCTGGGCGTCATCGTGCTGCAGAACCACGAGCGCGAATACGCCTTCGGCGCCGACGAGATCCGCCTCCTGGAGACCGTCGCCGGCAGCCTGGGACTGGCGCTCGAGAACGCCCGCCTGATGGACGAATCGCGCCGCCAGAGCCGTGAGATGCAGGAGGCGCTGGCGCACCAGACGGCGGCCGCCGAGGTGCTGCGGGTGATCGGCAGTTCCGTGGCCGATCCGGGTCCGGTGTTCGACAAGATCCTCGAGTGCTGCGAGCGCCTGTTCGAAGGCAGCTCCTTCGCGCTGATGATGCTCGACGCCGACGGCAAGCTGGCGTTGACCCGCTGGCTGGTGACCGCGGCCGGCCGCGCCGCGATCGGCGAGGAGCGCACGGCCCGGCTCGTCGCGGCGATGCAGGACCAGGCCCACCACCCGATGCCGATAGTGGGCACTTCGGCCGAGATCTGCTTCCGCACGGGCGAGGTCGTGGAGTTCGCCGACGTCTTGAGCGATCCCGGCGCGCCGCTGGTGCTGCGCCGCAATGCCGAGGTGGCGGGCACCAGTTTCGCGAATCTCGCGGCGCCGCTGCTGTGGGAAGGGCGTGGCGTCGGCATCCTGAGCATGCAGCGCACCCAGACCGGCCCGTTCCGGCCGGGCGAGCGCGCGATGCTCAAGACCTTCGCCGACCAGGCGGTCATCGCGATCCAGAACGCGCGGCTGTTCAACGAGACGCAGGCGGCGCTGCAGAAGGTCGAGGAGCGCACCGCCGAGCTGACCGAGTCGCTCGAATACCAGACCGCGGTGAGCGATGTGCTGCGGGCCATCAGCGAATCGCCCACCGACGCGATGCCGGTGTTCGAGGCCATCCTGGACTGCACCATGTGGCTCTTCGAGGGCCCGGCTTCGGCGATCTTCACCTTCGATGGACGCCTGGTGCATCTCGCCGCCACGCGCAACTGGTCCCCGAAGGCGCTGGAGGTGGCCCACACCGTGTGGCCCGCGCCGCCCGATCCGCACCAGATGAACGGCCGGGTGATCCTGGAGCGCCGCTCGCTGAGCAACGACGACGCCTGGGCCGACCCCGACTACGACCCGGCGCTCGCGGACGTCGAGGTGCGCAGGCGGATCATCGCCGCCCCGCTGCTCAGGGACGGCGTGCCGATCGGCGCCATCACCACCGCCTGGCCGCAGCCGGGCAAGTCGCCCAAGCGGCAGATCGACCTGCTCGATCTTTTCGCCGAGCAGGCGGTGATCGCGATCGAGAACGCCCGGCTCGCCAACGAGACCCGCGAGACGCTGGAGCGCCAGACCGCCACGGCCGAGGTGCTGCAGGTGATCAGCGAGTCGATGGAGAACGCCCAGCCTGTGTTCGAGAAGATCCTCGAGAGCTGCCAGCGCCTCTTCGCGGGCACCCAGCTCGGCATCTCGCTGGTCGGCGCCGACGGCATGATGCACCTGGCCGCGCACAGCGGTTCGGCGCGCTCGGAGCTGGAGCGCTACTACCCGCGGCCGATCGACCACTCGCCGATGGGCGAAGCCATGGCCGGGCCCGAGGTCCTGCATCTGCCGGATGCGCTCGCCGAGCCGCAACTGCCGCCGTTCATGCGCGAGGTGGCCGAGAAGATCGGCAACTACGCGGTCATGCTGGCGCCGCTGATCTGGGAAGGCCAGTACATCGGCTCGATCCACGTCGCGCGCCAGCCGCCGGGGCCGTTCGAGGACAAGGAGATCAATCTCCTGGAGACCTTCGCCGACCAGGCGGTGATCGCGATCCAGAACGCGCGCCTGTTCAACGAGGCCAAGGAGGCGCGTGCCGCCGCCGAGGCCACCAACGAGGCCAAGAGCGCCTTCCTCGCGACCATGAGCCACGAGATCCGCACGCCGATGAATGCGGTGATCGGCATGAGCGGGCTCTTGCTCGACACGCCGCTCGATGCCGAGCAGCAGGACTATGTCTCGACCATCCGCGAATCGGGCGATGCGCTCCTGACCATCATCAACGACATCCTCGACTACTCGAAGATCGAGGCCGGGCGGATGGATGTCGAATCGCAGCCCTTCGACCTGCGCGACTGCGTGGAATCGGCGCTCGACCTCGTGAGCGCGCGCGCCAGCGAGAAGAAGCTCGAGATCGCCTACGTCTTCGAAGGCGACGTACCGGCGGGCGTGTCCGGCGACCTCACGCGGCTGCGGCAGGTGCTGCTGAACCTGCTGAGCAATGCGGTGAAGTTCACCGAGCGTGGCGAGGTGGTGCTCACGGTCAGCTCGGATTCCCTGCCGAATGGCGAAGTCCGCCTGACCTTCGCGGTGCGCGACACCGGCATCGGCCTGTCGGAGCAAGGCAAGAGCCGACTGTTCCAGTCGTTCTCGCAGGCCGATTCGAGCACCACGCGCAAGTACGGCGGCACCGGGCTCGGCCTCGCGATCAGCAAGCGGCTGGCCGAGCTGATGGGCGGCACCATGTGGGTCGAGAGCGCCGGGCCGGGCACCGGATCGACCTTCTTCTTCACCATCGAGGCGCCGGTGGCCGTGGCGCCGCCGAGCAAGCGGTCCGTCTCGGCCGGCGTGCAGCACGAGCTTGCGGACAAGCGCGTGCTGATCGTGGACGACAACGCCACCAACCGCCGCGTGCTTTCGCTCCAGGCCGGCCGCTGGGGCATGCGCCCGCGCGAAACCGAGTCGCCGGCCGAGGCCCTGCGCTGGCTCGATGCCGGCGAGCGCTACGACCTCGCGATCCTCGACATGCACATGCCGGAGATGGACGGCGTCGATCTCGCGCGGCGCATCCGGGCCAACCATGCCGCGCTGCCGCTCGTGCTGTTCAGTTCGCTGGGCCGCCGCGAGTCGGGCGACACCGGATCGCTCTTCAACGCCTACCTCTCGAAGCCGATCCACCAGTCGCAGCTCTTCGACACCCTGGTGAGCCTGCTGGCGCACGAGGCGCCGGCGCGGCCGGTCGCAACAAGCGCCGCGCCCAAGCCGCAGATCGACTCTTCGATGGGGGAGCGCCATCCGCTGCGGATCCTGCTCGCGGAAGACAACGTCGTGAACCAGAAGCTCGCGCTGCGCCTTCTGCAGCAGATGGGCTACCGGGCCGACCTCGCCTCCAACGGCATCGAGGCGGTGGAATCGGTGCAGCGGCAGGTCTACGACGTGGTGCTGATGGACGTGCAGATGCCGGAGCTCGACGGCCTCGACGCCACCCGGCGGATCTGCGCGCTGTTCGGCCCCGGCCAGCGCCCGCACATCATCGCGATGACCGCCAACGCGATGCAGGGCGACCAGGAAGCCTGCCTCGCCGCCGGCATGGACGACTACCTGACCAAGCCGATCCGGGTGGAGCGGCTGGTCGAGGCCCTGGGCAACGCGCCGGCCCGCAACGACCGCTGATCCCACTGCCCGTGGGTTCCTCCCCTAAAGGGGTGGTATACGCGCCGGAAATTTGAGCGTAAGCTAGAAAAAGGTTCTACCCCGGACAGCAAGGCGTGCTTGTTCTCTTTGGCGAACAAGAGGAACTTGCGAAGCAGCTCATCCCTGCGGCGGCAGACCGGTTCAGCACCATCGATATCGACCGCGGAGCGTGTATGGATCTGAGGAGCGAACAACTGGCCGAGGGCGTCGAGAAGATCAGTCTCGTCGGTCGCATGGACAGCGTCGGCGGCCACGACATCAATACCCGTCTGGCCGCACTCGTGGCGAGCCGCAAGCTGTTTGCGGTGGTCGACATGTCCGAAGTCTCGTTCCTGGCCTCCATCGGCATCCGCACCCTCGTCGTCAACGCGAGGGCGCAGTCGCTGCGCGGCGGCTTGATGGCCCTGGCAAACCCACAGCCCGTGGTGGCGGAGGTGCTCAAGATGGCAGGCATCGATTCGATCATCCCGGTGTACCCCGACGTCGACTCCGCCTTCAGCGCGCTGATGGCGTCGTCTGCCGAAAGCCGCTGATGGCACAGGCCGGCGGGGAGCCGCGCGCTTCCCTCATCGTCGACAACGCCCTGTGCGAGCTCCCGCGCATCAGCGCCTGGGTGCACGACTGGGCCGAGTACCAGCACCTGCCGGAGCGGGTGGCGCACAACCTCGACCTGTGCTCGACCGAAGTGGTGACGAACATCATGACCCACGCGGTCGGCGACAGCGCGCAAAGCATCCTGCTGCGCCTGGGCTGGCAGGGTGACGAAGTGGTCCTCGAAGTGGTGGACGAAGGAAGCGAGTTCGACCTGCGGCAGGTTCCGGAACCCGCCCGCCCCACCAGCCTGCGCGACGCCAGGGTCGGCGGCTGGGGCATCCCGATGGTCCGGCATTTTTCCGACGGCGTGCGCTACCGCCACGAGGGCGGCCGCAACCGGCTCACGCTTCTTTTCCGCGCCGCGGCGCCGCCGTGACCGCCGGCGGCAGCGCAGCCCCGTGCCCGTCACCGTTCGATCCGTTTTTTCGATCCGTTCAATACGCAACCGAGGAGATGTCGATGGCAACAGCAGCCAAGCCCGTACCCAGCATTGATCCACAAGCCGCACTGGCAGCGCAGGCCGCGCTGGCGACGCGCGGCAACGGCCCCGCCGACGCCTCCGGTGTCGACAAGATGCGCGAGTTGCTGTTCGGCAACCAGATGCAGGACTACGACAAGCGCTTCGCGGTCATGGACGACCGCTTCCAGCAGCGAATGCGCGACATGGAGTCGGAGTCGTCGCGCAGCCTGACCAGCCTCGAGGCCACCATCAAGAAGCAGCTCGAATCGGTCGCCGGCCAGTTCCGCGAGGAAAAGGAGCTGCGCACCGACGGCGACAAGGAGCTGGAACGCAGCCTGCGCGACCACACCCAGGCGCTGGAGAAGCGCCTTGCGCAGGTGTCCGACCAGCTCGCGCGGCAGGAGCGCGACTTCACCGAGCGCCTGAACCACGAGGTCCAGGCCCTGCGCGACGAGATGCGGCGGCGCCAGGACGACATGCGCGCGACCACCGAGCGCATGTTCGCCGAGCTCAGCAACGTCAAGACCGATCGCAACCTGCTCGCCGGCCTGTTTGTGGAGATTGCCAAATGCCTCAATCAGGACGTAGCGCCGAAGGGCGTCAACGGCGGCCAGGGCGGCTGAAAGAGCAGGCGAGCCCGTCCGTGCGACCGGACGCCGCTTCGGCCGGCGAGAGGGCAGGGTGAACGCCCGCCTGTCGCCGGTCGCGACGCGGGCGCCCGGTGACGCCGCCAACGAGGAGGACCCGAGCAAGCGGCTCGCGGGGCTGCTGCTGGAGCTGGCCCGCTGCGTCGATCCGCAGGTGGTGGCCGACATCCCGAGCCGGCTCGACGCCGATCCCCGTCTGGAGGCCATGCGCGACATGCTGTTCGAGCGCGAACAGGCCATGCTCGCGCGCCTGCAGCGCAAGGTCGACGACCCGCAGGAATTCGCCGACGCGATCGGCGCGGTGCTGCCCGAAGCCTTCTCGGTGGCGGTGCGCGACGAACGCCTCGGCCACTCCATCGCGCCCGCGATGGAGCGCGCCACGCAGGCGTCGATCCAGAAGAACCCGCGAACGATGGTCGACATCCTGTACCCGGTCATGGGGCCGGCGATCCGCAAGGCCATCGCCGAGACGCTCGAAGGCACCTTCCAGTCGCTCAACCTCGCGTTCAAGCACAGCCTCTCGTGGCGCGGGCTCAAATGGCGCATCGAGGCGTGGCGCACCGGCAGCACGTTCGCGGACGTGGTGCTCAAGCACACGGCGGAATTCCGCGTCGAGCACCTGTTCCTGATCCATCGCAAGACCGGCCTCCTGATCGCGCATGTGGCGCGCGACGACGCGACCACGCGCGATCCCCAACTGGTCTCGGCGATGCTGTCCGCGATCCAGGACTTCGTGCGCGATTCGTTCGCCGAGTCGGCCGAAGGCGGTGCAGCCGGCGGCGGCAGTCGCAGCGTCGACAGCCTGCGGCTCGGCGACCTGCTGCTGTGGTGCGAGGAAGGCCCGTCGGCATTCCTCGCCGCCGTGATCCACGGCAGCCCGCCGCCGATGGTGCGCACGCGCCTGGGCGAGACGCTCGGGCAGATCCACGACCAGTGGCATCTGCCGCTGGAGGAATTCAACGGCGACACTGCGCCCTTCGAGGAAGTCGAATCGCTTCTGCGGCCATGCCTGCTCTCGCAGACGGCCGACGCGCACCGCAAGCTCTCGCCGTTCATGTGGCTCATTCCGCTGGCGCTCGTGGCTGCGCTGGGCTGGTGGGTCGGCGAACGGCTCGTGGAACGCCACCGCGTGTACACCTACGTCGAAGCGCTGCAGGACCAGCCCGGCATCGTCGTCACCGGCTTCGAGCGCCGCAACGGCAAGTGGGTGGTGTCCGGGCTGCGCGATCCGCTGGCGGTCCCGCCCGAGACCCTGCTGCCCAGCAAGCTGGACCCCTCGCACGTCACCGGCCGCTGGGAGCCCTACCAGGCCTTGCATCCGGCGATGGTGCTCAAGCGCCTGCAGGCGACCCTCGATCCGCCCGAGACCATCGGCATGGTGCAGGAGGCGGGCATCATCCGCGTCACCGGCAGCGCCTCGCAGCGCTGGCTGGACAAGGCCCGGGCCTACCTGCTGAGCATGCCCGCCGGTGCGCCCAGGGTGGACCTCAGCGCGGTCAAGGACGTGCAGGATCCCGACTACGTGCGCCTGCGCGACGCCATCCAGGCCCAGCTCATCCACTTCGACTTCAGCGTGCCGCGGCCAGCGGCGGGGCAGGAGGGCAAGATCGACGAGCTCGCCGCGCAGATGCGCGAGCTGGTGCAGGTCGCGCGCGATCATGGCTTCCCGGTGAAGGTGACGATCGTCGGCCACGCCGATGCCACCGGCAGGGACATGTCCAACCTCGCGCTCAGCGTCGGCCGTGCGGAGGTCGTGCGCTCGATGCTGCGCGCGCGCGGCGTGGATCCGACGGTGCTCTTCGTGCGCGGCGCCGGCCCGCTGGAGCCGCTGAGCCCCGGCGCCAGCGAGGACGAGCTCTCGATGAACCGCCGCGTGTCCTTCGGCGTGAGCACCGGAGACTAGGGCGCCCATGCTGCAAAAGAAGATCTGCCTGCTCGGCGCATTCGGCGTCGGAAAGACCAGCCTGGTGCGGCGCTACGTCGACACCATCTTCTCGGACACCTACCTCACCACGGTCGGCGTGAAGATCGACAAGAAGGTGGTGAGCGTCGGCGCGGAAGAGCTCGCGCTGATCCTCTGGGACATCGCGGGCGAGGACGAAGTCGCTGCCGTGCGCGTGACCTACCTGCGCGGTGCGGCCGGCTACCTGCTCGTGGTCGACGGCACGCGGCCCGAGACGCTGGACACCGCCGAGTCGATCCAGCGGCGCATCGTCGCGGAGCTGGGCCAGGTGCCCTTCTTCGTGCTGCTCAACAAGTCGGACCTGGTGGAGGACTGGGCCCTTTCGCCCGCGCGCATCGAAGCGCTGGAGGCCGAAGGCTGGACCTTCCGCCGCACCAGCGCGAAGACCGGCATCGGGGTCGAGGAAGCTTTTCGGGAACTCGCGACGCGCCTGGCGCGATAGCCATGCTCGACCTGCCGACCCGCGTCGCGGATTCGCTGCTGCAACTGCTCGAAGGGCAGCGTGTGCTCGCGCATCTGGTCATCGACGAGGCACAGATGCTCGTGCAGTCCGGCGGCCATCTGGCGCACTACGGGCTGGGCGGCCTGCGCTCGGGTGTGCCCGCCTCCGACCAGCTTCCGTTCCTCGAAGGACTGCTGCCGCTCGTGGAAACGCCCTTCCTGATCCGCTCCCTCGAAATGCCCAGCGGCCGCGTGGCGGACGTGCATTTCTTCGCCGACGACAGCCTGGTCTGGGTGCTGCTGCTCGACGTGACGGCGGAATGGGAGGAAGCCCGCCTGGTGCAGCAGAAGGCCTACGACATGACCCTGCTGAGCCAGCGCGAGGCGCGGCTCATCGCGCAGCTCGAGGCGGCCAACGAGCAGCTGACGCGTGCGCATCGCGATCTCGCCGCCTCGCGCGAAGCCCTGCAGGCGACGCACGACCGGCTCCAGCACGAGCTGCGCGATGCCGAGCGCTACGTCCGCGCCACGCTGCCCGAGCCCTTGTCGGCGCCGCTGGATGTGGACTGGCGCTTCGTGCCCTCGACCGAGCTCGGCGGCGATTCCTTCGGCTACCACTGGGTGGACGACGAGCATTTCGCGCTCTACCTGATCGATGTGTGCGGGCACGGCGTGGGCTCGTCGCTGCTGGCGGTGGCGGTGGCGAACACGCTGCGCTCGGAGGCGCTCGCCCGCACCGACTTCCACCGTCCGGGCGAGGTGCTCGCGGCGCTCAACCAGGCCTACCAGATGGAGCGCCACGGCGAGCTGTTCTCGACGGTCTGGTACGGCGTCTATCACCGGGCGAGCGGCCAGCTGCGCTACGCCTCGGCCGGCCATCCGCCGGCACTGCTGGTGAACGGCGCGCCAGGCAGCGCCTGCGAAAGCCACGCGCTGCCGGCCGGCGGCCCGTGCATCGGCATCATGCCGGCGGCGCGCTATCAGGAAGAAGCGTGCACGCTGCAGGCGCCTGCGCGGCTCTTCGTCTTCAGCGACGGGACCTACGAGATCACCCGGCCCGATGGCTCGATGCAGCCGTTCTCGGTGATGAGCGATCTCCTCGCGCGGCCGGTGGCACAGGGGCGCTCCGAGCTCGACGAGCTGCTGGCGTCCGCGCGCGACGCGCACGGCCCCGGCGCGCTGGACGACGACTTCACGATCATCCGCATGGCGCTGTGAGCCTAGCGCGAGCCGGCGCGAAGGACTTCGGCCCACTGCGCGACGCCGTCGAGCACTTCCTTCAGCACCGCCTCGTCATCGCGCCCCGAGCGCTTCGGCACGTGGAAGGCGTGGTCGGCGTGCTCGATGGTCATCAGCGTGGCGCTCGCGCCGAGTGCCGCAACCACCGGGCGCAGCTTGTCGAGCTCGGCCAGCTTGTCCTGTGTGCCCTGCACGAAAAGCATCGGGATCCGGACCTTCGACAGATGGTCCGCGCGCGAGGTCGAGGGCGTGCCGGCCGGATGCAGCGGAAAGCCGAGGAACACCAGCCCCGCGACCTGCGGCAGCGGCAGGGTCGCCTGAGCCTGCGAGCTCATGCGCGCGCCAAAGGACTTGCCGCCGGCCAGCAGCATGAGCGAGCCGAATTCACGCGCCGCGCAGGCCACCGCCGCGCGGACCGCGGCATGCGCCACCGGCGGCGTATCGGGCCGCTTGCTGCCACGTTCCATATAAGGGAACTGGTAGCGCAGGGTGGCGATGCGCCGTTCGGCGAGCCCGTCGGCCACCGCCGTCATGAAGGCGTGCTCCATGCCCGCGCCCGCGCCGTGCGCGAACACATAGCAGGCCACGGGATCGTCCGGCCTCTGGAGGAGGCCCGAGACGGTGCTGTCGTCGCCGACCTGGATCGTGAGCTTGTGCATGTCGCCGGGCACTCTACATCCGATTGGCCGCCTGCGACGGGACGTGGAGAACTTGGGAGAACTTGGGAGAACTTGGCTTTGGCGGGCGATTGCCTTCATGATGCAGCGACACGAACAGGAGCCCGCAATGCAGAGTCTGGAAATCCCGGGTGGCGGCGCGATGTCCGCGCTCGGCCTCGGCACCTGGCATATGGGCGAATCGGCCGGCCGCCGCGCCACCGAAGTGGCGGCGGTGCGCACTGCGATCGGGATGGGCTATCGGCTCATCGATACCGCCGAGATGTACGGCGAGGGCGGGGCCGAGGAGGTCGTCGGGCAGGCGGTGGCCGAAGCGCTGCGCGCCGGTGACGTGAGGCGCGAGGAGCTCTTCATCGTCAGCAAGGTCTATCCGCACAACGCGAGCCGGCGCGGCACGCCGGCGGCCTGCGCACGCAGTCTTTCACGGCTGGGGCTCGATCACATCGACCTGTACCTGCTGCACTGGCGCGGCGATCATCCGCTCGTCGAAACCTGCGACGCGATGCGCGCGCTCGTCGCCGGTGGCCGCATCCGGCATTGGGGCGTCAGCAATTTCGACGTCGACGACATGGAGGAACTCGAGGCCGTGGATGGCGGCTGCGCTGCGAACCAGGTCTACTTCTCGGTCGGCGAACGCGGTGCGGAGTTCAGCCTGCTTCCGTGGCAGCGCGAACGCGGAATGCCATTGATGGCCTACAGCCCGATCGACCAGGGCGCGCTGGCTGCCGATCCGGCGCTGGGCAGGCTTGCGCAGGAGCTTGGCATCACCACGGCGCAACTGGCCTTGGCCTGGGTCATCGCGCAGCCCGGCGTCGTCGCGATTCCGAAGGCGGTGCGCGAAAACCATCTGCGCGAGAACTTCGCGGTGGCCGACCTGCAGCTGAGCGCCGAAGCGCTCGCCGAGATCGACCGCCTGCATCCGCCGCCGCGGCGCAAGAAGCCGCTGGCAATGATCTGATCAGTGCGCTTCGGCCTGCTTCGCAGCAGCGACGATCGCCGCTTCGTCGTGCTTCGCACCATTGAGGAAGAGGTTCAGCGCCACGGCGCTGACCGAAGCCAGCAGGATGCCCGACTCCACCAGCGAGTGGATCGCGTGCGGCATCCACTGCTTGAAGTTGGGCGCGATGAGCGGAATCATGCCGATGCCGATCGACACCGCGACGATCATCGCGTTGTGCCGGTTGATCTTGAAGTCCACGCCCGAGAGGATGCGGATGCCGGTCGCGGCGACCATGCCGAACATCACGAGGCCCGCGCCGCCGAGCACCACCGTGGGCAGCGATTCGACCAGCGCCGCCATCTTGGGCAGCAGGCCGAGCACGATCAGGATCACGCCGCCGGCGACGCAGACGAAGCGGCTCTTGATGCCGGTGACCGCCACGAGGCCCACGTTCTGCGAGAAGCTGGTGTAGGGGAAGGTGTTGAAGACGCCGCCGATCAGCGTGCCGAGGCCGTCGGTGCGCAGGCCCCGCGCGAGGTCCTGCTGCGAGATCTTGCGGTCGGTCATCTCGCCGAGCGCGAGGAACATGCCGGTGGATTCGATCATCACCACGATCATGATCAGCGACATCGTGAGGATCAGGACCGGATCGAAGCTCGGCATGCCGAAGTGGAAGGGCAGCACGATGTCGACCCAGGCCGCATTGGCAACCTTCTCGAAGGTCATGAAGCCGAAGAGCGTCGCGACGACGGCGCCGATCACGATGCCGAGCAGCACCGAGATGTTGGCGATGAAGCCCTTGGCGTACTTCACGATCAGCAGGATCGACACCAGCACCAGCGCCGCGATCGCGAGGCCGCCGAGATCGGCGTACTTGGGGTTGGGCACCGACGGCACGATCGACAGGCCCTTGGGCATCGGTGGCACCGCGGAGCCGGGCGAGGTGACGTCGGCGAGCCACTTGGCGTAGACCGGATCGACGATCGCCGGCGCGGTCGGGCCGACCGGATTGCCGAAGATCCAGTTGATGCCCACGCGCATCAGGCTGATGCCGATCACCGCGATGATGGTGCCGGTCACCACGGGCGGGAAGAAGCGCAGCATGCGCGAGACCATCGGCGCGATGAGGATCGAGATGATCCCGGCACCGATGATCGAGCCGAAGAGCAGTTGGGCGCCTGACGGGCCGGGATTGGCGTTGGCGATCGCGACCATCGGCGCGACGGAAGCGAAGGTCACGCCCATCATCACCGGCAGCTTGATGCCGAACCATTGCGTCGCGCCGAGCGACTGGATCAGCGTCGCGATGCCGCAGCAGAAGAGGTCGGCGGAAATCAGGAGCGCGACTTCCTGCGGACTGAGCTTGAGCGCGCGGCCGACGATCAGCGGCACGGCCACGGCGCCGGCATACATCACCAGCACATGCTGCAGCCCGAGGGCGGTGACTTTGCCCAGCGGCAATCGCTGGTCGACGGGATGAACGGAGGCGGCAGCCGTCATTTCGGGTTCTCCTGGAGCGGCGTGAGAGTGGGCAAAAGAGCTTTCAGGACTCGCGTCCCAGAAAGCGTC
Organism: Variovorax sp. HW608; assembly: GCF_900090195.1. Lineage (NCBI taxonomy): Bacteria > Pseudomonadati > Pseudomonadota > Betaproteobacteria > Burkholderiales > Comamonadaceae > Variovorax > Variovorax sp. HW608. The sequence goes on from NZ_LT607803.1 coordinate 4,746,408, forward strand.
CACGAATCTGTACGCCAAACTGTATACAGTTGAGCCGAGGCGCTGTATGGCGGAAAACCCGGGTTCCCACGCGGCTTCCCGACGACCGCGGTGATTCCCTGGGTGGGTGCCAGAAACAAAAAAAGCCCCCGCAGGGGCTTTTCATGTTCAGGTCGTCTTAGGCTGCGTGGGCCTTGGTGGACTTCTTGTGCGACACCTTGTGCGACGACTTGTGCTTGGACGGGGTCTTGGCAGCCGGCGCAGCGGTGGGTTCGGCAGGCGCCTGGGCGAAGGAAGAACCGGCGGCGAGTGCGAAACCTGCGGCGACAAGAGCGATGAGAGTGCGTTTCATGAGAGATCGGTTTTGTGACGGTTTTTGAAAATGGCCAGCTCGAACGAATTCCGGACTGGTCAAAGCACTCAACGCGCGACATCGACGCCGGATGACACGTTGCAGAATCTCTCGCATGAAATCTAAAAGTCTGATCGCGGTTGTTTTGGCGCTGCTCCTGGGCCTCGCGGCCTATTGGTACTGGTCGCCCTTTCTCGCGGTGCGGCAGCTTCAGACGGCGGCGCGCAACGGCGACGCGGAGGAATTCAACCGGCACGTGGATTACCCGAAGGTGCGCGAGAGCCTCAAGGACCAGTTTTCCGCGCTGGTCGCGCAGAAGCTCGGCACGCCGCAGGATGCGGGCAATCCGCTTGCGGCGCTCGGCAGCATGATCGGACTCGGACTGGTCAACCAGCTCGTGGACGTGATGGTGCAGCCGGAAACGGTCATGGCCGCGATGACCCACGGCAGGCTGGCCCAGCCCGCGCCCGCGCTGGCGCCAGCGCCCGCACCGGGCAGGGCGGCAGCGGAGAATTCCGCTGCGCCGCCCGAAGCCGCGCCGGCGGACGGCAAGCCCCGCTGGGTCATCGACCGGCAAGGCGCCAGCCGCATGACGGCCTTCGCGATCGACCCGGCGAAGCCCGACGCGCCCAATTCGGAGCGCCTCGGCCTGGTGTTCGAGCGCAGCGGCTTCGTTGACTGGAAGCTGACTGAAATCCGGATGCCGGCATCGGCATTCAGGAAGTAGCGGGTCCTGCGACGCCATGGCCGACACCGCCGGCACCCCGGTCCCGAAACGCAGACCGCGCGGCTGGCGCATCGCCGGCATCGTGCTGGCGGTCATCGTGCTGCTGTTGCTGGCCGCGGCCATCGGGCTGCGCATGGCCTTTCCGCCGGCGCGCATCGCCGCGCTGCTGGCACAGCAGGTCACGGCCGCGACAGGTCGTGCGTTCCGCATCGAAGGCGACCTGTCGATCCGCCTGCTGCCGACGATCGCGGTCCGCGCCGACGACGTCGCGCTGGCCAATGCCGAGTGGGGTTCGCGGCCGGACATGTTCCGCTTCCGGCGCGCGGCCTTCGATGTGTCGCTCCGGGATCTGCTCGACCGCAGGATCCGCATCCTCAGCATCGAGGTGGATGGCGCCGACGTGCTGCTCGAAACGGATGGCGCCGGGCGCTACAACTGGCAGATGGCGCCGCGTGAGCCGTCGACCGGCAAGACGGAAGCGCCGCCGCTCGCGCTGGACCGCCTCCTGCTCTCGCAGGTGCACATCAGCTATCGCAATGCGGGCCAGGGGACGTCGCGCGACGTCGATATCGAATCGCTCGACCTCCAGGGGCAGGGCGACCGCGACCGCTTGAGCGCCGCCTTCAAGATCGGGCCGCAGCGGTGGACGGTGGAAGGCGACGTCGGCCGGCCGGCAACCCTTCTGTCCGGCGCGGACGAATGGCCTTTCAACCTGCGCCTGGCGACCGGCGGTGCGCTCGTGACCGCGCGCGGCGGCCTGGGCGTCGGCCCGCGCACCGGAACGCTGTCGGCCAGTCTGACGGTTCGCGCCGACAACGCACAGGCGCTGTCGCAGGTGTCGAAGGCTGCGGCCGTGCTGCCGATGCCGGTCGAGGCCAGCGTGGATCTGCAGCGCAACCGGGACGAGTGGCGCTTCGATGCGCTGACGCTGTCGCTGGCGGGACAGTCGCTTCACGGGCGGGTCACGTGGATGGCCACCCGGCCGACCCCGAGCCTGGACGCGGAGCTTTCGGGCGCGGAGATCGACCTCGGCAAATGGGGTGTAGGGCGATCTGCCAGCAAGCCGGCTGCGGCCGGTTCCGGACCGCACAAGCCGGTCTTCGGCGACGTGCCGCTCTTCACGATCGAATCGTTGCCGGAGTTTTCGCTCCGGGTCGCGCTCGGCGTCGATCGCCTGACGGTGCCGGGGCTGCCGCTGCTGTCGGGCGTGAAGGCGCGCGCGGTGTCCGACAAGGGGCATTTGACGATCGAGCCGATCTCGTTCGGCGCTGCCGGAGGCGAGGTCAAGGGCAGCTTGGCGATCGCGCTCGGCAAGGGCGCGGCGCCCCGCACCGAAGTGCAGCTCACGGCACGCTCGCTGTCGGTCGATGCGCTCGATGGAATGTGGGGCGGCGGCAAGCAGTTCAAGGGCGGCCGCGCGAACCTCGCGGCCAAGCTGTCGATGACCGGGCGAACGCCGCGCAGCCTCGCCGCCTCGTCGAACGGCGACGTGCAGTTCTCGGTGCGCGACGTGGCGTTGGCCGGCCGGGCCGCGACGCTCGATCGCGGCATCGTCGCGCGGCTGCTCGATGTGCTGCTGCCCAAGCAGGCTTCGCACGAAGACCTCGTGGTGCAGTGCGCGGTGGCGCGGCTGCCGCTGCGTAACGGCGTGGCGCCGATCGACCGCTCGATCGCGATGGAAACGCGCCAGATCGCGGTCGCTGCGATCGGGCAGATCGATCTGGCGAAGCAGACGATCGAGCTCGAATTCCGGCCGCGGGTGAAGAAGGGGCTCGATCTGAATCCGGGCAGCCTCGTTCAGCTCATGCTGCTGAAGGGCCCGCTGGAGAGTCCCGAGCTGAGCATCGACCCCAAAGGCACCGTGCGCCAGGCCGCGACCTACGGCGTGGCGGCGGCAACCGGCGGCCTGTCGCTGCTCGCGCCGACGCTGCTCGGCGACGCCGGCGTCGCCAAGGATTGCGGACTGGAGGCCGGCGCCGCGAAAGGCGGCGGCAAGGCGCAAGCGCAGCCGGCGGACGGCGGGCGCAAGTTCAAGCTCTTGCGGCCGTTCGAGTCGTTGCGCTGATCAGGCCAGCAGTGCCTTGACCAGATCGAGCTGCCGGTCCGGCACGCCGCTGGTCAACTGCAGATTCGCTTCGATCCGCCTCAGGTGCTCGGTCATGCTCGCGACGGCCGCTTCGACGTTTCCGCTCTTGCACAGGCGCAGGAAATCGGCATGTTCGTCCGAAGAGCAGTGCGGGTCGTTCGACGAGTGATAGAGCATCGCGATCAGCGAGCTTCGCGCCACCAGTTCGCGCACCAGTTCGGCCAGCGTCCGGTTGCCGGTAGTTTCGGCCAGGGCGACATGGAAGTCGCCCAGGAGCTTTTCGCGCACCGTGCCGGTGGTCGTGGTGGACCGCAGCGTGGAGCGCTCGAACTGGATGTGCTGTTCCAGCGCCAGGTAGTCGGCCGGCTTCGCCTGCGCGACGAACAGTCGGACCACCTCGCTCTCGAGGATGCGCCGCACGCCGAACACCTCGCGCGCTTCCTGCACGCTGGGCTTGCTCACGAAGGCGCCCTTGTCGGGAATGATCTCGATCAGCTTGTCCTTCGACAGCGTCAGGAGCGCGGCGCGGATCTTCGTGCGGCTCACGGCATAGACGCGGCCCAGCGCTTCTTCGCGCAGCCAGGTGCCGGGCGGCAGGCGTTTTTCGACGATGGCGGTGGCGATGTCCTGCGCGATGCCTTCGATGGTCGCGCCCTTGTCGGGCATGGCGGTGTTGTCGGTGGTGGGCGAGGACGTCTTCGGTGCGCGGGGCATCCCGCGATTGTGGACGACCCGCACCGCGCGCATTTCAGTTTTCCGCGGCGCGGCAAGCCACCTGCATGGCATGAAGCATTCCGGCCCGCGCCGCGGGGCCCGTTCGGGGAATCCCGCGGAACCGGCTTTGCCGGGCCGCCGGGATTGCCCCCGGAGAGGGGGTGGAGAGCGACACGAAGTGCGCGAGCCTGGGGGTGAGCTTCATTTCAGGCCGCGCGCTTGAGGGACGGCGGCTCCGATGCAAGGGTGAAGTCCTGAAGCAGCCCGGTCATCGGCTTGGGCAGCGGGCGCGCGAGCTCGCCGCGCTTGCTGGTCGCAAGGCGCAGGCTGACCAGCGATTCGATCAATTGCGTGCCGGCCGCCACGCCGTCGATCACCGGCACGCCGAGCACCTGCCCGATGTGCTGGCAGAAATCGGCCATGCCGGCGCAGCCGAGCACGATGACGTCGGAGCCGTCTTCGTCGAGCGCGCGGCGGCATTCGTCGATGATGAGCTCGCGTGCGCGCGAGCCGGGCGCTTCGAGCTCGAGCACCGGGATCTCGCAGGCGCGCACGTTGGCGCAGAAGCGCTTCATGCCGTAGGCCTCGGCGAGATGCCATGCCTGCCCGACCGTGCGGCCCAGCGTGGTCACCACGCTGAAGCTGCTGCCCACGAGGCTCGCCATGTGCATGGCGGCTTCGGCGATGCCGACCACGGGCCCGTGCGCGAGTTCCCGCGCGGCCTTGAGGCCCGGGTCGCCGAAACAGGCGATCACGTAGCCGTCGATGCCTTCGCGCTCGCCGGCGGCGATCTCCTGCAGCAATCCCGGTACGGCGAGCGCCTCGTCGTAGTGGCTCTCGATCGAGGCCGGGCCCATCGAGGGGCTCACGGCGACGATCTCCGTGCCGGGTCGCGCGACCGATCGGGCGCAGGCGCCGATCTTCTCGGTCATGCTCCAGGTCGTGTTGGGATTGATGATCTTGATGCGCATGGGAAAGGCGGAACGGGGTCCGTGGAGTCGGTGAGTGGGAAGCACGGGCTCAGCGCTTGAGTGCGTTGAGGGCCACGTAGAAGACGAAGGCGAGGCCGGTGCCCATGAACCACGCATAGTTCGCGGCGCCGTGCAGGTTGGGAATGAGCACGCACATCACCGGGATCAGCGCGGCGGGGACCAGCGCGAAGATCGCGCGGCGGTTGTAGCCGTTGGTGTACCAGTAGTCGCCCTTGGGGCTGAGCGTATAGAGCGCATCGACGTTCACGCGCTGCCTGCTCACCACGTAGAAGTCGGCGATCAGGATGCCGAACAGCGGGCCGATGAAGGAACCGAGGATGTCGAGCGTGTAGTGGATCACCTCGGGGTTGTTGTAGAGGTTCCACGGCGTGATGAACACGGAGCCGACCGCGGCGATCATGCCGCCGGTGCGCCAGCTGATCTTCTGCGGCGCGACGTTCGAGAAGTCGAAGGCCGGCGAGACGAAGTTCGCGACGATGTTGATGCCGACGGTGGCGATCATGAAGGTCAGCGCGCCGATCACGACGGCGGTGGTGCTGTCGATGCGGGCCACGGTATGGACCGGGTCGGTGATGAGCTCGCCGAACACCGGCAGCGTGGCGGCCGAGGTGACCACCGACAGCAGCGAGAAGAACAGGAAGTTCACCGGCAGGCCCCAGAAGTTGCCCTTCTTCACCGCGTCGAAGCTCTTGCCGTAGCGCGAGAAGTCGCCGAAGTTGAGCATCGGGCCGCTGAAGTAGCTGACCACCAGCGCGATCGCGCTGAGCATCACCGGCAGGGCATCCCAGCCACTGAATTTCAGGCCGCCGAGCCGCATGTCGATGTTGTTCCAGCCGGCCTTCCAGACCAGCCAGCCGCACAGCATCATCATCACGACGTAGACGGCCGGGCCGGCCCAGTCGATGAAGCGGCGGATCGCTTCCATGCCGTGCCAGAACACGAAGGCCTGCATGACCCACATCGTCATGAAGGCGACCCAGCCCAGCGCCGAGAGGCCGACGAAGCCGTGCTGCTGCACGTCCGCATAGGGCGCGAGTCCGGGGAAGAAGTGCAGCGCGAGCAGCATGAAGGCGCCGGAGGCGAGGTAGGTCTGGATGCCGTACCACGCGACCGCGATCAAGCCGCGGATCACCGCCGGGATGTTCGCGCCGAGCACGCCGAAGGACGCGCGGCAGATCACCGGGTAGGGCGTGCTCGTCACCTGGCTCGGCTTGGCGACGAGGTTGCAGAAGAACTGCACGATGCAGATGCCGACCAGCAGCGACACCAGCACCTGCCAGCTCGACAGCCCGAGCGCGAACAGGCTGCCGGCCGTGATGTAGCCGCCGACGCTGTGCACGTCGGACATCCAGAAGGCAAAGATGTTGTACTGGCCCCAGGTCTGCTGCTTCAGCGGGGCGAGGTCTTCGTTGGTCAGGCGCGGGTCATAGCCCGGCTTGATCCGTGCATGGGATTCCGGCTGCGGCGTAGCGGTCGGCACCGGCATCTCGATGCCGACAGATGGGATGGCTGTGTTCACGGGTTGTCTCCTCGTGGCGGGTGGCGGATCTCCGAACATCGGGTTCGGTTCGTGGTTTGCACCCTATATTTGTATACAAAAAATGGGTGCAAACAAGCGCCACATGGTGTCCGGAGATCCGTATTTACCCTTGCTGCCAATGGCGGCGAGGGCTGGCAGGCTCGGAGTTGCGGGAAAAAGGCGGCGCGCGAGGGGTGGATGGCCGAAATTCGTGAATTTGTTCCGGTCTGCGAAGACGTAAGAAGAAAGTTAAACGAGGCGGCTTGTAACCTAATGTTTACATAGGCACAATGTATTACATGGACGCACGAAACATCTCCAAACCGCAGTGGACGGGTGCCGGACTTCTCGCACTCTTGCGCGCAAGCCTGCCGCCCTCGGACCGCGAGCGCGCCCTGGCGGCGCATGCGAATCTGCCCCCCGAGCGCCTCGACAGCGAGCAGATCGCCGAGGTGGCCAGCGCCTGGCGTGATCGCACTTCGTTTGGAGATCTCGGCGCCGAGTCCGTCGCGCAGGCCCTCGAGTCGGTGGCCCGGCGCCGCGCCGAAAGGCAGAATCGCATCCAGGCCATGGGCAGGCGCCTGACCGATCTGATGAGGCTGCCTTGAGTCGCCTGCATGTCCGCCGCGTCGCGCGCCGCCTGGAGCGTATTCGCCGGACGCGGTGCCGGACCCCTTCGTTCCAGTTTGTCCAACCCACTCCCAACGCCATGAAAACCCAGAGCGAAGCGATCAGCGAAGGCTACGACGTCGATCTTTCCGGCCCCGGTCGGCCAATGGGCGCGCGGGGCAAGTATCCGAACTTCGAAGTCATCCCGCTCCTGACCGACATGGAAGCTGAACTGCTCAATACCCTGGGCCTGATCCGCAAGCTGCTGACCGAAGGCACGCCGAGCAAGGATGCCCAGGACGGCGTGGTGCTCGCGATCGACGATCTCCTGTCCGTCGCCCGCGCCTGAGGAACCGAACATGAACACCTACCAGACCGCGAACCAGGCCGTCGGCGTTGCCCGCACCCTGAGCAAGAGTTCCGCCTGCACGATCGTCGTCTACCAGGCGGGCGCCGGCAAATACGTCACGGCCCGCCCGACGGATGCCGTCAGCGGACTCGTCATCGGCGTCTATCGCAACGGCTATCTGCTGCCGAGCGGCCAGCGCGCCTAAAGCCGCCCGCCGCGCCCTGTCAATCAGCCCAGGAGGTCGCTGAGCGTGCGCGCGATCACCTTGGTCGCGCGGCGCAGGTCTTCGAGCACCAGGCGCTCGTCGTTGCGCTTGGCGTGGGACTCGAGCACCGTGCGCGGCCCGGCGCCGTAGATCACGCCCGGGATGCCCGCTTCGCCGTACAGACGAACGTCGGTGTAGAGCGGCGTGCCCATGGCCTTGATCGGTTCGTCGAAGATCGCCTGGCCGTGCTTCTGGATCGCGTCGACCAGCGGCTTGTTGCCCGGCAGCGGCTTCATCGAATTGGCCAGCAGCATGCGCCGGATCTCGACCGTGATGCCCGGCATCTGTGCCGCGCCATCGGCGATCACCTTGCGGATGTTCGCCTCGACTTCGGCCGGGTTTTCCTCGGGGATCATGCGGCGGTCGAGCTTGAACACCACCTTGCCGGGCACCACGTTGGTGTTGGTCCCGCCCTCGATCAGGCCCACGTTGAGGTACGGGTGGGTGATGCCCTCGACCTTCGACGTGACTTCCTGATAGAGCCTGTTCTGCGCATACAGCGCATTGAGGATGTTGACCGCGCCCTGCAGGGCATCGACGCCGGTGGTCGGGATGGCGGCGTGGGCCATCTTGCCGTGCACCGTGACTTCCATCTGCAGGCAGCCGTTGTGCGCGGTGACCACCTCGTAGCTGAAGCCCGCGGCGATCATCAGGTCGGGCTGTGTCAGGCCGTTCTTGAGCAGCCAGCCCGGGCCGAGGATGCCGCCGAATTCCTCGTCGTAGGTGAAGTGCAGCTCGATGCTGCCCTGCGCGGGCTTGGCGACGGCTTCGAGCGCGCGCACTGCGAAGGTGAAGCTCGCGAAGTCGCTCTTGCTGACCGCGGCGGCGCGGCCGTAGAGGCGGCCGTCCTCGATCTCGCCGCCATAGGGGTCATGCGTCCAGCCTTCGCCGGGCGGCACCACGTCGCCGTGGGCGTTCAGCGCGACGGTTCTGCCGCCATTGCCGTACTTGCGGCGCACGATCAGGTTGGTGATGGATTCGAGGCCGTAGTCCTTCACTTCCTGCTCTGGCACGGCATGCTTTTCGGCCTCGAAGCCGAAGGCCTTGATCAGTTCCGCGGTGCGTTCCGCATGCGGGGCGTTGTTGCCGGGCGGCGTGTCGGTGGGCACGCGCACCATTTCCTGCAGGAAGCGCACTTCCTCGTCGAAGTGGGCATCGATCCAGGCGTCGAGCTTGTTGTAGTCGGTCATGGTCTTCAGTGGGCTTGTTCGGTGGCCAGGTCGTCGAGCAGCAGGCGGAAGGCTTGCACCGCGAGCTGCATGTCGTTGTTGGTGCTCGATTCGAGCGGGTTGTGGCTGATGCCGGAGTTGATGCCGCGAACGAAAAGCATCGCCTGCGGCATCACTTCGTGCAGCTTCATCGCGTCGTGGCCGGCGCCGCTGGGCATTCGGAAGAGCGGCACGCTGAGCGCATCGACTGCCTTTTCCCAGCGCTTCTGCCATGCCGGCGCGCTGGGCGCGGCGGCGGCGCGCATCGTTTCTTCGAGCGTGTGGCGCACGCCGCGCCGCTCGCAGATTTCCTTGAGTGCGGCCAGCACGTCGTCAACCATCGCATCGCGCTGAGGATTGGTCGGCGCACGCAGGTCCAGGCTGAACTTGCAGCGCCCCGGCACGACATTGATCGAGCCGTTCGGCACTTCGAGCATGCCGACCGTGGCGACCGAGTCACCGTCCTTCGCGGCGCGTTTCTCGGCGAAGAGAATCAGTTCGGCCACGGCGGCTGCTGCATCGCGGCGGCGGTCCATCGGCGTGGTGCCGGCGTGGCTCGCCATGCCGATGACCTCGCCGACGAAGCGCACGCTGCCGTTGATGGAGGTGACGATGCCCAGCGGCAGGTCGAGCTCGGTCAGCACCGGCCCCTGCTCGATGTGCACTTCGACGAAGCCGAGGTACTTCGACGGATCGCGCTGCAGCCCGGGGATGTCCTCATCCTTCAGTCCCGCGTTGCGGCGCGCCTCGCGCATCGTGATGCCATCGGCATCCTTCTGGTCGAGCCAGGCCGGGTCGAAGTGGCCGATCAGCGCGCCGGAACCCAGGAAGGTCGCCTTGTAGCGCTGGCCTTCTTCCTCCGCGAAGCCGACCACCTCGAAGCCGAAGGGCAGGCGGCGGTTCTGGCGCTTGAGCTCGCGCACGCAGGCCATGGGCACGAAGATGCCGAGGCGCCCGTCGTACTTGCCGCCGTTGCGCACCGTGTCGTAGTGCGAGCCGGTGAGCAGCGTCTTCGCGCCCGGCGTGGCGCCGTCATAGCGGCCGACGACGTTGCCGACCGCATCGATTTCGACGCTATCGAAGCCGGCCTCGCGCATGTCCTGCGCGATCTGCTGCGCGCAGGCGCGGTGCGCGTCGGTGAGATAGGTCACCGTGAGCTGGCCCTTCTCGGCGTAGCCCGGATCGGTGTGCACCGAGAGCTTCTCCTGCCAGTCCCACACCGTGTTGCCGAGATCCGGCTCGACACCGAACTTGTCGTCGAGCCGGATCTCGGCGATGCGATGGATGTTGCGCAGCGCCTCGCCGAGTTCGAAGTCCGGATGGTTGTGCAGCCGGCGCTCGAAGGTCTCGATGATTTCCTGCTTTGCGAGCCCGGTGCCGCGCGGACCGCGCACCGCGAGGATGAACGGAAAGGCGAACTTGGCGTTGTAGCCGGCGTTGAGCTGCTGGATCTTCGCGAGTTCCTCGGGCGTGCATTGCGTGAGGCCCGCCTTGTTCTGCTCGTTGGTCGATTCGGCCGTGAGGCTCTTGGCGACCATCGCCTTGCCCGCGAGTTCGGGGTGGGCGCGGACGAGGCCGAGCTGCTCCTCGCGCGATGCGCCGGTCACGGCCTGCACCAGCGCGTGCTTCAGATGCGGCAGCGAGCGCAGAGGCCGCGCCTTGGCCGCGCGCTGTGCGATCCACGGCGAGTGCTCGTAGACGCCGTCGAGCAGCGCGGCGAATTCGGCGCCCGAGGCGGCATTCAGTTGGTCGATGGTGAGGGCCATGTCGGTCTCCGTTTCAGGCTGCGGCGTACGGGTGCGTCGTCTTCCAATGTCTCGCGATGTCGACGCGGCGGCAGACCCACACGCGGTCATGCGCGGCGATGTGATCGAGGAAGCGCTGCAGCGCGGTGATGCGCCCCGGCCGTCCGAGCAGGCGGCAGTGCATGCCGATGCTCATCATCTTCGGCGCCTCGTCGCCCTCGGCATAGAGCGCGTCGAAGCTGTCCTTCATGTATTGGAAGAACGGGTCCGCGTGCGAGTAGCCCTGCGGCAGTGCGAAGCGCATGTCGTTGCAGTCCAGCGTGTAGGGCACGATGAGCTGCGGCACCACCTCGCCGTCGGTCTTCTGCACCTTCATCCAGAACGGAAGGTCGTCGCCGTAGTAGTCGCTGTCGTATTCGAAGCCGCCGTAGTCGGCCACCAGCCGGCGCGTGCGCGGGCTGTCGCGGCCGGTGTACCAGCCGAGGGCGCGCTCGCCGGTGAGCTTCTCGATCGCTTCCATGCCCAGGCGCATGTGCTCGCGCTCGGTCGCTTCGTCGATGGCCTGGTAGTGGATCCAGCGCCAGCCGTGGCAGGCGATCTCGTGGCCCAGTTCCTTGAAGGCGGCGGCGATCTCGGGATAGCGCTGCAATGCCATGCCGACGCCGAACACGGTGAGCGGCAACTGGCGCTTCTCGAATTCGCGCAGGATGCGCCACACGCCGGCGCGCGAGCCGTATTCGTAGATGCCTTCCATGCTGATGTGGCGCTCAGGAAAGCTCGCCGGATTGAACATCTCCGAGAGGAACTGCTCGGAACCCGCGTCGCCATGCAGCACGCAGTTCTCGCCGCCTTCCTCGTAGTTCAGCACGAACTGCACGGCGATGCGTGCGCGGCCGGGCCATTGCGCATGCGGCGGATTGCGACCGTAGCCGACGAGGTCGCGCGGATAGGGAAGGGTGGTGTCGTAGGTCATGCGAGTGCCAGCGAGATGTCGTGGGTGGGAACCTTGCGGTCGAAGGTGAGATTGGCCTCGACGTGCTCGAGGTGCTCGGTCATGAGGCGGACGGCGCGTTCCTCGTCCTTGGCGGCGAGCGCCTTCACGATGTCGGCGTGCTCGTCGTTCGAGTGCTCGGCGGCGCTGGCGCTCTGGTACATCAGCGTGATGAGCGCGCAGCGCGAGATCAGCTCGCCGAGGATCTGCGCCAGCACGGCGTTGCCCATCAGCTCGGCCATGCGGACGTGGAAATCGCCGAGCAGCTCGGTGCGGCCCGAGATGTCCTCCCCGGAGACGGCGGCCTTCTCGAGCGCCACATGCTCCTTGAGCGCCTTGATCTTGGCCGGCGTCACGCTGCGCACGAAGGCGCGCGTCATCTCGGCCTCGAGCATGCGGCGCACGGCAAAGACCTGCCTGGCTTCATCGACCGCCGGGGCCGCCACGAAGGCGCCGCGCGCGGGTTCGAGGCGGATCAGCTTGTTCTGCGAGAGCTGGAACAGCGCCTGCCGCACCAGCGTGCGCGAGACGCCGAAGTGGTCCGCGAGCTTCTGCTCCGCCAGCTTGCTGCCCGGCTGGAGCCGGTGCTCCACAATGGCCTTGGTGAGTGCGTCGACGATCGCGCGGGTGGTGGTCGATTCCATGGTTTTTTCATGATAGACCGAAAGCCTGGAACTGTATACACTTTTGTCGACCGGAATTTCCCGAATGCACTGAAGGAGCGAATCCATGGGCCTGAGCACCCACGTACTGGACACGATGCATGGCACCCCGGCCGCCGGCATGGAGGTCGCGCTGTACACCACCGATGGCACGGGCGAAGACGCGCGCGCCACGCTGGTGCGGCGTTTCACACTGAATGCGGATGGGCGCAGCGACGGCCCGCTCTATGACAACAGCACGCTCAAGGCGGGGACTTACCGGCTGGTGTTCGACGTCGCCGGCTACTTCAAGGCCCGCGGCGTGAAGCTGCCGGAGCCGAACTTCCTCAATCGCGTGTCGCTGGACTTCGGCATCGCGCACGCCGACCAGCACTACCACGTGCCGCTGCTGGTCAGTCCCTGGAGCTACTCGACCTACAGAGGTTCCTGAAGCGGCTAGAGCTGCCCTTCACTGAGGGTATCGAGCTGGAAGTGACCGTCCTCATCCCACAGCCAGGTGTCCGTCCAGGTGACCTTGCCAAGCCGCGCCGGCGCGGGGAAGGGCTGGTCTTCGAGCACCGTCTTCTCGATCTCCGCGATCACCTCGGGCGCGTGCTTGGGTGCGCGCATCCAGTGCATCGAAAGCACCTTGCCGTTGGCATCGAGCTCGACCTGCAGCGTGCCGACCGCATAGAGCATCGGCGGCAGCTTGCCTTCGTAGATCCGCTTCTTGTTGAGCTGGTAGACATGGCGCGCCGCGTCCTTGCGGTAGTCGCGCGCGGTGGTCGCGTTCGATGGCGTCGGGCGCGGGCGGGTGCCACGTTCGGGCGTCGCGTCGCTGAGCTGGCCGGGCACGGCGCCCGGCGAAGTGATGGTGCCGCAACCGGCAAGCCACAGGCTGGAGAGAAGGGCGCCCGCCAATGCGAGGCGGCGCGGCGTGATCTGGAAAGTCATCGGCTCGGTTATACCGTGCCCGCCAACACGCGCCGCAACCGGAGGTATTGCCCATGACGGGAGTGGTCGACCAACTGCTCGCGCGATTGAAGCGCGAGAGCGCAATCCTGGTCAAAGTCGAGTCCACGCAGGGTTCCGCGCCGCGTGAAGCCGGCACCTGGATGGCCGTCTGGGCCGACAGCCTGACCGCGACCATCGGCGGCGGGCAGCTCGAATTCCAGGCGACCGAGGAAGCGCGCGCCTGGCTCGCGGGCGGGCCGGCCATCGCAGGCATCCGCCGCTATCCGCTCGGCCCGAGCCTCGGGCAATGCTGCGGTGGCGTGGTCTTTCTTTCGTACCGGCGCATCGATGCTTCCGATGCGCAGGCCCTGCAGAAGGAGTTGCTCGCGCATCTCGAACCGGTGGCGCTGTTCGGGGGCGGCCACGTCGGCGCGGCGCTGGCGCGGCTGCTTTCGACGCTGCCGTTCTCGGTGCGCTGGATCGACAGCCGCGACGGCGTCTTCCCGGATGCGCTGCCGGCGCAGATCGAGACCGAATACTCCGACCCGGTGCAGCAGGCGGTCGCGGACCTGGCGCCCGGCTCGCGCGTGCTGATCATGAGCTTCAGCCATGCCGAGGACCTCGACATCGTGATCGCCTGCCTCAAGCGCCTGCGCGAGCGCGACGACCTGCCCTACATCGGCCTGATCGGCAGCAAGACAAAATGGGCCACCTTCCGCCATCGCCTCGAAGCGCGCGGCTTCACGGCGGCCGACATGGATCGTGTCACCTGCCCGATTGGCGTGCCCGGAATCACCGGCAAGGAGCCCGAGGTGATCGCTGTGGCGGTCGCGGCACAGTTGTTGCAGTCCCTGTATTCCGCTTGAGGGTGATCAGGGTTTTCCTGCACGCATCCCAGTGCCAGAACCCGATGACTTTCTTGCAAAATTGTATACACTTCAGTTCACAAGCCGCAGCGGAGCGAGGAGCCATCGGGTGCCTTTCGTTCGCGGCAAATATTCTGCTTACAGCGCCCGCAGTGGTGAGCAGGCCGGAACACCACGGCGTTCCCATACGCCGTAAGGGTTGAAAGCCATGGAAAGCTATTACCTCGACTGGGCCAATCTGCTGCTGCGCTGGGTCCACGTCATCACTGCGATCGCCTGGATCGGCGCCTCGTTCTACTTCGTGATGCTGGACAACAGCCTCGAGAAGCCGCAGGACCCCGAATCCCTGGACAAGGGCGTCGGCGGCGAGCAGTGGGCCGTGCACGGCGGCGGCTTCTACAACATGCAGAAGTACGCGCTGGCGCCCAAGAGGCTGCCCGATCACCTGCACTGGTCGTATTGGGAGAGTTATTCCACCTGGCTCACCGGCTTCGCGCTCTTCACGGTGTCGTACCTGTGGAACGCCAGCACCTACCTCATCGACAAGTCGAAGATGGACTGGCAGCCGGGCGCCGCGATCGCGGTGGCGCTGGCCTTCTTCGTCGTCTTCTGGATGGTCTACGACGGCATCTGCCAGATCTTCGGCCAGCGCAAGAACGGCGACACCATCGTCGGCGTGCTGGTGGCGATCTTCATCGCCTTCGCGGCCTGGCTCGCCTGCCACTGGTTCGCGGGCCGCGCGGCCTTCCTGCTGGTGGGTGCGATGATGGCGACGACCATGAGCGGCAACGTCTTCTTCTGGATCATCCCGGGCCAGCGCAAGAACGTCGCGGCGCTGCGCGAGGGCCGGCCGGTCGACCCGATCCACGGCGCTCGCGGCAAGCAGCGCAGCGTGCACAACACCTACTTCACGCTGCCGGTGCTGTTCGCGATGCTGAGCAACCACTACAGCTTCACCTACACGAACAAGTACAACTGGATCGTGCTGCTGCTGATCATGCTCGGCGGCGCGGCCATCCGTCAGTTCTTCGTGGTGCGCCATCGCTTCAAGCTGGGCAATGCGCGCAATCCGTCGCCCTATGCGCTTGTCGGCATTGCGGTGCTGGGCCTTTCCATCGTCTGGATGAAGCCCGAGCCCGCCGCCGCGCCCGCAGCGGGCGCCGCCGCCCAGAAGGTCGCGTTCGGCGACGTGCAGAAGGTGCTCGAACAGCGCTGCTACATGTGCCACGGCGAACAGGTGCAGATGAAGAACGTGCGGCTCGACGCGCCGGACCAGGTGGCCGCGCATGCGCAGGCGGTGTACCAGCAGGTGGTGGTCACGAAGATCATGCCGATGAACAATGCGACCGGCATCACGGACTCGGAGCGCGCCTTGATCGCCAAGTGGTTCGAGGGCGGCGCGAGTACCAAATAACCCCCCAGGGCTGCACGCTCTAATACGGAGACAAGGTGAAATCATGACCCCGCTGAACACATCGCCCGCCCGGAATCCGCAGCGCGCGCCGCGCGAATTCCTCGAATATCTCTATCGCGTCGCGGTCGAGCGCGCCCTGCCGCTTGCCAGCATGGGGCCGTGCCTGCCCAAGCCGCCGAAGGGCCGCACGCTGGTGCTCGGCGCCGGCAAGGCGGGCGCCTCCATGGCGCAGGCGCTGGAGGCGCTGTGGCCGGCCGACGCGCCGCTGTCGGGGCTGGTGGTCACGCGCTACGGCCACATCCCGCCGCGCCCTGAAGGGCTGCCGCAGCGCATCGAGGTCGCCGAAGCCGCGCATCCCGTGCCCGACGAGGCCGGCATGAAGGCAGCCGAGCGCATCCTCGCGCTCACGCAGGGCCTCACCGCCGACGACCTGGTGCTGTGCCTGATCTCCGGCGGCGGCTCGGCCCTGCTGACGCTGCCGGCCGAAGGGCTGACGCTGGCCGACAAGCAGCGCATCAACACGCAGCTGCTCGAATCCGGCGCCCACATCGGCGAAATGAACTGCGTGCGCAAGCACCTCTCGCGCATCAAGGGCGGCCGGCTCGCGGCGGCCTGCGGGCCGGCGCAGGTGGTCACGCTCACCATCAGCGACGTGCCGGGCGACGATCCGGCGGTGATCGCGAGCGGCCCGACCGTACCCGACGCCACGACCTGCGCGCAGGCGCTCGCGATCCTCGACCGCTATGGCATCGCGGTGCCGGCCAGCGTTCGGGCCGGGCTCGAAAGCGGCGCGCTCGAAACCCCCAAGCCGAGCGACCCGGTGTTCAGGCATCACGCCACGCACCTGATCGCGACGCCGCAGGAGTCGCTCGAAGCCGCGGCCGCCGCGGCGCGCGCCGCCGGCATCGAGGCGCACGTCCTGAGCGACGAGATGGAAGGCGAATCGCGCGAGGTCGGCAAGGTCCACGGCGCGCTGGCGCGCGCGGTCTCGATGCGCGGCCAGCCGTTCGCCAGGCCCTGCGTGATCATTTCGGGCGGCGAAACCACGGTGACCATCCGTCCGCGCCAGCCGGGCCAGCCCAAGGGCCGGGGAGGTCGCGCCGGCGAGTTCTGCATGGGCCTCGCGGGCGCGCTGGCCGGCCTGGAGAACGTGTGGGCGCTGGCCGCCGACACGGACGGAATCGACGGCGTCGAGGACAATGCCGGTGCCTTTGTGACGCCCGACACGCTCAGCCGCGCGCAAGCCGCCGGCCGCAAGCTCACGGATCACCTCGATCGCAACGATGCCTATGGCTACTTCGAGGCGATCGGGGACCTGCTGGTCACCGGACCGACGCACACCAACGTCAACGACTTTCGTGCGCTGTTGATCCTGTAAGTCTGCGTTGTCGTCCGGGCGGTGCAATGGGCGTAGCTCCGCCCTGACCGAACGAAAGCGCCGACCTGCATGAACCCATCCCGCCCGGGGCTCGCGTCCCATCCGTCCCCGCGTTGGGCTTTTGACCTCGGCATGAGGTTCCGCCGCTACCTGCCGCTGAAGGTGGTGGGCACCACGGCATGGACCTGGCTCTTCTTCATCGGTTACTTTCATCTGCTGCGCGAGCCGACCGGTCCGGTGACGGTGATGCCGCTCACCGCGCTCGACCGCTGGATCCCCTTCCAGCCGCCGGCGCTGATTGCGTACTTCTCGCTCTGGGTCTATGTCGGCGTCGCGCCGGGGCTGCAGCTCACGTTCAGGGAACTGCTGTCCTACGGCCTCTGGGTCGGCGCGCTGCTGCTGACCGGGCTCGGCTTCTTCTATCTCTGGCCGAGCCGGATCCCGACGATTCCCAAGGACCCGACGGACTTTCCCGGCTTCGAAATCCTTCGCGGCGTCGATGCCGCGGGCAATGCCTGCCCCTCGATGCACGTGGCGGTGGCGATCTTCACCGCCATCTGGGTGGACCACGTCTTCAGGGGGGTGCGCGTGCCGGCGTGGCTGCGGGCCATCAACGGCGCGTGGTTCCTCGCGATCGTCTATTCGACGCTCGCGACCCGCCAGCATGTGGCGCTCGACGCGGTCGCCGGCGCCGCGCTCGGCATCGCTTTCGCGATCCCCTCGCTGTATTGGCGGCCCCGTCCGGTGCCAAGCCTGCGGGTCGGAGCGGATATCATGGAAATGCATGGCCAGCGGGTCGATCGCGGCCTTCCCAGGAGGGGTTGAGCCAGCGCAGCATCCACCAACATTGCCATCGGCGGGACCGGCCGATGGACAGAACATGACGACTGACACCGCACAAACGAGTTCGCTCAAGGAACTGCAGGACCTCATCCACGAGAAATACGGCATCGAGCCTGCGGCGCTCGACCCGAACGCTTCCATGCGCGAGAAGGGCTTCGATTCGCTGGCGCTGGTCGAATTCGTCTTCACGATCGAAGACCGCTTCGGCATCAGCATGCCTGACGACGATCCCACGATCGACACGCTGGCCCAGCTTGCGGCCGTGGTCGACAGGACCAGAGCCGCGCAATCGGCGTGAGCGAAATCGCCGTCACGGGGCTGGGCATCGTCTCGCCGCATGGCGACGATCCCCAGGCCATGTTCGATGCGCTGATGCGCGGCGAGTCGGCGCTCGGGCCGGTCTTTCCCGAACTCCCGAAGCCGGCCGCCGCGGCCGCCGCCGCATTCGACGAATCGCGCTGGTTCACCAAGCTGCAGCTTGCCGGCGTCGACCGGGTCAGCCAGCTGGCCGTTGCCGCGGCCGACCTGGCGATGCGTGACGCGGGCCATGCCGGCGAGGCGGCCGACGCCGACCCCGAGCGCATCGGCGTGTTCGCCGGCTGCGGCATGGGCGGCGCGGCGGCCCTGGAGACGGCCTATCGCGGCAACGGGCGCGTGCCGCCGCTGACCATCCCGGCCTTCATGCCCAGCGCGCCGGCCTCGCATGTGGCGATGCGCCTGGGCGTGCATGGCCCGGTGCTGACCTACTCGGTGGCATGCGCCTCGTCGAGCCTCGCGATCGCCGAAGCCGCGAAGGCCGTCCAGCGCGGCGAGGTCGACCTCGCGATCGCCGGCGGCAGCGAAGCGCTGATCGTGCCCGGCGTCGTCCTCGCATGGCAGGCGATGCAGACGCTCGCCACCTTCGCGCCCGGCGACGAGTCGGTGGCGGTCCGTCCCTTCGCGAGCGACCGCAGCGGGTTTGCGCTCGGCGAGGGCGCGGCATTCCTGGTGCTCGAATCCGCCGGGCGCGCCCGCCGCCGCGGCGCCCGTCTCCACGCCCTCCTGACCGGCTGGGGCCAGAGCTGCGATGCCACCCACTTGACCAAGCCCGACGCGCCCGGCCAGTCGCGCGCGCTGCGGCAGGCCTTGCGGCAGGCCGGATTGCAGCCGCGCGACATCGGCTACTGCAACGCGCACGGCACGGCCACCCGCATCGGCGACGTGGTCGAGCGCGATGCACTGGCAGAGGTCTGGGGCCACGATCTCGATCGGCTGCGCGTGAGCTCGACCAAGGCGCTGCACGGGCACCTGCTCGGCGCCGCCGGCGCGCTCGAAGCCGTCATCACCGTGCTGGCGTTGGAGCGGCGCGAGCTGCCGCCCAACGCGAACTGCGCCGAGATGGACCCGGCATGCCGCCTGAACCTCGTGCCGCAAGCCGGGGCGGCGGCGCCGCAGCTCGAAGCGGCGATCAGCAATTCATTCGCCTTCGGCGGCACCAACTCGGTTCTCGTCTTTAGGCGCGCCTGAACCGGGCGCGGTTCGCATTGCGCGGATGCGGGGCTAAACTGCCCCGGCCTTCGCAACTCGCAACTGGAGTCAAACATGATGGGACGCTTCGTTGCACTGGTCTTGGCAGCGCTTCTGTCGGCTTGTGCCGCCACACCCACGGTCAAGACCGATTTCGATCCCGGCGTGAACTTCTCGCGCTTCAGGACCTACAGCTGGGTGACGAAGCCCGACGGCGGGTCGCCGCTGATGCAGCAGCGCATCGTCGACGGCATCGATGCGCGCCTGCAGGCCCGGGGGTGGAAGCTCGTGCCCAGTGGCGAAGTCCACGTGGCCGCGCATGTGACCAGCCAGGAGCGCCAGGTCTTCAACACCACGAGCGTGGGCTACCTCGGCTGGGGAGGCTTCGGCCCCGCGGCGCCGAACTCGATGACGACGGTCGACACCTTCGAGGTGGGCACGCTGGTCGTCGACCTGTTCGACGGCGCCACCAAGCGCGGGCTGTGGCGCGGCACCGCGAGCGGCACCTTGCAGGACGACCCCGCCCGCATGAACGCGATGCTGCAGACCGCCCTCGACAAGATGTTCGCGGGCTTCCCGCCGGGCAGCGCGCCGGCCAAGTGAGTGCGCGGCGCGCGCCGGCGCGCCTTTGTCAGATCCGCTTCGCCTCGAGGTCCTGGGCAATCCGCTCTGCCGAGCCGAAGGCCAGCGTGAAGCCCAGCGCGCCATGGCCGGTGTTGAACAGCATGTTCGGCGGTGCGCCCGCCACCTTGCCGACGATCGGCACGCCGGTCGGCGTCGCGGGCCGCATGCCGGTCCACGGATGCAGCGATGCCATGCGGCTCGCCTTCGGGAAGACGGCGCGCGTGGCCTCCGCGAGCGTCTCGATGCGGGTCGCGGGGATGCTCGCATCGTGGCCGACCAGCTCCGCCATCCCGGCCACCCGCAGGCGCGAACCGATGCGCGCGAAGACCACCTTGCGCGCGCTGTCGGTCACGTTCACGCGCGGCGCGGCGCCCGGTGCCGGGTCCACGTCCACTGTGATGCTGTAGCCCTTGAGCGGATAGACCGGCAGGTAGGCGCCGAACTGCGCGCCGAGCCCGTGCGACGCGGTGCCCAGCGCCATCACGCAGACATCGGCGGGCACGTCGCCGCCGGAGGTCCGGACCGCGGCGACGCGGCCGTTGCGCAGATCGAATCCGTCCACCTCGGCACCGAGAACGAAGCGCACGCCCCGCGCGCGCAGCGCCTGCGCGAGCGCCGTGCACACCTTGAGACAGTCGGCCGCGCATTCGCTCGGCGTATGGATCGCGCCGGCGATCTGGCCGCGATAGCCCGCGAGCGCCGGCTCGATCCCAACGCATTCGTCCGGCGTCACCAGCCGCTGCTCGCTGCCCAGGGTGCGCTGCAGTTCGAGCTGCCGCCGCGCGCCGTCGAGCGAGGCTTCGCTGGCGTACAGCACGAGCTTGCCGGTGGCCGAGAAGTCGCAGTCGGGCTGCACGTCGGCGCGCATCGCCTCGAAGGCGACGCGGCTGCGAGCAGCCAGCGCCAGCAGCCGCATGGTGGTCTCGCGCGAGGTCTTCGCGTTGCACGCGGCGAGGAAGGCCAGCCCCCAGCGCCATTGGAGCGGATCGAGCTGCGGGCGCAGCTTCAGCGGCGAGGCGGGCGACAGCAGCAGCTTGGGCAACTGCTGCCAGATGGAAGGATCGGCCAGCGGCTGCACGTACGAGTAGCTGAGCTGCGCGCCGTTGCCGCCGCTGGCGCCGGCACCTGGCTCGGCGCGGTCGATCACGGTCACCTCGTGGCCTTGCCGGTTCAATTGCCACGCGGTGGCCAAGCCGACGATGCCGGCACCGAGCACGCACACGTGCATGACGCTTTCCTCTCTCTGTCGATTTCGAATGCGCCGACTCTATGCCGCACCGCCGCAGGCGGGAAATGCCAAAAGCGCCGCGTCCCATAGCCAAAGCTCATGGGATGCCCGGCCCATAACTTTTGGTCATGGCCGTCGCTGCAAAAGGAATTGTGAAGAGCGGGCCAATGCTTCCTACACTCCGCTTCACATTTTTTCAAACCACCGAAAGGGCTCGCATGAAGCTATCCGCATTGATGACCGCCGTCCTGCTCGCCGCCGCCGCGACGGCCGCGCAGGCGGCCGACACCCTGGCCAAGATCGCCGAGTCCGGCAAGATCACGCTGGCCTACCGCGAGTCGTCGGTGCCCTTCAGCTACCTGGACGGCGGCAAGCCGATCGGCTTCTCGGTCGAGCTGTCGAACGCGGTGGTCGATGCGGTCAAGAAGAAGCTCAACAAGCCCAACCTCGAAGTCGCGCTGCTGCCGGTGACCTCCGCCAACCGCATCCCGCTGATCCAGAACGGCACCGTCGATCTCGAATGCGGATCGACCACCAACAACACGGCGCGCGGCAAGGATGTCGCGTTCGCGGTCAACCACTTCTACACCGGCACGCGGCTCCTGGTGAAGAAGGCCGCCCACATCAGGAACTACGCGGACCTGTCGAAGAAGCAGGTCGCGAGCACCACCGGCACCACCAACGCGCTGGTCATGCGCAAGTACAACGTCGAGAAGAACCTCGACATGGACATCGTCCTCGCCAAGGACCATGCCGATGCCTTCCTGCTGGTGGAGACCGATCGCGCAGTGGCGTTCGCGATGGACGACATCCTGCTGTTCGGCCTGATCGCCAACGCCAAGAACCCGGGCGACTTCGAGGTCGTCGGCGATTCGCTGCAGGTCGAGCCCTATGGCTGCATGCTGCCGAAGGACGACCCGGCCTTCAAGAAGGTGGTGGACGACACCATCATCGACCTCATGAAATCGGGCCGCTTCGAGAAGATGTACGACAAGTGGTTCATGCAGCCGATCCCGCCCCGGGGCACCGCGCTCGGCCTGCCGATGAGCCCGCAGCTGCGCGACAACATCAAGGCGCCCAGCGACAAGCCGGCGACCTGATCGGAAGCGCATCGTGCTTGCACCGCAGACGGTCGGCATCCTCGGCGGCATGGGGCCGGCCGCCGGCGCGGATTTCGTGCGCCTTTTCGTGGAGGCCTGCGCCCGATTGATGCGGGCGCGCGGCGAGCCGGTGCGGGACCAGGCTTTTCCGGAGCACTGGCTGGCGCAGGTGCCGGTGCCCGATCGCAGCGGCGCGCTGGACTCCGCGGCGCAGGGCGCGCACCAGCCGCTCGAGCCGATGCTGCAGGCGCTGGGCCGTCTGGCCGCGCTCGGCAGCCGCACGGTCGCGATCGCCTGCAACACCGCGCACGCGTGGCACGACACGCTGCAGGCGCGCTTTCCCAACGTCGAGCTGCTCCACGTCGCGCGCGAGGTGTCGGCGCATCTCGCGGCCCAGGGCGTGCGCGACGTGGCCCTGATGGCAACCGAAGGCACCTACCGGATCGGCCTCTACGAACATGCGATGGCCGACGCGGGCCTGCGTTGCCACCTGCCGCTGGCCGACGAGCGGCGCCTCCTCATGCG
The DNA here is from genome assembly GCF_900090195.1 of Variovorax sp. HW608. Taxonomy (NCBI): domain Bacteria; kingdom Pseudomonadati; phylum Pseudomonadota; class Betaproteobacteria; order Burkholderiales; family Comamonadaceae; genus Variovorax; species Variovorax sp. HW608. The sequence goes on from NZ_LT607803.1 coordinate 4,769,023, forward strand.
CGGCATCTACGACGGCGTGAAGGCGGGCGACATGGCGCTGGCAGAGGCGTGCTTCAGCGAAGTCGCGCTGCAACTGGCGCGGCGACATGGCGCCGCGGCCATCGTGATGGGCTGCACCGAGATTCCGCTGGGCCTGCAAGGCCGGGCGGCGGTCGGTGACTTGCGGCTCGTCGATCCGGCGCGGGTGCTCGCTTGCGCGCTGGCCAACCGGGCCTACGACGGGGCCTCCGCCTTCGCTGAACATGGTGCTTGACACGATTGATAAGATGAAAAGCGAACTGGCGGCCGGCTGACCGGGCGCCAGGAGCCAAAGGTGTGGACAAGCCGCATCCTCCAGCCGCTTTCCACCGAAAGCCGTCCGATGGACGGCTTTTGTTTTGCCAAACAGCGTCATCGTCATGAATTTGCTAGCCATCATCGCCGCGACCCTGGTCGCCGGCATCGGAAGTGTCTGGATCGCCGCGTTGCTGCTGCGCGTGGGGATGCGCACCGACGGAGGCGGTGTCAATCCGCAGCATCTGCTGAGCCTGGCGGCCGGTGCGCTGCTCGCGACCGCCTTCATGCACCTGCTGCCGGAGGCCTTCGAAAGCCGCATCGAACCCGGCGTGCTCTTTGCCGCCCTGCTGTTCGGGCTGGTGTTCTTCTTCCTGCTGGACAAGGCCGAGCTGTGGCACCACGGGCACGAGCATCACCATGACAGCGACCATGACCACGATCACGACCCGGGTCACGATCACGAGCATCAGCACGCGCACGGCCATTCGCACTCGCATTCCCATGCCACCACCCGGGGCGGCGGCTGGGCGGTGCTCACCGGCGACAGCGTGCACTGCTTCGGCGACGGCATCCTGATCGCCTCGGCCTTCATCGCCGACCTCCGGCTCGGCCTCGTCGCGGCGGTCGCGGTGCTGGCGCACGAGGTGCCGCACCACATCGGCGACCTGGTGGTGCTGCGCCAGAGTTCGGCCAATCAGCGCGCGGCGCTGGTCAAGGTGTCGCTGGCCGGAACCATGACCGCGCTCGGCGGCGTGGTCGGCTGGTGGCTGGTCGACCGCTTGCACGGATGGCTGCCGTACTTTCTGGTGCTCGCATCCAGCAGCTTCGTCTACGTGGCGCTCGCCGACCTGATCCCGCAGCTGCAGAAGCGCCTGCCGGCGCGCCAGACCGCCATGCAGATCATCTGGCTGGCGGTCGGCATCGTACTGGTCACGCTGGTCAGCCGGCTCGCCCATGGCGAGCATGGGCATGCGCACGACGACGCCGACCCTGCGCACGAGGCGCACGATCACGCGCCCTGATTGCAGGCCCGCCCGCGCCGTGCACGTTCTGAAACGCTTGTTGCTTCTTTGCTCACAAGACGGCTTCGACGGTTGGGCCCACACTCGGGTTGTGCACCGTCGAGATGCGACAGCCAGCCAGTCAGCCAGGAGTCCGATCATGAAGAGCGCCGACCCCCCTCTGCGTCCCGGAGAAGCCGCAGACGAACCCGAGATCGACGAGACCGATGACAACGTGTCCGGAGAAGAGACGGAGGAAGAATTCGAAGATGCCGAGCTCGAGGCGGAGGCGACGGACGAACTCTCCGAGGAGACAGGCATCGATCTCTCGGACGCGAGCGAGCTCGATGCGGACAACGTGCTGGCGGACGAGGAGTTCGATCGGGTGATTCAAGCACCGGATTAGGACCCCCTCGAGGGGGCGCCGCCTGCGGCCCGGCCGAGCCAGTTCCGCGGCGGCCCACGAACGGGCGGGCGCTTTGCGCCGCCCTGGTGTTTTCGGGGGCTTCTTTTATTCTTCCAGGGTGAAGCCCACTTTCAGGCTGACTTGCCAGTGGGCGACCTTGCCGTCCACGACGTGGCCGCGGGTTTCCGTGACTTCGAACCACTGGATGTTGCGCACCGACTCGCTGGCCTTGGTGATGGCGCGGCGGACGGCGTCGTCGCTGCTGCTGGGCGAGGAGCCGGTGAGTTCGATGAGCTTGTAGACGTGGCTGGTCATGGCGTTCTCCTTGTGGTCGTTTCGGATTCGTGGACTGGCGCTGCATGGTGGCACGTCGGGCGGCCGCCGGGGCCCTAGTTGAAACCCGGGCATCGGTGCCACGCATGCATGTCCCGCAACTGCTTGTGCGGGACGAGGCGTGGAATATGCTTGCCATGCCGTTCAACCACTCTCCGCCCATGGAAATCCGACTCGACGATCTTTCCGGCCCCGAGATCCGCGCCTTGCTCGAAGAGCACCTGCGCAACATGCGTGCCGTGTCGCCTCCCGAGAGCGTGCACGCGCTGGACCTCGACAAGCTGCAGCAGCCCGACATCTCGTTCTGGACGCTGTGGGAAGACGGCGATCTGCTCGGCTGCGGCGCGCTGCGGGCGCTTTCGCCCGCGCACGGCGAGATCAAGTCGATGCGGACCGCCGAGGCCCACCGTGGGCGCGGCGTGGCCCGCGCCGTGCTGAATCACATCGTCGCGGAAGCGAAGGCACGCGCCTATGAGCGATTGAGCCTGGAGACCGGCAGCATGCAGGCCTTCGAGCCCGCGCAACGGCTCTACGAGTCGTTCGGGTTCACGCGCTGCGGGCCGTTCGGTGACTACGCCCCGGACCCCAACAGCCTTTTCATGACGAAGCGGCTCTAGCCTACTTCGCGCCGCCGGTGTACTTGGTGACGCTGTCGGCGGTCACGTGATAGCCGCTCACGCCCATCATCGAATCGTTGCGCAGGGTCTGCAGCTTGCCGGTGACCCAGACCGTGTCCATCGCGCGGAACTTCGCGCCCTGTTTCGGGCGCACGTGCAGGATCTGGTTGGCCGGCGGCGGCGGCGTGTGGATGCAGGCGCCGAAGTAGGGCACCAGCAGGAACTCGGTGACCTCGCCCTTGTTCTCCTCGAGCGGCACGATGAAGCCGGGAATCTTGACCTCGACGCCGTTCATCGCGGTGTTGGTGGGGGCGTTGTTCGACACGTCCTGCAGCTTCATCAGCAGCTCGTTCGCGCGCGGGTCGCTGTCGTCGAGCTTGCCGAGGTCCATGCCCTTGAGCTCCTTCATCGGGTCCCAGTCCTTGGGCACCAGCTCTTCCCACGAAATGACGCGCGGCTGGCCGGGCGCGGCCTTCTCGCTGCCCGCCTTGCCGCCGAGCGGGTTGGTCGGCGAGGTGGCCGAGGGCACGGGCTCGGCCGCAAGTGCACTGCCCGCGACGATCACGGCGAGAAGAAACGAAAGAGGAAGGCGCAGAGTCATCTTCAGATCCTTGGGGAAAGTCCATCGGCCAGCGAAAGCCGGTAGGCGCGGATGCCGGGCAAGAGGCTCGCGAGCCATCCCGCCGCGATCAGGCTCGCCAGCAGCAGCCATTCGTTCAGTGTAGGTTCGGACAGCGCAAGGGCCAATCCGAAGTGCGATTGCAGCCAGGGCGACATGACCGCAATGCCCAGCGCTGCGAGCGCCGCCCCGGTCACCACGCCGAGCAGCGTGACCAGCGCGCCTTCGAGCGCGAGCAGCGTGAGCACATGCCGCAGGTTCGCGCCGACCGCACGCAGCACCGCGAGTTCGCGGCGACGCTCGTTGAGGCCGGCCATCACCACCGACACCAGTCCCGCGAGGCTGACCAGCGCGACGAGCCCGGACATGAGCAAGAGCGCGTTCTCGCCGACGCCGATCACGCTCCACAGTTCGTCGAGCGCCACGCCGGGCAGGATCGCCATCAGCGGCTCGCCGGAATAGGTCGACACCCAGCGCTGCACCGCGAACACCGCCGCGCGATTCTTGAGGCCGACCAGCGCGGCGGTCACGTTCTTCGGCGTGAGATCGAACTTGCGCACCTGGTCCGCCGGGATCTTGACGCCGGGCAGCGGCGCGCCGCCGGCCCATTCGAGGTGGATGGCTTCCATCGCGCCGAGGCCGATGTGCACCGTGCGATCGACCGGCGTGCCGGTGCGTGCAAGGATGCCCACGACGGTGAAAGGCTTGTCGGCATGCTCGGCGACCAGTTCGCCGCTGCCGTGCGCGAGCGTGATCTTCTGGCCGACGCGATAGCCGAGGCGGTCGGCGACCTCGGCGCCGATCACCGCATCGAAGAGCTCGCTGAACGGCTTGCCTTCGGCGAGGCGCAGCGGCTGACGGTCGCCGTAGCGGAAGTGCTCGAAGTACTCGGGCGTGGTCGCGAGCACCGCGAAGCCGCGGTGCGAATCGCCGAGCGACAGCGGTACGACCCAGCTCACGCCGGGATGCGCCGCCAGCGCCTGCACGCTCTTCCACTGGATGTTGTTGGTCGCCGCGCCGATGCGGAACACCGAGTACAGCAGCAGTTGCGTGGAGCCGGTGCGCGCGCCGACGATCAGGTCGGTGCCCGACACCGAGGACGCGAAGTTCTCGCGCATCTCGGTGCGGATGCGCTCGACGCCCAGCAGCAGGAAGGTCGACAGCGCGATCGACAGCACGGTCAGCGCGAGCGTGAAGCGGCGGTTCCACGCGCTGCGCCAGGCGATGGCGAAGAGAGCGGTCATGCAGGTTCCCCGCTTGCTGCGCGATTGATCTCCGGCAGCAGGATGTGGCGCGCGAAGCGTTCGGCGATCCGCTGGTCGTGGCTCACGAAGACGAGTGCGCTGTGGTTCTCCCTGCAGGCCGAGAGCAGGACGTCCAGAAAGGCTTCTCGCCGGTCCTCATCGAGCGCCGAGGTCGGCTCGTCGGCGATCACGAGTTCGGGGTGGCCGATCAAGGCGCGCGCGGCCGCCACGCGCTGCTGCTGGCCGACCGACAGCTGCAGGGCCTGCCGCCACCACAGGCTGGAATCCAGCCCCATCTGTTCGAGCAGGTGCTCGGCCTGCGCCTGCGCGGAACCATCATCGCGCGTCGCCCGCGCCATGCGCCGCGCCGAGAAGCGGCACGGCAGCAGCACGTTGTCCAGCACGCTCAGATAGGGCAGCAGGTTGAACTGCTGGAAGATGTAGCCCACATGCGCGACACGGAGCCGGTCGCGACCCGCGCCCGAAAGCGAAGCCCAGTCGTGCCCCAGCAGCGTGGTGCGTCCGCCCTGGGCGACCAGCACGCCCGCCAGCAGCGACAGCAGCGTGCTCTTGCCGCATCCGCTCGGGCCGTGCAGGAACACGGCCTCGCCGGCGGCGATGTCGAGCCGCTCGATGTCGATGCACGGCGCCTTCGCGCCCGGCCACTGGAATCGCAGCGCTGCAGCCGAAAGAACGGAACTCACGACCGGGTCACTTGCTCCACGCGAGCCGTTCGCCGGGCCGCTTCAGCGAGCGCTTGAACTGGCCTTGCGGCGATGCGATCTGCGCCTCGATCTGGCGTGGGCCCTTGAACGCGCTGAACAGGCCGATGTCGATGAACTTCGCTGCTGCCGCATTGGTGCAGTTGAAGGCGAAGGTGCCGTCGAGATCGGCATGGCCTTCGGACGATTCGCCCTCGGCCTTGCCGAGGCCCAGCGCGGGCGAACGCAGCGTGACCGGGCCGAGCTTGCAATTGGCGACGGGGTCGATCCGGAAGATCTGGTCCGCCGCGCGCAACTGCGCGACGACGGCTTCCGCGATCTTCGTTTCGGCGTCGGTGCGCGGCGCGCGTTCGAAGCCGGTGAAGTTGTCGAGGGGCGATTCCATCTCGATCACCACCGTGGGGCCTTCGACGACGACGTCGAGCTTGATCTGCCCATGCACGTGCGCGTGCTGGGCCTGCGCGAGGGCGGCGAGCGGTGTGGCGATGACGACTGCGGTCAGTAGGAGCGAAACGAGCGGCTGGCTCATCGGTTTCATGGTTCTGCGCCTTGCCGGGTCGGCAGCCCCGGCGTGTTGCTCCACTCGCTCCAGCTGCCGGCGTAGAGCGCGGACGGGCCCAGTCCCGCGACCTGCATCGCGAGGAGGTTGGGCACCGCGCTCACGCCGCTGCCGCATTGATGGACGACCGTGGACGGATCCCGGCCCGCCAGCAAGGTTTCGAATTCGGCACGCAACTGCGCGGCCGGCTTGAACTTCCCGTCGGGACCGAGGTTCTCGGAAAAAGGCCGGTTCAGGGCCCCGGGGATGTGACCGGCGATCGGGTCCAGTGGTTCCACCTCGCCGCGATAGCGCTGCGCTGCGCGCGCGTCGATCAGCGTCTGGTCAGATTGCGCCAGTCGCGCGGCCACCGTCTTCGTGTCGACGAGTCGCATCAGCGGTTGGCCGGTGACGAAGTTCGACTGGAAATGCGAAGGCTCCTCGCGGTCCGTGACGGCGCCGCCCGCCGCCTGCCAGGCCGAGAGGCCGCCGTCGAGCACGGCCACCGCCTCATGCCCCATCCACTTGAGCATCCACCAGAGGCGGCCGCAGTAGTTGGCGCCGTTGCGGTCGTAGACCACGGCCTGCATGTCGTTCGCCAAGCCGACGCCGGACAGCCACCCCGCGAATTTCTCGCGGCTGGGCAGCGGATGGCGGCCGCCCGATGCGGGCGGGCCTTCGTCCTTCGCGACCACGACACCGTGCGCGCCGGCCACGCCGTGCCTGGCGCTCAGCGCCGTGTCGAGGTTGGCGTACACCGCGCCCGGGATGTGCGCGGCGCGGTACTGCTGCGCACCGGCTTCGGGTTTCATGAGGTCGAAGGTGCAGTCGAACACCATCAACCGTGCCTCGCGGGTCGTCAGGGCCTGGAGCTGCTCGGCGGAAATCAGGGTGGTGTACATGTCAAATCCTTCAATGTTCCTCGGCCGGCGCCTTCGGCAGCGAGCGTTGCCGCAGCACCGTCGCCGCGATGCCGCTCGCCACGATGAGCGCCATGCCGAGCCAGCCGGTCGCATCGATGCGATCGCCGAACAGCAGCACGCTGTACATCGCGGCGAACACGATGCCCGAGTACTGGAGATTCGCGACCACGAGCGTACCGCTTTCGGTCTTCGCGGTGGCATATGCGCGCGTCATGCAGAGCTGGCCGAGCGCGGCCAGCACGCCGACCGGCAGCAGCCAGAAGGCATGCGCCAGGGTCCAATCGCCGAATGGCGTGGAAGGGCCCAGCAGCGTACCGAGCCCGCCCGCGACGGCCGAACCGACGGCGAAGTAGAAGACCGTGCGTGATTCGGGCTCGCCGATGCGCGACAGGGCGACCACCTGCATGTAGGCGAACGCGGCCGTCAGGCCCGACAGCAGGCCCAGCATGCCGGCGAAGCCCTGGCTGCCTTCGACGGAAGGCTTGAGCATCAGCACCACCCCGCCGAAGCCCGCGAGCACGGTGAGCACCAGCGGCCCCTGCAGCGGCGGCTTCGGCGCGCGGCCGTCGCGGCCCGGCACCGGCACCCACGCCAGCAAGGCGCCGCCGACCAGGAAGGCCGCGATCCAGACGCTGCTCATGTAGTTGAGCGTCACCGCGGTGGCGAGCGGCATGTGCGCGATCGCATAGAACCACGCGCCGAGCGACACCACGCCGATCAGGCTGCGCCACGCGTGCATGCCGGGGTAGCGCGTGGCCAGCGTGACGCCGCGCTGGCGCGCCAGGACCCACAGGAAGACGATGCCGATCAGGCCGCGGTAGAAGACCAGTTCAGCAGAGGAGAACCAGGCCGAGGCGATCTTCACGCACACGCCCATGGTGGCGAAGATCAGTGCGCCCAGCACCATCCATAGTGCCTGCATCCCGGGGTCTTAGGCCTTCATCTCGCGGCGGTACCACTCGTGGAACTGCTGCATGCCGTCTTCCATCGGGCTCTGGTAGGGGCCGCTCTCGTCGTCGCCGCGCTGCATGAGCGCGCGGCGGCCGGCGTCCATGCGTTCGGCGATCTCGTCGTCCTCGACGCAGGTTTCCATGTACGCGGCCTGCTGCGCTTCGACGAACTCGCGCTCGAAGGCGACGATTTCCTCGGGATAGAAGAACTCGACCATGTTGAGCGTCTTCTGCGGCCCGATCGGGTGCAGCGTGGACACCGTGAGCACGTGCGGATACCACTCCACCATGACGTTCGGGTAGTAGGTGAGCCAGATCGCACCGTACTTCGGCGGCTTGCCTTCGCGGTACTTCAGCAGTTGCTCCTGCCAGCGCTGGTAGACCGGGCTGCCGGCGCGGCCGAGCCGGTTGGCCACGCCGACCGTCTGCACGGAATGGTGCCTGCCGAATTCCCAGCGCAGGTCGTCGCAGGTCACGAAGCTGCCGAGGCCCGGATGGAACGGCCCGACGTGATAGTCCTCGAGGTAGACCTCGATGAAGGTCTTCCAGTTGTAGTTGCACTCGTGCAGCTCGACGCGGTCGAGCGCGTAGCCCTCGAAGTCGAGGTCGGCCCGTGCCCCGAGCTTCGCGAGGTCGGCCGCCACGTCACGGGTGCCGGGGTTCGCGCTCTTCTCGAACAGGAGACCGTTCCACTCGGTCAGCGGGTAGTTGTGCAGATTGAGGCAGGGGTCCTGCTCGAAATGGGGCGCGCCGATCAGCGTGCCCGTGGCGCGCGGGTCCGCTGCCGCGTAGGTCCAGCGGTGCAGGGGGCAGATGATGTTGCCGCCGCTCGTCGGCTCGATTTCGCCGCGGCCCTGCAGGATCAGCGCCTGCCGGTGGCGGCACACGTTGGAGATCAGCTCCACGCCCTTGGGCGTGTGGACCAAGGCGCGGCCCTGGTGTTCCTGCGGCAGCGTGTGGAAGCTGCCGGGTTCGGGGACCGCCAGCCGGTGGCCCACGTAGCGCGGGCCGGCGGCGAAAAGTGTCTGCATTTCGCTGGCGTAGAGCGCCTCGTCGAAATATGCGGTAACCGGAAGTTGGCTCGAAGCCTGCTGCAGTTGAAGACTTAAATCAGACATGGGTGACCTGACCAAGCTCCCCACAGGGAGAAAGAAGAACGGATGGCCGTCTTGAATGCGTGCGACGACCGTGCGACGACGTGTGACGGCCCCAAAAGAAATGGGTCAGCATCTGCCGGCCCGGGGAACCGCGGATTGTACCCTTCGGGATGCGATCGGGGCCCCCACTCTAAAATGTGGGGTTTCACCCACCATCGCCGCATGCCCAAGGTGCCTTCCTCCTCCCAGCCGGCCGAGTCCGCCGTGCCCGATACCGGCGCGTTGCCGGCCACCTATGAAGCCGGCTTGCAGGAGCTCGAACAACTCGTGACCGAACTCGAATCCGGCCAGCTGCCGCTCGATCGGCTCCTGGGCAGCTACCAGCGGGGCGCGGCCCTGCTGGCGTTCTGCCGCGACAAGCTGCAGGCGGTCGAAGACCAGATCAAGCTGCTCGACGCCGGCAGCCTCAAGGCCTGGACCGGCGAATGACGACAGCCTGCGAAACCTCGCGGTGGGATGCCGCCCGTCTGGCCGCGTGGAGCGAACCCCTGCTCGCGCGCGTCGAGTCCGCACTGTCCGAGTGGGTCGGCATCGATGCGCCGGTGCAGCTGGGCGACGCGATGCGCTATGCCGTGCTCGACGGCGGCAAGCGGCTTCGGCCGCTGCTCGTGCTGGCCGCCAGCGAAGCGGTCGACGGCCATGCCGAAGCGGCCTTGCGCGCCGCCTGCGCGGTCGAGCTGATCCACGCCTATTCGCTCGTGCACGACGACTTGCCGTGCATGGACAACGACGTGCTGCGCCGCGGCAAGCCCACGGTGCACGTCAAGTTCGGCGAAGCCGGCGCGCTGCTCGCGGGCGATGCCTTGCAGGCGCTCGCGTTCGAGCTGCTCACGCCCGACGGCACCGGCATTTCGCCGGGGGTCCAGGCGACGCTGTGCCGCCTGCTGGCGCGCGCCGCCGGCAGCCAGGGGATGGCGGGCGGCCAGGCGATCGACCTCGCCAGCGTCGGCGTCGCCCTGACCGAAGCCGAGCTGCGCACCATGCATCGCCTGAAGACCGGCGCGCTGCTGAAGGGCAGCGTCGAGATGGGCGCGGCTTGCGGCGATGCGCTCCTGCCCCAGTCGCTCGCCGCGCTGCGCGACTACGGCGCGGCGGTGGGCCTCGCGTTCCAGGTGGTCGACGACATCCTCGACGTCATCGCCGATTCCGAAACGCTCGGCAAGACCGCGGGCAAGGACGCCGCGAGCGACAAGCCCACCTACGTCTCGCTGCTCGGCCTCGACGGCGCGCGTGCACAGGCGCGCCAGTTGCTGGCCAAGGCCCTCGAAGCGCTGGACCGCAGCGCGCTGGCCGACACGGGCGCGCTGCGCGCGCTCGCCCACATGGTCGTCGATCGCGATCGATAACGACAAGAATCTGCACATGGCTCCGCTGCTTCCCACCATCCACGACCCTTCCCAGCTGCGGCAAATGGACCGCGCCCAGCTCAAGCAACTCGCCGACGAAGTGCGCAGCTGCGTGCTCGACAACGTGTCGCGCACGGGCGGCCATCTGAGCTCGAACCTGGGTACGGTGGAGCTCACGGTCGCGCTGCACCACGTCTTCAACACGCCGCACGACCGCCTGGTGTGGGACGTGGGCCACCAGACCTATCCGCACAAGATCCTCACCGGGCGGCGCGACCGCATGCCGACGCTGCGCCAGCTCGGCGGCCTCTCCGGCTTCCCGCAGCGCACCGAGAGCGAGTACGACACCTTCGGCACCGCGCACTCGTCCACCAGCATCTCGGCCGCGCTCGGCATGGCCCTGGCGGCACGGCAGAAGGGCGAGGACCGCCATTCGGTCGCGATCATCGGCGACGGCGCGCTCACGGCCGGCATGGCCTTCGAGGCGCTCAACAACGCGGGCGTGTGCGACGACTGCAAGCTGCTGGTGATCCTGAACGACAACGACATGTCGATCAGCCCGCCGGTGGGTGCGCTCAACCGCTATCTCGCGCAACTCATGAGCGGCAACTTCTACTCGGCCGCGAAGAACGTCGGCAAGAGCGTGCTGCGCGCCGCGCCGCCGCTGTTCGAACTGGCCAAGCGGCTGGAGCAGCACGCCAAGGGCATGGTGGTGCCGGCCACGCTGTTCGAGCAGTTCGGCTTCAACTACGTCGGGCCGATCGACGGCCACGACATCGATTCGCTGGTGCCCACGCTCGAAAACCTGAAGCACCTGCGGGGCCCGCAGTTCCTGCACGTGGTCACGAAGAAGGGCCAGGGCTACAAGCTGGCGGAGGCCGATCCGGTGGCCTACCACGGGCCGTCGAAGTTCGACCCGGCCGTCGGCCTCGTCAAGCCGGCGACCGCGCCCAAGCAGACCTTCACGCAGGTCTTCGGCAGCTGGCTGTGCGACATGGCCGCGAAGGACGCTCGCCTCGTCGGCATCACGCCGGCGATGCGCGAGGGTTCGGGCCTCGTCGAGTTCGAGAAGCGCTTCCCCGAGCGCTACTACGACGTGGGCATCGCGGAGCAGCATTCGGTGACTTTCGCGGCAGGCCTTGCGTGCGAGGGCCTCAAGCCGGTGGTCGCGATCTATTCGACCTTCCTGCAGCGCGGGTACGACCAGCTGATCCACGACGTCGCGATCCAGAACCTGCCGGTGGTCTTCGCGCTCGATCGCGCCGGACTCGTGGGTGCCGACGGCGCGACGCATGCGGGCGCCTACGACATCTCGTTCCTGCGCTGCATCCCCAACATGAGCGTGGCCTGCCCGGCGGATGAAGCCGAGTGCCGGCAGCTGCTCACCACCGGCTACGAGCAGAACCATCCGGTCGCGGTGCGCTATCCGCGCGGCTCGGGCGCCGGTGTCACGCCGCCGCAGTCGCTCGACGGGCTGCCGTTCGGCAAGGGCGAGATCCGCCGCGAAGGCCGCAGGATCGCGATCCTCGCCTTCGGCACCTTGCTCTATCCGGCATTGAAGGCAGCGGAGTCGCTCGATGCCACCGTGGTCAACATGCGCTGGGCCAAGCCGCTCGATGTCGAGCTGCTGCTCAAGGTCGCCGGATCGCATGACGCGATCGTGACGGTGGAAGAGGGCGCGGTCATGGGCGGCGCCGGCAGTGCGGTGCTCGAGGCCCTGCAGGCCGCGGGTCTGCAGAAGCCGGTGCTGCAGCTCGGCCTTCCCGACCGCTTCATCGAGCACGGCGATCCGGCGAAGCTGCTGTCGGGCATCGGGCTGGACGCCGAAGGCATCGAACGCTCCATCGCGCAGCGCTTCGACAGCCTGGTTTCCGCAGGGAAGACCCGGCCCGGGGTCGTGTAAATAATGGATCGTCGCTCCCTCATCAAGAACGCAGGCATTGCCGGCGTCCTTGCCGCCGGTATCGCGCCCGCCGTCCATGCGCAAGCCGCCGTGCGCTGGCGTCTCGCTTCGAGCTTTCCCAAGCTGCTCGACACGATCTACGGCACGGCCGAGACCTTCGCCGGGAGCGTGAGCGACATGACGGGCGGCAGGTTCCAGATCTCGGTCCATGCGGGCGGCGAGCTGATGCCGGCCTTCGGCGTGCTCGACGGCGTTCAGAACGCAGCGGTCGAAATGGCGCACACCGCACCGTACTACTTCTACGGCAAGGACCCGACCTTCTGCCTCGGCTGCGCAGTGCCCTTCGGCCTGAACACCCGCCAGATGAACGCATGGATGTACGAGGGCAACGGCCTGAAGCTCATGCGTGAGTTCTACGCCAGGTACAACGTCTACAACCTGCCGGGCGGCAACACCGGCGCGCAGATGGGCGGCTGGTTCCGCAAGGAGATCAAGTCGGTCGCCGACCTGAAGGGCCTGAAGTTCGGCACCAACCCGCTCGCCGGCCGCGTGCTCGAACCCTTCGGCGTGATTCCGAAGTCCATCCCCGGCGCCGACCTGTACCCTGCGCTCGAAAAGGGCACGCTCGATGCGCTGGAGTGGGTCGGCCCCTACGACGACCAGAAGCTCGGCTTCAACAAGGTCGCGCAGTACTACTACTACCCCGGCTGGTGGGAAGGCGGTTCGCAACTGGACTTCTACGTCAACACCAGGGCCTGGGAAGGCTTGTCGGCCGAGTACAAGGCGATCGTTTCGGCGGCCGCCGCACAGGCCAACATCGGCATGACCGCGAAGTACGACGCGCGCAACCCGATCGCGCTGAAGCAGCTCGTGAACTCCGGCACCAAGCTGCGTCCCTTCTCGAAGGGCGTGGTGGACGCGGCCTTCAAGTCGGCCCAGCAGATCTACGCCGACCTCAACAACACCAACCCCGAGTGGAAGAAGGTGTACACCGACTACGCCAGGTTCCTGGCCGACCAGAACGCCTGGTTCCGCTTCGCCGAAGGCAGCTTCGACCGCTTCATGCAGGCGCAGAAGCTGTAGGTCGGTTCGCCGGGGAGGGCTCGGAGCTCATCGCAGAGACTCCGCGGCCAGCAGAAGCGTGCTGCGTCCGACCGTGATGGTCTGCCCGACCAGGAACATGATGCTCGGGCCAGGTACGGCGATCAGCAGGGCGGAAGTCAGCGCGAGACCCAGAAGGCCGTTGAGTGCGGTGAGACCTTCAGGCATGGGATCGATCGAGTTGGAAACAGAGTCGCCGTCAGTGGAGAAGACCGTCAGTCGAAGGTGTTCTGTCTGCGGCTATCCGCCGAGGTAGGCGTCCTGCACCTTCGGATTGCCGAGCAGCTCGCGCCCGCTGCCGGTCAACACGATCCTCCCGGTCTCGATCACATAGGCGCTGTCGGCGATCTTGAGCGCCTGCCGCACGTTCTGCTCGACCAGGAAGATCGAGAGGCCCGCCTTGTTGATCTCGCGCAGCGTGCGGAAGATGTCCTGCACGATGATCGGCGCCAGGCCCATCGACGGTTCGTCCAGCAGCAGCACGCGCGGCTTGGCCATCAGCGCGCGGCCGATCGCCAGCATCTGCTGCTCGCCGCCCGAGAGGTTGCCGGCGAGCCCGTCGGCGCGTTCCTTGAGCCGCGGGAACAGCGTGTAGATGCGTTCGAGGTCATCGGCGCGCTGGGCGCGGCTGTCGCGGCGCGTGTAGGCGCCGAGTTCGAGGTTCTCGCGCACCGTCAGCGTCGTCAGCGTGGCGCGGCCTTCGGCGACCTGCACCATGCCGGCGGCGACGATCTTGTGGGGCGAAAGGGCCGTGAGGTCCTGCCCGTCGAGCACGACCCGTCCGGCAGCCTTCGCGACCAGTCCCGACAGCGCCAGCAGCGTCGTCGACTTGCCCGCGCCGTTGGCGCCCACCAGCGTGGTGATCCGGCCTTCGCGCAGTTCGAAATCGATGCCCTTCACGGCCTCGATGTGGCCATAGGCGACCTTGAGCCCCTCGACCTTCAGCAGCGGGGTTGCGCTCATTGGGACGCTCCCTCGTTCGTCGCCTCGTCTTCCTCGCGGCCGAGGTAGGCCTCGATCACCTGCGGGTCGTTGCGGATCTGGTCGGGGTTGCCGCGCGCGATGATGCGGCCGAAGTTCAGCACCGCGATGTGCTCGCACAAGCCCATCACGAAGCGCATGTCGTGTTCGATCATGAAGATGGTGTAGCCGCGCCCCGCGATGTTGCGGATCTCGTGCATCAGTTCGGTCTTTTCGGTGCTGTTCATGCCCGCCACCGGTTCGTCGAGCAAGAGCAGCTTCGGGTCGGTGGCGAGGGCGCGCGCGAGTTCGAGCTTGCGCTGGTCGCCGTACGAGAGGTTGTCGGCCACGTCGTCGCCCTTGTGATCGAGCCGGACCCACGAGAGCAGCTCGCGCGCGCGTTCGCGCGCCCGCCGCTCTTCGCCGCGGAAGAGACCCGTGCCTGCCAACAACCCGAATGCGCCGTAGCGCAGGTTGGCATGCATCCCGACCATCACGTTCTCGAGCAGCGACATCTCCTTGAAGATGCGGATGTTCTGGAACGTGCGCGCGATGCCGGCGCGCGTGATCTGGTGGGGCTTGAGCCCCGCGAGGTCGCGGCCCTCGAAGCGGATCGAGCCGCCGGTGGTCGGCAGCAGGCCCGTCGTCAGGTTGAAGACCGTGGTCTTGCCCGCGCCGTTGGGGCCGATGAGACCGAAGACGCCGCCCTGCGGCACTTCGAGGTTCACCTCCTGCAGCACCTTGAGGCCGCCGAAGTGGCGCGAGACGCCGTCGAGCTGGAGCAGTGCCGAGGCTGTTGCCCCCACGCTCGGCACTTCATGTCCTCGCTGCCCCCCGAGGGGGCGCGAGCTTGCTTGGGAGCGGCCCGGCGCGGCGCTCATGCCGCGGCTCCCTTGCGCCCGAACCATTGGCGCAAGCGCGCCGGGTCCCAGATGCCCTTCGGCAGGAACAGCACGATCAGCACCAGGATCACGCCGTTGACCACCAGCCGGAAGTCGCCGAACGCACGCAGCGCCTCGGGCAACACCGTGAGGATCACGCCGCCGAGCACCGGCCCGGTCAGCCCGTTGATGCCGCCAAGCACGGTCATCGTCAGGATGTCCACGCCGCGGTCGAAGCCGTATTCGTTCGGCCCGATGAAGAAGGTCAGGTGCGCATTGAGCACGCCCGCCAGCCCCGCGATCGCGGCGCCGAGCACGAAGGCCAGCATCTTGTGCCCGCCGACGTCGATGCCCATCAGGCCGGCGGCGGTCTCGTCTTCCTTGATCGCCTCGAACGCCCGGCCGACCTTGGAGCGGCGCAGCCGCCACAGCGCGAACAGCACCAGCACCACGGCGAGCAGCACGTGCCACCACTGCGTGGCCTGCGGAATGCCGTTCAGGCCCAGCGCGCCGCCCGTGAGCGATTCGGCATTCAGCACCACGATGCGCACCACCTCGCCGAAGGCGAGCGTCGCCATGGCCAGGTACACGCCGGACAGCCGCAGCGTCGGCTTGCCGATCACGAAAGCCGTCAGGGCCGGCGCCGCCATGCCGGCCGCGATCGCGACCGGGAACGGGGCGCCATAGTTCATCGACAGGATCGCCGAGGTGTAGGCGCCGATGCCCATGAAGGCGGCGTTCGCCATCGCGAGCATGCCGCACGACAGCGTGAGCCAGATCGACAACGCCAGCAATGAATTGGTGCCCAGGGTGAGCACCAGGTTGCTGTAGACCGACCAGAAGTTCTCCAGGGCGCTCATTCAAAAACCTCCGTGCTTCGCACTGCGGTGCGAGCGCCTTCGGGCGGCCGTGCGGCGCTCATACCTTGCGCTCCTGCACCGTGCCGAAGAGACCCTTGGGCCGCACCAGCAGCACCAGGAACAGCAGGCCGAACGCCACTGCGTCGCGCATGGTCGAGCCGATGTAGGCCACCGACAGCACTTCCGCGAAGCCGAGGAACAGGCCGCCCAGCATCGCGCCGCGGATGTCGCCCATGCCGCCGAGGATGATCACCGCAATGCCCTTGTGCAGCATCGGCTGGCCCATGAGCGGGAAGACCGCGTTGGAATAGAGCCCGATCAGCACGCCCGCGAGCCCGCCCAGCGCGGCGGCCGCGAACGAGGTCAGGTAGAACAGGCCCTCGACATTGATGCCGAGCAAATAGGCGGCCTTCGGCGATTCGGCGATCGCGCGCAGCGCGCGGCCCAGTTGCGTGCGCTTCAGCGCCAGCATGAGCACCGCCATCAGCACGAAGGACAGCAGGATGATGCCCAGCTCCAGCGCCGTGAGATGGATGCCCGCGAGATTCAGCGACTCGCCCGACACCGCGTCCGCCGGGAAGCGCACGTTCTGCGCGCCGAACAGGCCCTGCACGCCGTTGTTGAGGATGATCGCCACGCCGATGGTCGCGATCATCGGGATCAGGTGCGGTGCATTGCGCGCCCGCAGCGGCTTGAGCACCAGGAAATCGATCAAGAGCCCCAGCAGGCCGCAGAAAAGAAAGGCGAACGACAGCCCGGCCCACAGCGGCAGATCGAAGTGCGCCATGATCTGCACGGCCGCGTAAGCGCCCGCCATGAAGACCGCGCCGTGCGAAAGATTGATGACGCCGAGCACACCGAAGATCAGGGTGAAGCCCAGCGCGAAGAGCGCATAGACGCACCCCAAAGAGAGCGCGTTAACCAGTTGCTGTTCAAGCATCGTGGTCCCATTCAAAAAAACAAGAAGCGGGACCGGCCAGGCCGGCTCCCGCTGTTCGTGAAACACTGAGGAACCGGCTTTGCCGGTCCGCCGGTGTTGCCCCCGGCAGGGGGTGCCCGAGCTACACGCAGTGAGCGAGCCTGGGGGTTACTTGGTGATCACGAACTCGGAACCCTTCGTCACGCTGACGATGGGCAGCTGCTGGGCGTCGTAGCCGGCCGGCTTGCCGCTCTTGTCGTTGGCGCGGCGGAACTGGAACGCGCCGGTGGCGCCGGTGTGCTTCACGGACGGCAGCGCCTCACGCACGGCGGCGCGGTCGGCCGCGAGGTCGCCGCTCACCTTGACGGTCTTGAGCGCCTGGGCCGCGATGTACATCGCGTCATAGGCCTGCGCCGCGAACTGGTCGGGCGCCATCTTGAACTTCTCGGTGTAGGCCTTGATGAACTTGGTGTTCTCGGGCGTCGCGTTGCTGGACGACCAGGGGCTGCCCACGTAGAGGTTGTCCGACTGGCCCTTGGCGAGTTCGAAGATCTTCACCGAGTTCATGCCGTTGCCGCCGATGACCGGCACGTTGAGGCCGAGCTGGCGGGCCTGCACCATGATCGGCGCGCCTTCGGCGAGCAGCGCCGACAGCACGATCGCATCCGCGCCGCTGGCCTTGATCTTGGTGAGCTGGGCCTTGAAGTCCACGTCGCCCTTGGCGAAGGTCTCGGTGGTGGTCACCGGGATCTTCAGGTCGTCGAGCGCCTTCTTGAAGTTGTCGTAGCCGCTCTTGGTGAAGACGTCGTCGTTGCCGTAGAGCACCGCCACCTTCTTGATGCCGGCGTTCTTGACGGCGGTCTTGATCGTCTCGGGCAGCACGTCGGCTTCGGTCACCGAGTTGCGGAACACGTGGTCGCCGATCGAGGTGATGCCGTCGGCCGTGTTCGAGGTGCCGAAGGCCACCGTCTTGGCGGCCTGGGCGATCGGGTCCGCGGCCTGCGCCGAGTTGGACAGCGTCGGGCCGAAGACCATCAGGACCTTGTCCTGGAAGATCAGCTTCTTGAAGACGTTGATCGCCTCCTCCTTCTTGCCCTGCTCGTCGGCCACGACCAGTTCGATCTTGTTGCCGTTGATGCCGCCCGCGGCATTGATCTCGGCGACGGCCAGTTCGAAGCCGTTGCGGATCGCGGCGCCGTACTGGGCCGCGCCGCCGGACAGGGCCTCGGCCACGCCGATCTTCAGGTCGGCCGCCTGGGCAGCGGGACCGAAGGCGGTGAACGCGGCAAACGCGGCGACAGCGAGCAGCGAGTTCTTGAGAGGGAAGCGTCTCATATTGGAAAGTTCTTTCTGGTGAGGGGAAAGTAGTGGGCGCGTATTTTATAAGTGGGGTGGCTGTGCCTGCCGGTGGCTATTCCCCCGGGCAACGCCGAGTTGACGCCGCCAGTGCGTGGATCGTCATAATTCCCGATGCCTTCCAGCCCGTCGTCCTCGACGCCTTTCAGCACCTCCGGCGCCCCCCAGGCGATCGATTCGCCGGACATGCGCCACGCGGGGCGCGATCTGTTGTCGCTGGCGCTGATCGATGCGCGCAACCACACGCTGCATCTGCTGTCGCTCTACGAGGAGGCGCTCGGCTCGGCGACGCTCGCGATGCCGCGCGTCGAGGGCGTCGATCCGCCGGTCTGGCTGGCCGGGCAGATCGGCTGGTTCGCCGAATGGTGGATCGCGCGCAATACGCAGCGCGCGTTCGGCGCCGAGTGCCCCGTCCGGCCCACGCGGCTCGCGGCCATCGAGCCGAACGCCGATGCGTGGTGGAACCCTTCGCAGGTCCCGCCGGCCGACCGGTGGTCGCCCGACATGCCCGATCTCGCGCAGACCAAGGCCTACCTGCTCGAGACGCTGGAGATCACGCTGGAGTTGCTCGAGCACGCCGCCGAGACCGATGCGGGCCTTTATTTCTACCGGCTCGCGCTGTTCCACGAGGACCTGTGCGGCGAGCAGCTCGTGGTGATGGCGCAGACGCTGGGCCTCCGGCTGGGCATCGAGCTGCCGCCGGCCGCCGTCAGCCGCCAGCCGGTGCTGATGCCGGCGACCGCCTGGGACCTCGGCATGTCCGGGCCCGGTTTCGCGTTCGCGCAGGAATGCGGCTCGGAGCGTGAGGAGGTGCCGGAATTCGAGATCGATGCGCAGCCGGTCACCTGGAGCCAGTTCGTCGAGTTCGTCGACGACGGCGGCTACGACCGGCCCGAGCTGTGGCGGCCCGAGGGCCAGGCGTGGCTGGCCGCCCAGGTCGATGGCCGGCGCGGCCCGCGCCACGTCGAGCAGATCGGATCGATGCGCGAGGGCGGCGGCTCGGTGCTGCAGCAGCGTTTCGGCCGGACGGTGCGCGCCGCGGACAACCAGAGCGTGGTGCACGTGAGCTGGTGGGAGGCCGACGCCTGGGCGCGCTGGGCCGGCCGCCGGCTGGCGACCGAGGTCGAATGGGAGATCGCGGCGCATACCGCGACGAACCGCGGCTTCCGCTGGGCCGACGTGCACGAATGGACCGCGGGCACGCTGCGGCCGTGGACCGGTTTCCGCGCCGATCCGTGGAGCGCGGGATCGGCCTTCGATCCGCAACCCGCCTTCGGGCGTGCGCGCGTGCTTCGCGGCGCCTCGTTCGCGACCCGTGCGCGCCTCTGCTCGCCCAAGCGCAGGGACTTCGCGGCGCCCGATCGTGACGACGGCTTCTTCGGCTTTCGGACCTGCACGCTTTGAGCGTGGCCGGCGCCGTCCTCATCCCGGCTTCTTCGGCTTGAAGTTCCACCACGGCAACAGCCGGCTCAGCGACTGCACGTTGCCGCTGTCCGCGTTCTCGTAGCCCGGCAGGGTGCCGAGCTGGTGCTGCCAGGCCTTGCCGCGCAGCAGGGTCAAGAGGGCCTGGATCGCGGGCTGGTCCAGCGCCGCCTTGAGGCAGGCGAGGTGGTAGCGCTCGTGCACCAGCGGCACGAAACCCAGGCCCATCGCGCGCGCGGCGGATTCGATGCCGAGACCTGCGTCGGCCTGGCCCGACGCGATCGCGTGCGCGACCGCGGTGTGTGAAGGCTCGCTGTGCACGTAGCCTGCGATCGCGTCCGCATCGAGCCGGTCGCGCTCCAGCAGTTCGTC
The DNA here is from genome assembly GCF_900090195.1 of Variovorax sp. HW608. Classification (NCBI taxonomy): domain Bacteria; kingdom Pseudomonadati; phylum Pseudomonadota; class Betaproteobacteria; order Burkholderiales; family Comamonadaceae; genus Variovorax; species Variovorax sp. HW608. Next base: position 4,788,929 of record NZ_LT607803.1, read on the forward strand.
GAACAGCACGCGCGTGCCGGTGCCGAGCGGGCGGTTCACGTAGCGCACCTGTCGCCCGGCCACGTCGCCCAGATTGCGCAATCCCAGCGGATTGCCGGCCGCGACGATCAGCCCCTGCGTGCGCCGCGCGAAGCCGATCAGCTTGTGCAGGCCGGGCTTGAGCAGCGGCTTGTAGGTGCGCTGCGCGAGCGAACCGTTCGGCGAATGCTCCAGCGTGTGGAAACCGGCCATCACGCAGCGCCCCTGATTCAAGGCACTGATCGCATCGACGCTGCCGGTGAAGCGGATGTCGAGCTGCAGGTGCGCGCTGGCCGCCGCGTGACCGCGAAGGAGGACCAGCGCGTCGTCGTGGCTCGCATGCAGGCTCAGCACGTGCGTGCTGTCGTCGAAGGCGAGCGCGAAGGCGCGTTCGAGGTCGGCATGCAGCGCCTCGATCTGCGGCGCGAGCCGCGCCTGCGCCTGCCGCTCGGCCCACAGCAGCTTGTCGCCGAATTCCGAGAGCTGCGCCGACCGACCCTGCTCGCCCGTGACCAGCGCATGGCCGAGCAGCGCTTCCCAGCGCCTGAGTTCACCCCAGACGTGGCGATACGAAAAGCCCAGCGCGCGCGCCGCCGACGAGATGGAGCCGTGTTCACGCACCGCGTGCAGCAGCTCGATGAGCGGATTGCGGATCAGCGAGCGGCCGCTTCTGCGCGGCGCGATGGCGTAGGAGAGTTCTATTTGGTGCACGGAAGGCGGCTGGAAGCAGGAGCCGCAGGATTATGCAAATGCGATCCATGACTTATGCAAGCGATTGCACAAGTGGCGGTCGCAAATTGCTACACACTGCCCGGCGTTCCGATTTCATTCACGAATGAACACCTTTACAGACAGCGTCGCCGCCGCAGGCCAACTCCTCGTTTCGGGCGACCCGGTGCTGCTGGCGATCGTCGGCCGGTCGCTCGCGGTCAGTGCGACGGCGTGCGCGCTCGCCTGCGGCTTCGGTCTGGTGCTCGGCGCCTGGATCGCGGTCATGCGTTTTTCGGGACGCGCGCTGCTACTGATCGTGCTCAACACGCTGCTCGCGCTGCCTTCCGTGGTGGTCGGGCTGGTGATCTACCTTCTTCTTTCGCGCTCGGGGCCCCTGGGCTTCCTGGGCTGGCTGTTCAGCTTCAAGGCGATGGTGCTCGCGCAGGCGATCCTGGTCCTGCCGGTCGTCACCGCACTGACGCGGCAGACCATCGAAGATGCCGATCGCGCGCACGGCGAACAGCTGCGTTCGCTCGGCGCCGGACCGTTCGCGCGGGCGCTGCTGCTGGTGGCGGACGAGCGCTATGCGCTGGTCACGGTCGTGATCGCCGCCTTCGGCCGCGCGGTGTCCGAGGTCGGCGCGGTGATGATCGTCGGCGGCAACATCGACGGCTTCACGCGCGTGATGACCACCGCCATCGCGCTCGAAACCAGCAAGGGCGATCTGCCGCTGGCGCTCGCGCTCGGCTTCGTCCTGCTGGCGGTGGTGCTGGTGCTCAACCTCGCGATCGCGGCGGTGCGCAACTGGCGCGAGCGTGTCGATGGCGCGGCGGCCGATCCGGCGGTCAGGCGCCATCTGGAGGTGGCATCATGAGCCGCCGGGCCGCCCCAAGGCGAATGCCGCAGCGCTGCTGCGCGGAGGTTGCTCAATGAGCCGCCGGGCCGCCCCAAGGCGAATACCGCAGCGCTGCTGCGCGGAGGTTGCTCAATGAGCCGCCGGGCCGCCCCAAGGCGAATGCCGCAGCGCTGCTGCGCGGAGGTTGCCCAATGAGCGCGTTCGCCAACGTCGAGCCGCTCTTCAGCTTGCACGACATCGATGTGCGATTCGGAAGAGTGCTGGCCCTCTCGGGAACCACGCTGTCGATCCACGCGGGCGAGCGGGTCGCGCTGATCGGCGCCAACGGCAGCGGAAAGAGCACCTTGCTGCGCGTGCTGCACGGGCTGGTGCCGCACTCGCGGGGGGCTTTCGTGAGCCGCGTGCCGCGCCGCCGGCAGGCGATGCTGTTCCAGCGGCCGCACATGCTGCGCGCGAGCGTGCGCAACAACGTCGCGCTCGCGCTCTGGCTGCACGGCGCGCCGTGGCGCAATGCACAGCGGGAGGCGACGGTGGCGCTCGCGCGCGTCGGCCTCGCCGATCTCGTGGACCGCAATGCGCGCACGCTGTCGGGCGGCCAGCAGCAGCGCATGGCGCTGGCGCGCGCCTGGGTGCTGCAGCCGGACGTGCTGCTGCTCGACGAACCCACCGCGAGCCTCGACCCGACCGCCAAGCGCGACGTCGAGGCGCTCATCGCCGATGCGGCGCACGGCCGCACGCTGGTGTTCGCCAGCCACAACCTCGGGCAGGTCAAGCGGCTCGCGAGCCGGGTCGTCTATCTCGAGCACGGCCGGCTGCTCGCCGACCTGCCGGTCCACGATTTCTTCAACGGGCCCTTGCCCCGCGAAGCGCGTCTGTTCGTCAAAGGAGAAGCGCTATGACACTCACCCCCATGCGCCTTCGGCGCTCCCCCTCTCCGGGGGCAATCCCAGCGGCCCGGCAAAGCCGGTTCCGCGGGATTCCCCGGCTTGGCCGCGCCGGTCTCCATGCGTTGATCGCCTCGGGCGCGATCGCTCTTTCGGTGGCGGCGCTGGCCGCGCACGCCGAGACCATCACCATGGCTTCGACCACTTCGACCGAGCAGTCCGGCCTCTTCGGCCATCTGCTGCCGGCGTTCAGGCAGGCCACCGGCATCGACGTGAAGGTGGTCGCGGTCGGCACCGGGCAGGCCATCGACATGGCCAAGCGCGGCGATGCGGACGTGCTCTTCGTCCACGACACCGCGGCCGAGGAGAAGTTTGTCGCCGAAGGCTTCGCGGCCAAGCGCTTCCCGGTGATGTACAACGACTTCGTGCTCATCGGGCCGAAGGACGATCCGGCCGGCACGAAGGGCAGCGACATCGTCGCCGCGCTCGGGAAGATTGCCGCCGCCAACGCAGCCTTCGTGTCGCGCGGCGACAAGAGCGGCACCGACGCCGCCGAGCGCCGCCTGTGGACGCAGGCCGGCCTCGCCGACGCCGGCCAGCCGGTGCCGAACGAGAAGAAGGGCACGGGCTACAAGGAGTGCGGCTGCGGCATGGGCCCGGCGCTCAACATCGCGGCGTCGACCGGCGCCTATCTGCTGGCCGACCGCGGCACCTGGCTGAGCTTCAAGAACCGCGCCGATCTCGCGGTCCTGGTGGAGGGTGACAAGCGCCTCTTCAACCAGTACGGCGTGATGGTCGTGAGCCCGGCCAAGTTCCCGCAGCTCAACAGTGCGGGCGCGCAGAAGTTCGTGGACTGGGTGATTTCGCCCGCGGGCCAGTCGAGCATCGCCGCCTACAAGATCGGCGGCGAACAACTCTTCTTCCCGAACGCGGCAGATCCCTATCGGTCCACCGGCAGGTAGAGGCTTTCCTTGACCTCTTCCATCACCACGTAGCTGCGCGATTCCGCGGTCACGGGCAGCTTCTTCAGCAGGTCGCCCAGCAGGTTGCGGTAGTCGCTCATCGCGCGCAGCCGTGCCTTGATCAGGTAGTCGAAGCCGCCGGACACCAGGTGGCATTCCATGACCTCGGGGATGTGCATCAGCTCCTTGCGCACCTTGTCGAACACGTCGCCCGACTTGGACGACAGCGTGACTTCGACGAAGACCAGCAGAGTCTTGCCGAGGGCCTGCGGGTCGACGCGCGCGTAGTAGCCGGTGATGACGCCTTCGCGTTCCATGCGGCGCACGCGCTCGGAGCAGGGCGACGTCGAGAGGCCGATCTGCTCCGCCAGGTCGGTCATCGAAATGCGCCCCTGGCGCTGCAGGATGTCGAGGATTTTCCGGTCCGTTCGATCGAGCTCGGTCATTTCACTCCTTGGGGCCCCAAAGAGGCCAAAAATCAGCAAAAACAACTGCCGGAGAGGTTGATTTCGGTGGAGTTTATGGCAATGCGAAGAATACGCTTAGCGCATTCCCTGCATTGAATGGATTTTTCGATGAAAGTGATCGTTCTGGGTGGCGGCGTCATCGGTGTCACGACCGCGTACTACCTCGCCAAGGCCGGCGCCGAAGTGACCGTGCTCGACCGCCAGAGCGGCGCCGCGCAGGAAACCAGCTTCGCCAACGCCGGGCAGGTCTCGCCCGGCTATTCGACGCCGTGGGCCGCGCCGGGCATTCCGTTCAAGGCGCTCAAATGGATGTTCCAGAAGCACGCGCCGCTGTCGATCCGTCCGGACGGCACCCTGTTCCAGCTGCGCTGGATGGCGGCGATGCTCAAGAACTGCTCGCCCGACCGCTACGCCGTCAACAAGGAACGGATGATGCGCGTGGCCGAATACAGCCGCGATTGCCTGCGGCAGCTGCGCGCCGAGACCGGCGTGCGCTACGAGCACCGGACGCAGGGCACGCTGCAGCTCTTCCGTACCCAGGCTCAGCTCGACGCGGTGCAGCGCGACGTGGCGGTGCTCGAGGAATGCGGCGTCCCGTACCAGCTGCTCGGTCGAGAGCAGCTCGCGTCCGTCGAACCGGCGCTCGCGCGCACCGGTGATCTGCTGGCCGGCGGCCTGCGCCTGCCGAACGACGAGACCGGCGACTGCAACCTGTTCACCAAGGGCCTGGCCGAGGTGGCGCGCGGGCTCGGCGTTCAATTCCGCTTCGATCAATCGGTCGAGCGTCTCGTCACCGAAGGCGGCCGCATCACCGGCGTGCGCCTGGCCGGCGGCGAGGTGCTCAGCGCCGACCGCTTCGTGCTGGCCTTCGGCAGCTACTCGCGCGATTTCATCGCGCCGCTGGGGCTCGATATCCCGGTGTATCCGGTCAAGGGCTATTCGCTGACCGTGCCGCTGGTCGATCCTTCGCTGGCGCCGCAATCCACGGTGCTCGACGAGACCTACAAGGTGGCTGTCACCCGTTTCGACGACCGCATCCGCGTCGGCGGCATGGCCGAGCTCGGCGGCTTCGACCTGCGGCTGAATCCGCGCCGCCGCGAGACGCTGGAGCGGGTCGTGACCGATCTCTTCCCCGGCGGTGACCTGCCGCGCGCCGAATTCTGGACCGGCCTGCGCCCGATGACACCCGACAGCACGCCGATCATCGGCGCGACGCCGTATGCCAACCTGTTCCTCAACACCGGCCACGGCACGCTGGGGTGGACCATGGCCTGCGGCTCGGGCAAGCTGGTCGCCGACCAGGTGATGGGCCATCGTCCCGACATCCGCACCGATGGCCTCTCGGTCGATCGCTACCTCGCGCCGGCATCCGGCGGGCGCCGCATCGTGCGGCCGGCGGGCGTGCCCGCATAACCTCCCGCGTCATCGACCGGCGGCACTCTCGCGGCGACCATTCCTTCACCCCGCGCTGTTGCGGGTGTTGAACACCGAAAGGATTCGCCATGAACACCGCCACCCCCGATGCCGTCCGGCTCGCCGAGCAATACATCGCCGTCTGGAACGAGACCGACGGCGAGCGCCGGCTGAAGCTGCTCGAAGCGCACTGGACCGACGATGCGCGCTATGTCGATCCGATCGCAGAGGCGAGCGGCCGCACGCAGATCAACGCGCTCGTCGGCGGCGTACACCAGCGCTATCCGGGCTTCCGCTTCGCGCTCAAGGGCCGCGTCGATGGGCACGGCGACCAGCTGCGCTTTTCATGGACGCTCGGCCCGAGCGGCGCCGAGGACCTGATCGAGGGCACGGACTTCGTGCAGCTCGAAGCGGGCAGGCTGCAGACAGTCACCGGCTTTCTCGACAAGGTGCCGGCCGGGGCCTAGAGCTTCGCGCCCGCGGCTTGATCGAGTTCGCGGCGGATGTCCGCCGCGCTGCCGGGCCGCACCACGCGCCCGACTTCGAGGCCGTCGCGCATGAAGACCAGCGTCGGCCAGAGCTTGATCTGGAACGATCGGCCGAGCGGCCGTCCGCTGGCGTCCTCGACCTTGAGATGGCGCAGGTGCCGTGCATCGCGCAGCGCCTCGTTGATCGCGGGCTGCGCGGCCTTGCAGATGCCGCACCAGTTGGCGCCGAACTCGACCACCGTGAGGCCGGGCATCGCGTCCACTTCGGCGCGGGAAGGTTGTTCTGTGGCGTAGGAACTCATCGCCCGATTCTGCTTGAGCGCCCCGGATCGCGCTCGTGAGGCGCCGGCAGCGGGCCGCCCGTGCGAATCAGCTGATCAGCCTTCCGTTGCTGCTGATGACCGCCACGTCCACGAACTGGCTGCCTTCGCGGTTGGTCCTGCCGAAATTGATCTTCACGCCGCCGAGGTCGAAGGCCTCGATGCGTTCCAGCCCCGCGAGCACCGCCGCGCGCGTCGGCGCCGGACCGGCGCGGCGCAGACCCTCGGCCAGCACGGCGGCGTCCATGTAGCCCTCCAGGCTGATCAGCGAAAAGTCCTTCACGCCGCTGGCCAGCATGTCCGCCTGGTAGCGGCGCACGAGCTCGAACTTGGTCGAGTAGGGCGAGGGCACCACGATCGCGAAGCCCACTCCGTGAGCAAGATCGCCCAGCTGGCCCAGGAAGCCGGCCGTGATCGACACGCCATAGGCTTGGCTCATGCAGCCCGCCGCGCGCAGCGCGCGCACGAAGGCGGGCGCCGTACCGCCGAGGCCGACGATGACGACCTGCGGATTGGCCTTGGCGATCGCGCGGGCCGCCGGGTCGACGTCCATGCTGGTGGTGTTCGGGGTGGTGGCGATCACGGCGGGTTCGAGGTTGGCCTTGACCAGCGAGGCCTTGAAGCCCTCCAGCAGCGAAAGCCCGAACGGATCGTTCGCGTGCACGAGACCGATGCGCGACTGGCCGAGCACCGCCGCCGTGGCGATGAGCTTGTCGATTTCCTGGTCGTAGTTGGCGCGCACCCAGAAGGTGTTCGGATTCGCCTTCTTGCGCAGCGCGACCGTGCCGGTGTTCGGCCCCACCACCGCCATGCCGGGGACCGCGTCGCTGACCTCCGCCGTCTGGCGCGTGCCGAGCGGGTGCAGGATGGCCAGCATCGAGCTGTCCGCGGCGAAGGAGAGGGCATTGGCCTTGGCGATGTCGGGCTTGAACTGGTCGTCGGCCATGACCAGCTCGACCTTCGTGCCGTTGATGCCCCCCGCGCGGTTGAGCGCATTGAAATAGGCGCTCGATCCGAGGAAGAGCCCGCATCCGTTGGCCTTCTCGACGCTGCTGTTGTCGAAGGTGGCGCCGATGCGCAGGGTCTTGGCCTGTGCGAAGACCGGCAGTCCGAGGCCGGCGACGGTGGCGGCTCCGGCCAGCCGGCCGATGGCTTGGCGTCGTGTCGGCCTCGGCAACAGGTCGAAGGTCCGGGCCTTGGAATCACTCATGGTCGACGTCCCCAGGGCATGCCGACGATGAGGCACGCAGAAGTTTTTGCAGCCTCTGACAATAGCAACAAAATGTAAACAGGTCTATCCGAACCGGGCTACGTCCCCGGCTTTTCTGTGGCAAACCGCACGAAGGCGCGAGGCTCCCGCGCGCCGGCTGCGGGGGAGCTTGCGGTAGACGGTCGCGCGGCTGATGCCCAGCGCGCGTGCGGCCTCGGCGACATTGCCGCGCGCATCCTCCACCGCCTTGCGGATCAGCGCGGTTTGCATGTCGCGCAGACGCGGCCGACCGCCGGCTTGCGACGACACGGCCGGCCGGCTCGCGAGTTGCGGCCGGACGTGCACGCGCAGCCCGGACCACAGCGGCACTTCGAGCACCGACTCGCCGCGCCGTGCCGCGTCGAAGAGCATCTGCGGCGGCAGCGCGAAGAGGTCGTTGCAGTTCAGCGCGGGCCCGGCGCCCAGGGGCTGGTGCAGCATGTGGCGCGCGGCCGCGTTCGCGCCGATGACCCAGCCGTCGGCGTCGATGCACAGCAGGCCTTCGGCATCGGCGCCCGGCGCGCAGCCCGGCCAGCCGATGCGCAGCCGCAGCGCGCACGGATGGTCCTGCAGCAGCGCGTTCTCGATGCTGCGCGCCGACAGGGCGGCCAGATGGCGCAGCTCGGGCCGCTCGACCACCTGCACGCCGGTCAGGTCCAGCATGCCGATGCATTCGCCGCGCGGACCGAAGAGCGGCGCACCCGCGCAGCTGTAGACGCTGGTGTCGTCGAAGAAATGTTCGCCGCGGTGCAGCCACACCGGCTCGTGCTCGGCCAGCGCCGTGCCGATCGCGGTGGTGCCGACCGCGCGCTCCGACAGGTCGACGCCGATGCGGGCGATGTCGCGCGCATGGCGCGCGGCCGGATCGCTGCCGCCCGGCAGCGCGCCGACGTCGACCACGATGCCGTCCGCATCGGTGAGGATCGCGAAGTAGCGCGTATCGGCGATCGCGCGCGAGAGCCGCTCGATCACCGGCCGCGCCGCCGCGACCAGCGCGCGATTGCGATCCGCGGCGCGCAGCGCGGCCTGCACCGAGACCGGGTCGAAGCTCACGCGCTCCGCGGGCAGCCGCCCGGCCGCGAGGCAGCGCTGCCACGAACGCAGCAGCCAGGAATCGACCCGCGTTCCCTGCGCGGCGGCCGGTTCGCCGTCGATCCACTCTCGCCGTGCCTGGGCGATGGAGATGGAGCGCTCTGGCAGGGGCGAAGCAACGGAGGTGGTCATCGTGGGGGTCCGGCGCCTGACGCGGCACCTGTTCTATTCATGCATCGGCCGGAGGCCGAGCTGTTTCATTTTGAGAATTTCAAGTGCCACGCGCAAGCGGCTAGGGTTTTGCCTAGGGTTGCGGTCAGGTGCGACGTCCAAGATTCATGTGGCCGAAAAACAGCCTTCTCTTACCTTTACGAACGGAGACAGCCACATGCAGGTTTCTTTCACGGTCAACGGCCGCGATGTCACGGTCGACGCGCCCCCCAACACCTTCCTGGTCCAGGCGCTCCGGGAACACCTCCATCTCACCGGCACGCACGTGGGCTGCGACACCGCACAGTGCGGCGCCTGCACGGTCCACGTCAACGGACGCGCGGTGAAGTCCTGCAACGTGCTGGTCGCGCAGGTCGTCGGCGCCAAGGTCACGACGATCGAGGGCGTGGCGCAGCCCGACGGCACCATGCATCCGATGCAGGCGGCGTTCAAGGAGTGCCACGGCCTGCAATGCGGCTTCTGCACGCCGGGCATGGTGATGAGCGCCATCGACCTGTGCACCTTCCACCCCAACGCAAGCGAGACGGAGATCCGCGAACTGCTCGACGGCAACATCTGCCGCTGCACCGGCTACCAGAACATCGTCAAGGCGGTCCAGATGGGCGGCAAGGCGATGACCGAACCTGCCGCCAAGGCCGCGGCCAACGTCTGAGGAGAAAAGTCATGGGTGCATCCGACTTCTCCAGCCTGCCGCACATCGGCGAGGCGCTGCGCCGCAAGGAAGATTACCGCTTCCTCACCGGCGCCGGCCAGTACACCGACGACGTGACCCTGGGCAACCAGGCGTACGCGGTGTTCCTGCGTTCGCCGCGCGCGCACGCGAACATCAAGTCCATCGACACCGCGGCCGCCCTCAAGATGCCCGGCGTGGTCGGCATCCTCACCGGCAAGGACATCGAGGGAAAGATGGGCGGCCTGCCCTGCGGCTGGCTCATCAACAACCCCGACGGCACGCCGATGAAGGAGCCGCCTCATCCGATCCTCGCGACGGACAAGGTGCGCTATGTGGGTGACCACGTCGCCATGGTCGTGGCCGAGACGGTCGAGCAGGCGAAGAACGCCGCCGAGGCGATCGTGGTCGACTACGAAGAGCTGCCCGCGCTGGTCAGCGTGGCCGATGCCGCGAAGAAGCAGAGCGGCGTCGTGATCCACGAGCAGGCGCCGGACAACCAGTGCTACAAGTGGACCATCGGCGACAAGGCGGCGGTCGATGCGGCCTTCGCGAATGCGGCGCACGTCACCAGGCTGGATCTGGTCAACAACCGGCTGGTGCCCAACGCGATCGAGCCGCGCGTCGCCATCGGCAGCTACAACCGCGCGAACGACGAATACACGCTCTACGTCTCCAACCAGAACCCGCATGTCGAGCGCCTGCTCATGACCGCCTTCGTGCTCGGCCTGCCCGAGCACAAGGTGCGGGTGATCGCACCCGATGTGGGCGGCGGCTTCGGCTCGAAGATCTATCTCTATGCGGAGGACGTGGCCCTGACCTGGGGCTCGAAGCAGCTCAACCGCAACATCAAGTGGACGGCGGAGCGCTCGGAATCCTTCCTCTCCGACGCCCACGGCCGCGACCACGTGAGCCATGCCGAGATGGCGATGGATGCCAACGGCAAGTTCCTCGCCCTGCGCGTGCACACCGACGCGAACCTGGGCAGCTACCTGTCGACCTTCTCGACCGCGATACCGACCATCCTCTACGCGACGCTGCTCGCGGGGCAGTACGCCACGCCGCAGATCTACGTCGAAGTCGATGCCTGGTTCACCAACACCGCGCCGGTCGATGCCTACCGCGGCGCGGGCCGGCCCGAGGCCACCTACTTGCTCGAACGGCTCGTCTCGCGCTGCGCGTGGGAGATGAACCTCGGCCAGGACGAGATCCGCAAGCGCAACTTCATCACCAGCTTCCCCTACCAGACGCCGGTCGCGCTGCAGTACGACACGGGCGATTTCCACGCCTGCATGGACAAGGCCAGGACGCTGGCCGACGTGGCCGGCTTCGGCCAGCGCAAGTCGGCGAGCGAGGCCAAGGGCAAGCTGCGCGGCATCGGCTATTCGAGCTACATCGAAGCCTGCGGCATCGCGCCGTCGAACATCGCGGGCGCGCTCGGTGCGCGCGCGGGCCTGTTCGAGTGCGGCGAGATCCGCGTGCATCCGACCGGCAGCGTGACGGTGTTCACCGGCTCGCACAGCCACGGCCAGGGCCATGAGACCACCTTCGCGCAGGTGGTGGCCGCGCGCCTGGGCATCCCGGTCGAATCGGTGGACGTGGTGCACGGCGACACCGGCCGTGTGCCCTTCGGCATGGGCACCTACGGCTCGCGCTCGATCTCGGTCGGCGGCGCGGCGATCATGAAGGCGCTCGACAAGATCGAGGCCAAGGCCAAGAAGATCGCGGCGCACCTGATGGAAGCGAGCGATGCCGACGTCGACTTCGCCAACGGCGAGTTCACCGTCAAGGGCACCGACAAGAAGATCCCCTTCGGGCAGGTCGCGCTGACCGCCTACGTGCCGCACAACTACCCGCTCGACAAGCTCGAGCCGGGGCTCGACGAAACCGCGTTCTACGACCCGACGAACTTCACCTTCCCGGGCGGCACCTACATCTGCGAGGTCGAGGTCGACAAGGAGACCGGCGAAGTGCGGGTCGACCGTTTCACCGCCGTCGACGACTTCGGCACGATCATCAATCCGATGATCGTGGAAGGACAGGTGCTCGGCGGCCTCGTGCAGGGCATCGGTCAGGCCTTGATGGAAAACTGCGTCTACGACAAGGAGAGCGGCCAGCTCCTCACGGGCAGCTTCATGGACTACGCCATGCCGCGCGCCGACGACTTCCCGATGTTCAAGCTCGACACCGTGTGCACCCCGTGCACGCACAACCCGCTGGGCACCAAGGGCTGCGGCGAGGCGGGCGCGATCGGTTCGCCGCCGGCGGTGATCAACGCCGTGCTCGATGCGCTCGCGCCGCTCGGCGTCAAGGACTTCGACATGCCGGCATCGCCCTTCCGCGTGTGGGAAGCGATGCAGAAGCAAGCCTGAACACGAGAAAGGTCAGAACACCATGTACGCCTTCACCCTCGAACGTCCCACGACCCTGGCCGATGCGGTCAAGCTCGCTGCGGCCGGCGCCAAGCCGCTCGCCGGCGGCCAGACCCTGCTGGCCTCGATGAAGCTGCGCCTTTCCGCCCCCGAGCAACTGGCCGACCTGAGCGGCGTCAAGGAACTCGCCGGCATCAGCAAGTCGGGCGATGCACTCGTGATCGGCGCGATGACGCGCCATCTCGATGTCGCGAACAACGCCGACGTCAAGGCCGCCTTCCCGGCGCTCGCATGGCTCGCCGATCACATCGGCGACCGGCAGGTGCGCGCCATGGGCACCATCGGCGGATCGGTCGCCAACAACGACCCGGCCGCCTGCTACCCGAGCGCGGTGCTCGCGGCCGGGGCGACGGTGGTCACCACCCAGCGCGAGATCGCGGCCGACGACTTCTTCCAGGGCCTCTTTACCACCGCGCTCACCGACGGCGAGCTCATCAAGGCGATCCGCTTCCCGATCCCGAAGCGCGCCGCCTACGAGAAGCTGCGCCAGAAGGCCTCGAACTTCCCGCTCGTGGGTGTGTTCGTCGCGCAGTTCGACAGCGGCGTGCGCGTGGCGGTCACGGGCGCGGGCAACGGCGTGTTCCGGCATGCGGGGCTCGAGCAGGCGCTCGGCAAGGCCTTCACGCCGGAGTCGGCGGCGACGGTGAAGATCGATTCGAGCGATCTCAACACCGACCTGCATGCTTCCGCCGCCTACCGCGCGAACCTCATTGGCGTCTTGACGCAGCGCGCAGTCGCAAAAGCTCTCGGGTAAAAAGCCTTCCGACAGCCGCTTCGTCGTGCGCCGTTGTGCGCGGCAAATGGCTGCGGGGCGAACCATTCCCCGCAGCCCGCGCGCAACGCCAAGAGCCCTTAAGCTGCCGAGATGACCGATCACGACACCCCCCCGGCGGCTTCGCCGTTCTCTTCCATCGACGCCGTCGTGCAGGCGCTGCAGGGCGCCGGCTATTACGCCGACCGGCGGCTCGCCACGGCGGTGTTCCTGGCGCTCAAGCTGCAGCGCCCGCTGCTGCTCGAAGGCGAGCCCGGTGTCGGCAAGACCGAGCTGGCCAAGGCGCTGTCGACCGCGCTCAAGCGCGAGCTGCTGCGGCTTCAGTGCTACGACGGCCTCGAACAGCGCGAGGCGCTCTACGAGTGGAACTACGCCGCGCAGCTGCTGCACATGCGCGCGGCCGAGGCGCAGGGCATCTCGACCGACGTGGAATCGGAGGTCTACCAGCCGCGCTACCTGATCCGCCGCCCGCTGCTGCAGGCCCTGCAGGCGTCCGCGCCCGGCGCGGTGCTGCTGATCGATGAAGTCGATCGCGCGGACGAGCCCTTCGAGGCCTTCCTGCTGGAGTACCTCGGCGAATACCAGGTCAGCATCCCGGAACTCGGCACCGTGCGGGCCCTGGTCCCGCCGGTCACGATCCTGACCAGCAACCGAACGCGCGAGCTCAACGACGCGGTCAAGCGCCGCTGCCTCTATCACTGGCTCGACTATCCGGAGCGCGAGCGCGAGCTCGCGATCGTGCGCGCGCAGGTGCCGCAAGCCAGCGCCGCGCTGTCCGCGCAGATCGCGAACTTCGTCGGCCGCCTGCGCAGCACGCCGTTCGCGAGTGCGTTCCAGCGCGGGCCGGGCATCGCCGAAAGCGTCGAATGGGCGAAGGCGCTGGTGGCGCTCGACACCATCGAGCTCGACCCCGAGATCGTGGTCGACACCGCGGGCATCCTGTTCAAGCAGCGCGACGACGTCGCGACGCTGACCCATGCGATGGCAACGGATCTCCTCAAGCCCGAGGAGGAGGCCGCGCCTTGAACGAAACTGTCCATCAGCTCGGCGACGCGCGCCGCGGCAAGCTGGCGGGCAACATGCTGGGCTTCGGCCGCGCACTGCGCCGCGCCGGCGTGCGGACCGATTCGATGCGCATCGCGCTCGCCGCCGAGGCCGCGACGCTGGTGGGGGTCGAGAACCGCCTCGATCTCGCCGCCGCGATGGAGGCCGTGATGATCAGCCGCGAGGAAGACCGGCTGGTGTTCCGCGAACTCTTCGATGCGTGGTTTCGCGACCCCGAGCTGGCCAACAAGCTGCTCGCGCAGATGCTGCCGAGCGCCGAGGGCAAGGCGGAGCCCTCCAAACGCCGGCCGCGGGTGCGCGAAGCGCTGGCGCCTCCGCGCGATGGCGCACGCGCGGCGCAGAACGAACGCGAAGTCGATTTCGACGCCGCGATGACCGCGAGCGACCGCACCCGTCTTCACCACGCCGATTTCAACGCGCTCGGCGCGGCGGAATACCGCCTCGTCGAACGCCTGGCACGCGACATCGCGCTACCGATCCCGACGCTGCCGGCGCGGCGGCTGCGCGTCACCGGCGACGCGGGCGCGCACTCGCGCATGCACTGGCCCGGCGTGCTGCACGAGGCGGCACGCACCGGCGGCGAGATCCTGCGCCTGCCGCGATGGGCACGGCGCAAGGAGCCGCTGCCGCTCCTGGTGCTGGTCGACGTGTCGGGCTCGATGGAGCGCTATGCGCGCTTGCTGCTCGCCTTTCTGCACGCCGCGACGCGGCGCTCGGGCCGGCGCGACGTCTTCGCCTTCGGCACGCACCTGACCGACCTCACGCCCGCCTTCCGGCTCGCCGATACCGACTCGATGCTTGCCGCCGCGAGCGAGGCCATCGACGACTTCGCCGGTGGCACGCGGCTCGGCGAATCGCTGGTCGAGCTGCACCGCCGCCATGCGCGCCGGCTGACCGGCCGTCGCACGCTGGTGCTGGTGATCAGCGACGGGCTCGACACCGGCGAGCCCGAGATCTTGGACAACGAATTGCAGTGGCTCAAGCGCCATTCGCGCCGCGTGTTGTGGCTGAACCCGCTGCTGCGCTTCGAAGGCTACGCACCCCTTGCGCGCGGTGCGGCCATGCTGCACCGCCATGCAGACGCGATGCTGGCGGTCCACAATCTCAGCGCTCTGGAACAACTCGCTGCAAGCCTCGCCGCCCTCATGCGGTCGAGCCGCTGAGCAGCAACACCGACAACCACAAGGAAGATTCATCATGGAAATGCTCGGCAACCGCAAGCTCGGGATCACGCAGCAACAGGCCTGGGACGCGCTGAACGACCCGGAGACGCTGAAGAAGTGCATCCCCGGCTGCGACCGCTTCGAGTTGACCGGCGACAACGAATACAGCGTCGGGCTGGCGGTCAAGATCGGCCCGGTCTCGGCCAAGTTCAACGGCAAGGTCACGCTGTCGGACATCCAGTCGCCCGACAGCTACAGGCTCAGCTTCGAAGGGCAGGGCGGCGTGGCGGGCTTTGCCAAGGGCTCGTCGGGCGTGTCGCTCAAGCCCGGGGGCGATGGCGCGGAAGGCTGCGAACTCGACTATACGGTGCAGGCGCAGGTCGGCGGCAAGATCGCGCAGCTCGGGCAGCGGCTGATCGACGGCGCGGCCAAGTCCACCGCCGACGATTTCTTCAAGCGCTTCGAAGCCGAGATGCAGAGTCGCTACGGCCCGCCGCCGGCCGAAACGCCGGCCGAAGGCGAGGCCGCGCCGGCCGAGAAGAAGGGCGCGATGGCCGGCTTCATGCAGAAGCTGGGCTTTCGCAAGAAGGACAATGCCGAGGAAGACGGCACGGCGGAAAAGCCGGCTGACTGAAAGAGGCTTAAGCCATGGAAAACCTCGATGTGATGGTGCTTCGCGCGCTGCGTGACTGGCGACTCGCCGGCCGCCGTGCGCTGCTGTCGACGGTGGTGCGCACCTGGGGTTCGTCGCCGCGCCCGATCGGATCGATCATGGCGATGGCGGAAGACGGTGCGGTGGTCGGCTCGGTATCGGGCGGCTGCATCGAAGACGACCTGATCGCGCGCTACACCCGCGCGCACGGCGACGGTGCGATGCCCACCGGCAAGCCGGCCTTCGTCAAGTACGGCGTCACCGCCGATGAAGCGCACCGCTTCGGCCTGCCTTGCGGCGGCACGCTCGAACTGCTGCTCGAATACGACCCCGATCCCGCATCGATCGAGACGCTGGTGGCGGCGCTCGAACGCGGGCGGCTCATGCAGCGCACGGTGACGCTCGCCGACGGGTCGGTGAAGCTGGCCGAGGCGTCATCGCCCGCGGAGCTGAGCGTCAACGACGTGGAGCTCGTCAACACCTTCGGCCCCGAGTACCGCATGCTGTTGATCGGCGCCGGCCAGCTCGCCGAATACCTCGCGACCATGGCGCAGTTCAGCGGCTTTGCGGTCACGCTGTGCGACCCGCGCACCGAATACCAGACCTCGTGGAACGTGCCCGGCGTGACCACCACCACCGAGATGCCCGATGACGCGGTGGTCGCCTTCAAGCCCGATCGCCGCAGTTGCGTGGTCGCGCTCACGCACGACCCGAAGCTCGATGACCTCGCCTTGCTGGAGGCCTTGCAGAGCGAGGCGTTCTATGTCGGCGCGATCGGCTCGCGCCGCAATGCCGAGGCGCGGCGCGATCGCATGATCGAGCACTTCGACCAGACCGAGGCCTCCCTGGCACGCCTGCGCGGGCCGATCGGCATCTACATCGGCAGCAAGACGCCGCCGGAGATCGCGGTGAGCGTGATGGCGGAAATCCTCGCGGTCAAGAATGCGGTGCAGTTGCCGCGCGAAGCGGCAGTCGCGATCGCGAAGGCGGCCGCGGCGGCGGTCTGAGCCGCTTCAGCGGCGCGAGTCCATCAGAGTGCCGAGGAAGGTGGTGTCGCGGCCCATCGATCGGCGCGTCTCCTTGGATTCGAGCGATTCGCTGCGGGACATCGAGAACAGGAACAGACAGGCAATGATCGCGACGCACACGCCGACAGCAATGAGCAGACCGGCCAGCGAACCGAAATAGAAGGCCAGTGCGAGAAGGCCGAAGTTGGCGAGAAGGACGATGGCGCGCATGGACCCACAGGCTATCAGAGAACGGTGACGCGAATGGCCCGCTGCGCTGAGGAAAAACACTGAACACTTAATGCTGCTGCGCGCCATGCCGACATCCCCATCCCACGACATTCCGGGTGGCTCCAGGGCTTGCTGGATCGAGGCGCCCGGCCGCGCGGTAATCCGCGCCGCAACGGTGCCCGCGCCGGCAGCCGGCCAGGTGCAGGTCCGGGCGCTTCACTCCGCGGTCAGTCGTGGCACCGAGATGCTGGTGTTTCGCGGCGAGGTGCCGAAGGCCGAGTTCCAGCGAATGCGCGCGCCGTTCCAGGAAGGCGATTTCCCGGCGCCGGTGAAATACGGCTATGCGAGTGTCGGCACGGTCGAGGCGGGGCCGCAGGCGCTGAAGGGCCGCGACGTGTTCTGCCTGCATCCCCACCAGACGCGCTACGTCGTTCCGGTGGATGCGGTCCATGTGCTGCCCGAGGGGCTCCCCCCAGCGCGCGCGGTGCTCGCCGCCAACATGGAGACCGCCGTGAACGCCCTCTGGGATGCGGCGCCGCGCGTGGGCGATCGCGTGGCGGTGGTGGGTGGCGGCGTGGTCGGGCTGCTGGTGGCCTGGCTCGCGGGCCGCATGCCGGGTTGCAGGGTGGAACTCGTCGACGTGCGTGCATCGCGGCGTGCGGTGGCCGAGGCGCTCGGTGTCGGTTTCTCGACGCCGCAAGAGGCGACGCCCGATGCGGACCTGGTGGTGCACGCCAGCGGCCATCCGCAAGGCCTCGTCACCGCCTTGGGGCTCGCGGCCTTCGAGGCATCGGTCATCGAGATGAGCTGGTACGGCGCGCGCGATGTGCCGCTGCCGCTGGGCGAAGCCTTTCATTCGCGCAGGCTCACGCTCAGGAGCTCGCAGGTCGGCCATGTCGCGACGGCCCAGCGCGCGCGGTGGGATCGCGGTCGACGGATGGCGCTGGCCCTCTCGCTGCTGCGCGATCCGGTGCTCGACGCGCTGATCACCGACAGCGCGCCTTTCGATGAATTGCCCGCGGTGCTCGAACGCCTTTCCAGCGGCGCCCCCGACACGCTGTGCCAGCGCATCGACTATTGCTGAATCGTTCTTCGCTTCCGAAAGGCCTGCATGTACAGCGTCAATGTCCGCGACCATTTCATGATTGCCCACAGCTTCACCGGCGAGGTGTTCGGGCCGGCGCAGCGCCTGCATGGCGCGACCTACGTGGTCGACCTCGAAATGCGCCGCGCCGAACTCGATCCGGACGGGGTGGTGGTGGACATCGCGCTCGCGACCGAGGTGCTGCGCCGCGTGCTCGGCGAACTCAACCTGCGCAACCTCGACGACGATCCGGCATTCAAGGGCCGCAACACCACGACCGAATTCATGGCGCGCGTGATCTTCGACCGCGTGGCCGCACGCATCGCCGCGGGCGAACTCGGGCCGCACGCGAGCGGCCTTTCGAGCCTGCGCGTGCGGTTGAACGAATCGCATGTCGCCTGGGCGGCCTACGAGGGCGCATTGCCTGCGCGCAGCTCGTGAGCGAACGCTGCAGCTTTCTCGTGCCGGGTGCGCTCGGCGCGCGCACCGGCGGCTCCACCTACGACCGGCACGTCATCGATGGCCTGCGTGCGCTGGGCTGGCATGTCGACGTGCGCTCGCTCGGCGAAGGCTGGCCGATGCCCGATGACGCGGCCATGGGGGTTGCCCGCCAGGTGCTGGAAGCATTGCCGGAGGACTCGCTGGTCGTCGCCGATGGCCTGGCTTTCGGCGCGATGCCCGAGTTGGCAGAGGCGCACGCGACGCGGCTGCGCTGGGTGGCGCTCGTGCATCACCCGCTCGCGCTCGAGACCGGGCTCGACGCGAACGCAGAGACGCTGCTTTTCGACAGCGAGCGCAGGGCGCTCGCGACCGTGCGCGCCGTGATCGTCACCAGCCCTTCCACCGCACGCGCGCTGGCGACCTATCAAGTGCCGGCTTCGCGCATCACCGTGGTCGAGCCGGGCACCGAGCCCGCGCCGCTCGCGACCGGTTCGGGCGCGGGCGATCTGCATCTGCTCTCTGTGGCGAACCTGACGCCGCGCAAGGGCCATGCATTGCTGATCGATGCGCTCGCCGGCTTGCGCGACCGGCGCTGGGTGCTGCATTGCGTCGGCAGCCTCACGATGGATGCCGCGTGCACCGCGGCGCTCATGGCAGCGATCGATCGCCAGGGCCTGCGTGATCGCGTGATGCTGCACGGCGAGCAGGACGAAGCGGCGCTGCGTGCGTTCTATGCGCGCGCGGATGCCTTCGTGCTGCCGTCCTTCCACGAGGGCTACGGCATGGCGCTGGCCGAGGCGCTGGCGCATGGCTTGCCGGTGGTCAGCACCACGGCCGGTGCGATTCCGGACACCGTGCCGGCCGACGCGGGCGCGCTCGTGGCGCCCGGCGACGGCCGGGCGCTTCGCACCGCCTTGCAGCGGCTGATGGACGACACCGCGTGGCGTGAGCAGCTTGCGGCAGGCGCAAGGGCCGCGCGGGATCGATTGCCGACCTGGGCGGACAGCGCGGCGCGTTTTGCGTCGGCGTTGGAAGCGCTCGAGACGGCTCCTGGCGAATGAACGCCTTCAGTGCCGGCTGGCTGGCCCTGCGCGAACCCTTCGATCGCGAGGCGCGCGCTGCCGCTGGCGCGTCGTTCGATCTCAAAGGCCTCGCGGCACGGCTGCGCGGCGAGGCGTCGGCCTTGACGGTGCTCGACCTGGCCTGCGGCACCGGTGCCAACCTGCGCGAGCTCGCGCCTCGCCTGGGCGGCGTGCAGCGCTGGACGCTGGTCGATCACGACCCGCGATTGCTGGCGGCGGTGCCGGGCGTGTCCGCACCGTGGGCGCGGGCGGCGGGTCTGTCCATGACGACGAGCGCAGGCGGTCTCTGCTTCGAAGGCCCGGCATCGAGGGTCGAGGTCGAGCTGCTGCGTGGCGATCTTGCGCGGCCGCTCGATCCGGCGCTGCCCGGGCGCCATCGCCTGGTCACCGCATCGGCGCTGCTCGATCTGGTGTCGGCGCGCTGGATCGACGCGCTGGCCGTGCGCGCACACGAGGCCGAAGCGGCACTGCTGTTCGCATTGAGCGTCGATGGCCGGGCCCTGTGGCAGCCCAGCCTGCGGGACGACGACGGCGTGCACCGCCTGTTCGCCGCGCATCAGCGCCGCGACAAGGGCTTCGGCCCGGCACTCGGCGGCGATGCAGCGCAATGGGCTGCCACGCGGCTTTCCTCGTTGGGCTATGAGGTCACGCAGGCAGCGAGCGATTGGCACATCGACGGCCGCGACGGTGCGCATTCGGTGGCCATGCTGCGCGCCATGGTCGAAGGCGCGGCGGCCGCGGCCATCGAGCAGGACCCATCGGCTGCCCCGTGGATCAGGGACTGGACCGCGCGCCGGCTCGACCGGCTCGAACGCACGACCCTGCGCGTCGGCCACCGGGATCTTCTGGCGACCTTGCCTTGATGCGCGTTCAGTCCCGCGAGCCGGGGCAGGTCTCGCGCAGATCGAGATCCCACAGCACATCCGCGCCCATGCGGAACACACGCCCCGGCGGCCGCAGGCAGTCCCGCATCGCGGCGCTTCTCGGCACCTGCAGTCCGGGCCGTCCGGAGCCGATGACCACCGGCGCGATGCTGAGGTGCAGCCGGTCGAGACAGCCCTGCGCGATGAAGCGCGAGACCGTGACGCCGCCGCCCTCGACGAACAGCACCCGCAGATCGCGCGACGCGAGTTCGGTCACCAGTGCGCGCAGGTTCAGCCGGCCTTCGCCATCCACCAGCGCGGGTACGCCGAGCACCTGATCGGCGCCGAAGCGCCCCGCCGCCTCCGCGGCGCGGCGGGCATCGCAGGCCAGCAGGGTCGGCGCGAGGCGGTCCGACAGGGCGCGCAGCGTGGGCGGCAGCCGCAGCGCCGGGTCGATCAGCACGCGCACAGGGTGCCGGCCCTCGACATGCCGCGTGGTGAGCTGCGGATCGTCGATGGCTGCCGTGTTCGCGCCGACGATGACCGCATCGCAGAGCGCGCGCAGGCGGTGCAGATGCACCAGCACCTCGCGGCCGTTGACGTAGTGCGAATCGCCGCTGTGCGTTGCGACGTAGCCGTCGAGGCTCTGGCCCAGCTGGCCGATGACCCAGGGCGCGCCTTTGCGCGGCCGGTCGAGCAGCGGCTTGATGAGCTCGAACAGCTCGACCGCCGCGTCGTCCCACATGCCGCGCAGCGAGAAGCCGTGCACCGCGTCGCCGGCAAGCGGCGCATCGGCTTTCCACGGCAGGCGCGCCAGTCCGCCGCGGCGGTGCAGGGCGATGTCGAGGCACAGGGGCCAGAGCGCATCGACGCCGGGAATGGCGGTGGGGGTGGGCATCATCGTGGGCGGATTCTCCGTGTTGGACCGTGGCGTGCCTGTCGTGAGGATACCCGCGCAGGCATGGCCGCGCGCCTGCCAGGGGGCGCGATCACGCGTCCGGCTGCGCCGTCAGCCGCTCGCGCAGTTCGCGCTTGAGGATCTTGCCCACCGGGCTGACCGGGAACTCCTGCATGATCGCGAGCCGCTCCGGCAGCTTGAAGGCGGCGATCTTCTGCTGGCGCAGGTAGGCGACGAGTTCGTCGAAGCCGAGCGTGGCGCCCGGCTGCAGGATCACGCAGGCGCAGGCCTTCTCGCCGAAGACCGGGTCGGGCAGGCCCACCAGCGCGACCACCTTCACCTGCGGCATGCCGAAGATGAGGTTCTCGATCTCGTCGCAGCTGATCTTTTCGCCGCCGCGATTGATGAGGTCCTTGCGCCGGCCTTCGGTGAACACGTGGCGGCCGCGCTTTCGCACGATGTCGCCCATGCGGTAGAAGCCGTCGGCCGTGAAGGCCTCGGCGTTCTTTGCGGGCGCGTTGTAGTAGCCGCGGATGGTGTAGGGGCCACGCGTGACCAGCTCGCCGGGCTCGCCGTCGGGTACTTCGCGGTCGTTGTCGTCGAGCACCTTGATCTCGTCGTATTCGCTGACCGGTGCGCCGGAGCTTTCGAGCAGCAGGTCGTCCGGGTCGCCCTGCCGTGTCATGTTGATGAGGCCCTCGGCAGTGCCGTAGATCTCCTGCGGCGTGCAGTGGAACTGTTCTCTCAGGCGCATGCGCAGCTCGGGCGCGAGCCGCGCGCCGCCGTTCTGGATCACCTTGATCGTCGAGCGGTCGAAGCGCGCCGGCACATCGCTGTTGATCCAGTTCGAGATCAGCGGCACCACGCTCGCGATGACCGAGACGCGCTCGCGCTCGACGGTGGCGAATATCTCTTCGATGTCGGTGCTTGCCGCGATGACCACCGTTCCGCCCGCATGGAAGGTGCCGAGCATGCCGGGCGAAGCGAGGTTGTAGTTGTGCCCGAGCGGCAGGATCGCCATGAACACCGTGCCCTGATCGAATCCCGCCGTGTGCGCGCACAGGCGCGCGTTGAGCACGTAGTCGTTGTGCGTGCGCGGGATCAGCTTCGACACCGAGGTGGTGCCGCCCGAGAGCAGCATGGTCGAGACGTCGTCGGGCGAAGGGCGCACCGCGTCGAGGCGCTGGCCGAGCGCATGCGTGTCGACGGCGCTGCCGTCGATCAGCGGCCCCAGCGCGCGCTGCCCCGGTGCCGGCTCGCCCGCGACGATGACGTGGCGCAGGTGCGGAAACTCAGATGCCATCTCCGCGGCCATCGACCGGTAGTCGAAGTTGCCGAGCACGTCGGGCACCAGATACGCCGTGGCGCCCGAGGCACGGATGAAGTGGCGCACCTCGTTGTGCCGATGGGCGCGAAGCGCCATCACCGGAATCGCGCCGATCCGGTTGAGCGCGAGGTAGCTGATGACGAATTCGGGCACGTTCGGCAACTGCATCACCACGCGGTCGCTCGGCTTCAGGCCGAGGTCGAGCAGGGCCACTGCGAGCCGCTGCGACGAGCGCACCAGTTCCGCGTAGCTGATGCGCTGGTCGTTGAACACGACCGCCGTCTTGTCCGGCATCGTGCGCATGGTGCGCTCGACCATCTCGGCGACCGTGATGTCTTCCCACAGGCCGAGCCTGCGGAACCTGTCGGCGGCCTCCGCGGGCCAGGGAACGCAGCCTTCGAGCATGGCGAATCCTTCCGGTGTCAGAAGCCGAGTTCGGGGTGCAGCTTTTCGTACGCGGCCGCGAGCTCGGGGTCGCGCTGGCGCACGTCGGCATGGTCGACGCGGCCGCTGCGCGTCACGTAGTCGTAGGCGAAGGAGATCGGATCGAGCGGCAGCTTGGGGCCGAGGTTCTCGTACCACTCGGTGCTCCTGATCGCGGCCTTCTGCAGCGAGTCGGAGCCCGGCTGGCGGATGCGAACGAATTCATCGAGCATCTTCGGAACGTCGTTGCCGCAGGTCTTGCAGGCATCGAAGAGCGCGATCGAATCCTGCATCGCGAGCCGCGTGCCGGAACCGACCGAAGGATGGCCGGTGCGCAGCGCATCGCCGAGGAGCACGATGTTGCGCCAGTGCCAGTTGCGGTTCTTCACGATGGTGTAGCGGAACCAGCTCGACTTGTTGGACAGCAGCCTGTGGCCCTTCAGGTCTTCGGCGAAGACCTTCTCGCACCACGCGAGGCTCTGGTCCTCGGTCATGCTGCCGAGCCCGGCCTTCCCGAAGGTCGCCGGGTCGACCTCGACGAGGAAGGTGCTGTGGGTGCGGCTGTAGCGGTAGGTGTGCGCGATCGCGAGCCCGTCGGGGTTCTGGCGGAAGATGAGCGAGAGCGGATCGAAGAGCTGCGTGGTGCCGTACCACGCGAGCAGGTTCGGGCGCTCGTCGAGCGTGGGCTCGAAGTGCTCCTTGAAGCGCGTGCGGATCGCGCTGTTGGCGCCGTCGGCGGCGACGATCAGGTCGGCATCGGCGAAGGCATCGACGTCGCCCACGCGGCGCTCGAACTCGATCACCACGCCGGCCTTGCGGCAGTGCGCGTGCAGCGCCTTCAGCAGGTCGATGCGCGCCATGCGGTGGAAGGTGTTGTGCGCGAGCGTGACGTGCACGCCCCGATGCACCACCGCCATCTCGTCGAAGACCTCCTGGTTGCGCGTCATCGATTCGTAGAGCTCCGGCGCGATGTCGCGCACGAAGGCGAGCGCGACGTCGGAGAACACCACGCCCCAGCCGTAGGTGGCGCTCTCGGGATCGCGCTCGTACACGCGGATGTCGTGCGACGGATCGTCGCGCTTCATGAGATAGGCGTAGAAGAGGCCCGCGGGGCCGCCACCGATGATGCGTATCTTCATCTCGTTGTCTCTGTGGCTCGCTGTGGTCGTTGCCGCCATGCTAAGGCTACAGTGGCAGACCCGTCACGGAAACCATCATGAATTCGAACATCGTCATCATCGGCGGCGGCCATGCGGCCGCGCAACTCTGTGCCGGCCTCGTGGAAGCGGGGCAGGGCGCGCGCATCCACATGGTGTGCGAGGAAACGGCGATTCCCTATCACCGGCCGCCGCTGTCCAAGACCTTCCTCAAGAGCCCGGACGAGGTGCCGCAACAGCATCGCGCCGAGGTCTGGTATGCGGATGCGGGCATCACGCTGCATCTGGGCGATGCGGCGCAGTCCATCGACCGGCAGGCGCGCACCGTCACGCTCAAGTCGGGCGCGGTGCTCCGATGGGAGCGTCTGGTGCTCGCCACCGGCACGCGCGCGCGCCGTATCTCGGCGCTCGAAGGGCTGGAGAACGTGGCGCTTCTGCGTGCGGCGCATGAGGCGGTGCAGCTGCGCGACAAGCTCGCTCTCGCGCAGCATGTGACCGTGCTCGGCGGCGGCTTCATCGGGCTCGAAGTGGCAGCGACCGCGCTGGCGCTCGGCAAAGAGGTGCTGGTGCTCGAGAGCGCACCGCGGCTGCTGGGCCGCGCGGTGTCGCCCGAGCTGTCGGCGCATGTGCTGGCGACGCATCGCGCGGCGGGCATGGACATCCGCGTCGGGGTGAAGGCGGACGTGCGGCAGGTCGACGGCAACCATCTGACCGCGATCGAGATCGATGGCCAGCCCCAGCCGATCGATCTTCTGCTGCTCGGCATCGGCGCGGTGCCGGAGATCGCACTCGCGCAGGCGGCCGGCCTCGAGTGCGCCGACGGCGTCGTGGTCGACGCCTTCATGCAGACCAGCGACGAGGCGATCCTCGCGGTCGGCGACTGCACGCGCTTTCCGGACCAGCGCTCGGACGCGCCGCTTCGGCTCGAATCGGTGCAGAACGCGAACGACCAGGCGCGCACCGCGGTGGCGACGCTCACCGGGGCCCCGCGTCCGCATGACGTGGTGCCGTGGTTCTGGTCGGACCAGGGAAGCCTGCGCCTGCAGATGGCGGGGCTGGTGCCGGCGCCGGGGACGGCGGGCGCGCTCACGGTCCGCCGGCCGGGCGCGAACCCCGCGTCGTTCTCGCTGCTGCACTACGTCGGGGCGCAACTGCGCTGCGTCGAATCGGTGAATGCACCGGTCGACCACATGATGAGCCGCAAGCTGCTCGAAGCGGGCCGCAGCCCCGAACCGTCGGTCGCGGCCAATCCAGCCGTGCCGCTGAAGTCGCTCCTGGCCTAGGAGTCAGGCGTTGTTGCGCTCCGCGGGCGCCGCGACGTTCTTGCGAATCTCGGCGTCCATCATGCGCGTCCCGGCCGCGAGCGCGGCCTCGTAGGTGTCTGCTCCGAACTCGGCCGCGCGCAGCACCTTGCGCGGTGCGCCGCCGGCGTCGGTCTCCAGAAGTGTCCAGATGAACGATCCGGGCGCGGGCTCGTCGATGACGAGTTTGATCGGGTTTTTCATGCCTTGATGGTGGGTGCGCGCCCCTGGATTTTCTGTAGGCCAATGCCTACGTTACGCCCGTGTCATCGTTCCCTCGGGTTGTCGCTGGACACCGTCCACAACCGGCGCGAAGCGTGCACTTTTTGGCACCTCGGGGATTCGTCAAGTGGAGCACTTGTGGGTACGCATGTAAGTGTAGTTAATATGTATTACATGAATACCGAGCGCGACAACTTCCACGACTGGCATCGGGACAAGCCGGACACCACATCGTTTTCCGGCCTCCACCGCAACGAAATACCCGACTACAACCAGCCCATCGCGCGTTGGGGCCGGCTGCTGTTCTTCGCGATTCTCGGGGTCGTGCTGGTTCTCGGCTTCAAGTATTTTGCGCGCCTCTGAGCGGCGCGCATCGCCATCCGTCTTTGGTCGCAGGGCCTGGTGCGCCGACGCGCTTCCAAAAAGAAGCTCGCTCGTCTACGCTGCCCTGCCGCGCCCGACCGGGTGCGGCACGCACTCCATCCCTCCCAACACGACCACGGAAAGGACCGCATGAGCACCCTCACCACCCAAGACGGCACGCAGATCTTCTACAAGGACTGGGGCAAAGGCCAGCCGGTCGTGTTCTCCCACGGCTGGCCGCTCACTGCGGATGCGTGGGATGCGCAGATGGTCTTCCTCGGTGAGCGCGGCTATCGCGTCATCGCGCATGACCGGCGCGGGCATGGCCGCTCGAGCCAGCCCTGGGACGGCAATCACATGGACACCTATGCCGACGATCTCGCCGAGCTGATGAACAAGCTCGACATCCAGGACGCGGTGATGGTCGGTCACTCCACCGGCGGCGGCGAGGTCGCGCGCTACATCGGGCGGCATGGCACCTCGCGCGTCGCCAAGGCGGTTCTGCTCGGCGCGGTGCCGCCGCAGATGCTCAAGACCGCCGCGAATCCGGGCGGGGCTCCGCTCGCGGTCTTCGACGGCATCCGCGCGGGCGTGACCGCCGACCGATCGCAGTTCTTCATGGACCTCACGGTGCCCTTCTACAACTACAACCGGCCGGGCGCGAAGGTCTCGCAAGGCGTGCGCGATTCGTTCTGGCTGCAGGGCATGATGGGCGGGCACAAGGGCCTCCTGGACTGCATCAAGCAGTTCTCCGAGACCGATTTCACCGAAGACCTGAAGAAGTTCGACGTGCCGACGCTGATCGCGCATGGCGACGACGACCAGATCGTGCCGATCGGTGCCTCGGCCATGCTGTCGTCGAAGCTGGTCAAGGGTTCGACGCTGAAGGTCTATCCCGGCGGCTCGCACGGGCTGGCGACCACCCAGGCCGACGAATTCAATGCCGATCTGCTGGCCTTCATCAAGGGCTGACCGGAACTTGCGAACATCCGGGGGCCGCTGCCTGTTTCCGAGGCAATGCAGCGGCAACCCGCATGGCGACTCGCTTCGCGCACGAACCTCCACGCACTACACACAACCTTATCCACAAAACCCCGGTACAAGTCGGCGCGCCTCTGGCTTAGGATCTCGCCACGAGAGGGCAAGAATGGACGACAAGACACCCCAGGGCGACGCCGACGATCTGGAGACCTGGGCGTCCCGAGTGGCGGCGATCACGCCGGACATCCACACGCACGGCAACCTGACCGAGCGCAGCATCGCGAGCCTGCTGCGCATGGTGCGCGAGCAGCTCGACCTCGAAGTGGTGTTCGTCGGCGAATTCGTCGATGACCACCGCGTCTTCCGCCACATCTCGTCGAAGACCATCGACGCGATCATCAAGCCCGGCCAGGGCCATCCGCGCATCGAGTCGATCTGCCAGCGCATCGTCGACGGGCGCATGCCCTGCGTCATTCCCGACGTCACGCCGATCCGGACGACGAACGGCCTGCCCGCGTACTACCACGGCATGGGCGCGCACGTCGGCGTCCCGGTGCGGTTCACGGATGGCAGGCTCTATGGCGTGCTGTGCGGGTTCAGCTTCGAACCCCGCGCCGACCTCGACGAGCGGGACGTGAAGCGCCTCGAGATGGCCGCCAAGGCCGCCGCGAGGCTGCTGGCGCAGGCCGAAGGGCGCGCATGAGCCGCCGGGCCGCCCCAAGGCGAATACCGCAGCGCTGCTGCGCGAAGGTACTCCAATGAGCCGCCTTCGGCCTACTTGACCTGCTGCTTGCCCAGCTTGCGCGCCAGCGTGCGGCGGTGCATGCCGAGCCGGCGCGCGGTTTCGGAGATGTTGAAGCCGGTCTCGGCGAGCGTCTCGTGGATGCGCTCCCACTCCAGCGTCTTGATGGACGTCGATCGGTTGGTCAGCTCGACGTCGATGGTGCCCTCGGCACGGCCGAATGCCGCCTCGATGTCGTCGGTGTTCGATGGCTTGGCGAGGTAGTGGCAGGCGCCGAGCTTGATCGCCTCGACCGCGGTCGCGATGCTCGCGAAGCCGGTCAGCACCACGATGAGCATCGAAGGGTCGTGCCGGTTGAGCGTCTGCACGCACGCGAGGCCCGAGGCATCGCCGTTGAGCTTGAGGTCGACCACCGCGTAGCCGGGCGAGTGGTCCTGCAGCAGCGCCGCGACCTGCTCGAGGTTCGAAGCGTGCATGACCGTGTAGCCGCGGCGTTCGAACGACCGGCCGAGCGTGCGCGCGAAGGCCGCATCGTCTTCCGCGATCAGCAGCAGGCGTTCAGCGTCCGTGTCCATCGTCTTCTTCGTCGTCCTCTTCGAGTGTGATCGCGGCCAGCGGCAGCGTCAGCGTGACCACCGCGCCGCCCTCGGGGCGGTTGCGCGCCGTCACGCTGCCGCCGAGCGTGCGCGCCACGTTGACGACGAGGAACAGGCCCAGCCCGCCGCCGGGCCGGCCTTTGCTCGACTGATAGGGCTTGCCGAACTGCGCCAGCATTTCCGGCGCGAAACCGGGGCCGACATCGGAGACCGTCAGGGTCAGCGCATCGCCGTCGTGCGCGGCCGTGAGGCCCACCCATTGCGGCGAGGCCTCCAGCGCATTGTCCAGCACGTTGCAGATCATCTGCTTGAGCGCCGAATCCGAAACCATGGGCAGGTCGTGGCCGAAGCGGTTCTCGTAGGCGAACGAGGTCGCGGCGCGCGTGGTGCGCCATTCCTGAACGAGGTCGTCGAGGAAGGTGCTGACGGTGGTTTCCTCCGAGTTCTCGCCCCGCGCCTCGCCGGCCGACAGCAGGATGCCGCTCAGGATGGTCTTGCAGCGTTTGACCTGCGCTTCCATTTCGATGACCTCTTCCAGCAGTTCCGGGTCGGAGGTGAAGTGGGGCAGGTGGCGCCAGTCGCCGAGGATCACGGCGAGCGTGGCGAGCGGCGTGCCGAGTTCGTGCGCCGCGCCAGAGGCCAGGAGGCCCATGCGGACGATGTGTTCCTCTTCGGCCGCGCGCTGGCGCAGATCGGCGAGGCGCGCATCGCGCCCGCGCAGGTTGCGGCTTATCCGCGTGAGGAACACCACCAGCAGCGCCGCGACCAGCGCGAAGCAGATCAGCATGCCGACCACGTAGGGCCTGAACAGACCCTGGCCCGGGTCCGTCGACAGCCGCAGTGGTTCGGAGAACAGCGCGAGGCCGGCGAAGCAGGCGATCGTGACGCCGACCATGGTCCAGGTCGACCACGACTCCAGCAGGATGGCCGCCAGGATCACCTGCAGCAGGTAGAGGAAGACGAAGGGGTTGGCCGCGCCGCCGCTGAGGTAGAGCTGCGCCGTGAGCATGCCGACGTCGACCAAGAGCGCGATGAACAGCTCGGTGTTGGTCACGTCGCGCGGGATGCGCCAGCGCAACTGGCTCGCCGCGTTGAAGGCCGCGAGGCCGGCCAGCACCGCCAGCATCTGGTCGAGCGGCAGCCGGATTCCGAAGCCGAAGTGGACGACGAGGATCGTGGCGACCTGGCCGACCACCGCGATCCAGCGCAGCTGGATCAGCTGCTGCATGTTCTTCAGGCCGGTGGCGTCGCCGAAGCGCGGACCGGGGGAACTGTCGGATCGAGGCGTCGGCGCGGTCGCAGTCGCGGTGGAGTCAGTCATGGCGCGCATCTTCGCGCATGCGGCCCCGGCGCACCCGAAGCTCGTCGCGCGCCACGTACCCGGCTGCCAGGGCGACCATGAGGGCGAGGGCGAACCAGGTGATCGCGTAGCTCAGATGGTTGTTCGGGAAGCTGATGACCGTCAGCCCCGCGGCGGGCCAGCTCTGCTCCTTCGGTGACGCCGCGCCGTGGCCGGCAGGCGCTTCCTCGTCGATGAAGAAGGGCGCCACCTGGCCGAGTCCGCGTGCGGCGGCGATCGCCTGCACGTCGCGCGAATACCAGCGGTTCGCGGCCGGATCGTTGTGCCTGAGGAAGCTGCCGCCGGGCTCGGTGAGGCGCAGGAGCCCGGTGACGGTGGTTTCGCCGGCCGGCGCGCTGTCGCCGCGATTGGCGCGATCGCGGCGCTCCGGCGGAACGAAGCCGCGGTTGATCAGGAGGACGCTGCCATCGGTGCGCTGCAGCGGCGTGAGCACCCAGTAGCCGCCGCCGAGGTCCGTGGTGGCCTGCACCAGCGTCTCGCGATCGAGCAGGAGGGTGCCGGTGGCAGAGACGCGCCGGTATTCGTCGGCGGCCGCATTGACTTGCTGCCATTGCCCGGGGCCGGGCGCCGCAACGGCCGCTGCGTGCACGCGCTGGTCGACCCTGGCGATGAGATCGAGCTTCCAGGATCGCCGCTCGACCTGCCACAGGCCGAGGGCGACGAGCCCCGTGAAGACCGCTGCCGCGAAGATCGCGAGCGCGGCCAGGAAAGGCGCGGAACGGGGGCCGCGCTCGGCCATCAAGGCTTGTGGTGCGATTCGGTCGTCATGTGCGGCATCATGTTGTTGTTCATGTGGAACATGACCCACAAAGAGCCGGACAAGGTGATGACGACCAGCACGACGGTGAAGATGAACGCCAGCATCGTCCAGCCGTGCTGGGACTTCGAGTCCATGTGCAGGAAGTACACCATGTGCACCACGATCTGCACCGCCGCGAACGCCAGGATGACCAGCGCGGTCGTGCTGGGCTTCTCGAACACGTTGCCCATCACCATCCAGAAGGGGATCGCCGTCAGGATGATCGACAGGACGAAGCCCGTCATGTAGCCCTTGAAGGTGGCGTGCGGCGCGCCGCCATCGTCATGGCCATGGTCGTCGTGGCCGTGGTGCTCGGAGATTGCGTTGTGTGCGCTCATGGCAGCACTCCCATCAGGTAGACGAAGGTGAAGACGCCGATCCAGACCACGTCCAGGAAGTGCCAGAACATCGACAGGCACATGAGGCGGCGGCGGTTCTCGGCGATGAAGCCGTGCTTGGCGACCTGGGCCATCAGCACGACGAGCCAGATGATGCCGAAGGTCACGTGCAGGCCGTGCGTGGACACCAGCGCGAAGAACGACGACAGGAACGCGCTGCGCTGCGGGCCGAAGCCCTCGTGGATCAGGTGCGAGAACTCGAAGAGTTCGATGCCGATGAAGCCCGCGCCCAGGAGGCCCGTCACGAGCAGCCAGATCATCACGGCCTTCGCCTTGTTGCGCTGCATCTCGAGCATCGCGAAGCCGTAGGTGATCGACGACAGCAGCAGCAGCGAGGTGTTCAGCGCGATCAGCCGCAGATCGAAGAGTTCGCCGCCCGAGGGGCCGGCCGCATAGCTGCGCCCGAGCACGCCGTAGACCGCGAACAGGCAGGCGAACACCAGGCAGTCGCTCATGATGTAGAGCCAGAACCCGAGCAGCGTGCCCTGTTCGGGATGGTGCTCGCTCGTCAGATAGAAGCGGGCGCTGGGGCTGGCGCTCGCGGCGCCGACGGGGGAGAGTGCGGTTGCGTCAGACATGGGCGGCCAGGAGGCGGGTGCGTTTGCCTTCGGTTTGGACGACTTCTTCCGCGGGGATGTGGAAGTCGCGCTTGTAGTTGAAGGTGTGGGTGATGACGGCGGCCAGCGTGGCGACGAAGCCGATGCCGGCGACGAGCCACATGTGCCAGATGAGGCCGAAGCCCGTGACGGTGGCGAGGGCCGCGATGATGAAGCCGGCGCCGGTGTTCTTGGGCATGTGGATCGGGATGAAGCCTTCGGTCGGACGAACGTAGCCGTGCTTCTTCATGTCGGTCCAGGCATCGTTGTCATGCACGCGCGGCGTGAACGCGAAGTTGTAGGCCGGCGGCGGCGACGAGGTCGACCACTCGAGCGTGCGGGCATCCCACGGATCGCCCGTGGTGTCGCGCAGCTGCTCGCGGCGCATGAAGCTCACCGCGATCTGGATGATGAACGAGGCGATGCCCAGCGCGATCAGCACGGCGCCGAAGGCGGCGATCACGAACCAGATCTGCAGCGACGGGTCGTCGAAGTGGTTCAGGCGGCGCGTCACGCCCATCAGGCCGAGCACGTACAGCGGCATGAAGGCGACGTAGAAGCCCACCACCCAGAACCAGAACGAGCACTTGCCCCAGAACGGATCGAGCTTGAAGCCGAAGGCCTTCGGGAACCAGTAGGTGATGCCGGCCAGCAGGCCGAACAGCACGCCGCCGATGATCACGTTGTGGAAGTGCGCGATCAGGAACAGGCTGTTGTGCAGCACGAAGTCGGCCGGCGGCACCGCGAGCAGAACGCCGGTCATGCCGCCGATCACGAAGGTGATCATGAAGGCGACCGTCCACATCATGGGCAGTTCGAAGCGGATGCGGCCCTTGTACATCGTGAACAGCCAGTTGAAGATCTTCGCGCCCGTCGGGATCGAGATGATCATCGTGGTGATCCCGAAGAAGGAGTTCACGCTCGCGCCCGAACCCATCGTGAAGAAGTGGTGCAGCCACACGAGGTACGAGAGGATCGTGATCACCAGCGTCGCATACACCATCGAGGCGTAGCCGAAGAGGCGCTTGCCGCAGAAGGTCGCCACCACTTCGGAGAAGATGCCGAAGGCCGGCAGGACCAGGATGTACACCTCCGGGTGGCCCCAGATCCAGATGAGGTTGACGTACATCATCGGATTGCCGCCGAGGTCGTTGGTGAAGAAGTTCGTTCCGACGTAGCGGTCGAGCGACAGCAGCGCGAGGGTCGCGGTCAGCACCGGGAAGACGGCGACGATCAGGATGTTGGTCGACAGGGCGGTCCAGGTGAAGACCGGCATCTTCATCATCGACATGCCGGGCGCGCGCATCTTGACGATGGTCGCGATCAGGTTGACGCCGGAGAGCAAGGTGCCGACCCCCGCGATCTGGAGCGACCATATGTAGTAGTCGACCCCCACGTCAGGACTGAAATCCAGCCCCGAGAGCGGCGGATAGGCCAGCCAGCCGGTGCGCGCGAATTCGCCGACGAAGAGCGACGCCATCACCAGGATGGCGCCGAAGGTCGTCATCCAGAAGCTGAAGTTGTTCAGGAACGGGAAGGCCACGTCGCGCGCGCCGATCTGCAGCGGCACGACGTAGTTCATCAGGCCCGTGACCAGCGGCATCGCCACGAAGAAGATCATGATCACGCCGTGGGCGGTGAAGACCTGGTCGTAGTGGTGCGGCGGGAGATAGCCGGCGGAGTCGCCGAAGGCGATGGCCTGCTGGGCGCGCATCATGAGCGCGTCGGCGAAGCCGCGCAGCAGCATGACGAGGCCGAGGATCACGTACATGACGCCGATCTTCTTGTGGTCGATGCTGGTGATCCAGTCGCGCCACAGCGTGCCCCAGAGACGGAAGTAGGTGATCGCGCCGAGGACTGCGATGCCGCCGAGAACGACGGCCGCGAAGGTCACCAGGAGAATGGGTTCGTGAAGCGGAATCGCTTCCCAGCTGAGACGGCCGAAGATCAGCTTCGTCAAATCAAGATGTTCGGACATCGTTACTCTTCGATGCGAAAGTTGGTACGCGGGATCGAGATGCCGGCAGGGTCCTCGACGGTGCACATGGCCGTCACGTAGCTGCGGATCGGGGAATTCTTCTCATCGGGCCGCCAGGGCTTCCTGGCGACGTTGTAGGCACCGGGTGCGCCGCCGATGCCGCCGCCTGCGTCGATGGCCATCATCTCGTTCATGCACATCTTGTTGCGGTCGACGCAGCGGTTGAGGATCGCGTCGTAGAGGTCGGCGGCCACGCTGCCGAAGCGGCGCACCGGTTCGCGCTCGCTGGGACGCTCGAGCTTCTGGTAGACCTCGCGGCTGAGCTCGGTGCTTTCGGCGCGGGCCTTCTGGACCCACTGGTCGAAGCCTTCGTTGCTCACGCCGTGGAACTTGAAGCGCATGCCCGAGAAGCCGGCGCCGCTGTAGTTGGCCGAGAAGCCGTCGAACTCGCCGGGCTGGTTGATGACCGCGTTGAGCTTGGTTTCCATGCCCGGCATCGCGTAGATCATGCCGGCCAGCGCGGGAACGTAGAAGGCATTCATCACCGAGGACGAGGTGATCTTGAATTCGATCGGCCGGTCCACGGGCGCCGCCAGCTCATTGACGGCGGCGATGCCCTGCTCGGGGTAGATGAAAAGCCACTTCCAGTCGAGCGCGACGACTTCGACGGTCAGCGGCTTGACGTTGTCGGGAACCGGGCGGTTGACCTCGAGGCGCCGCAGCGGGCGGTACGGGTCGAGCGTGTGGGTGCTGATCCAGGTGATGGCGCCCAGTGCGATGATGATCATCAGCGGCGCGGCCCAGATCGCCAGTTCGAGCTCGGTGGAATGGTCCCAATCCGGCGTGTACTTCGCCTCCTGGTTGGACTGCCGGTATTTCCAGGCGAAGAAGATGGTCAGCCCGATCACCGGCACGATGATCAGGAGCATGAGCACCGTGGAAATGACGACCAGCTGGCCTTGCTGGCGGGCGATATCGCCGGAAGGGTTCAATACCACCATGTTGCAGCCCGCCAACAGGGCGAGCGGCAGCAGCAGCAGTCCGCGGAGTTTGGAGAGGGGAGGCATGCCGAAGAGTGAGCTTTTACTGGGCAAAGAGGCCAGAATCTACTTGGTTTGGCAGGTGCCGGATATTGGACGTTTTGTCCTATGGCGGCAATCCCGATTCGGTGAGAACCTTGCGGGGTCCCAGGATGACATACGAACCTTTGCAGAAATGATGATGTCCGGCATCAGTCCCACACCCGTCCATACCGATATCAGCGAGACCCTCCACGGGGATGAGCACTCGCACATCACGCCTTCCGAGATCGCCGTCGGCGTGGTCATTGGCCGTGCATCGGAGTACTTCGACTTTTTCGTCTACGGGATCGCCTCGGTCCTGGTGTTCCCGTCGGTGTTCTTCCCGTTCGAGAACCGCCTCGACGGGGTGCTTCTCGCCTTCACGATCTTCTCCTTCGCCTTTATCGCCCGGCCATTCGGCACCTTGATTTCGATGTCGGTCCAGCGCCGGTTCGGGCGCGAAGCCAAGCTGACCATGGCGCTGTTCCTGCTGGGTATCTCGACCGCCGGCATCGCCTTCCTGCCGGGTTATGCGTCGATGGGCACGGCCGCGATCGTGCTGCTGTCGATCCTGCGCGTCGGCCAGGGCCTGGCGCTCGGCGGCTCGTGGGACGGTCTGCCGTCGCTGCTGGCGCTCAACGCACCGCCGAACCGCCGCGGCTGGTACGCGATGCTGGGCCAGCTCGGCGCGCCGCTGGGCTTCTTCATGGCCAGCGCGCTGTTCGCCTACCTGTATTCGAGCCTTTCGATGGAGGATTTCCTCGATTGGGGATGGCGTTACACCTTTTACGTCGCGTTTGCGATCAACGTCGTGGCCCTGTTCGCGCGCCTGCGCCTGGTTTCCACGAACGAATACGACCGCGCGCTGGAATCGCGCGAACTCCAGCCGACCAACGTGCTGGAGATGACCCGCTCGCAGGGCTACAACATCGTCATCGGCGCGTTCGCCGCGCTCGCCAGCTACGCGCTGTTCCATCTGATCACCGTGTTCCCGCTCTCGTGGATCTCGCTGTTCTCGACCCAGTCGATCAGCGAATTCCTGGTGGTCCAGATGGTCGGTGCGGTGCTCGGCGCGATCGGCACGGTCGCCTCGGGCCTGATCGCCGACCGCATGGGGCGCCGCAACACGCTGGGCAGCCTCGCGGTGCTGATCGCGGTCTTCAGCGGCTTCGCGCCGACGCTGCTCGACGGCGGCAAGCTCGGCCAGGACGTGTTCATCCTGGTGGGCTTCCTGATCCTGGGCCTGTCCTACGGTCAGGCCGCGGGTGCGGTGACCGCGAACTTCGAGAAGAAGTACCGCTACACCGGTGCTGCGCTGACCTCCGATCTGGCCTGGCTGATCGGCGCCGCCTTCGCGCCGCTCGTCGCGCTCGGCCTGTCCTCGAGCTTCGGCCTGGGCTACGTGAGCGTCTATCTGCTCTCCGGCGCGCTCTGTACGCTCGTCGCGCTGTACATCAACCGCGCGATTCTCGAGCGCGGCGACAACGACTGATCCACGCGGGGCGCGCCGCTCCCGGCCCGGCCTTCAGCGCCGGTTGCGCCACTGCCTGAGCAACGCAAGCGCCACGGCGAGCACGAACGCCGTGGCGATCAGCCTGTGCTCGTAGGGCCGCAGGTGGCCGACCGCGGCATGGATCCACGCCGTGATCTTCACCCCGAAAAGACTGATCACGGTGGCCCACACGACCGCCGCGATCGCGCAGAACCCGGCGTAGGGCAGCGCCGCCATGCGGCCCATGCCGAGCGTGACCGGCATCGCGATCCGAAGCCCCCAGGCGAATCGCATCACGAAGATCGTCGCGACCGGATGCCGCGTGACGAAACCATTGACCCGTTCGACGTAGGAACGCAGCTTCGGGCGCTCGGCGAGCAGCTCGGCGCCCTTGCGACGCCCCAGGTGGAAGTAGAACTGGTCGGTGAGGAATGCGGCTGCCGCGCCGCAGGCGATCAGCGGCCCGAGCGACAGATAGCCCTGGTGGACCGCGAAGGCCCCCAGCATGAGGATGGTTTCGCCCTCGAACAGGCCGCCGAGGAAGACGGCTAGATAGCCGTAGTTCTGCAGGAATTCGGACAAATGCATGGGCGCCAATCATGCAGGCAAGCGCGGGCGCGGTGGGATCGAACTACCTGTTCGCGGCCGGGGCCGGACGCGGAATCGGATCGCCTTCACCCATCTGCGGGCCGCGTGCCGCCTGGGCGCCGGCCGTCGTGCGCCGGGCGCGCGCCGCGGCGCGCTCGTCGGTGGAGGTCTTCGGCCTGGCATCGGGGACCGGATTGCCTTCGCCGACCTGTGGGCCGCGTGCGGCAGCCTTCCCCTGTTGCATGCGCTCGGCGCGCGCTGCGCCGCCGTCGTCGCCGCCGAAAACCTGCGCCTTCGCATTCGACGCGACCAGTGGGATGACGGCGAGCGCCGTCGTCAGAACGAGAGCCTTCATGGCACGAACTCCAGGAAACGTTGCGATGGGATGATCCGCCTTTGCATGCGCGCGGCCAAGTCGTAGTCTTGTCCAACGAGGTGTGAGCCTGGAGCCGGGCTCGTGATTCCAGTGGGAAATGAGCCTGGCGGGAGCCTGCAGCGGCGGTTGAGCGGCTGACGGGCAGCCTGCCGACGGGCGAGTCGATCATCGAGGCGAATGGTGATCGACATGGACGAGGCGCAAGTACGCACGGTGGAACAGGTGCGCCAGGTGCTGGCAGGGACGCAGGAACTGCGGTTTCGCGCGGCTCAGGACGATGAGGGGCGCTACGGCTGGGTTGCGACTGTGCTGCGGCGACTGGGGTACCGCCAGCTGGGTCGGGCCGACAAGGGCGCGGTATTGGCCTACCTGCAGCGTTTGAGCGGCTACAGCCGTGCCCAGGTGACGCGGCTGGTCTCGCGCTGGATGGCGGGCAAGCCGCTGGTGAAGAACTACCGCGCGCCCGAGCACGCGTTTGCACGGCGCTATACGGCCGCTGACGTGGCGTTGTTGGCCGAGGTAGATCGCGCCATGGGCACGCTGTCGGGGCCGGCCACGGCATGCGTGCTGCGCCGCCAGCGCGATGTCTTCGGCGACACGCGGTTCGAGCGACTGGGATCGATCTCGGTGGCGCACTTGTACAACCTGCGCAACGATGCGAGCTATCGCGCCCAGCGCGTCGTGCTGACCAAGACGCGCGGCGACAAAGCCGTGACGATCGGCGTGCGCAAGGCCCCCGCGCCAGATGGCCGCCCCGGATTCATCCGCATCGACAGCGTGCACCAGGGCGACTTCGACGGCGCCAAAGGCCTGTACCACATCAACGCGGTCGATTGCGTCACGCAGTGGCAGGTGGTAGCCAGCGTGCAGACCATTGCCGAGAACCACCTGCTGCCGGTCATCGAGCAGATGCTCGCGCAGTTCCCCTTCGAGATCCTGGGCTTTCACGCCGACAACGGCAGCGAGTACGTCAACCACCGCGTGGCCGCGATGCTGGAGAAGCTGCGCGTGGAGTTCACACGCAGCCGCCCGCGCCGCAGCAACGACAACGGCCTGGCCGAGACCAAGAACGGTGCGGTCGTGCGCAAGATCTTCGGCTACGAGCACATCGCGCAACGCCATGCGGGGCGCTTCAACACCTTCTGCGTCGAGTACCTCAACCCGTTCCTGAACTTTCACCGCCCGTGCCTGTTCGCCACCGAGGTGGCCGATGCGAAGAAGCCTGGTCGCATCAAGCGCGTGTACCGGCCCAAGGACGCGATGACGCCACTGGACAAGCTCTCAAGCCTGCCCGATGCGGCAAAGTTTCTGCGCGAAGGCGTCACGCTCGAAGAGCTGCAGCAGCTCGCCCGAGCGCTCAGCGACGTTCAGGCCGCCCAGGAGCTGA
The DNA here is from genome assembly GCF_900090195.1 of Variovorax sp. HW608. Taxonomy (NCBI): domain Bacteria; kingdom Pseudomonadati; phylum Pseudomonadota; class Betaproteobacteria; order Burkholderiales; family Comamonadaceae; genus Variovorax; species Variovorax sp. HW608. The sequence goes on from NZ_LT607803.1 coordinate 4,827,067, forward strand.
ACGAAGCGCGCGCAGAACTGTTCCGACGCGTGCCCGCTCGCGCGTAGCTGCGCGCCCCGCCAGGCAAGACACAGCATGTGCTGCTGCGCAGCAAGACCCACAAGCAGGGGGAAAGCCTTCCCCCTTGGCGCCCCTTCAGGGTGGTCTGTGGACAAAGCTCAGCAAGCTGTAGCTTTGCCCACAGTCTCACGGCTGCGCCGCGCCTGTACCCCCTTCTGCGTTCAAAAGAAGTCCAGAACTGCCCCTCACTACACTGCAGGCTGTCAACAACGGATCGACTCGCTTCGCATCGCCGTTCTCAGGCTGCTCCAGGCTCATACCTCATTTGGAAAAGACTGTCGTCAGGGCTGGCGGGCATCGGCGCTCGGCACATTGCCGCCCTTGAGCCGTTCGCGGAAAAGCGCCGCGCGCATCAGGAAGATGGTGGTCACCGGCGCCGAGAGCGCGACGAAAAGGGCGATCAGCACCGCGTGCAGGAACAGGCTCGCGCTCTGCACCGAGAAGTAGATGACGGTGGCGAGCGTGATGCTCCACACGCCCAGCGTCGCGCCCAGCGTCGGCGGATGGATGCGCCGGAAGAAGGTCGGCAGCCGAACGAGCCCGAACGACCCGATGGCCGCGAAGGCCGCGCCCAGCACCGCGAAGCCCGCGGTGAGGATTTCGGCCCACAGGGGCAGGGGACTGCCGATGAGATTGGTCATTCGAGAGTCTCCTTCATTCAATGACTTCGCCGCGCAGCAGGAACTTCGCGAGCGCCGTCGAGCCGAGGAAGCCGAACAGCGCGATCAGCATCGCGGCCTCGAAGTACACGCTGCTGGTGTAGTTGATGCCGAGGATCAGCATCATCAGCATGCCGTTGATGTAGAGGCAGTCGAGCGCCATCACGCGGTCCTGCGCAGTCGGGCCGATGAGCAGGCGCGTGACCGCGCAGAGCATCGCCACGGCAAGGAGGAACAGCGCGAGCTTGAGCGCCCAGAAAAGGACTGGCGTCATGGTTCGAAGATCTCCATCAGCGGGCGCTCGTAGCGCGACTTCACGAGCAGGATGAAGGCCTCGGGATCGCGCTCGTCGAACAGGTGGATCAAGAGGCTCGAACGGTCGAACGAGATCTCGCCCCACGCCGTGCCGGGCGTGAGGCAGACGATCATCGCGAGCGCCGCGAGCGCGTTGGGATCGCGCAGCTGAAGCGGAACGCGCACGAAGCACGGGTGCATCTCGTCGTTGCGGCGGGTCAGCAGCAGGCGCGCCACGGTGAGGGCGGATTCGACCATGTCATGCATGACCACGAAGGCGAGCTTCAGCGCCGTGCCGGGCCGGTGGATGCGCACCGTTTCCCGCGGCCGCAGCGACTGGGTCAAGAGCGGCACCGCGATCGCGAAGATCGCCGCCAGCAGCAGCGTCCCGAGGTCGAGCGACTGGTTGAGCAGCAGCCACACGACGAAGAGACCCAGCGACAGCGGCGGGAAGGGGAGCCAGCGCTTGATCATTTCGCGACCCCCGGTTTCGGCGCGGGGCTGGGCACTTCGCGCGCATGGAGCACCGCGTTGCGATAGGCCGTCGGCGTGCGCAGTCCCTCGGCCGTGGCAGTGGCATGCTGCAGGGCCGGTCCGGCGCCGAGCGCCAGCGCGAGGCAGGCGGCCAGCAGCACCCCGACCGGAATCACCTCGAGGGCGGGCAGCGAGGGCAGCCTGCCGTGCTCCTGCGTCCAGAAATGCCGGATGCCCGTGCGGCTGAACGCGATGAGGGTGAAGAAGCCGGACGCCAGCAGCAGCACCAGGAAGGTCCAGGCCGCCGGCGTGACCCTTGCGGCATCCAAGAGGCCCGAGAGCATCGCGAACTTGCCGAGGAATCCGGACAGCGGCGGCAATCCGGCGAGCAGGATGGTGCAGCCGGCGAAGCTGAGCCCGAGGAATGCGACACCCGCCGGAATGGCGCGGCCGTAGAGCGCCTGGGCGTTGTCGTCGAGATTCACGTCGGCCATGCGCTGCAGGTCGGCGGAAAGGAAGGGCACCTCGTGGGCCGCCTCGTGCGGCGCGATGCTCATGCCGGCATTGCGCCAGCGTTCGATCATGTCGATGAGCAGGAAGAAGGCGCTCACCGCCAGGGTCGAGCTGAGCAGGTAGTAGAGCGCGCCGGCCCAGACGGCCGTCTGCCCGAAGCCGACGGCGGTCAGCAGCGTGCCCGCGGAGACCAGCACGCTGAAGCCGGCGAGGTTCGACAGGCGCTGCGTGCCCACGATGCCGAGCGCGCCGACGAAGAGCGTCGCCAGGCCCATCGCGATCAGCACGCCCTGGCCGAATCCCGCCGACGCGCCGGTGTCGGGGGCGAACATCAGCGTCCAGAGCCGCAGCAAGGCGTAGATGCCGAGCTTGGTCAAGAGCGCGAACACTGCGCCGACCGGCGAGACGGCGGAGTTGTAGGCGGGCACGAGCCAGAAGTTGAGCGGCCATGCGCCGGCCTTGGCGAAGAAGGCCGTGGCAAGGATCGCCGCCGCGGCGTGCACCAGGCCGCGGTCGGCGGGGTCGATCCGGGCGATCTTCATGCCCAGGTCGGCCATGTTGAGCGTGCCGGTCACGCCGTAGAGCAGCGAGGCGCCGATGAGGAACAGCGACGATGCAGCGAGGTTGATCGCGATGTAGTGCAGGCCCGCATGCACGCGCCCGCGTCCGGAGCCGTGCAGCAGCAGGCCGTACGAGGCGGCCAGCATCACCTCGAAGAAGACGAAGAGATTGAACAGGTCGCCGGTGAGGAATGCGCCGTTCAGGCCCATGAGCTGCAACTGCAGCAGCGGGTGGAAGTGCACGCCCGCGCGGTCCCAGCGCGAGGTCGAGTAGATGGACGCCGCGAACGCGACGACGCCGGTGAGCGCGACCATCATCGTCGAGAGGCGGTCGGCGACCAGCACGATGCCGAACGGCGCGGGCCAGTTGCCCGGCAGGTACACGCCGATGGAGCCCGCGCCGCCGCCGGTTTCCGGCGCGTTGACCCAGCGCAGCAACGCGAGCGCGACCAGGAGGCCGATCAGGCCCGAGGCGATGCTGAGTGCCGACTTGGTCCGGCGGCGTTCCTCGCGCAGCAGCAGCATGAGCGCGGCGGTCAGCATCGGCACCACGATCGGCGCGGCGATGAGGTGCGGCATGCCGTGTTCGAGCACGCGGTCGAGCAGGTGCAAGAGGTCGGTCATGGGTGGGGCCCCTGGCGCTCTTCACCGTCGACGTGGTCGGTGCCGGTCAGTCCGCGCGAGGCGAGCAGGACCACGAGGAACAAGGCGGTCATTGCGAAGCCGATCACGATCGCGGTCAGCACCAGGGCCTGCGGCATCGGGTCCGCGGTGTTGGCGAGCGTGGCGGCGAAGCCCGGCGTCAGCACCGGCTCGCTGTCGACCTTGAGGCGGCCCATGCTGAAGATGAACAGGTTGACCGCATACGAGATCAGCGTGAGGCCCATGATCACCTGGAAGGTGCGCGGGCGCAGCAGCAGGTACACGCCCGAGGCGGTGAGGACGGCGATGGCGATCGCGAGGACGATTTCCATCAGGCGACACCCTCCGCTTCGGCCGCGGCGGCACGCTCGGCCTGCTCGTCGGACCAGCGATGGCTGCGGATCGACTGGTGCGCCAGCGCGGTGAGGATCAGCATGGTGGCGCCGAGCACCAGCGCGAACACGCCGGTGTCGAAGAACAGCGCGCTCGGCACATGCACCTCGCCCAGCAGCGGCAGGTGCAGATGCGCCGTGTGCGTGGTGAGGATGGGGTAGCCGAAGAGGATCGCGCCGTCGCCCGTGATCAAGGCGAGCAGCAGGCCGACCGCGATCCAGCGCCGCGGATAGATGCGCAGATGCTCTTCCACCCATTCCGTCCCGGACACCATGTACTGGAGCACCAGCGCCACCGACATCACCAGCCCCGCGACGAAGCCGCCGCCCGGCTGGTTGTGGCCGCGCATGAAGAAGTAGACCGACACCAGCACCGACAGCGGCAGCAAGAGCCGCACGAGCACCGCCGGAACCATCAGGTAGCCGACCGCGGTGTCCCTGGCGCGGCGCGGGTTGAGCAGGTCGCTGCTGCCGTCGTCGGGATGCGCGCGCTGCTGCGGGGGCAGCGCCATCGATTCCGGTGCGGGACGGAAGCGCCGCAGCAGCGCATAGACCGTCAGCGCCACGACGCCGAGCACCGTGATCTCGCCGAAGGTATCGAAGCCGCGGAAGTCGACCAGCATCACGTTGACCACGTTGGTGCCGCCGCCGCGCGTCAGGGCGTTGTCGAGGAAGAACGGCGAGATGCTCTCTGGAAAGTTCCGCGTCATCATCAGCCAGGCGATCGAGCCGAGGCCGGCCCCGGCGGCCGTGGCGATCGCCAGGTCGCGGCCGCGCCGCCCCCATTGGCGCAGCCATGACCACGTGGGCTCGGGTGTCGCGGTGCGCATCGGCAGCCAGCGCAGGCCGAGGAGGATCAGTACCGTCGTCACCGCCTCCACCACGAGCTGGGTGAGCGCGAGGTCGGGCGCCGAGAACCAGATGTAGGTGATGCAGCTCACCAGCCCCGCGGCCGACGCCAGCATCAGCGAGGCGAGACGGTGGAACTTGGCCTGCACTGCGGCGGCGATCGCGCAGGTGCAGCCGATCAGCCAGGTCATGGCGAACATGGGCGAAAAGGGGAGCAGCTCGCGCGATCCGCGTGTGGCTGGCGTGAAGTGGAGCGCCGCGGCCGCGCCGCCGATCGCGACGCCGACCAGCAGCAGCAGCTGGATCTGCAGACGCCGCGTGCCGAGAATCCGGCGGCTGCGGCGGCCGGTCTCGCCCAGGCGCGCAAGCAGGTTCTCGAAGATGCGCTGGCCATCGAAGCCATGCAGCAGCGGCGTGGCATCCGTCAGCACGCCCAGTTCGCGGCCCCGGCGCTGCATCAGATAGAGCGCCGCCCCACCGGCCAGTGCGATGACGCTCATGAGCAGCGGCAGGTTGAATCCGTGCCACACCGCCAGGCTGTATTCCGGCAGGGTGCCGCCGACGACCGGCCTTGCGGCCGTGGCGAGAAAGGCGCCGACCGACCATGCGGGCGCGACGCCCACCACCAGGCAGATCAGCACCAGCAGTTCCACCGGAACCCGCATCCAGTGGGGTGGCTCGTGCGGCTGCTTGGGCACGTCGGGGGGCGCGCACGGCGGGCCGAAGAACACGTCGAAGACGAAGCGCGCCGAATACGCCACGCTGAAGATGCCGGCAATGGTCGCGATGACCGGAAGGCTCCGGCTGACCCAGGGCGTGGCCTCGATGAACACCGTCTCGGCGAAGAACATCTCCTTCGACAGGAAGCCGTTGAGCAGCGGCACGCCGGCCATCGATGCGCTCGCGATGATCGCCAGCGTGCCGCTGATCGGCATCAGCTTCTGCAGGCCGCTGAGCCGGCGGATGTCGCGCGTGCCGCTCTCGTGATCGATGATGCCGGCGGCCATGAAGAGCGATGCCTTGAAGGTCGCGTGGTTCATGACGTGGAAGACCGCCGCCACCGCCGCGAGCGGGCTGTTGAGGCCCAGCAGCAGCGTGATGAGTCCGAGGTGCGAGATCGTCGAATACGCCAGGAGCGCCTTCAGGTCGCGCTGGAACATCGCGGCGTAGCCGCCGAGCAGCAGCGTGATCGCGCCGGCGCCGCTCACCAGCCAGAACCATTGCTCGGTGCCCGACAGCACCGGCCAGAGCCGCGCCATCAGAAACACGCCGAGCTTCACCATGGTGGCCGAATGCAGGTAGGCCGAGACCGGCGTGGGCGCGGCCATCGCGCGCGGCAGCCAGAAGTGGAACGGGAACTGCGCGCTCTTGGTGAAGGCGCCGAGCAGCACCAGCACCAGCACGGCGGGGTAGAGCGGGTTCGCGCGGATCTGGCTGCCCGAGGCCAGCACCGCGTCGAGGTCGTAGCTGCCGGCGATGCGTCCCAGGATCAGCGCGCCGGCCAGCAGGCACAGGCCGCCCGCGCCGGTGACGACGAGCGCCATGCTCGCGCCGCGCCGCGCATCGCGGCGATGGTGCCAGTAGCCGATCAGCAGGAAGGAGAAAAGACTGGTGAGTTCCCAGAACAGCACCATCTGGATGATGTTGCCCGACAGCGCCACGCCCATCATCGCGCCCATGAACGCGAGCAGGAACGAGAAGAATCGCGGCACCGGATCGGACGGCGACATGTAGTAGCGCGCGTAGAGCACGACCAGCGTGCCGATCCCCAGCACGAGCATGCAGAACAGCCACGCGAAGCCGTCCATGCGGAAGACGAGATCGAGGCCGATGGCGGGCAGCCAGTCGATCTGCTGCCGGATCACGCTGCCGCTGGCGACCTCCGGGAAGAACCATGCCGCCTGGATCGCGCAGCCCAGTGCGACCAGGCCCGCCAAGGTCGATTCCCTGTTTCGCGCATCCGATGGCAGCAGCGCGGCGAGCACGCTGGCGATGAACGGAAGTGCAACGAGAAAGACCAGGGGCATTGCGATCGATTCTATCGACCGCCCCCCGCCGCAAATCCCTCGGAATGAGGCGCAGGATGCAGAAAGGCCGCCCGAGGGCGGCCTTCAGTTCAGCGCATCCGTTGTGCGCTGCGATGAAGCTCAGGGCTTCGCCGGAGCCTTCGGCGCCGCTGCTGCCGGCGCGGCCTTCTTCGCATCGTTCCTGGTGACCGGTGCGGAAGCGTTGAACGGCTGCCCGTTGACCGTGAGGCCTTCGCCCGAGAGCTTGGTGGCGGACTTGTCCTTCACGCCCTTGACCCGGTGCATGAAGTCGGCCCAGTCCTTGAACTCGCCCTGCTTGCGGGCTTCGATGATGCGCTTGGAGAGCGCGGGGCCGACGCCCTTGAGACTGTCGAGTTCGGCTTCGGTGGCCTTGTTGACATCGACCGCGGCCCAGGAGGCGACGGCAAACAGCATGGCCGTGGCGGCCAGGATTTTCTTCAGCATGACTAACTATCTCCCTGACATTGTTGTGAGAGGAACGCGAAAGCGCTCCGCCGCTCGCAGAACGCGCGCGGCGATCGCATGATAGCGGGGAGGGGGCGACCGCCTCGCGCGGGCTGTCGCCAGGGATCAGAGCTCTTCGACGCGACGGGGCGGATAGCTGTCCCACGCCTGGCAGCCGGGGCAGTGCCAGAAGTACTGGTGCGCCTCGAATCCGCACGCAGCGCAGCGGTAGCGCATCAGGGGCCGCGTCGCCTGGTCGAGGGAACGCTGCACCTGCGGATGGAACTGCTCGTGCTCGAAGCGCTCGCCGGCGAGCCAGCGCGATGCGGCCACCAGCGAAGGCTGGCGCGCCAGGTGCGCGATGTAGCCGTCGCGCGGCTCGGGTGCCGTCGCGTCGGCCGAGCGTGCGTCATCCGGCAATGCGGGCGTGCCGCCAAGCGCGATGATGGCTTCGAGCACATCGATCGACGGCGAGGCGACGTACCGGCGCTGCAGCAGCGCCAGTGCCTCTCCGGAACGCTGCGATGCCACCGCGGCCTGCTGGAGCATCGCCGCATACAACGGCAGCGCCAGCGGCGCGCGCTCGCTGAGCGCCTTGAGCGTGTCGAAAGCCGCCGCCGGATCGCCATTGCGCAGCTGCAGCGTCGCCGTATCGATGGCGGGGCGCGGTGCGTTCGGCGCCAGCGCCACCGCCTGGCGAAGCAGCTGCGCCGCGCCGTCCAGGTCCGCGGCCGCGACACGTTCGGCGGCCTGTTCGCAGAGGTGGTGTGCGCGCCGTGTCTCGTAGCTGGCCTGTTCCGATTCGTCGAGTTTCTGGGCCACGTCTGCCGCCTGGGCCCATTCGCGCGAACGCTCGTAGATGGCCAGAAGCGAGAGCCGGGCCTCGTTCTCGTAGCGCGTGCCCTCGAGCTTCTGCAGCGCGGCCTCGGCGCGATCGAGCAGCCCGGCGCGCAGGAAGTCCTGTGCGAGCGCATGCTGCGCGCGGTCGCGATCGGCGCGGCTCAGGTCGCCGCGTCCCAGCAGGTGCTCGTGCACCCGGACCGCACGTTGATATTCGCCGCGGCGCCGGAACAGGTTGCCGAGCGCGAAGTGCAGCTCCTGCGTGTCCGCATCGTTCTGCACCGCTTCGATGAAGGCGTCGATGGCCTGGTCCTGCTGCTCGTTCAGGAGGAAGTTCAGGCCGCGGAAGTAGGCCTTCGGCGCCTGGCGGTTCTCGATCCTGAGCTGCCGAAGGTCGAAGCGCGAAGCGAGCCAGCCGAGAACGAAGGCGATCGGGAGGCCGAGCAGCAGCCAGCTGAGGTCAAAGTCCATGTTGGCGTACGGCGGGCAGGTCGGCGGCGGAAACGGTGGCAGGGGGCGTGGCCGGCGCTGCGGCTGGCTCAGCGACGGCGGCGGGCGCTTGCTGTGCCGCCGCACTGCGATGCTTCCACCATCCCGGCAGCATACCCAGGGCACCGACCACCATGCCGCCCGCGAACGCGGCCAGCACCACCAGCACCAGCGGGGCACGCCAGGAGGTGCCGAAGAAGAAATACACCGTCGCGTCGTGCTGGTTGTTCAGCGCGAAGGCGAAGAGGGTAAAAAAAATGGCTGCCTTGAGCAGCCACAGGAGATATTTCATGCGCTTCCCCGTTGGCGGGGGAATTCTATGCCTGCAGGTCGGCGGACTCGGAGGGCCTGTGCTTCGCTTTACACGTGCCTTTTCTTCTCGGCGTCGAGTTCGGCGCTGCGCGCATCGACCGCTTCCCGCAAGGCCTTGCCGGGCTTGAAGTGCGGCACCCGCTTCTCCGGGATCTGCACGCTTTCGCCCGAACGCGGGTTGCGTCCGATGCGGGGCGGGCGCCGGTTCACCGTGAAGCTGCCGAAGCCCCGGATCTCGATGCGGTGTCCGCGCACGAGTGCGTCGCCCATCGCGTCGAGGATGGTCTTGACGGCGTATTCGGCATCGCGGTGCGTCAGTTGCGCAAAGCGTGCGGCGAGTTCTTCGACAAGATCGGAACGGGTCATGACAGAAAACGTGAAGACGAAAAAAAGGACAGAGCGGCCGCAAGGCCTGCCCTGTCCCCGGACTCAGCTTACTTGTCGCTGTTGTCCAGCTTGGCGCGCAGCAGGGCGCCCAGGCTGGTCGTGCCGGCGTTTTCACGCGCGGCCTGCTGGCTCAGGTTGGCCATGGCTTCCTGCTGGTCGGCCATGTCCTTCTGCTTGATCGACAGCTGGATGTTGCGGGTCTTGCGATCCACATTGACCACCACGGCCGTGACTTCGTCGCCTTCCTTGAGCACGTTGCGGGCATCTTCCACGCGGTCGCGGGAGATTTCGCTGGCGCGCAGGTAGCCGACGATGTCGTCACCGAGGTCGATCTCGGCGCCGCGCGGGTCGACGCTCTTGACCTTGCCGGTCACGATCTGGCCCTTGTCGTTCACGGTCGTGAACGTGGTGAACGGATCGCTGTCGAGCTGCTTGATGCCCAGGCTGATGCGCTCGCGGTCGACGTCGACGGCCAGCACGATCGCTTCGACTTCCTGGCCCTTCTTGTAGTTGCGGACAGCGGTTTCACCCGGCTCGTTCCACGACAGGTCGGACAGGTGGACGAGGCCGTCGATGCCGGCAGCCAGACCCACGAACACGCCGAAGTCGGTGATCGACTTGATCGGGCCCTTGACGCGGTCGCCGCGCTTGGTGTTCTGCGCGAATTCCTGCCACGGGTTGGCCTTGCACTGCTTCATGCCCAGGCTGATGCGGCGCTTGTCTTCGTCGATCTCGAGGACCATGACTTCGACTTCGTCGCCCAGCGAGACGATCTTGTTCGGAGCGATGTTCTTGTTGGTCCAGTCCATCTCGGACACGTGCACCAGGCCTTCGATGCCCGGCTCGAGTTCGACGAACGCACCGTAGTCGGCGATGTTCGTGACCTTGCCGAACAGGCGGGTGCCTTGCGGGTAGCGGCGCGAAACGCCCATCCACGGGTCGTCGCCCATCTGCTTGAGACCCAGCGACACGCGGTTCTTCTCGGTGTCGAACTTGAGGATCTTGGCGGTGATTTCCTGGCCGGCCTGCACCACTTCGCTCGGGTGGCGGACACGGCGCCATGCCATGTCGGTGATGTGCAGCAGACCGTCGATGCCGCCGAGGTCGACGAACGCACCGTACTCGGTGATGTTCTTGACCACGCCGCGCACGATCGCGCCTTCCTTGAGCGTTTCCATCAGCTTGGCGCGCTCTTCGCCCATGCTGGCTTCGACCACGGCGCGGCGCGAGAGCACCACGTTGTTGCGCTTGCGGTCGAGCTTGATGACCTTGAATTCGAGGGTCTTGTTCTCGTACGGGGTCAGGTCCTTGATCGGACGGGTGTCGATCAGCGAACCCGGCAGGAAGGCGCGGATGCCGTTGACCAGCACCGTGAGGCCGCCCTTGACCTTGCCGCTCGTCGTGCCGGTGACGAAGTCGCCGGATTCGAGGGCCTTCTCCAGAGCGAGCCACGAAGCGAGGCGCTTGGCGGTGTCGCGCGAGAGGATGGTGTCGCCGTAGCCGTTCTCGACGCTGCCGATGGCGACGGAGACGAAATCGCCGGCCTGGACTTCGAGTTCACCCTTGTCGTTCTTGAACTCCTCGATCGGCACGTAGGCTTCGGACTTGAGGCCTGCGTTGACCACGACGTGGTTGTGTTCGACACGCACGACTTCGGCGGTGATGACCTCGCCGGCGCGCATTTCGGAGCGCTTCAGGGATTCTTCGAACAGGTCGGCAAAAGATTCAGACATTGTGTGTTCCTTCCGTCACGCAGGGTTTGCAGACGCCCATGCAATAGTGCTTGCGGCTGGCTTGGGTCTGGAGACGGCGGTTGTTTGGGCTTTGGGGGCCCGGTTGGGGTTGAACAACCAGCAGGCCGGTGCGCTGACGCGCGGTGGGGACCTGCTGGACCGAAACGCCGCTCAAGAAGACTCGAACGGCTGTATTTCCTGCCACCAGCACAACACCTCTGCGACCGATTGCTCGACCGTTTGATGGGAGTTGTCCAGGAGGCGGGCGTCCTGCGCGGGCTTCAAAGGTGCGACGCTGCGGGATGAGTCCCGAAGATCACGCGCTTCCAAGTCGGCGCGAAGACTGTCAAGTGTAGTCGAAATTCCCTTTGAAATCAATTGCTTATGTCGCCGCTCGGCCCGGTGCGCGGCGCTTGCGGTCAGGAAGACCTTGAGCTTCGCGTCGGGGAAGATCACGGTGCCCATGTCCCGGCCGTCGGCGACGAGTCCCGGCAGCTTGCGGAAGCTGCGCTGCAGGTCGACGAGGGCGGTGCGCACCGCGGGAAGCGTCGACACGCGCGAGGCGTCCATGCCAGCGGCCTCGGTGCGGATGGCGTCGCTGACATCCTCGCCGGCGAGCAGGACCTTGCCTTCGTTGAAGCAAAGCGGCAGCGCGGCGGCGATTTCGGCGATCCGGGATTCGTGCTCGGAGTCGGGCGCAAGGCCGGCACGCCGGAGCGCGATGCCCGTGACGCGATAGAGCGAACCCGAATCGAGGTAGTGGTAGCCGAGCCGGCGCGCCACTTCGATCGTCAGGGTGCCCTTGCCCGACGCGGTCGGGCCGTCGATGCAGATCACGGGAATCTCGCCGGCCTGAGCCACCGAGAACAGCGTCTCGAAATAGTCGGGGAAGGTCTTCGCGACGCAGTGCGGCTCGAGGATCCGCACGGGCTTGCCGTCCGGATTGAAGGCCGCGAGCGAGAAGCACATGGCGACCCGATGGTCGTCGTAGGTGCGAATGGTGGCCGGCTGCCAGGCGCCCGCAGGCAGCGGCTGGATGCGGATGAAGTCCGGCCCGGCTTCGACGGTCGCGCCCAGCTTGCCGAGCTCGTTCGCCATGGCGTCGATGCGGTCGGTCTCCTTGACGCGCCAGCTCGCGATGTTGCGCAGGGTGCTCGGCCCGTCGGCGTAGAGCGCCATCACGGCCAGCGTCATGGCCGCATCGGGGATGTGGTTGGCGTCGATGTCGATCGCCTTCAGCGGCCACGCATCGCGGGAAATGAAAAGCCAGTTGGGGCCGCTGTCCACCCGGGCGCCCATCTGCCGCGCGGCCTCGATGAAACGGATGTCGCCCTGGATCGATTCGGCGCCGACGCCTTCGATCCGGATGCCCGAACCGTTGGCGATCGCGCCCAGCGCGATGAAGTAGCTGGCCGACGAGGCGTCGGCCTCGACGTGGATCTCGCCGGGTGAGCGGTAACGGCTGCCGGCCGGAATCGTGAAGCGCTGCCAGCCCTCGCGCCGCACCTCGATGCCGAAGCGCGCGAGCAGGTTGAGCGTGATCTCGATGTAGGGCTTGGAGATCAGCTCGCCGACGACGTCGATCACGATGTCGCGCCGCGCGGCGAGCGGGAGCGCGAGGAGCAGCGCCGTGAGGAACTGGCTCGACACGTCCCCGCGCACGCGGATCGGCGTGTCGAGCTGCAGGGCGTCGATCGCGACCGGGTGGATCGCCAGCGGCGGATAGCCCGGGTTGCCCAGGTAGTCGATGCGGCAGCCGAGCTGGGTCAATGCGTCGACCAGGTCGCCGATCGGCCGTTCGTGCATGCGCGGCACGCCCTTGAGCTCGAATTCGCCGCCGAGCAGCGAGAGCGCGGCGGTCAGCGGGCGCATGGCGGTGCCGGCGTTGCCGAGGAACAGCGAGGCCTTCGTGGTCCGCAGTGCTCCGCCGAGCCCTTCGAGCTTCACGGTCGTGCCATTGCGTTCGATGGTGCAGCCGAGGGCTGTCAGCGCGTCCAGCATGACCCGCGTGTCATCCGAATCCAGCAGGTCGTGGATCGTGGTCGTGCCGCTGGCGAGCGCGGCCAGCAGCAGCACTCGGTTGGAAATGCTCTTCGATCCCGGCAATTGGACGGTGCCGGAGGCGCCGGCGAGCGCGGGAATGTCCAGAAATGGTGTGGCGTACATGTCAGTGCGCGGGCCTCATTCGGTCGAGCCCATGGCGCCGGGCTGCCACTGGCTGCGCAACTTGCTCACGGAGGCAATGGCGTTTTCGAGCGCTTGCGCATCGCTCGCGGCCAGGAGCGCCTCGAATTGCCGCAGCGCTTCCCGGAAGGCCTGCGACTGGAGCAGGACCTTCTCCCGATTGGCCATGAGGACGTCGCGCCACATGACCGGGTCGCTGGCCGCGATGCGCGTGAAGTCGCGAAATCCGGGGCCGGCCATCTCCAGGAAGCGCTCGCCCTGCGGCTGCGTGACGAGGCCGTTCGTGAACGCAAAGGCGATGAGGTGCGGCAGGTGGCTCACGGCCGCGAAGATGGTGTCGTGCTCATCCGGCGTCATGATGCTGACCTTCGCGCCGATGCCGCTCCAGACCTGCGTCGCGCGCTGGACGTTGGAACGCAAGGTGGTCTTGATCGGCGTGAGCACGACCTGCTTGCCGGTGTAGAGGCCGGCATCGGCGTGTTCGACGCCGGCGACCTCCTTGCCGGCGATCGGATGGGCGGGTACGAACGACGCCAGCTGGTCCTGCAGGCCGCGGCGCGCTGCTTCGATCACGTCGCCCTTGGTCGAGCCCACGTCCATCACGAGCATCTGTTCGGTGATGCCGTGGCGGATCGCCTTGAAGGTCTGTTCGGATGCGCCCACGGGCACCGCGATCAGCACCAGGTCGGCGCCCGACACCGCGAGCAGGGCGGACGGCGCCGCGACGTCGATCACGCCGAGCTGCTTCGCGCGCTCCGTCGTCGAGGGCGACTTGCTGTAGCCGACGACCCGCTTCACGAGCTTGGCCCGCTTGAGCGCGAGCGCGAAGGAGCCGCCCATGAGGCCGCAGCCGATCAGGCCCAGTTGTTCAAACATCGTCCGTGGCCTCAGGAATTGACCGGGTAGGCGCCGATGACCTTGTAGAACGCGCAGAGCTTGCGCAGTTCGGTCAGCGCGGCCGCAACGTTGGGTTGGGTGGGGTGGCCGTCGAGGTCGATGTAGAAGTAGTACTCCCACTGGCCGGTGCGCGCGGGCCGCGATTCGAACCGGGTCATCGAGACGTTGTTGGTCTTCAGCGGCACCAGCAGGTCGTGCACGGCGCCGGGGCGGTTGGGCACGGAGACGACCAGGCTGGTGCAGTCCTTGCCCGTTGCCGGCGGCATGGCCAGCGTCTGCGGCAGGCAGATGACGGCGAAGCGGGTGCGGTTGTAGGAGTCGTCCTGGATCGCGTGGGCGACGATGTGCAGCCCGAAGCGCGTTGCGGCGCGCTCGCTCGCCAGGCCGGCCCAGGCCGGGTTGCCGGCCGCGAGCCGCGCGCCTTCGGCGTTGCTCGAAACCGCCCGGCGCTCGGCGTTCGGCAGGTGCTTGGAAAGCCAGGTCTGGCACTGGGCAAGCGCCTGCGGATGCGCCAGGACGGCCTCGATGCCTTCCAGCGAATTGCTGGTGCGCAGCAGGTGGTGGCGCACGAGAAGGCTGACCTCGCCGACTACATGGGTGGGCGAGTGCAGGAAGAGGTCGAGCGAGCGGGCGACCACGCCCTCGGTGGAGTTCTCGACCCCGACGACGCCGTACTGGGCGCTGCCGGCCGCCGTTGCATGGAAGACCTCGTCGAAGCTGGCGCAATAGATCAGGTCGGCGGCGCCGCCGAAGTATTCGATGGCGGCCTGCTCGCAGAAGGTGCCCTCGGGGCCCAGCACCGCGACCCGTTGCGGCGATTCGAGGGCCAGGCAGGCCGACATGATCTCGCGCCAGATCGCGGCGACATGCTGCGACTTGAGCGGGCCCTGGTTCGTCTGCTGCATCTTCTCGATCACCTGGGCGACGCGATCGGGACGGAAATAGGGGGTGCCTTCGCGCTTCTTGACCTCGCCGACCAGTTCGGCGACATGGGCGCGCCGGTTCAGGAGGTCGAGAAGCTGCTGGTCGAGCGAGTCGATCTGCACGCGCAGATCGGCGAGGGAGGCGTTGTCAGGGTGCTGGGGCTGTGGGGCGGGTGCGGTCATCGGTCAGGTGCACATGCCGTCTAGGCATGCGACCGCTCGAATTCTCGCATGTAGCTCACCAGCGCCTGCACCCCGGCCAGCGGCATCGCGTTGTAGATGCTGGCCCGCATGCCGCCCACGGACTTGTGTCCCTTGAGCTGCAGCAAGCCCGCTTCGCGTGCGCCCGCGAGGAAGGCGTCGTTGCGGCTTTCATCAGAAAGGAAGAACGGCACGTTCATCCTCGAGCGGCAGGATGGGGCGACCTTGTTGACGTAGAAGGACGAGCCGTCGATGAAGTCGTACAGGAGGCGTGCCTTCGCGATGTTGCGTGCTTCCATGGCGGCGATGCCCGTGAGCTCGCCTTCGGTCTGTGCACGCAGCCACTGGAACGTCAGCCCGGCGATGTAGATGCCCCAGGTCGGCGGCGTGTTGTACATCGAGCGGTTGTCCGCGACGGTCTTGTAGTTGAAGGCGCTCGGGCAGATGTCGAGCGCGTGGCCCAGGAGGTCGTCGCGGACGATCACGATCGTCAGGCCCGCTGGCCCCAGGTTCTTCTGCGCGCCGCCGAAGGCGAGGCCGACGCGGCGCCAGTCCACCGGGCGCGAAGCCACGTGCGAGGAGAAATCGATGACCAGCGGCGCCTTGCTGCCCAGCGCCGCCAGATCCGGCAGCTCCTGGAACTCGACGCCGTTGATGGTTTCGTTGGAGCACACGTGCACGTACGCCGCATCGCCGGAAAGCCGCCACGACGCGGGATCGGGCAGTCGCGTGTGCTGGTCCGGCGCGTTGGTTGCGGCGATGTTCGCCTTGCAATAGCGCTGGGCTTCCTTGTGGGACTTGCTGCTCCAGCTGCCCGTGATGATGAAATCCGCGCTGGTCCCGCGCGAGAGGTTCATCGGGACGATCGCGTTCTCGCCGAGCCCGCCGCCCTGCATGAACAGGATGTGGAAGTCCTCCGGCACCGCGAGGAGGAAGCGCAGATCGGCTTCGGCCTCTGTGCAGATCGCGCCGAACTCCTTGCCGCGATGGCTCATTTCCATCACGCCCATGCCGCTGCCCTGCCAGTCGAGCATTTCCGAAGCGGCGCGTTGCAGCACCGCGTCCGGCATCGCGGCCGGACCGGCAGAGAAGTTGTAGGGGCGCGGACCCGTCGGCCGCGTCACTTCTTGGCAGGCGCCTTCGCGGGCGCAGCCTTCGGTGCTGCCGCGCCGCCGCCGGCCTGCGGATTGGTCGGCGCGCCGAGTGCCTTGGCGACGCTGCTGTCGAGCGCAACCATCTTCGGCTCGATCGTCGCGCGGGTCTCGGCAACCAGCTTTTCCGTCAGCGCCTGTTGCAGCTTCGGATTGAGATCCTGGTACTTCTTGCTCAGCGGCGAGCTGATCCAGGCCAGAAGCTGCTTCAGCTCATCTTCGCTGAAGTTCTGCTCCATGATCGGGCCCAGGGCGCCCGGTGCCAGTTGCACCGCCTTGTCGCGCACGATCGGGTAGGCGTCGTCGAAGTACTTCTTGAGTTCGGCATCGGCGGCCTTGGCGGCGGCTTCGCGCTTCTCCGCCGGGACCTGCGTCTGCAGGTACTGCGAGCCGGCAGCGGCGATCGGGGCGCTCGACTGCTCGACCAGGCCGCGCGCCAGGGATTCGATGCCGGGGCGTTGCAGATCGATGAACTGCTTGACCAGCGCGGCCTTGTCCTGGGCCATGGCCAGCGAGCTTGCGCCGAGCGCGACCGTCAGAAGCGCGAGTTTGATTTTTTTCACTGAGGATTCTCCGTTGAAGATGTTGAGGAAGTGTCGTCGGCGCCGGACTCGTTATCGACGTTGGCGTCATTCTCGACGATGCGCTGCAGCCCGCTGAGCTTGGCGCCTTCGTCGAGCCCGATCAGCGTGACGCCCTGCGTCGCGCGACCGAGTTCACGAATCTCGGCGACGCGGGTGCGCACCAGCACGCCCTTGTCGGTGATGAGCATGATCTCGTCATCGGCGTGAACGAGGGTCGCCGCAACCACCTTGCCGTTACGTTCACTCTGTTGAATGGCGATCATGCCTTTGGTTCCGCGGCCATGGCGCGTGTACTCGGTAATGCTTGTCCGTTTTCCGTAACCGTTTTCGGTGGCGGTGAGGACGCTCTGCTGCTCGTCCTCCGCGACGAGCATCGCGATCACGCCCTGGCCGTCTTCGAGGGTCATGCCGCGCACGCCGCGGGCATTGCGGCCCATGGGCCTCACGTCGTTCTCGTCGAAGCGCACCGCCTTGCCGCCGTCCGAGAAGAGCATGACATCGTGCGCGCCGTCGGTCAGCGCGGCGCCGATCAGGTAGTCGCCCGGATCGAGGTCGACCGCGATGATGCCGGCCTTGCGCGGGTTGCTGAATTCATCGAGCGCCGTCTTCTTCACGGTGCCCATGGACGTCGCCATGAACACGAAGTGGTTGGCAGGGAAGGTGCGTTTCTCGCCCGTGAGCGGCAGGACGACGTTGATCTTCTCGCCTTCCTGCAGCGGGAACATGTTCACGATCGGGCGTCCGCGCGAGCCGCGCGAGCCGGCCGGCACTTCCCACACCTTGAGCCAGTAAAGCCGGCCGCGGTTCGAGAAGCACAGGATGTAGTCGTGCGTGTTGGCGATGAAGAGCTGGTCGATCCAGTCGTCGTCCTTGGTCGTCGTCGCCTGCTTGCCGCGTCCGCCGCGCTTCTGGGCGCGGTATTCGCCCAGCGGCTGGCTTTTGATGTAGCCGCCGTGCGAGAGCGTGACCACCATGTCGGTCGGCGTGATCAGGTCCTCGGTCGACAGGTCGAAGGCGCTGTGCTCGATCTGGCTGCGGCGCACGCCCAGCTTGCTCTGGCCGAACTCCTGCTTGATCGAGCCGAGCTCGTCTCCGATGATGATCGAGACCCGCTCGGGCTTGGCCAGGATGTCGAGCAGGTCGTCGATCTCGGCCATGACTTCCTTGTACTCGGCGACGATCTTGTCCTGCTCGAGGCCGGTCAGGCGCTGGAGGCGCATCTGCAGGATTTCCTGCGCCTGCGTTTCCGACAGCCTGTAGAGCCCGTCGGCGGCAAGGCCGAACTCGCGGTCCAGGCCGTCCGGCCGATAGTCGTCGGCGTTGACCACGCCGCCATCGGCGCGCGTGCGGGTGAGCATCTCGCGCACCAGCTTGCTGTCCCAGGCGCGATTCATGAGCTCGGCCTTCGCCACCGGCGGCGTCGGCGCATTGCGGATGATCGCGATGAACTCGTCGATGTTGGCCAGGGCGACGGCCAGGCCCTCGAGCACGTGTCCGCGTTCGCGTGCCTTGCGCAGCGTGAAGATGGTCCGCCGCGTCACGACTTCGCGGCGGTGCTGCAGGAAGACCTCGATCAGGTCCTTCAGGTTGCACAGCTTCGGCTGGCCGTCGACCAGCGCCACCATGTTGATGCCGAAGGTGTCCTGGAGCTGCGTCTGCTTGTAGAGGTTGTTCAGCACCACCTCGGGCACTTCGCCGCGCTTGAGCTCGATCACCAGGCGCATGCCCGACTTGTCGGACTCGTCCTGGATGTGGCTGATGCCCTCGATCTTCTTCTCGTGCACGAGCTCGGCCATGCGCTCCTGCAAGGTCTTCTTGTTGACCTGGTAGGGCAGCTCATCGACGATGATCGCCTGCCGCTGGCCGCGGTCGATCTCCTCGAAGTGGCACTTGGCCCGCATCACGACCTTGCCGCGGCCGGTGCGGTAGCCCTCCTTGATGCCGTTGATGCCGTAGATGATCCCGGCGGTCGGGAAGTCCGGGGCCGGCACGATCTCCATCAGATCGTCGATGCCGGCATCCGGGTGGCGCAGGAGGTGGAGGCAGGCGTCGACCACCTCGTTGAGGTTGTGCGGGGGAATATTGGTCGCCATGCCGACGGCGATGCCGCCGGCGCCATTGACCAGAAGATTCGGCAGTTTGCTCGGTAATACCAAGGGCTCTTTTTCAGAGCCGTCGTAATTCGGGCCGAAATCGACAGTTTCCTTGTCAATATCGGCGAGCATTTCATGCGCAATTTTTGCCAGACGGATCTCGGTATATCGCATGGCTGCCGCCATATCGCCATCTACCGAGCCGAAATTTCCCTGTCCGTCAACCAGCATGTGGCGCATCGAGAAGTTCTGCGCCAATCGGACGATCGTGTCGTAGACCGACTGGTCGCCGTGCGGGTGATACTTACCGATCACGTCGCCCACAATACGGGCCGATTTCTTGTAGGGGCGGTTCCAGTCGTTGTTGAGTTCGTGCATCGCATACAACACACGGCGATGCACCGGCTTGAGGCCGTCCCGGGCGTCGGGAAGGGCGCGACCCACGATCACGCTCATCGCGTAGTCGAGGTAGCTGCGACGCATCTCCTCTTCGAGGCTGATGGGGAGGGTTTCTTTGGCGAACGAGGTCATGGACGGCGGGCTGACGGCAAGGAGGCGAAATTTTACGCTGTGGAGGGTGTCGCACCGCCGCAACAGAAGCTGGCTATTCCGCCTCCGTCCTACGCTTCAGGGGCGTCTGCCGGGCTGTTTGCGAAAGACCCTATGGCACAATCGCCTCAACGTTTTGGGTGGTGGTCACTTAAAGCGTCCTTGATTCGCAGCGCGGCTGCGGCTTTTTCCCCAAGAGGAGAACCATGAAGAAACTGAATAAAGTGGCGATGATGTTTGCAGTCGCTGCGCTCGCCACTGCCGCCGGCGCGCAGAACCGTGTCACCGCCGCGAACGGTGGTCCGGCGATCGACAACTGGCAAAACGGCACCGGCGAACTGGTTTGGAAGAACGGCACCAACGAACTCTGCTGGCGCGATGCCAACTGGACGCCGGCAACCGCCGCCGCTGGTTGCGACGGCGCCCTCGTGCCGCCCGCACCCGCTGCTGCAGCTCCCGCTCCCGCTCCGGCGCCGGTTCCCCCGGCCGTCGCTGCTTCGAAGGTGACCTTCGCTGCTGACGCCTTCTTCGACTTCGACAAGTACGTCCTCAAGCCGGAAGGCCGCGCCAAGCTGGACGACCTCGTCTCGAAGATCAAGGACGTGAACCTCGAAGTGATCATCGCGGTTGGCCACACCGACTGGATCGGCACGAAGGAATACAACCAGAAGCTGTCGGTTCGCCGTGCTGAAGCCGTCAAGGCCTACCTGGTCTCGAAGGGCATCGAAAAGAACCGCGTGTACACCGAAGGCAAGGGCAAGACCCAGCCGATCGCTGACAACCGCACCGCCGAAGGCCGCGCCAAGAACCGCCGCGTGGAAATCGAAGTGGTGGGTACCCGCCCCAACAAGTGATTCTTCCGAATCACTGATGAAACCCCGCCTCGGCGGGGTTTTTTTATGCCCGCACGGCGCGCGATGCGTTCTTGAGGCGAGCTGTTCGATCGGCCGTGGGGCCGAATTCGACCCGATTCATAATCAGCACATGACCGATACCGTGAATGCCGATCCGGCCGAACTCGCCAAATTTTCGGAGCTGGCGCACCGATGGTGGGACGTCGAAAGCGAATTTCGACCGCTGCACGAAATCAACCCGCTGCGCCTGGAGTGGATCGACGGCATTGCGCCGATTGCGGGGCGCAGGGTGCTCGACGTCGGCTGCGGCGGCGGAATCCTGGCGGATTCGATGGCGCGAAAGGGCGCGGAGGTCCTGGGCATCGATCTGGCCGACAAGGCGCTCAAGGTGGCTCAGCTGCACGCGCTGGAGGCCGGCACGCGAGGCGTGAAGTACCGCGCCGTCAGTGCCGAGGCGCTTGCCGCCGAGCAGCCTGGGAGCTTCGACGTCGTGACCTGCATGGAGATGCTCGAGCACGTGCCGCAACCCGCGTCGGTTGTCAAGGCCTGCGCGGACCTGGTCAAGCCGGGCGGGTGGGTGTTCTTCTCGACCATCCATCGCAATCTCAAGTCGTTCCTGTTCGCCATCGTCGGCGCCGAATACCTGCTCGGGCTCTTGCCCCGCGGAACGCACGAATACCAGAAGCTGATCCGTCCGAGCGAACTCGCCGCCTACTGCCGGGCGGCCGGACTCGACCTGCGCCAGACACGCGGCATGGAGCACAACCCGATCACGCGGCGCTACTGGCTGAGCGACGACACCAGCGTGAACTACATGATCGCCACGCAAAAGCCGGCGCAGGTGCAGTGATGGGTGGGCGGGAAACGCTGGCCGTGCTGTTCGATCTGGATGGCACGCTGATCGACAGTGCCCCCGACCTCGGCGCGGCGGCCGACCAGATGCGCATCACCAGAGGTCTTGCATCCCTGCCGCTGGAGCGCTATCGCCCGATGGCCGGAGCCGGTGCACGGGGCATGCTGGGCGTTGCCTTCGGCATCACGCCGGACGCACCCGGCTTCGACAGCTTGCGCGAGGAGTTCTTTCTCAATTACGAGGCGAGGATGCTGCGCAATACGCAGGTCTTTTCTGGCGTCGCCGAGCTCGTCGAGGCGCTGTGCGAACGCGGCTTGCGCTGGGGCGTGGTGACGAACAAGTCGGGGCGCTTCACCGATCCGCTGACCCGCGCCATTGCGCTGTTCGAGACGGCCGGCGCGATCGTCAGCGGCGACACGACGCCCTACTCGAAGCCGCACCCGGAGCCACTTCTCGAAGCGGCACGGCGGCTTCGCGTGGCGCCCGAAGCCTGCGTGTACGTCGGTGACGACGAGCGCGACATGCTGGCGGGCCGGGCGGCCGGCATGAGGACGATCGCCGCCACCTACGGCTACATGGGCGAGCAGGCCGAGGTCGCGCGCTGGGACGCCGACGCGGCCATCGCGTCGCCCCTGGAGCTCTTGCAACTACTCAATCAGCCCTAAAATGCAGATCCTTGGGGCTGCACTGGTTTCGACGTGGGTTCGGAATCGCAGCGGGGCATGTCGAGCTGAATGTGCTCGTTAAACAGATTCAAACAAACTAACTGCAAACGACGAACGTTTCGCACTCGCTGCTTAATTGCCAGTGAGCTTTGCAACAGCACGCCAACGGGCTGGGCAAGGGGGCTCGGAGCAATCCGACGCCTCCCGGCTGCAAAGTTAATCTACGTTGGCTGGCTTCGATCCGGGTACCTTGGATCGGGGCGAGAACCAAGGGTACTGGCGACCGGTGTAGCGTGCGACTGCGCGACACCGGTGGCGAGATCCAAAACAGACCGCTAAACATGTAGATCTGCGCGAAGAAGGCTTACGGACGGGGGTTCAAATCCCCCCAGCTCCACCACTCAATGCAACCGGCGCCGATGGATGACCATCGGCGCCGGTCCTTTTTGATGCACATCGACGAGATCCTTTACACACAGGGCTTCGGAACACGTCGCGTCTGCGCCGGGCTGGTTCAGCAGGGGTACGTCGGGGTGGACGGCGCGCCGGTCACGGACCCTGCTTCGGAATTCGAGACCGCGGGGCTGCGATTCATCGTCCAGGGGACTGAGTGGGCGTACCACGAGAAGGCCTACCTGATGCTGCACAAGCCGGCCGGCACCGAGTGCTCCCAGAAGCCGTCGACCTATCCGAGCATCTATACCTTGCTGCCGTCGCCGCTGCGTCAGCGGCCGAACAAGGGGGCGGTACAGGGCGTGCAGGCGATCGGCCGGCTGGACCAGGACACGACCGGGCTGCTGTTGCTGACCGACGACGGCCAGTTCATCCATCGCATGGGCTCGCCCAAGCACCATGTGCCGAAGGTCTACGAAGTGACGACCAAGCATCCGATCGATGCGAAGCAGGTGGAACGCCTGCTCGCCGGCGTGGTGCTCGACGACGATCCGAAGCCGGTGCGCGCCGCCGCCTGCGAGATCGCCGGGCCCCACCACCTGAGCCTGACGCTCACCGAGGGCAAGTACCACCAGGTCAAGCGCATGCTCGCCGCCGTGGGAAACCGGGTCGAGGCCCTGCACCGTTCGCGCATCGGCGCGCTCGCGCTCCCGCAGGACCTGGCGCCCGGAGAGTGGCGCTGGCTTGATGCTGCGCAAGTCGAGGCTTTGCGAGTTGCGCGCGCAAGTCAGCCGGCGGAGGGCGCCGGTCGTTAAAATCCGAATTCTTCTTTCGGAAACCTCCCTTGCGTCTCACTTCCCACCTGACAGGCCGCCTTGCGGCCTTTTTGTTTGCCTGTGCGGCGCTCGCGTCGCATGCCGCGGAGCCGCCCCCCGTCTTCGTGCTGAACTCCCTCGATGCCACGGTGAGCGTGATCGATCCCGCCTCGTGGACCGAAAGGGTTCGCATCCCGACCGGCAAGGAGCCGCACCACCTCTATCTGACGCCCGACGAGACCTCGCTGATCGTCGCGAACTCGGCCGGTGACTCGCTGACCTTCCTGAACCCGCGCACGGCCGAAGTTCAGCGCGTGGTCTACGGGATCATCGATCCCTACCAGCTGCGCTTCTCGCCCGACATGAAGTGGTTCGTCACCGCGGGTAACCGCCTGAACCACGTCGACCTCTACCGCTGGGACGGCAAGGAGCCCAAGCTCGTCAAGCGCATTCCCACCGGCAAGACGCCGAGCCACATCTGGATCGACCCGCGCAGCACCACCGCCTACGTGACGATGCAGGACAGCGACGAGCTGATTGCGGTGGATCTCGCCACGCAGTCGATCCGCTGGCGCATGCCCACCGGTCCGATGCCGGCCGACGTTTTCGGCATCCATGACGGCAAGACCCTGCTGGTGGGCCTGACCGGCGGCGACGGCGTGCAGGTGTTCGACGTCGCTGGGACGGAGCCCAAGCTGGTCGGCAAGCTGCCGACGGGCAAGGGCGCGCATGCCTTCCGGTCGGCGGGCGATGGCCGCAGCGTGTTCATCAGCAACCGGGTCGCCAACACGATCAGCCGCATCGACATCGCGACCCTCAAGGTCACCGACACCTATGCGGTGCCGGGCGGGCCGGACTGCATGGACGTTTCCGCCGACGGCAAGACGCTCTATGTGACCTCGCGCTGGGCCAAGAAGCTGACGGTGGTCGATCTGGTCGGCAACAAGATCGTGCGGCAGGTGAATGTCGGTCGCTCGCCGCACGGCGTCTGGACCCTCGAGCATGCGAAGTCGTAGGCGCGCCTTCGGGGTCCTGCTGCTGGCGACGGTGCTTGCCAGCAGCAACGCGCTGGCCGAGGGCACCTGCAGCAAGCCGGTCTACCTCACCCTCGATACGGGCCACATGGGCATCGCGCCGCTCGTGGCCGACGTGCTCAAGCGCCAGGATGTGCGCGTGACCTTCTTCGCCGCGGCGGAACGGACCGAAACCGGCGGCGACAGCCTGGACACCCACTGGGCGCCGTGGTGGAAGGCGAGGGCAGCCGAAGGTCACGAGTTCGCTTCCCACACCTACGACCACGCCTACTGGCGTGGCGACCTCAAGGGCATCGAGCCGCGCTTTCGCATCCGGCCGACCGCCGGCGCCTTGGCCGACCGCGAATTCACGTGGGACGCGAAGCAGTACTGCGACAACATCACGAAGGCCGCCGACCGGCTCGCCTTCGTCACCGGCAAGAAGCCGCTGCCGCTGTTCCGCGCACCCGGCGGCAAGACCTCGCCGAAGCTGCTGCAGGTGGCCAAGAGCTGCGGCTACGAGCACGTCGGCTGGTCGCCGGCCGGCTTCCTCGGCGACGAGCTGCAAAGCGAGAAGTACAGCAACGAGAAGCTGCTCCAGCAGGCGCTCGACACCATCCAGCCGGGCGACATCCTGCTCGCGCACCTGGGCATCTGGTCGCGCAAGGACCCGTGGGCGCCGGCCGACCTGGAGCCGCTGATCGTCGGCCTCAAGGCCAAGGGCTTCTGCTTCCAGACGCTGTCGCAGCATCCGGCGTACCGCGAGTGGATCGCGGCGCATTCCTGAGCCATCGGCGCCTGAACCGGATCGCACGGCAATGGAGTGGCTCACCGATCAATTCTCGGCATTGCAGCAGTGGCTGTTCGAGGCCGCGGTGCAGCCGATCGTCTATGCGATCGGCCTCGGCGGCTGGGTCGAAGATGCCTTCGACGCCACCGGCTGGCTGCTGGTCGGTCTGATCCAGATCGCGGTGCTGGTGGCAGTGATCGGGCCGATGCAGCGCTGGAAGCCGGTGGAACCGGTGGTCGACCGGCCCGCCATCCGCACCGATGTTCTGTACACGCTGATCCATCGGCTGGGCCTGTTCCGGCTCGCGATGTTCTTCGCGGTCGACCCGCTGTTCGACGAGGTGCTGGGCATGGTGCGCGCGGCCGGCTGGGGGACGATGCACCTGGACGAGCTCTGGCCCGGCGTGAGCGACATCCCCTGGGTCGCCTTCGCGATGTACCTGGTGGTGATCGACTTCGTCGAGTACCTCATCCATCGCGGGCAGCACCGCTTCAACTGGTGGTGGGCGCTGCATTCGCTGCACCACTCGCAGCGGCAGATGACGATGTGGAGCGATAACCGCAACCACCTCCTCGACGACCTCATCCACGACGCCATCATCGTCGTCGTCGCGCAGCTGATCGGCGTCGCGCCGAGGCAGTTCATTGCGATCGTGGCTTTCACCCAGCTCAGCCAGAGCCTGCAGCACGCCAATCTGCGCCTAGGCTTCGGCAGGCTGGGCGAGCGGCTCTGGATCAGCCCGCGTTTCCACCGCGTGCATCACAGCATCGGCATCGGGCACGAGTCCGGGGGGCCGCGCACGCTGGGCGGCCACAACTTCGGGGTGCTGCTGCCGTGGTGGGACATGCTGTTCGGCAGCGTGAATTTCGACCAGCGCTACGACCCGACCGGCATCCGCGACCAGGTCGAGTCCGACGCGCAGGGCCGCGTGAGGGACTACGGCCGGGGTTTCTGGTCGCAGCAATGGCTCGGCCTGAAGCGGCTGGCCGGCCGAGGCTGAAAGCGCGGAATCTCGCTTCACGCGCTGGCGTTATCCTCGGGCCCCCCATGCGACTTCTTCTCGATTCGTTCTGGCGCGCAGTCGCCTATTGCATGCACCCGCGGGTGATCGTGCTGTCGTTCCTGCCGCTCGGGCTGATGGTGGTCCTCGCGGCGGTGCTCGGCTACTTCTACTGGGACGCCTCGGTCGCTTGGACGCGGCAGGCGCTCGATGCTTGGCCCCTGCTCTCGGGCGTGTGGGCATGGATCGGCGGCATCTTCTCCAGCGACGTCAAGGCGATCCTCGCGCCGCTGTTCGTGGTGCTTGCCGTCACGCCGCTGATCGTGGTGGTGTCGTTGTTGATCGTGGCCGGCTTCATGGCGCCGGCGCTGACGCGTCTGGTTGCCGAGCGGAGATTTCCTGCGCTGGAGCAGAAAAGGGGTGCGTCCTTCATGGGCAGCGCGGCCCGTTCGCTCGGATTGACCGTCCTTGCGATGCTCGCGCTCGTGGTGTCGATGCCGCTGTGGCTGATTCCGCCGCTGGTGCTGATCCTTCCGCCGCTGATCTGGGGCTGGCTGACCTACCGTGTCATGAGCTTCGATGCACTGGCCGAGCACGCCACGTCCGAGGAGCGCAATGCGCTCCTGCGCGCCCACCGGCTGCCCCTGCTGGCGATCGGCGTGCTGTGCGGCTATCTGGGCGCGGCGCCCAGCATCGTCTGGGCATCGGGGCTGCTGTTCGCGGCCGCCTTCTTCGTGCTCGCGCCGATGGCCATCTGGATCTACACGCTGGTGTTCGCGTTTTCCGCGCTCTGGTTCGCCCACTATTGCCTGGACGCGCTCGCAAGGCTGCGCCTGCAGCAGGCGGCCGCCGCGGTCGCGCCGCCGGCCATCGACATGGCGGACGCCAAGGCCGCCGCAAGCCAGTGGAGCGCACCATGAGCCGGTCATTCGGTCTGATCATCGTCGGCGACGAAATCCTGTCGGGCAAGCGCCTCGACAAGCACATGCCCAAGGTCATCGAGCTGCTCGCCGCCCGCGGGCTGCAACTGGCCTGGGCCGAGTATGTCGGCGATGTCCCGGCCCGCATCACCGCCGCGCTCGCGCGCGCCTTCGCCTCGGGCGACGTGGTGTTCTCCACCGGTGGCATCGGCGCCACGCCCGACGACCACACGCGCCAGTGCGCTGCGGCCGCGCTCGGCGTCCCGCTGGCGCTGCACCCCGAGGCCGAGGTGCTGATCCGCGAGCGCATGCAGGACACCGCGCGGGAGCAGGGCGTGCCCTACGAACCCGACCGCCCCGACAATGTGCATCGTCTCAACATGGGCGTGTTTCCGCTGGGCGCGAAGATCATCCGGAATCCCTACAACAAGATCCCGGGCTTCAGCATCGGCGACGTCCATTTCGTGCCGGGCTTCCCGGTCATGGCCTGGCCGATGATCGAGTCGGTGCTCGACGAGCGTTATGCCGAGCTCTTCGCGCGAGGCCGCGCCGTCGAGAAATCGGTGATCGTCTTCGGCTCGATGGAAGCCACGCTCACGCCATTGATGGAGGCCATCGAGCGCGAGCATCCGGGCATCAAGGTGTTCAGCCTGCCGAGCGTGGACCATGCCGAGCATGGCCGCCATATCGAGCTCGGCGTCAAGGGCGATGCCGACAAGGTCGACGCCGCCTACGCCCGGCTTCTGCAAGGCCTGCACGCCTTTGATGCACGCCTTGGCCCCGAATTGGTGCGATGATCTCGAGCGCACCAAATTGGTTACAACTTGCATGTTTCCGGGAGTGCATGCGTGCACCAAAGCGCCCTTCGGGGCAGTGACAATGGCACAGAAACTGCATTCCCTCTTCCCCGTCATTCCAACCACCATCCAAACCAGGAGAACCTGATGGCAAAGTCCGTCGCCGATGTACTCAAACTCGTCAAGGAAAACGAGGTCAAGTTCGTCGACTTCCGTTTCACCGATACCCGCGGCAAGGAACAGCACGTGACCGTGCCGGTGTCCGCCTTCGACGAAGACAAGTTCAATTCGGGTCACGCGTTCGATGGTTCGTCGATCGCCGGTTGGAAGGGCATCGAAGCTTCGGACATGCTGCTCATGCCCGATCCGAACACGGCCAACATCGACCCGTTCTTCGAAGAAACCACCCTGATCCTGACCTGCGACGTGGTCGACCCGACCGACGGCAAGCCCTACGAGCGCGATCCGCGCTCGCTGGCCAAGCGCGCCGAAGCCTACATGAAGGCGTCGGGCCTGGGCGACACCGCCTACTTCGGACCGGAACCGGAATTCTTCGTGTTCGACGGCGTCCGCTGGAAGAACGACATGTCCGGCTGCTTCGTGAAGATCGACTCCGAAGAAGCCTCGTGGAACACCGACAAGGAATACGAGCATGGCAACACCGGCCACCGTCCGGCGGTCAAGGGCGGCTACTTCCCGGTTCCGCCGGTCGACAGCTTCCAGGACATGCGCTCCGAGATGTGCCTGGTGCTCGAGTCGCTCGGCATCCCGGTCGAAGTGCATCACCACGAAGTGGCCAACGCCGGCCAGATGGAACTCGGCACCAAGTTCAGCACGCTGATCCAGCGCGCCGACTGGGTCCAGCTGCAGAAGTACGTGATCCACAACGTCGCGCACGCCTACGGCAAGACCGCGACCTTCATGCCCAAGCCGATCGTCGGCGACAACGGCTCCGGCATGCACGTGCACCAATCGGTCTGGAAGGACGGCAAGAACCTGTTCGCCGGTGACGGCTACGCCGGCCTGAGCGAATTCGCGCTGTTCTACATCGGCGGCATCATCAAGCACGCCCGCGCGCTCAACGCCATCACGAACCCCGGCACCAACAGCTACAAGCGCCTGGTGCCCGGCTTCGAAGCCCCGGTCAAGCTGGCCTACTCGGCCAAGAACCGCTCGGCATCGATCCGCATCCCGTTCGTGGCGAACCCGAAGGGCCGCCGCGTCGAGGCACGCTTCCCCGATCCGATGATGAACCCGTACCTCGGCTTCGCCGCGATGCTGATGGCCGGCCTGGACGGCGTGGAAAACAAGATCCACCCGGGCGAAGCCGCGAGCAAGGACCTCTACCACCTGCCGCCGGAAGAAGACGCGCTGATCCCGACTGTCTGCCACAGCCTCGACCAGGCGCTCGACTACCTCGACAAGGACCGTGCGTTCCTGACCAAGGGCGGCGTGTTCACCGATGCCTACATCGACGCCTACATCGAACTCAAGATGCAGGAAGTCACGCGCTTCCGCATGGCCACGCACCCGGTCGAGTTCGACATGTACTATTCGCTGTAATTTGCTCGCTCCCAGGCTGCGCGCACTTCGTGTCGCTCCGCCGACCCCCGACCGGGGGCAACACCAGCGGACCGGCAACGCCGGTTCCGCGGTGTCTCACGAACAAAAGCCCGTCTTTGACGGGCTTTTCTTTTTCAGGAGGAACGCCTCGGTCGCACCGGCATCGAATTGCATCAAAATGTCCGGCTGAGCGCACTCCATCGACGATCATGAAGACTCTTTCCGCTTTCCTGGTGGCCACCTTTGCCTTCGGCGGCCTGAACATGCAAGCCAATGCGCAGGAGCGCGTCTGGCGCTGCGGCAACGAATACACCAACAACGCCACGCTGGCGCAGCAGCGCGGCTGCAAGATCATGGAAGGCGGCAACGTCACCGTCGTGCAGGGCAGTCGGCCGGTGGCGTCCGCCGCGTCGTCGTCGAGCGGGGCAGCCGCTGCACGGTCGCCGGCAGGCAGTCCGCGCGTCGATGGCGCCGATCAGCGCGCCCGCGACGGCGAAGCGCGCTCGGTGCTCGAAGCCGAACTCAAGAAGGCGCAGGACCGCCAGGCGCAGCTGCTGAAGGACTACAACAACGGCGAGCCCGAGAAGCAGGGCAGCGAATCCAAGAACTACCAGAAGTACCTGGACCGCGTGGCGGAAATGAAGGCCGAGATCGACCGCAATCAAAGCGACATCGACGGCATCCAGCGCGAAATCGGCCGGCTGCCTGCTGCGGCCAATCGCTGATGGCATTTGGCAAACCGGCGGGCCCCGGCAAACGCTTCCTGGCCTTCGACCTGCTCTCCACGCTGATCGCGGTGGTCCGCACCGACGGGTCGGTCCTGTTTGCCAACGCGGGCCTCGAGGACGCGCTCGGCACGTCGCGGCGGACGCTCGAAGGCTCGCAGTTCGGGGCCTGCTTCAATGAACCCCAGGTGCTGCGCACCGCCATCGAGGGCGCGAGCAGCAACGACTTCGCGACGCTTCGCTACGAGGCGATGCTGCGCAGGGTCAATCACGAGCTGATGCCGGTGCAGGTCACGATCGCGCAGAGCGACAAGGCCGGCGAGCTCATCATCGAGATGTCGCCGCTCGAGCAGCAGGTGCGCCAGGACCGCGAGGAACGCCTGCTCGACCAGGCGCAGGCCAACAAGGAGCTCATCCGCAATCTCGCGCACGAGATCAAGAACCCGCTCGGCGGCATCCGCGGCGCCGCGCAACTGCTCCAGATGGAGGTCGAGTCGCGAGACCTCGTCGAGTACACGCAGGTCATCATCCACGAAGCAGACCGGCTGCAGACGCTGGTCGACCGCCTGCTCGCGCCGCACCGCCGGCCGCACGTGGTGGGCGACGTCAACATCCACGAAGTGTGCGAGCGCGTGCGCTCGGTGATCCTCGCGGAGTTTCCGCGCGACCTTCACATCGAGCGCGACTTCGACGTCTCGATCCCCGAGTTTCGGGGCGATCGCGAGCAGCTCATCCAGGCGACGCTCAACATCGTCCACAACGCCGCGCAGGCGCTCGCCGAACGGCGCGCTGCGGGCGACGCGCAGATCACGCTCAAGACGCGTGTCGCTCGTCAGGTCATATTCAACAAACAGTGGTATCGACTGGCACTGGAATTGCATGTCATCGACAATGGTCCGGGCGTGCCGGACTCGATCAAGGACCGCATCTTCTATCCGCTCGTATCGGGCAGGGAAGGCGGGACAGGCCTGGGATTGACGCTTGCACAGACTTTTGTGCAGCAGCATCACGGCGTGATCGAGTGCGACAGTGTTCCGGGCCGGACGGATTTCAAGATACTGATACCGCTGCCCTAGCAGCCACGCAACAAGGAGCTGCATGAAGCCGATCTGGATAGTGGATGATGATCAATCAATCCGCTTCGTGCTGGAGAAAGCGCTGCTGCGCGAAGACCTGCCGACCCGTAGCTTCACCAACACGCGCGAAGTCCTCGCCGCACTCGAAGCGGCAGCCGACGACGATCTGCAGGGCCCCCAGGTCCTGGTGAGCGACATCCGCATGCCGGGTGGTTCCGGCCTCGACCTGCTCGACAAGATCAAGGCCAAGCACCCCGGACTGCCGGTCATCATCATGACCGCCTTCTCCGACCTGGACAGTGCCGTGTCGGCGTTCCAGGGGGGAGCCTTCGAATACCTTCCGAAGCCCTTCGACCTGCCGCGCGCTGTGGAGCTGATCCGCCGCGCCGTCGACGAAAGCCAGCGCGAAGAGGTGGCCGAGGAACGCATGGCGTCCACGCCCGAGATGCTCGGCCAGGCGCCGGCGATGCAGGACGTGTTCCGCGCCATCGGCCGGCTTTCGCAGAGCAACGTCACGGTGCTGATCACCGGCGAGTCGGGCTCGGGCAAGGAGCTGGTTGCGCGCGCGCTGCACAAGCATTCGCCGCGCGCCAACGGGCCCTTCGTCGCCATCAACACCGCCGCCATTCCGAAGGACCTGCTGGAGAGCGAACTCTTCGGCCACGAGCGCGGCGCGTTCACCGGCGCGCAGACCATGCGGCGCGGCCGCTTCGAGCAGGCCGAAGGCGGCACGCTCTTCCTCGACGAAATCGGCGACATGCCGTTCGATCTCCAGACGCGATTGCTGCGGGTGCTGAGCGACGGGCATTTCTACCGCGTCGGCGGTCACAACTCGGTCAAGGCCAACGTCCGCGTGATCGCGGCGACCCACCAGGACCTGGAGCTGCGCGTCAAGCAAGGGGGCTTTCGCGAAGACCTTTTCCACCGGCTCAACGTGATCCGCCTGCGCCTGCCCGCGCTGCGCGAGCGCAGCGAGGACGTGCCCGCGCTCACACGCCACTTCCTGCAGCAGAGCGCCAAGCAGCTCGGCGTCGAGCCCAAGCGCATTTCCGACGCGGCGCTGGCCCAACTCGCGGCGTTTGGCTTCCCGGGCAACGTTCGGCAGCTCGAGAACATCTGCCACTGGCTCACGGTCATGGCGCCGGCGCAGTTGATCGAGGCCAAGGACCTGCCGCCCGAAGTGTTGGCGAATGCCTCCACGGAGGCACCTGCCGCACCGGCTGCCGTGGCACCCGCACTGGCGTCCGAGCATGAACAGCCCCCGGCCGCGCCGGTTGCTGCCGCAGCCGTCGCCCTGCCTGCGATGCAGCCCGTGGCACCGGCGGCCGTTGCGAGCGCGCCGGCTGCGACGTGGGAAAGCGGACTCGAATCGGAAGCGCAAAGCATGCTGGCGGCCGGCCGGACCGACGTCTGGGATGCGCTGTCGCGCCGCTTCGAGTCACGGCTGATCCTCACGGCGCTCGCGAACACCCGAGGCCGCCGCATCGAGGCCGCGCAGAAGCTCGGCATCGGCCGCAACACGATCACCCGGAAGATCCAGGAACTGGGGCTGGAGTGAATGTGGCCCCCACGCTCCGTCACTGCGTGTACTCGCTGCCCCCCGAGGGGGAGTCAGCAGGCCGCCCGTCTGCGCGAAGCGCGGACTTCGCCGCGCGCTGGCGGCCCGGCGCCGGCCTGGGCCTTGATCAGCGGCTGCGCTGGCCCTGGGTCAGCGTGTCGAGCTGGAACTGGCCGCTCCTGTCCCACAGCCAGGTGTCGACATAGGTGTGGGCACCGACCCTGCCCGGGTTGGGCAGCGGCGACGCCTCCTTGATCAGGTCCGCAATCATCGGCGGCACTTCGGGCGCATGGCTCGGCGTGCGGCTGAAGTGCACGCCCGTCACCTTGCCGGTGGCATCGATGTCGGTCTCGGTCACGACCACTGCATAGACCAGCGGCGGAATCTTGCCCTTGTAGATGCGCTTTGGATACGTCTTGTAGATGTACTGCGCACCGAGCTTGCGGTAGGCGCGTACTTCCGGCGTCTGGGCGGTGATCGTCCGGCCGGTGGTCTCCTGCACCGGCGCGCTGGGTGCGGCTGCCGCTTCCTTGGCGGCCTCGCCTTCGCGTTCCTTCTGAAGCGCCGAGCAGCCGGCGAGACCGATCGCAGCCGCGAGAAGCGCAAGAGCGAGAGCGTGTGTCATGGTGCGAGCTCCAGAATCACCGGTGCGTGGTCGCTGGGCTTTTCCCACTTGCGCGGCGCGCGATCGATCACGCAGCCCTTCACGCGCGGCACCAGCGGATCGCTCACCAGGATATGGTCGATGCGCAGGCCGCGGTTCTTCTGGTAGCCCAGCATGCGGTAGTCCCACCACGAGTAGCTCTTCTCGGGCTGCTCGAAGAGGCGGAAGCTGTCGGTCAGCCCGAGCTTGAGCAGGTCCTTGAAGTGGTTGCGCTCCTCGGTGGTGTGATGGATCGTCTCCGCGAGGCCCACCGGGTCGAAGCTGTCGCGGTCCTCCGGCGCGATGTTGAAGTCGCCGAGCAGCACGAGGTCGGGATGCAGGGCGAGCTCCTGCCGCAGCCAGTCGCGCAGGGCTTCGAGCCACTTCATCTTGTAGGCGAACTTGTCCGTGCCCGGCGCCTGGCCGTTCACGAAGTAGCCGTTGACGATGCGCAATTCGCCGGACGGCGTGTCGATGGTCGTGCTGATGACGCGCGAGTGTTCATCCGTGAAACCGACGATGTTCTTCACCACGTGGCGCGTCGGCGCGAGGCTCAGCACTGCGACGCCGTTGTAGGTCTTCTGCCCGAACACCGCGGCTTCGTAGCCGGCGGACTTCAGGACTTCCAGCGGGAACTTGTCGTCGCTCAGCTTGAGCTCCTGCAGGCACAGCACGTCGACGGGGTTGGCGATCAGCCAGTCGAGCACGTGCTGCAGTCGGGCGGTGAGGGAGTTGACGTTCCAGGTGGCGATCTTCATGGATTTCGCTCGAGAGTAACGAAGCTATAGGGGATGCCGCTCGCCGAAGTGTGGGACTCGCGCTCGATCTCGTGCCAGCCGGCGCCGAAGCGCGGCGCCCAGGCGTCGCCGCCGTAGTCGCGCGCGATCTCGGTGACGATGGCGCGATGTGCCAGCGGCTCGGCCTCGGCGTAGATCTGCGCGCCGCCGATCACCCACGCTTCGGGCGTCGCGTCGCGTTCGCAGAGATCCACCGCTGCCTGCAGGCTCGACACGCGCTCTGCACCGTCGGCCTGCCAGTCCGGCTGGCGGGTGATGACGATGTTGCGGCGGCCCGGCAGCGGGCGGAAGCGCGGCGGCAGCGAGTCCCAGGTCTTGCGGCCCATGATGACCGGCGCGCCGACCGTCTGCTGCTTGAAGTGCGCCATGTCCTCCGGCAGATGCCAGGGCATCACGCCATTGAGACCGATCACGCCGTTGGCGGCGCGTGCGAGGATGAGGTTGATGCGCGTCGTCATGGCGTCAGACGGCGACCGGCGCCTTGATGGCGTCGTGGTGCTGGTAGTCGACCACTTCGAAATCCTCGTACGCGTAGTCGAAGATCGACTTCGGCTTGCGCTTGATGACCAGCGTCGGATAGGGATGGGGCTTGCGACCGAGTTGCAGCGCGACCTGCTCGGCATGGTTGCTGTAGATGTGGCAGTCGCCGCCGGTCCAGATGAAATCGCCGACGTCGAGCTCGCACTGCTGCGCGATCATGTGCGTGAGCAGCGCATAGCTCGCGATGTTGAACGGCACGCCGAGGAAGATGTCGGCGCTGCGCTGGTAGAGCTGGCAACTGAGCTTGCCGCGCTCGCCCGGCGCCTGCGGCGGCGCGACGTAGAACTGGAAGAAGGCGTGGCAGGGCATCAGCGCCATCTTGGGCAGTTCGGCCACGTTCCAGGCGCTCACGATGATGCGGCGCGAATCGGGGTTGCTGCGCAGCGTGTCGATCACCTGCTGGATCTGGTCGATGTGGCCGCCGTCCGGCGTCGGCCAGCTGCGCCATTGCACGCCGTACACCGGGCCGAGGTCGCCGTCTTCGCGCGCCCATTCGTCCCAGATCGTGACGCCGCGCTCGCGCAGCCAGTTGTTGTTGCTCGAACCGGTCAGGAACCACAGCAGCTCCTGGATGATGGAGCGCAGGTGCACCTTCTTCGTGGTGACCAGCGGGAAGCCTTCGTTCAGGTCGAAGCGCATCTGGTAGCCGAACACGCTCTTGGTGCCGGTGCCGGTGCGGTCGCCCTTCTGCACGCCGGTCGTGTCGACGTGGCGCATGAAGTCTTCGTATTGCGAGCGGATGGGGCGTTGGGTCATGTCAGTAGGAACCGAAGAGGGTGTCGAGTGCATCGACGATGCGTTCGCTTTGTGCCTGCAGGTTGGCGACCGGTGTTCGCAGTTCGGCGGTGGGAATGGCAGCGAGCGCGGCGGTATCGAGGATCACCTCCGCGCCATCGACCTCGAACGAGGGATTGAGATCGCGCATCGGTGGGCCGAAGAGCCGGGCAAGCCTGAGCGGAATCACCACGCGCGTGTCCAGTCCGCTGATGTAGTTGTTCTGCAGGTCGATGAGGTAGGGCGTGCTCTTTCGCAGCGCCGCGTCCGGATGCCGATAGACGTCGAAACGGGCCATGCGCGATCTAGAACGTCCGGTACTTGGCCAAGGGCAGGCCTTCCTTCGCAATGCGCGCGTTGTAGGCGGCGATGCCTTCCCGGTTGTCCTCGTTCCATTTCTCCCAGTAGCGGCGCTTGACCTCCTCGGCCAGGAGCTGGTCGACCGTCTGCGAGACGTTCATGCCCAGGTCGCGGGCCATCTCGAGCACCTTGCTGTTGAGGGTGAGGTTCGTTGCCTTCTTGGGCGCGTTGTCGAAGCGGAGCATGGGGGAATGCGATTGATCGGCAATGCGCATAGTTTACGCGCATGCCCTATGTGTTGCGAATCACCCGGCCCGGATTCAGGATGTTCTCAGGATCGAGTCCGCGCTTGATGGCGCGCATCATCGCGAGGGCGACGGGCGACTTGTGCTTCTCGAGCTTCTCGACTTTCAGCGAGCCGACGCCGTGCTCGGCCGAGAACGAGCCCTCGAATTTTTCCACCTCGTCGTAGACCAGCGCGTTGATGCGATCCTCGTGTTCGCGCAGGAAGGCGCCGTTGTCGCCGCCGGCGGGCGCCTGCACGTTGTAGTGCAGGTTGCCGTCGCCGAGGTGCCCGAAGTTGACCAGCCGCACGCCGGGGATCTCGCGCTGCAGCAGCGCATCGGTCTCGGCCACGAAGGTGGGGATGCGCGACACCGCGATCGAGATGTCGTGCTTGATGTTGAGGCCTTCCTCGGCCTGCGCGAGCGGAATGCTCTCGCGCACATGCCAGAGCTGATGCGCCTGCGTGAGGTTCTCGGCGACCACCGCATCGGTCACGCAGCCGGCCTCGAAGGCGGTTTCGAGCAGTGCCTCGAAGCGGGCGCGTGCATGGTCCTCGGATTCGTTGTCGGAGTTCTCGAGCAGCACGCAGTAGGGCACCGATTCTTCGTCGATGAAGGGCACGCGCAGCGCGGGGAAATGCTTGGCGACGAGGCCGAGCGCGAATCGGCCCATGACCTCGAAGCCGGTCAGCCCCGCGCCCAGGCGCTTGTGGGCGAGGCCGAGCAAGGTCACTGCATGGTCGAGCGACGGCACCGCCGCCCAGGCCGTAAGCTGCGCCGCGGGCAGCGGATAGAGCTTCATCGTCGCCGCGGTGATGATGCCGAGCGTGCCTTCGCTGCCGACGATCAGGTCGCGCAGGTCGTAGCCGGTGTTGTCCTTGCGCAGGCCGTTGGTGCCTTCCCAGATCTCGCCCTGCGGCGTCACCACTTCGAGACCGAGGCACAGGTCGCGCGCATTGCCGTAGCGCACGACCTGCGTGCCGCCGGCATTGGTTGCAAGGTTGCCGCCGATGGTGCAGCTTCCTTCGGCCGCGAGGCTCAGGGGGAAGAGGAAGCCCGCGTCGCGCGCCGCTTCCTGCAGCACCTGCAGCACGCAGCCGGCCTCGACCGTCACGGTGAGGTTCGCTGCATCGATGCCGCGGATCGCGTTCATGCGCTGCAGGCTCAGCAGAACCTGCGTGCCGCTGCCGTCGGGGATCGAGCCGACCGCGAGGCCGGTGTTGCCGCCCTGCGGAACGATCGAGGTGCCGGCCGCTGCGCAGGCCTTGACCACGTCGGCCACCTGCTGCGTGGTGCCCGGCCGGACGACCGCCAGCGCCTTGCCGCGCGAACGCTTGCGCCAGTCCTGCTCCCAGGCGGTGAGATCGCCATCGGTGAGGACGTTCGCCGCGCCGACGATGCCGCGCAGCTTTTCGATCAGGACGCTCATTGCGTCGCTCCTTCCAGTGTTCGTGCCCGCTCGGCGTTGCGCAGCCGCAGCCGCACATGCCAGGCACAGGCGATGAAAAGCGCCAGGCACAGCAGCACCTGGATCAGCGCCAGCGCCTGGCTGACGCCGTTCGTGTCGCTCCAGGCGCGCACCACGCCTTCGGTGAAATAGAGCCAGACCAGCAGGCTGACCCAGCGGTAGGTGTACATGCGGTTCTTCAAGAGGCCCGCGATCGGCACCACCAGGGGCAGCACCTTCAGTGCGAGCAACGACCCGCCCGGCCGGAGCGGCGCCAGCCACAGTTCCCAGGCCAGCCCGAGCACGATCAGCCCGGCGAGGCTGCCGACGGCGAGCCAGCGGCTGGCGGAGACGGAGGCGGAAGGAAGCGAGGGATTGATCACAAGGAAAGGCGAAGCGAGATGCAGTGCGCGAAGCCTGGGGTGAGCCTGGTACGGCATGATACCGGCCATGAATCGCCGGCAATTGTGGAGGGACCTTTCGCATTTCCCCTGGGGGAACACGGCGGCAGTCCTTCGCGAGCGCTTCCGCGAGGACCGCCTCGGCCTGACCGCGAGCAGCCTGACCTTCACCACCACCATCGCGATGGTGCCGTTCTTCACGGTGGCGCTGGCGCTGTTCACCGTGTTCCCGATCTTCTCGAAGATGCAGGGGCGGCTTCAGCGCTGGCTGATCGAAAGCCTGATTCCCGACAACATCGCGCGGCAGGTGCTCGGCTACCTCACCCAGTTCGCGAACAAGGCCAGCGGGCTGGGCGTGGCCGGCCTCGTGGTGCTGCTCGCGACGGCGGTGGCGCTGATCCTGACCATGGACAAGACGCTGAACAGCATCTGGCGTGTGCGCACGCCCAGGCCCTTTGCACAGCGGGTGCTGATCTACTGGGCCGCGATCACGCTCGGGCCGTTGGTGCTGGCCCTGAGCCTGAGCACCACCGCCTCCTTCCTCGCGGCCTCGCGCGAAGTGTTCGGTGGCGCCATCGTCAAGCTGCTGCTCGACAGCTTCGAGTTCGTGCTGCTGGCCGGCGGCATGGCCTGCCTCTATCGCTATGTGCCGAACACGCACGTCAAGTGGTCGCATGCCTGGACCGGCGGATTCTTCGTCGCGGCGGCGATCGAGATCTCGAAGCGGGTGCTCGGCTACTACCTCAGCCTCGTGCCGACCTATTCGGTGATGTACGGCGCCTTCGCGACGGTGCCGATCCTGCTGGTGTGGACCTACGTGGCGTGGCTGATTGTGCTGTTCGGCGCGGTGATCGCGGCCTATCTGCCGAGCCTTCTCACCGGCGTGGCGCGCCGCGGCGGAGCGGCGGGCTGGCCGCTGCAGCTGGCAGTCGAAGTGCTGCAGCATCTCTCGGAGGCCCGATCGACCACCGCCAAGGGGCTCGGCGCCGCCGCGCTGGTGGCGCGCATGCGGGTGGAGGCCTTGCAGCTCGCGCCGGTGCTCGAGACGCTGGTGGCCATCGACTGGATCGCGCCGATCGCCGAGGAGCCCGCCAACGAAGACCCGCGCTTCGTGCTGCTCGCGGACCCGACCATCACCCCGCTCGAACCGCTGCTGAAAGAACTGCTCATGCCACAGGCGCCGCCGCTGGAGAACCTCTGGCGCAAAGGCCCTTTGGATACGCTTTTGCTGCAGGATCTGCTGGTCTATCGATAATGGCGGCGGATTTCTCATTCCACCTTCACGACCGAGCCTGGCCTTGACCGACTTCTCCTCCTGTGCAGCGCCCGTTCCGGCCGACGATCCGCTGTGGGTCGTCTGCCTGTGCGCCGAATGGTGCGGCGCATGCCGCGAGTACCGGCCGCTGTTCGAGCAGGTGGCGCGCGCGCATCCGCAACTCCGGTTTGCCTGGGTGGATATCGAGGACCATGCCGATCTGGCCGACGACTTCGACGTCGAGACCTTCCCGACGATGCTGATCGCGAACGGCGGCGGCACGCATTTCCTCGGGCCGCTGCTGCCGCACGCCGAGACGCTGTCGCGGCTGCTGACCGCGCTGCAGCCCGCCCAGGCTTCGGCGCCAGAGGTGCGGACACTGCTCGCGGCGCTCCAGCGAGAGCCCGAGACCTTCTCGGTCGCCTGAAGCGGAGCGGCCGATGAGGATTCTTCTCTTCGGCGCAACCGGCATGGTGGGGCAGGGCGTTCTGCGCGAATGCCTCGTCGATGGCGACGTGACACGGGTGCTCTGCGTGGGCCGCAGGCCCAGCGGCGAGCAGCATCCCAAGTTGCACGAGCTGGTTCTTCCCGATCTCCACGACTATTCGGCGGTCCTGGACCAGCTCAGGGACTACGACGCCTGTTTCTTCTGCCTCGGCGTGTCGTCCGTCGGCATGAAGGAAGACGACTACCGCCGCATCACCTACGACCTCACGTTGGCTGCGGCGCGCACCCTGGCGCGGCTCAATCCGCAGATGACCTTCATCTATGTGTCCGGCGCCGGCACCGACAGCACCGAGCGCGGATCGGTGATGTGGGCGCGCGTCAAGGGTGCGACCGAGAACGCGCTGATGCGGCTGCCGTTCAAGGCGGCCTACATGTTCCGGCCCGGGTTCATCGAGCCGATGCATGGCGTGCGCTCGAAAACGGCGCTCTACCAGGCGGCCTACGTGATCGCGAAGCCGGTCTTCGGGCTCCTCCAGCGCTGGGCGCCCGACCGGGTCACGACCAGCGTGAAGGTGGGCCGCGCGATGCTCATGGCAGCCAAGCGCGGCGCGCCGGCGCCGCTGGTCGAGGTACCCGACATCAACAGGCTGGGCGGCTGATTCAGTTCTTCAGGAAGGCGCCGAGCGCGAAGAGCACTTCGTCCGGTGCCTCGGTCATCAGCGCATGGCCGGCGTTGACCGTGACCACCTTCGCGTTGGCAGCCTTCGAAATCAGCGTGCGTGTGGCACGTGGCGGCGTCATCTGGTCCGATGCGCCGAGGAGAAAGAGCGTCGGGCATTGCACCTTGGCCATCGCGGCTTCGCCGTTCGCATAGTCGTTGCAGGCCTTGAAGCCGATGTGGAAGACGTTCGCATCCGGATTGCTCGCCAGCACGCGGCGCATCAGTGCGCGCGAGGCGCCATGGAGCCAGGTGCCCGGCCCGAGCGAGGAGGGCGGCGGTGCCAGCAGCGAATGCGAGAAGGTGTTGACCATCCCGATCGCCTGCTGCGGATCGTTGATTGCGCCGTCGAGCAGTGCCGGCGACACCGTCATCGGATAGGCGGTGCCGACCAGCGCGAGATGCGTCACGCGCTCCGGCGAGCGCGCGGCGGTCTCGAGCGCGATCAGCGAGCCGAAGCTGTGGCCGACCAGCGCTGCCTTCGCCACCCCGGCCGCGTCGAGCAGCAGGGCGATGAACGCCGCTGCCTCCTCGACGGTGGCCGGCGGCGGCCCTTCGCTCCTGCAGTGCCCGGGCAGGTCGATCGCCAGCACGTTCCAGCCATGGTTGGCGAACCAGCGGCTTTGCAGGATCCACACGCTGTGGTCGTTCAGCACGCCGTGGATGAAGACGACCGTGGGCTTGGCGCTGTCGAGCGTCTTGCCGCCGGTGTAGCAATAGGTGGCGTGGCCGTTGACCTTGAGCTGCATCACGCACCTGCCTTTTCCGCGGCTTTCAGGGCGCGCTTGAGATCGTCGATCAGGTCGGCCGGGTCTTCGAGCCCGATCGAGAGCCGGATCGTGCCCTGCGAAATCCCCGCGGCGGCCAGCGCTTCGTCGCTCATGCGGAAGTGCGTCGTGCTCGCCGGGTGGATCACGAGGCTGCGGCAGTCGCCGACGTTCGCAAGGTGGCTGAACAGCCGCAGCGCCTCGATGAACTTCTTGCCCTGCTCGCGGTTGCCCTTGAGGTCGAAGCTGAAGACCGACCCCGCGCCCTTCGCGCCATGCTTGAGCAGCCGGTTGGCGAGCGCGTGGCTCGGATGCGATTCGAGCAGCGGATGCCCGACGTGCGCCACGAACGGATGGGCGGCGAGGAACTGCACCACCTTCTGCGTGTTGTCGATGTGCCGCTCCATGCGCAGCGGCAGCGTCTCGATGCCCTGCAGGATCAGCCATGCGGTGTGCGGACTCATGGAGGCGCCGAAGTCGCGCAGCCCCTCGCGCCGCGCGCGCAGCAGGAAGGCGCCGACGGTGCTTTCCTCGCTGAAGACCATGTTGTGGAAGCCGTCGTAGGCCTCGGTCAGTTCCGCGAACTTGCCGGAGCGCTCCCAGTCGAAGTTGCCCGAATCGACCACGATGCCGCCGATCACGGTGCCGTGGCCCGACAGGAACTTGGTGGCCGAGTGGTAGACCAGGTCGGCGCCCCAGTCGAAGGGCTTGATGAGATAGGGCGAGGTCAAGGTCGAATCCACCAGCAGCGGCACCTTGGCCGCGTGCGCGATCTCGCTCACCGCCGGGATGTCGAGCACGTCGAGGCCCGGGTTGCCGACCGTTTCGCCGAACAGCAGCTTGGTGTCGGGCCGGATCGCGGCGCGCCAGCCGCCCGGGTCGCCGGGCTTGACGAAGGTGGTCTCGATGCCGAAGCGCCGCATCGTGTAGTGCAGCAGGTTCTGCGAGCCACCGTAGAGCGCGGTGCTCGCGACGATGTGCGAGCCCGCGCCCATCAGCGTCGCGATCGACAGGTGCAGCGCGGCCTGCCCGCTCGCGGTGGCGATCGCCCCGATGCCGCCTTCGAGCGCCGACACCCGCTGCTCCAGCACCGCGTTGGTCGGGTTGCTGATGCGCGAATACACATGCCCGGCGCGCTCGAGATTGAAGAGTGCCGCCGCGTGGTCGCTGGACTCGAAGACGAAGGAGGTGGTCAGGTGGATCGGCACTGCGCGCGCGCCGGTGGCGGGGTCGGGCGCGGCGCCGGCGTGCAGGGCCAGCGTGTCGAAGCCGGGGTCGGAGTAGCCGGGCATGGGGGTCTTTCGATGGGGTTTCTGCAAAGGCCCGTTACGCGCGCAATCCCTGCGATGCCGACGTGGCCTGTGGACGGGTGGTCATTGTGGGCTATATTCAAAAACGCAACGCCGCCAACCAAGAGAGGAGCAACACGATGAAGGTCAGCGACATCCTGCGCGTCAAGGGAAACACCCTGTTCACGATCACCCCTGATCAACCCCTGGCCGAGGCCGTCAGCACCATGGCCGACAAGGATATCGGCTCGCTCGTGGTGATGGAGCACGGCGACCTCGTCGGCATGCTCACCTTCCGCGAAGTGATCCTCGCCATCGTGGGCAATGGCGGCCAGGTCGGCGGCACGCTGGTGCGCAAGGCCATGGACGACCATCCGGTGACCTGCACCCTCGAGACCGATCTCGACGAGATCCGCCGCATCATGCTGGAGCGCCATGCGCGCTACATGCCGGTGATGGACAAGCGCATGCTGATGGGGGTGATCAGCTTCTACGACGTCGCGAAGGCGGTCGTCGACAGCCAGAACTTCGAGAACAAGATGCTCAAGGCCTATATCCGCGACTGGCCCGAAGAGCAGTAGGACTCGCCCCCGGGGCCGCTCCGGCCCCTATTCCTTGATATTCGCCGACTGGACGATCTTCTGGTTGCGGGCGTATTCGGCTCGCACGAACTGGCCCAGTTCTTCGGCGGTCCCGCTGCCGGGGACGGCGCCCTGTTCCTGCAGCTTGGCGCGGATCTCCGGGTCCTTCAGGACGGCGTTGAGCTCCTGGTTGAGCCGGTTGACGATCGCCGGCGGGGTGGCGGCCGGGGCGAAGATGCCGGTCCAGCTCACCATCGAATAGCCCTTGAGGCCGGGCATCTCGCCGAAGGTCGGCACGTCCGGCAGGGCCGCAAGCCGCTTCTCGCTCGTCACGCCGA
The DNA here is from genome assembly GCF_900090195.1 of Variovorax sp. HW608. Lineage (NCBI taxonomy): Bacteria > Pseudomonadati > Pseudomonadota > Betaproteobacteria > Burkholderiales > Comamonadaceae > Variovorax > Variovorax sp. HW608. The sequence continues at coordinate 4,869,948 of NZ_LT607803.1, forward strand.
GCGCCTTGAGGCGATTGCCGTTCACATGCGGGATGGCGCTGGTGCTGACCAGCATCGCGAGATCGACTTGATTGCCGATCACGTCCGAGGCGATCTGCGCGCCGCCGCGGTAGGGCACGTGGGTCACGTAGATGCCGGTGCGGTCCTTGAGCAGTTCCATCGCGAGCTGGAGCACCGTGCCCACGCCGGAGGTCGCGTAGTTGTACTTGCCCGGCGCCGCCTTCGCGAGCTTGACGAAGTCGGCGAAGTCCTTCGCCGGCAGCCCCGGCCTGGCGACCAGCACCATCGGCGCGGTGTTCAGCATGCCCACGGGCGCCAAGTCCTTGAGGGGGTCGAACTTGAAGGCGCCCGGATTGATGAGCCGGCCGATCGCGATGACGCTGTCCGGCCCGGCGACCAGCGTGTAGCCGTCGGGCGCGGCATTGACCGCCTTGGCGACGCCGATCGCGCCGCCCGCGCCGGAGATGTTCTCGATGACCACCGACTGCTTGAGCCTTTCGCCGAGCTTGCTGGCCACCAGCCGCGCGTTGAAGTCAACGCTGCCGCCGGCCGAGTACGGGACGATCAGCGTGATCGGCTTGGACGAGGGCCATGCGGCCTGCGCGAGCGCCGCGCCGGGCAGCGCGGCGAGCAGCATCGAGGCGAGGAGAAGGGGCTTGCGGATGAGCTTGTTCATGGGGTGGGAGGCGTCAGGTCTTGCGGGAGGCGGGCGCGCAGCGCATCGAATTCGGCGGTCCATTGCGCACGCCACTGGCGGCGAAGCGAGTCGTCGATCCAGGCGCCGTCGATCCCGTTCTGCATGAAGCCGCGCAGGTCGTCGAGGCCAAAGCCGAAGTCCCGCACCATCATGTGCCAGGCCTGGGTGGGCGTGACCTTGTGCAAGGTCGGGTCGTCGGTGTTCGGGTGGATGCGCAGGCCGAGACCCGGCATGCGGCGGATCGGATGGTCGAGCGCCCAGCGCTCCGGCGGCAGGGTGCGCAGGTAGTAGGAGTTGGTCGGCACCACGGTGAAGATCACGCCGCGGTCGGCGCACTCGCGCGCGAACGCGGGCTCGTCGACCACCGTGTAGCCATGGTCGATGCGGTCCACATGGAGCAGCTCGAGTGCCGTGCGCACATTGGTCCACGGCATGCCGAATTCGCCCGCGTGCGCGGTCGTCTTGAGGCCGGCGCGGCGCGCGTCGGCATACGCCTCTTGGAACAGCTCGGGCGGGCGGTCGTTCTCGCGGTAGTCGATGCCGATGCCGATCACTTCGTCGCAGCGGTTGCCCACGACCCACTGCACCATCTCGACGGCGGCCTCGGGGCTGGCCTCGCGGTCGATCGCGGCGATCAGGCGGCCGGTGATGCCGAACTGCCGCTTCGCGTCGTGGATCGCGCGCACGATCGCGTCCTGCGCCTTGCGGTAGTCGATGCCGGATTCGTGCACCGTGCCGGTCGGGTTCCAGAAGAACTCGCCATAACGCACGTTGTGGCGTGCGGCGTCTTCCAGGTATTCGAGCGTGAGCCGGTGCAGGTCGTCGGCGCTGCGCACCAGTTCCGAATCGAGCGCCCGCAGCACGCGCAACACGCCGACGGGCTTCTCGCCGCGCGTATAGAAAGCCTCGATCTCGTCGCCCCGCAGCGGCTTGCCGGCGCGCCGGTTGAGGTCGATGAAAGTGTCCTTGCGCACAGTGCCGAACAGATGGCAGTGCAGTTCGACCTTCGGAATCGCGTGGAGGAACGATTCCAGGGGCGATGCCGGAACGGCTGCGGCTTGTGTCATGGCGCGCAGTCTAGGCACGATGCGGCGATAAGGAAAATTTTGAATTTCTATAATTTGATTCAGCCGACTGATGGCAATCCGGTCCGAATCCAATGGCGAATACGCAGCTTTCCTCCTCCCTGCGCGCGCTCACGCTGCGCCAGTTGCGGTTCTTCTCGGTGCTGGTGGAGGAAGGCCAGTTCGGCCGCGCGGCGAAGCGGCTGTCCATCACGCAGCCCGCGCTCAGCAATGCGATCAAGCAGATGGAGAAGCTGCTCGGCGCCGAGCTGCTGACGCGTTCCACGCACCGGCTCGAACTCACGCCGCTGGGCGCCGAGGTGCTTGCGCGCACCGATTTCCTGGTCAACACCTTCGACGTGGCGCTGCGCGACATCGAGCACACGGTGCAGCGCGGACGCGCGTTCGTGCGCATCGGCGTCATCCCTTCCGCGAGCGGCCGGGTCGCGGCGGCGGTCGGCGACTTCCAGCGCGGCGATGCGGCGCGGCAGGTCGAATTCGGCTGGCGCGACGCGCCCTCGAACACGCTCCTGGCCGAAGTGCGCAGCGGGCAGCTCGACATGGCGGTCGCAGCCATCACCGAGCCGCCGGGCGGGCTCGTCTGCGTGGACCTGTTCCGCGATCCGCTGGTGCTCGTGGTGCGGCGCGACCATCCGCTCGCGCAGGCGGGCGAGGCGGACTGGGAAGCCATCGGTGGCGAGCGGCTCGTGCTGTTCGAGAGCGGCAGCATGCCTGCGCTGGGCGATCCGGCGCGCGCCCAGTTCGCGCAGGGCGCCGAGCCGTATCGCGTCAGCTACTCGGAGACGCTCTACGCGCTGGTGCGCGGCGGCCTCGCGCTCGGGTTGATGCCCAAGCTCTACACCTCGTCGCTGGGCGATGACGAACTGGTGGTGCTGCCGCTGCGCAAGCCGAACATCGAGCGGCGCGTGGTGCTGGTGCATCTTCCGGGGCCGATGCGCAACGTGATGGCCGAGGCGCTGATCGCGCATCTGCGGCAGAGCCTGCCGTCACCCGCCGATGGCATTGCACCGCGGCGTCTTCGCCCGCCGCGCAAGCGCGGCGCCTGAGCCTCAGTGGAGCTCGGTCGCTGTGTGGATCGTCTCGCGCACGCGCGGATAGATCTGCGTGTTCCACTTGCTGCCGCTGAACACGCCGTAGTGCCCGACGCCCGCCTGCAGGTGATGGGTCTTGAGATAGGGGCGCACGCTGGTGCACAGGTCCTGCGCCGCCACCGTCTGGCCGACCGAGCAGATGTCGTCGCGCTCGCCTTCGACCGTGAGCAGCGCGGTGCGCCGGATGGCGGCTGGGTCGATCCTGCGCTCGCCGACCGTGAGTTCGCCGCGCGGCAGGTCGTAGGTCTGGAACACGCGCTCGACGGTTTCCAGATAGAACTCCGCCGGCAGGTCGTTGACCGCGAGGTACTCGTCGTAGAAGGTGCGGATGGTGTCGGCCTGCTCGATCTCGCCGTCCACGAGGTGCTGGTAGAGCTTCGCGAACTGCTGCTTGTGGCGGTCCGGGTTCATGCTCATGAAGGCGCTCAATTGCAGGAAGCCCGGGTACACGCGCCGCATCATGCCGGCGTGCGGCCAGGGCACGTAGCTGATCAGGTTGCGCTCGAACCAGCCGATCGACCGGTCGTTCGCGAGCTTGTTCACCATCGTCGGGTTGACCCGGCAATCCACCGGCCCGGCCATCAGCGTGAGGCTGCGCGGGGTCGAGGGGTTGTCGTCCTCGGCCATCAGCGCGGTGGCGGCGAGCGCCGCGACGCAGGGCTGGCAGACTGCCACCATGTGCACGCCGGGGCCGATCGCCTCGAGGAAATCGATGATCCGCAGCGTGTAGTCGTCCAGGCCGAAGCCGCCGTGCCAGATCGGCACGTCGCGCGCGTTGTGCCAGTCGGTCACGTACACGTCGTGGTCGCGCAGGAGCGTGCGCACGGTTTCGCGCAGAAGCGTCGCGAAATGGCCCGATAGTGGTGCAGCCAGCAGCACCGGCGGATGCACCGCATTGGACTCCTTGCGGAAGTGCAGCAGCGTGCCGAAGGGCGTGACCAGCGCCGCCTCTTCATGCACCGCCACTTCCTTGCCGTCGACCACCACGCGCTCGATGCCGTAGGGCGGCCGCGTGTGGGTGAGCCGCATGCGCGAAAAGACCTCCATGGCCGAGGCGACGCGGCGGGTCAGGCTGCGGTCCGCCTTGTCGTTCCAAAGCGCCTTGCCGAGGACCTGCGCCGTGAGCCGCGTCGGCGAGAACAGGTCGGCGTGGGTTTGGTAGGCGCGATACAGCATGCACGGGTTGCAGGCAAGTTGCGGGCCAGTCGTGCACGAGCGGCGCGCGGTGCACCTTTCTGGCACAGGCCTTGCACGACTGCACCGCCGATCCGGCGGACCAGGAGCGATGCATGGCCAAACCCGTACTTACCATCAGCAGCAAGAACTACGGCGCCTGGTCGCTGCGCGGCTGGCTGATGTGCAAGCTGGCGGGGCTGGAATTCACCGAAGAGGTGATCCCGCCCGACGACCCGGCGATGAAGGCCGAGATGCTGCTGCTCTCGTCCTCGATGCTGGTGCCCTCGCTGCAGCATGGCAGCATCAAGGTCTGGGACACCCTCGCGATCGGCGAGTACCTGGGCGAGATCAAGCCGAAGGCCGGCCTGCTGCCCGCCGATGCCAAGGCACGCGCGCACTGCCGGGCGATCTGCGGCGAGATGCACTCGGGCTTCTCCTCGATGCGCGGCTCGCTGCCGATGAACGTCAAGGCGCGCTTCCCGGGCTTCAAGATCTGGTCGCGCGCGCAGACCGACATCGACCGCATCGTCACGATCTGGCGCGAATGCTTCTCGGCCTACGGCGGGCCGTTCCTGTTCGGCGAGACGCCCTGCATCGCGGACGCGATGTACGCGCCGGTGGTCACGCGCTTCATCACCTACGACGTCGCGCTGGACAAGGCCTGCACCGCCTACTGCAAGCGCATCGTCGAGCTGCCGGCGATGCAGGAGTGGATCAAGGCCGCGAAGGCCGAGCCGGAAGAGATCGACGAACTCGACGCCGAGTTCTGAGCCGCCCGCCTCTCAGGCCGGCTTGCGGAACATCCGCAGATCGAGGCTGGATTCGTTGCCCAGCCACATCGCGTGCGCGGTGTGGTCGAGGTAGTCGTCGCCCGTCACGCCGTGCACGAACACGTCGAGCCCGTTGCGGTGCGCATCGAGCCATTCGATGACCTCGTCGAATTCCGCCGCGTCGAAGGCGATCTGGCAACTCCAGTGCGGATGCGGGCCGACGAGCTTCTCGTGCACCCGGCCGACCACCACGAGCAGGCTGTGGCCCGCATCCTCGGCCAACTGCCGTGCCTGCGCGGCGGTCGCGGGGCCGAAGTAGATGTGGGCGTGGTATTGCGGGTAGAGGTTTTCGGGGCGGCGTGGCATGGGGAAGTCCGGCGGCTAAGGCGCAGCTTAGCGCCAGAATCCCGGCTGAAACAACCAGTTGCTGCACGCGCGGCAAGATGGTGAAATACTGTGAATTCATCCAGTATTTCGAACCATCGCCATGCCCGATGTTTTCATTCCCGTTCACGCGCTCAAGGGCCGCGGCGCGGCCACGCGGCTCGCGCACCGCTTCGAGCGCGACACGCGCAATGCCTTCGACGACGGCTGGGGGACGCTCGAGGAAGGCGCGGCCGAAGCCGATGAGCTGCCGCCGCTCGCCACCGAGGTCCGCTTCGAGGACGCCAAGTCCGTGCTCAGCCACAACGATTCGCCGGACATCAGCTTCGACACCTCGCTCAACCCCTATCGCGGTTGCGAGCACGGCTGCATCTACTGCTTCGCGCGCCCCACGCACAGCTACCTCAACCTCTCGCCGGGCCTCGATTTCGAGACCAAGCTGATCGCCAAGCGCAACGTCGCCGACCTGCTGCGGGCCGAGCTGGCGCGCAAGAGCTACAAGCCGAGCCCGATCATCATCGGCACCGCGACCGACTGCTACCAGCCGATCGAGCGCGAGCTTCGCCTCACGCGCTCGGTGATCGAGGTGCTGAAGGAAGCGCGCCATCCCTTCGGCATCATCACCAAATCGAGCGCGGTGGAGCACGACCTCGACCTGATCGCACCGATGGCCGCGGAGCATCTCGCGGCGGTCTACGTCACCGTCACCACGCTCGACGGCGAGCTCGCACGCAAGCTCGAGCCGCGCGCGGCCGCGCCGCACCGCCGGCTGCGGACGCTGCGCACGCTGGCCGAGGCGGGCGTCCCGGTAGGCGTCAGCGTGGGGCCGCAGATCCCCTTCGTCAACGAAGACATGGAGCAGGTGCTCGAAGCCGCTTGGGACGCCGGCGCGCGCAGCGCCTTCTATACCGTGATTCGCCTGCCGTGGGAGGTCGCGCCGCTCTTCAAGCAGTGGCTCGAGCTGCACTACCCGCAGCGCGCGGGCCGCATCATGGAACGCATCCGCGAGATGCGCGGCGGCAAGGACTACGACGCCGATTTCGCGACGCGCATGAAGGGCAGCGGCGTCTGGGCCGAGCTGATCCGCCAGCGTTTCGAGAAGGCGTCGAAGCGCCTCGGCTTCTGCAACGACCGCACGCCGCTGGACCTGAGCGCGTTCCGGCCGCCTGGCGCAGCGGGGCAGGGCAGTCTCTTCTAGCTCGGTGGACCGCTCGGCGAGAATGCCGACCATGCAGCAGACCTACACACCCGGAACAGACGTCGCCCGATGGCTGGTGGTCATGGGCGTTTCGGGGTGCGGCAAGTCCAGCCTCGGCGCGGCGCTCGCGCGCGAACTGGCCCTGCCGCTGATCGAGGGGGATGACTTCCATGCGCCGGAAAGCGTTCGCAAGATGCGCGCCGGCATCGCGCTCACCGATGCCGATCGCGCCGGCTGGCTCGATCGGCTCGGCCGCGAACTCGGCGGGCATGCGGCGGGCGCGGTGCTGACCTGCTCGGCGCTCAAGCGCGACTACCGCGAGCGCCTGCGTGCCGCGCGGCCCGGGCTGCGCTTCGTCTTCATGGCGCTGTCACGCCAGGAGGCCGAGCGGCGCGTCGCCGAGCGCGCCGCGGTGCACATGTTTCCGGCCAGCCTCGTCGCCAACCAGTTCGCGACGCTGGAGTCGCCGGTCGGCGAGCCGGGCGTGCTGGCGGTGGACGCGACCGCACCGATCCCGCAGCTCGTCGCGCAGGTCCGGGCGTGGATCTGAGCCGGCCGGCTCAGGTCGCGGACGCACTCATTTCGCGCCGAGCAATGTCCTCGCGTGATGCGCGAGGTGGTCCGCGATGAAGCTCTGGATGAAGTAATAGCCGTGGTCGTAGCCCTCGTGCCGCCGCAGCGTGAGCGGCTGACCCGCGGCGCGGCAGGCGGCTTCGAGCAGCTTCGGGCGCAATTGCTCGGCGAGGAATTTGTCGGCCAGCCCCTGGTCGACGAGGATGCCCGCGGGATAGGGCGGCGCGGTCTGCGACTGCATCAGCGCGCAAGCGTCGTGCGCGAGCCAGGTCTCGTCGTCGCGGCCCAGGTAGCCGGCGAACGCCTTCTGGCCCCATGGGCATTGCGAAGGCGCGCAGATCGGCGCCAGCGCCGACAGCGAGCGGAACCGGCCGGGATGCCGAAGCGCCAAGGTCAGCGCGCCGTGCCCGCCCATCGAATGGCCGAAGATGCCGATGCGCTTGCCGTCGATCGGCATGCTGCGCGCGATCAGCGGCAGCAGTTCGTTGACGATCCAGCTTTCCATGCGCCAGTGGTCTGCCCACGGCTCGGCGCTGGCGTCGAGGTAGAAACCGGCGCCGATGCCGAAATCCCAGCTCGCCGTGGCGCCCTCGATGCCTTCGGCTTCGGGGCCGCGCGGGCTGGTGTCGGGCGCGATGAGCGCGAGGCCCAGTTCGGCGGCAACGCGCTGCGCGCCGGCCTTGATCATGAAGGTCTCTTCGTTGCAGGTCAGGCCTGCGAGGTACACCACCGCGGGCACCGGGCCGCGTTCGGCCTGTGGCGGCAGGAACACCGAAAAGCGCATCGGCAGCCCGATCTCGCGCGAGTCGTGCTCGTGGAAGCGTTGAGTGCCGCCAAAGCAGCGGTGTTCGGAGAGCGTCTTCAGGCTGTCTGTCATGTTTTCGGTCGAGGGATGAGTTCGAGCACGGCATCGGCGAACACGCGCGGGACTTCCTGGGGCATGTTGTGGCCGACGCCGGGTAGCACGCGGTGCGAGCGCGGTCCGGCAAAGCGCTGCGCATGCGTCGACGCATCGGCCGGCGAGCGGACGCCGTCGTCGGCGCCGTCGAAAGTGATCGCCGGAACCGTGATGGCCGGCTGGGCCGCCAGCTTCGCTTCGATCGACGCATAGGCCGGATCGCCCGGCACCAGACCGAAGCGGTGGCGGTACGAGTGGATCACGACGTCGACGAAGTCGGGGTGGTCGAAGGCCTTCGCGCTCTGCTCGAAGGTCGCGTCGTCGAAGCGCCAGGTCGGCGACCAGAGCCGCCACAGGAGCCGGGTGATGCCGCGCCGGTCGGCCGCCAGCCCGGCACGGCCGCGCTCGCTGTGGAAGTAGTACTGGTACCAGAGCCGGTGCTCGTTCTCGGCGCTGTCCGGCTGCATCGCCTTCGCGATGTCCTGGATGTTGTAGCTGTTGTAGGAGACCAGCCCCGCGCAACGCCCAGGCCACAGCGCCGCCACCACGCAGGCGGCGCGGCCGCCCCAGTCGTAGCCGGCGAGCACCGCGCTCGGGATCGCGAGCGTATCGAGCAACGCGAGCAGATCCGCGCCCAGCGCCGCCTGCTCGCCCGAACGCGGCGTCGCGTCGCTCAAAAAGCGCGTGCCGCCGTAGCCGCGCAGGTACGGAACGATCACCCGGCAACCCGCGGCCGCCAGCATCGGCGCGACGTCGACGTAGCTGTGGATGTCGTAAGGAAAGCCGTGCATCAGCAGCACTGGCGGGCCTTCCGCCGGTCCCGCCTCGACATATGACACCTCGAGCACGCCGGCTCGGATCGTGCGGAGCGGGCCCATGCGCGTCACGGCGGTGCTCAGTAGATGACGACGCCGCGGATCGACTCGCCGCGCTTCATGAGGTCGAAGCCTTCGTTGATCTTTTCCAGCGGCATGGTGTGCGTGATCAGGTCGTCGATGTTGATCTTGTTTTCCATGTACCAGTCGACGATCTTCGGCACGTCGGTGCGCCCGCGCGCGCCGCCGAAGGCCGAGCCTTCCCACTTGCGGCCGGTCACGAGCTGGAACGGGCGGGTGCTGATCTCCGCGCCGGCTTCGGCCACGCCGATGATGATGCTGCGGCCCCAGCCCTTGTGCGTGCATTCGAGCGCCTGGCGCATCACCTGCGTGTTGCCGATGCACTCGAAGCTGTAGTCCGCGCCGCCGTCGGTGAGCTGCACGATCGAGTCGACGATGTTCGCGTGCTCCCTCGGGTTCAGGAAGTGCGTCATGCCGAACTTGCGGGCCATCGCTTCGCGCGCCGGGTTGATGTCGACGCCGATGATCTTGTCGGCGCCGACCATCTTCGCGCCCTGGATCACGTTGAGCCCGATGCCGCCGAGGCCGAACACGACCACGTTGGCGCCGGCTTCCACCTTGGCCGTGAAGATCACGGCGCCGATGCCGGTGGTCACGCCGCAGCCGATGTAGCAGACCTTGTCGAAGGGCGCGTCCTCGCGGATCTTGGCGAGCGAGATCTCGGGCGCCACCGTGTAGTTGCTGAAGGTGCTCGTGCCCATGTAGTGGAAGATGGGCTTGCCGTCGATGCTGAAGCGACTGGTGCCGTCGGGCATCAGGCCCTTGCCCTGGGTGCCGCGGATGAGCTGGCAGAGGTTGGTCTTGCGCGAGAGGCAGAACTTGCACTGCCGGCACTCGGGCGTGTACAGCGGGATGACGTGGTCGCCCTTCTTGAGCGTGGTCACGCCCGGGCCGACGTCGACCACGATGCCGGCGCCTTCATGGCCGAGGATGGCGGGGAAGATGCCTTCCGGGTCGGCGCCAGAGAGCGTGTAGTAGTCGGTATGGCAGATGCCGGTGGCCTTGATCTCGACCAGCACCTCGCCGAAACGCGGACCTTCGAGATCGACGGTTTCGATGGCGAGGGGCGAAGCGGATTTCCAGGCGACGGCGGCTTTGGTTTTCATGGGTGGAGCGAGGTATTGGATGCGGGGCGGACGGCGCCCGGGCCTCACTTTATGCCATAGAAGGTTGACGCGTTCGTGCCCAGAATCTGCTCCAGCTCGAGAGAAGAAAGCCCGGCCAGCAGTTCGAGCGATGCCGCATGCCATTGCCCATAGCTGCCCGCGAGGTTGAGCACCGGCCAGTCGCTGCCCCACAGGAGGCGCGAGGGACCGAAGTGGCTGATGAGGTGATCGACGTAAGGTCGCAGCGCGGCCGCATCCCAGTCGGCGCCGGCCTCGGTCGCGAGCCCCGAGAGCTTGCAGCTCACGCGGGTGGACTGCGCGAAGGCCGCGATCTGGCTCGCCCACGGCTCGAACCGCCCGTTCGCGATATCGGGCTTGGCCGCGTGGTCGATCACCATCGGCAGCAGCGGGTGGCGCAAGGCGAACTTCGTCGCGGCGTCGATCTGGTGTGGCCTGATCAGCAGATCCAGGCAAAGGCCCAGCTCGGTCATGGTCCGGATGGCGGGTTCGAGGCGCGTGTCGAGGATCCACTCCGGGTCCGGCAGGTCCTGCAGCATGGGCCGCAGGCCCTTGAGCAACGGTTCCTGCGCGAGGCGGCTGATGCGTCGCGGCGCGTCGTCGGCGGCGAGGTCGGTCCAGCCGACCACCGCGCGGACGCGGCTTGCCGGATCGGCCGCGATGGCGAGCAGGCGCGCGGTTTCGGCCTCGGACGGCGCGGCCTGGACCAGCACGGTGGCGTCGATGCCGCTGTCGTCCAGCAGCGGCGCCAGATCTTCCGGTGCAAAGTCGCGATGGATGGCGTGCAACTCGGGCGTGTCGCGCAGCCAGCCATAGTCGCGGTGCGCCAGTGACCAGTAGTGCTGATGGGCATCGACTCGGACAACGCTCATGGCCAACTCCCTGGTGGCAGGCCGGCGGGCAGCAGGCCTTCGACGACGAGCGCTTCCCACAACGCGGCGGGGATCGGCGCATCGCGATGCGCGACGTTCTGCGCGATCTCGGCGGCGCTGCGGGCGCCGACCACCACCGCCGCGGCCGAGCGGCAGGCCAGCGCGAACTGCAGGGCGGCGGCCGGGAGCGCCACGCCGAACTCGTTGCAGATGCGCGCGATGTGCGCGGCCTTGTCGCGCACCTGCCGATCCGCTGGCCGGTAGTCGAAGCGCGCGTCGGCCGCAACGCCGTTGGCGCTCGCGAGGATGCCCGAATTGAAGACGCCCGCGAGGACGAGCCGCGCGCCCTTGGCGCTGCACATCGGCACCAGTTCGGCCGCGGCGGAGGTGTCGAGCAGCGTATAGCGGCCGGCCAGCATCAGGCAGTCGAAGTCGCCTTCGCGCAGGGCGTCGCAGCAGGCCTGCCATTCATTGACGCCGATGCCGATCGCGCCGAGCACGCCTTCGCCCCGCAGCCGGTGCAGCGCACGGTAGGCACCGTCCATGGCTTCGCGGAACCGCGCCGGCTGCGCGTCGCCGTGCGTGTGCCGGTCGATGTCGTGGATGAAGGCGATGTCGATGCGGTCGATCCCCAGCCTCTGCAGGCTTTCGTCGATCGAGCGCAGCGCGCCGTCGAAGCTGTAGTCGAAGCGTGGCGCGAAGGGCAGGCCCTGCACGTAGCCGTCGCGTTCGGCGGGCGGATCGGGGTCGGGGCTCAGCAGCCGGCCGACCTTGGTCGAGAGCACGAAGCTGTCGCGCGGCTGGACCTGCAGGAAGCGGCCGAGCCGCACCTCGCTCTGCCCATGACCGTAGAGCGGCGCGGTGTCGAAATAGCGCACGCCGAGCCGCCAGGCCTCTTCGATCGTCTGCAGCGCCGCGTCGTCGCTGAGCGGGGCGTACAGGTTGCCCAGCGGTGCGCCGCCCAAGCCGAGGCGCAGCGGTCCCTGAAGGCGGTCGAGAACGGAATTCTTCGGTGGCATGCGTTGTTTTACTCCGGATCGGCGCTCCCGGTGGTGGCATTGGGCGACACCTGATACAAAGTGGCCATGAAAAAGATCCTCGTTCTCAACGGCCCCAATCTCAACCTTCTCGGCACGCGCGAGCCCGCGCAGTACGGCTATGAGACCCTTGCCGACGTCGAGCGCATGTGCGCGGAAGCCGGCGCGAAGCTCGGCGTCGAGATCGAATGCCGCCAGTCCAACCACGAAGGCATGCTGATCGACTGGATCCACGAGGCGGGCCGCGAGGTCGCCGCCGGCCGCATGCTCGGCGTCGTGATGAATCCGGGCGCCTACACCCACACCTCGATCGCGCTGCACGACGCGATCAAGGGGGCCAGCGTTCCTCTGGTCGAGTTGCACATCTCCAACGTGCATGCGCGTGAGGAATTCCGGCATCACTCCTACATTTCGCCCGCGGCGCGCGGGATCATCGTCGGCTTCGGGGTGAAGGGCTATGCGCTCGCGATCGAGGCGCTGGTCCGCGTGAGCGACGACTGCTGATGGGCGCGCAAGCCGGGCTTTTCGAGGCTGCCGACGGCACCTTGCGATGCCGCTGGTGCGAGTCGACGCCGGCCTACCAGGCCTATCACGACAGCGAATGGGGCTTCCCGGTCACGGACGAGCGCCGGCTTTTCGAGAAGCTGTGCCTCGAAGGCTTCCAGGCCGGGCTGAGCTGGCTCACCATCCTGAACAAGCGCGAGGCCTTCCGAAGGGGCTTTGCGCAGTTCGACGCCGAGAAGGTGGCGCGCTTCGGCGCCAAGGACATCGAGCGGCTTCTGGCCGATGCCGGCATCGTGCGGCACCGGGGCAAGATCGAATCGGCCGTCAACAATGCGAAGCGCCTGCTCGAACTCCGTGACGAGTTCGCATCGCTCGCCGCCTATGCGTGGCGCTACGAGCCGGACCCGGCAACGCGGCCCGGGCGGATCACGCACGAGGCATTGCGGGCCATGGCCACCTCGCCCGAATCGGTGGCGATGTCCAAGGACCTGAAGAGGCGGGGCTGGAGCTTCGTCGGCCCGACCACCGTCTATGCCTTCATGCAGGCCATGGGGCTGGTCAACGACCACATCGAGGGCTGCCATGCGCGCGAGATGGCGCTCGCCGCCCGCGCGAAGCTCGAGCTGCCGCGCTGAGCCGCCCCTGCTGCGCTACGTCGTCTGCGGGCCGGACACCTTGCGGTGGCTGATGCGCCCTTGGCTGTCGACGCTTTCGAGGTGCACGTCGAAACCCCACAGCCGGGCCACGTGCTTGAGCACTTCCTGCGAATCGTCGTGCAGCGGCCGGTTGTTGTGCTGCGTGTGCCGCAGGGTGAGCGCGCGGTCGCCGCGCAGGTTGACGCTCCACACCTGGATGTTGGGCTCGCGGTGGTTGAGGTCGTATTGCCGCGACAGCGCCTCGCGCAATTGCCTGTAGCCGCTGTCGTCGTGGATGGCGGAGACTTCGAGTTCGGATTCGCTTTCCTTGTCGCTGATCGCGAAAAAGCGGAAATCGCGCATCAGCTTCGGCGACAGGAATTGGCCGATGAAACTCTCGTCCTTGAAATTGCGCATTGCGTAGTCGAGCGTCGTCAGCCAGTCGGAACCCGCGAGATCGGGGAACCAGCGCTTGTCTTCTTCGGTCGGCTTTTCGCAGATGCGGCGCAGGTCGGTGTACATCGCAAATCCCAGCGCATAGGGATTGATGCCGCTGTAGGCGCGGTGCCCGATCGGCGGCTGGAAGACGACGTTGGTGTGCGATTGCAGCCACTCCATCATGAAGCCGTCGGCCAGCAGGCCTTCGTCGTACAGCGTGTTGAGCAGCGTGTAGTGCCAGAAGGTGGCCCAGCCCTCGTTCATCACCTGCGTCTGCCGCTGCGGATAGAAGTACTGCCCGATTTTGCGCACGATACGCACCACTTCGCGTTGCCACAGCTCCAACAATGGTGCATTTTTCTCGATGAAGTAGAGCAGGTTCTCCTGCGGCTCCGGCGGGAAGCGCTTGGCGGCTTCCTCTTCCTCGGCGCTGCGGGTGCGTTTGGGCAGCGTGCGCCAGAGGTCGTTGACCTGCTGCTGCAGGTGGTGCTCGCGCTCCTCGCGGCGCGCCTGCTCCTGGCTGAGCGACAGCTTCTGCGGCCGGCGGTAGCGGTCGACGCCGTGGTTCATGAGCGCGTGGCAGGAGTCGAGCAGGTCCTCGACCGCCGAAACGCCGTGGCGCTCCTCGCATTCGCTGATGTAGTTCCGCGCGTAGACGAGGTAGTCGATGATGGACGACGCGTCCGTCCACATCTTGAAGAGGTAGTTGCCCTTGAAGAAGCTGTTGTGGCCGTAGGCGGCGTGCGCGATCACCAGCGCCTGCATCGCCATGGTGTTCTCTTCCATGAGGTAGGCGATGCAGGGGTCCGAATTGATGACGATCTCGTAGGCCAGCCCCATGTGGCCGCGGCGGTAGTTCTTCTCGGTCTGGATGAACTGCTTGCCGTACGACCAGTGGCGGTAGATCACCGGCATGCCCACCGAGGCGTAGGCGTCCATCATCTGCTCGGCCGTGATGATCTCGAGCTGGTTGGCGTAGGTGTCCAGCTTGTAGCCCTTCGCCACGCGGGCGATCTCGCCGTGGTATTGCTCGATGAGTTCGAAAGTCCAGTCGGACGGGCTGGGAAGGGGCGTCCGGGTCTTGTCGTTCACACCGTTCCTCTCTCTTTCTTGAACAGCTCGCGGAACACCGGGTAGATCTCCTGCGCGTCCGACACCTTGCGCATCGCGAAGTTCTTGTGCGAATCGAGCAGCTGGGTGTATTCCTCCCACATGTTCTGCTCGGCCTCGGCCACCTGCACGTAGGCGTAGTAGCGCACCAGCGGCAGCAGGTGGTCGGCCAGAAGCTCGCGGCAGCGGCCGCTGTCCTGGTGCCAGTTGTCGCCGTCGCTGGCCTGCGCACCGTAGATGTTCCAGTCGGTGCTCGGGTAGCGGGCGCGGATGATGTCGAGCATCAGCGTGAGCGCACTCGACACCACGGTGCCGCCGGTCTCGGTGGCGTGGAAGAACTCTTCCTCCGTCACTTCGGCGGCCTGCGTATGGTGGCGGATGAAGACGAGGTCGATCTTCTCGTAGTGCTTCGTCAGGAAGAGATAAAGCAGCATGAAGAAGCGCTTGGACATGTCCTTGCGCGCCTCGTCCATGGAGCCCGAGACGTCCATCAGGCAGAACATCACCGCCTTGGCCGAAGGCACCGGCACCTTCACGCGATTGCGGTAGCGCAGGTCGATCGGGTCGAGGTAGGGGATGCGGCGCGCCTTGGCGCGCAACTCTTCGAGCTTGGCTTCCGTCTCGCGAATCTCGCGCTGCACCAGTGCGTCGGTCGCGCGCGGGCTGCGCTGCAGGCGCAGCAGGTGCGCCTCGAGTTCGCGGATCTCCTTGCGCGAATCGCCGCCCAATGCGATGCGCCGCGCCAGTGCACCGCGCATCGAACGCACCACATGCAGGTTCGCCGGCGTGCCGTCGCTGGTGAAGCCGGCGCGGTGGCTCTTCCACTCGGGGACTTCCGCCAGTTGCGTGCGGATCAGGTGGGGCAGGGCGAGGTCCTCGAAGAAGACCCGCATGAACTCTTCCTTGGTCAGGCGGAAGACGAAGTCGTCCTCGCCGCCTTCGCCGTCGCCGGCCTGAGAGCCGCTGCCGGAGCCGGCGCCGCCGCCCTGCGGCCTTTCGATGCGGTCGCCCTTGACGTACTCGCGATTGCCCGGGTGAACGTATTCGCGGTCTCCGCCCTGCCCGTGGCCGAAGACCGGTTCGGAGACATCGCGCTTGGGCAGCGTGATGTCCTCGCCCTGCTCGAGATCGCGGATGCCCCGGCCACTGACCGCGCGGCGAACGGCCTCCCCGATCTGCTCGCGATAGCGCCGCAGGAAACGCTCGCGGTTGCCGATGGACTTGTTCTTTCCTGACAACCGGCGGTCGATGATCTGCTGCAGCATGGCCACGGCCGGACCTCCTTCACTCGCTCATCATGAGCTCTTGCGTACGCGTAGATACCACTCGCACAGCAGCCGCACCTGTTTGGCGGTGTAGCCCTTCTGCACCATGCGATTGACGAAATCCTCGTGCTTCTTGAGCTCGTCGGCGCTGCTCTTGGCGTTGAAGCTGATGACGGGCAGCAGCTCCTCGGTGTTCGAGAACATCTTCTTCTCGATCACCGTGCGCAGCTTCTCATAGCTCGTCCACAGCGGGTTCTTGCCTGCGTTGCCGGCGCGAGCGCGCAGCACGAAATTGACGATTTCGTTGCGGAAGTCCTTGGGATTGCTGATGCCCGCGGGCTTCTCGATCTTTTCGAGCTCGGCGTTGAGCGAGCTGCGGTCGAACACCTCGCCGGTGTCCTGGTCGCGGTATTCCTGGTCCTGGATCCAGTAGTCGGCGTAGGTGACGTAGCGGTCGAAGATGTTCTGGCCGTACTCCGAGTAGCTCTCGAGGTACGCCGTCTGGATCTCCTTGCCGATGAACTCGGCGTAGCGCGGGGCGATCAGCTCCTTGATATAGGACAGGTACTTCTGCTCGGATTCGGGCGCGAACTGCTCGCGTTCGATCTGCTGCTCGAGCACGTACATCAGGTGCACCGGATTGGCCGCGATCTCGCTGCTGTCGAAGTTGAAGACCTTCGAGATGATCTTGAACGCGAAGCGCGTGGAGACGCCGCTCATGCCCTCGTCGACACCCGCGTAGTCGCGGTACTCCTGGATGGACTTCGCCTTGGGGTCGGTGTCCTTGAGGTTGTCGCCGTCGTAGACCTGCATCTTGCTGAAGATGCTGGAGTTCTCGGGCTCCTTCAGGCGCGTGAGCACCGAGAACTGCGCCATCATGCGCAGCGTGCCGGGCGCGCAGGGGGCGTGCGACAGCGAGGAGTTGCGCACCAGCTTCTCGTAGATCTTGATCTCTTCCGAGACGCGCAGGCAGTAGGGCACCTTGACGATGTAGATCCGGTCGAGGAAGGCCTCGTTGTTCTTGTTGTTGCGGAAGGTCTTCCACTCGCTCTCGTTGCTGTGCGCGAGGACGATGCCGTCGAACGGAATCGCGCCGAAGCCCTCGGTGCCCTTGAAGTTGCCTTCCTGGGTGGCCGTGAGCAGCGGGTGCAGCACCTTGATCGGCGCCTTGAACATTTCGACGAACTCGAGCAGGCCCTGGTTCGCCAGGCACAGGCCGCCGGAGTAGGCGTAGGCGTCCGGGTCGTCCTGCGCATAGTCCTCGAGCTTGCGGATGTCGATCTTGCCGACCAGCGAGGAGATGTCCTGGTTGTTCTCGTCGCCGGGCTCGGTCTTGGCGACCGCGATCTGCCGCAGCACCGAGGGGTAGCGCTTGACGACCTGGAACTGGCGGATGTCGCCGCCGTACTCCTCGAGCCGCTTCACGGCCCAGGGCGAGAGGATGCGCTGCAGGTAGCGGCGCGGGATCCCGTACTCCTTTTCGAGGATCTCGCCGTCTTCGGCCTCGTCGAAGAGACCGAGCGGCGATTCGTTCACCGGCGAGCCCTTGATCGAATAGAACGGCACGTGCTCCATGAGCTGCTTGAGGCGCTCGGCGATCGAGCTCTTGCCGCCGCCCACCGGTCCGAGCAGATAGAGGATCTGTTTCTTTTCCTCGAGGCCCTGCGCGCCGTGGCGGAAGTACGAAACCACCTGCTCGATGGCATCTTCCATGCCGTAGAACTCGCGGAACGCCGGATAGATCTTGATGACCTTGTTGGCGAAGATCCGCGACAGACGGGGGTGGTTGCGCGTATCCACCAGCTCCGGCTCACCGATGGCCTTGAGCATGCGCTCGGCCGCGGTCGCGTACGCCAATGGCTCCCGCTTGCAGATTTCCAGGTACTCCTGCAAGGACAGGACCTCTTCGCGCGTACGTTCGTAACGAGCCGCGAAGTTACTGATGACATCCATAGACACCTCCATCGAGTCAGCGGGGCGCTGCCCGGAGTCTCCGTGCTGCACACGTTGCATCGTTCGCAGGAATGGTGCCAGGTGATGTGTGCACGCTTCGGATTCACTCCTCAAGCAGGTACTTGGCTCTCAGCATAGAACAAACAGGGCGTCGAGCAAATTGCTTTTGGGATAAGAACCACACGAAGATTGAAAGTTCAGCGCAAAAGTTGGGGGCATCGTGAACTCGTTCGGTAACCCTGACATGCACGATGGGCTTGCTGCCGCCATCGTCGTGCGCACAGGGGGCCTGCACGTGTCGGGATTCGTCGTCTGCACCTGTCGGTTCTTTCCATATTCCCTGAGGCTCTATTCCAATCGAAACGCGCGACGCGTCCGTGCGGCATACGAATAAGCGCGAATTGCGCGACAATGACTCTGCATATTCTTATGCGGCGGCGCGACACAAAAAAGCGGCCGATGGGCCGCTTTTTTCTTTCCGGTCCGAGCCGCGGCCCTGCATCGCGCTCACTCGACCTTGCCGATCTTCCGGACCGCTTCCGTCATGGTGGCCGCATCCGCGTTCCAGTAGGCCTGGAACGCGGGCGCATCGAGGTAGGCGAGCGGACTGCCGGCCTTTTCGATCACCTGCGCCACGGCCGGGTCCGCCGCGACCCTGGCGGAGGCGGCCCGGAGCTTGCGAATCACCTCGTCCGGCGTCCCGGCCGGAACGAAGAGCCCCGACCACTGCGCGAACTTCACGTCGAAGCCGGCCTGCTGCAGGCTGGGCAGTGCGGCGAGCGGCTGATCGCCCCAGTGCGCGAGCGCCCGCAGCTTGCCGGCCTGGATCTGCTGCACCACGGTGGCCGGTCCGCCGGCCACCGCATCCACCTGGCCGGCGAGCAGCGCCATCACCGCCGGCCCGGCGCCGGTGTACGGAATGTGGGTCATGCGGAAGCCGGCGGCGTTCTTCAGCATCTCCATCGGCACGTGCATGGTTCCGTAGTTGCCGGAACTGCCGTAGTTGTAGGTGCCCGGTTTGGTGCGCGCGTCGGCGATGAACTCGGCCAGCGTCTTCCACGGTGCGTCGGCGCGCACCACCAGCACGGTCGGGTCGGCGGTGAAACGCGCGATCGGCTTGAACTGGTTCATCTGGTAGGCGGGCTTGCGGGCCAGGATGGCGTCGGCTTCGGGGAGGATCGAAATCGACGACAGGCTCAGCAGCACCGTGTAACCGTCCGCGGGCGCCCGGGCGACGAAGCCGATCCCGACGGCGCCGCCGGCACCCGCCTTGTTGTCGACGACCACCGGCTGCCTGAGTTCGCGCGACAGGGCCTCGGCCACCGGCCGGGCCACCGTGTCGGCGACGCCGCCGGGGGGGAAGGGCACGACCATCGTGATCGGCCTTTCGGGCCAGTTGTTCTGGGCCAGCGCGCCGGGCGCCGCGGCGCAGCCGGCGGCCGCGAGCAGCGCGGCCTGCAGCAGCGTGCGTCGTGATGCGTTCATGGATGTTGTCTCCGTCTTGTCGTGTTCGGGGGCGAGCTTCAGACGAACCGGTTTTCCAGCACGCCCAGGCCGTCGATCTCGATGCGGACCACGTCGCCCGACTTGAGGTACTGGGGCGGCGTGAGGCCCATGCCGACGCCGGCCGGCGTGCCGGTCGCGATCACGTCGCCGGCGTTCAGCGTGATGCCGCGCGAGCAGGTTTCGATCAGCGTCGGGATGTCGAAGATCAGGTCGGTGGTCCGGCCGTCCTGGCGCGGTTCGCCATTGACCCAGCAGCGCACCCGGGTTCGGGTGCCGTCGAGTTCGTCGGCGGTGACGACCCACGGACCCATCGGGCAGAAGGTGTCGAAGGACTTGCCCAGATCCCACTGCTGGTGCCGCATCTGCACATCGCGCGCGGTCACGTCGTTGACGATGGTGTAGCCGAACACGTGCGACATGGCGTCTTCGCGCGTGATGTTGCGGCCCGGCTTGCCGATCACAACGGCGAGTTCGGCCTCGTAGTCGATCTGCGCCGAGATCGCCTCGCCGGGCAGGCGCACCTCGTCGTTCGGGCCGATCACGCATTCGGGCACCTTCGTGAAGACGATCGGCCATGAATCGACCTTGGCGGCGCTGTTCCTGAAGACCGAACCCGACAGCTCCTTGGCGTGCGCGTGGTAGTTGCGTCCCACGCAGAAGATGTTGCGGCGCTGCATGGGCAGTGGCGCTTCGAGCCGGACGGCGCCCAGCGGCACGGGCTGGCCGGTGGCGGGCAGCGATTCGCCGGCGGCCTGCGCCTCGATGAGTGAGAGCGCACCACGGCGGGTGCGCGATGCTTCGATCTGGAACGGCGACACCGTCTGGCCGTCGGCCGAGACGAGGCCGACCTGGCGGCGGCCTTGGTGCTGATAGGTGGCAATGCGCAAAATGATCTCCTGTTGACCGACCAAATGCTACCAATCGGATACCAAGTGCACAATAGAGCCAGGCCCTGCACTGACATTGATACGATCGGTGCGCCCACCAACTCATCCTCTTGCGCCCAACGTGCACAGTGCCTTGACCCTGCGGGAAGCGATCCTCGAGAACCTGAAGTCGCGCGCCTGGCGTGCCGGACACCGGTTGCCCACCGAGCGCGAGCTCTGTGGGCAGTTCGGGCTCAGCCGCTCGACCGTGCGGCGGGTGCTCGGTGACCTGAAGACCCGAGGGCTGATCACGCAGACCGTCGGCAGCGGCACCTACGTCAGCCACGACGTCGGGCGCGCGCTGGCGGACATCGCGAGCGGCACATCGCCGCTCGCGACCAGTCCGGCGGAACTCATGAGCGCGCGCCTGGTGCTGGAGCCAGCGATCATCGCCATGGTGATCGGCAATGCGACGGCGGCGGATTTCGACAGGATGGATCAGTGCTGCGACAAGAGCGAGGCGGCCGCGACCCTCGAGGAATTCGAGCTGTGGGACGGCAGGCTGCACGAGGCGATCGCCGATGCCGCGCACAACAGCTTCATCTCCACCGTGTTCCAGCGCATGAACGAGGTCCGGGCGCAAAGCGAGTGGGGCATGCTCAAGCGCCGCAGCGCCACGCCGGAGCGCCGGCTCGAATACCAGCGCGAGCATCGCGAACTGGTGGCGGCGCTGAAGGACCGCGACAGCGCCCGCGCCGCCGAGCTCTGCCTCGGGCACCTGGTGCATGTGCGGCGCAACCTGCTGGGCTACTGAATTGGCGCCCGCGCCACATCCTCTTGCGGACTAACCCGGCCCCGCATTGACCCCCGTGCGGGGGCTCGCTATATTGGTACGCAATTGGAAGTTTTACATACCAATCGATACCAATAGGGGCGGGACCACCCACCCCAGATCCGGAGACAAAAGGAATGACGCATTGGGTTCAGCGTGCGCGGCCGGCGCTTCGCGCCTGGATCGCCGCGGCACTGGCGGCGGCCGCCCCATGGGCCGTGGCGCAGGACTATCCGACCCGTCCGGTGCGGGTCATCGTGCCGTTTGCCGCAGGCGGCCCGGCGGACGTGTATGCGCGTGTCGTCGCCAACCGGCTGCAGGAAGCGCTGGGCCAGGGTTTCGTGGTGGACAACCGCCCCGGCGCCGGCTCGGTGATCGGCACCGATGCCGCCGCCAAGAGCCCGCCGGACGGCTACACGCTGCTCCTGATGTCCAACGCGCAGACAGTCAACGAGTCGCTGATCCCGAACAAGCCGTATCAGCTCATGCGCGACCTCACGCCGGTCGCGGCGATCAACTATTCCGATCTGGTGCTCGTGACGCGCAGCGGCCTGCCGGTGGACAACCTGGGGCAGCTGATCGCGATGGCGAAGTCCCGCCCCGGGGCGCTGACCTACGCCTCGTCCGGCCCCGGAACGCCCTACCACATGGCCGGCGAGCTCTTCAAGGCGATGGCGGGCGTGTCGATCCTGCACATCCCGTACCGCGGCAGCGCCGGCGCGCGCACCGACGTGCTCGGCGGCCAGGTCGACATGATGTTCGACGCGGTGCCGACCATGGCCGAGCACGTCCGCGCCGGCAGGGTGAAGGCCATGGCGACCACCGGCCTCGCGCGCTCGGCCGTGATGCCGGACGTGCCGACGGTCGACGAGGCCGGTGTGTCCGGGTACGAAGCCACGATCTGGCTGGGCCTGATGGCGCCGAAGGGCACGCCGCCCGCGATCGTCGAGCGCCTCAACGCGGAAGTGGTCGGGATCGCATCGAACCCGGACGTGGTCCGCGCCTGGAAGGCGCAGGGCGCGACGCCGATGACGATGAATGTTGCCGATTTCACCCGTTACATGAACGACGACATCGCCAAGTGGGCGCGCATCGTCAAGATCTCCGGCGCGAAGGCTGACCAATGAATATTCTTTGTGCGGGCGCTGCCCAGGGCCTGGTCAAGGCCTTGCAGGGCGTTTTCCTGGAGCTGACCGGCGCCAAGGTCGAAGGGCGCTTCGGCGCGGTGGGCGCGATGAAGGAGGCCCTGCTGGCCGGCGAGCCGTGCGACGTGATGATCGTCACTGCGCCGATGGTGGCCGAACTCCAGAACGAAAGACGGCTGATCGTCGATTCGGAAGCAGCGCTCGGCCGTGTGCGCACCGGCATCGCGGTCCGCACGGGCGATCCGGTGCCCGCGATCTCGACGCCCGAGGCGCTGAGGGCGAGCCTGCTGGCCGCGAGCGCGATCTATTTTCCCGATGCGCAGCGCTCCACGGCCGGCATCCATTTCGCGTCGGTGCTGGCGAAGCTGGGCATCGCCAGCAACGTCGCGGCGCGGCTTCGCACCTTTCCGAACGGCGCCACCGCCATGCGCGAACTGGCGGCGGAATCGCGCCGCGGCGCGATCGGCTGCACCCAGATCACCGAAATCAGGTACACGCCCGGCGTCGCGCTGGCCGGGCCCCTGCCGGAGGCTTTCGAACTCGCGACGGTCTACACGGCCGCAGTGAGCGCGACGGCGCGCAATCCGGCGCTGGCCCAGCGCTTCGTGGCGCTCCTGGCCGGGCCGACCTCGCGCAGCCTGCGAGCGCAGGGCGGCTTCGAGCTCAGCTGAAGAACTCCTTCGCCTTGTCGAACCAGCCCTTGTCGGTCGGGCTGTGCTTGTCGCCGCCCTTCTTGAGCGACTCGTCGAGTTCCTTCAGCAGCTTGCGCTGGTGCTCGGTGAGCTTGACCGGGGTTTCCACGCGCACGTGGCAGTACAGGTCGCCGGGATAGCTCGACCGTACGCCCTTGATGCCCTTGCCGCGCAGGCGGAACTGCTTGCCGCTCTGCGTGCCGTCAGGAATGTCGATCGCCGCCGGTCCCTTGAGCGTCGGCACGCTGATCTCGCCGCCGAGCGCCGCGATCGTGATGCTGACCGGCACCACGCAGTGCAGGTCGTCGCCGTCGCGCTCGAAGATCTCATGCTTCTTGAGGCGGATCTCTATATAGAGATCGCCGGGCGGGCCCCCGTTGGTGCCGGGCTCGCCGTTGCCGCTGCTGCGGATGCGCATGCCGTCGTCGATGCCGGCCGGGATCTTCACTTCCAGCGTCTTGTTGTTCTTGATCTTGCCCTGGCCGTGGCAGGTGGTGCACGGCTCCGGAATGATCTTGCCCGAACCATGGCAGGTCGGGCAGGTCTGCTGCACGCTGAAGAAGCCCTGGCGCATCTGGACCGCGCCCTGGCCGTGGCAGGTGGTGCAGGTGATCGGCTTGGTGCCCGGCTTGGCGCCGCTGCCCTTGCAGGTCGCGCAGTCGTCCCAGTTCGGGATGCGGATCTGGGCGTCCTTGCCCTCGGCGGCTTCCTCGAGCGTGATCTCCATCGCATAGCTCAGGTCGCTGCCGCGGTAGACCTGCCGACCACCGCGACCGCCGCCGCGCGCACCGAACACGTCGCCGAAGATGTCGCCGAACGCCTCCGCGAAGCCGCCGAAGCCTTCGGCACCGGGGCCGCGCATGTTCGGGTCGACGCCGGCGTGGCCGTACTGGTCGTAGGCCGCGCGCTTCTGGCCGTCCGACAGCATTTCGTAGGCTTCCTTGACCTCCTTGAACTTGGCCTCGGCGTCCTTGGAGTCCCCGTGGTTGCGGTCGGGATGGTGCTTCATCGCGAGCTTGCGATAAGCCTTCTTGATTTCCTCGTCGCTTGCGTTCTTCGGGACGCCGAGGGTTTCGTAGTAGTCGCGTTTGGTGGCCATGGTGAGGCAGGTCGAGAGGAGGCGGGGTCAGGAAGCGGAAAAGGCTGGATCACCTTCGGGTGACCCAGCCTCGTGTCAGGGCGAGCGAATCAGCCCTTCTTGACTTCCTTCACTTCGGCGTCGACCACGTTGTCGTCCGCCGCAGCGCTCGCGGCTTCGGCGCCGGCGCCAGCCGCGGCACCGGCCGCGCCGGCCGCCGCCTGCGCGTCGGCGTACATCTTCTCGCCGAGCTTCTGGCTCGCGGCCATCAGCGCGTTGGTCTTTTCCTCGATCGCGGACTTGTCCTCGCCCTTGAGCACGTCCTCGACGGCCTTGATCGCGGCTTCGATCTTTTCCTTTTCGCCGGCATCCAGGCTCGCGCCGTGTTCGCCCAGCGACTTCTTCACGCTGTGGACCATGGCTTCGCCCTGGTTGCGCGCCTGGGCGAGCTCGACCTTCTTCTTGTCCTCGGCCGCGTTGAGCTCGGCGTCCTTCACCATCTTCTGGATCTCGTCTTCCGACAGGCCCGAGTTCGCCTTGATGGTGATCTTGTTTTCCTTGCCGGTGCCCTTGTCCTTGGCGCCGACGTGCAGGATGCCGTTGGCGTCGATGTCGAAGCTGACCTCGATCTGCGGCGTGCCGCGCGATGCCGGCGGAATGCCTTCGAGGTTGAATTCGCCGAGCAGCTTGTTGCCCGCTGCGACTTCGCGCTCGCCCTGGAACACCTTGATGGTCACGGCCGGCTGGTTGTCTTCGGCGGTCGAGAAGGTCTGGGCGAATTTCGTCGGGATCGTGGTGTTCTTGGTGATCATCTTGGTCATCACGCCGCCCATCGTCTCGATGCCGAGCGACAGCGGGGTCACGTCCAGGAGCAGCACGTCCTTGCGGTCGCCCGAGAGCACCTGGCCTTGAATGGCGGCGCCGACGGCCACGGCTTCGTCCGGGTTCACGTCCTTGCGCGGGTCCTTGCCGAAGAACTCCTTGACCTTGTCCTGCACCTTGGGCATGCGGGTCTGGCCGCCGACCAGGATCACGTCGCTGATGTCCGACACGGAAACGCCGGCATCCTTGATCGCGGTGCGGCAGGGCGCGATGGTGCGCTCGATCAGGTCGTCCACCAGGCTCTCGAGCTTGGCGCGGGTGAGCTTGATGTTCAGGTGCTTCGGACCCGAGGCATCGGCCGTGATGTAGGGCAGGTTGATGTCGGTCGCGGCGCTGTTCGACAGCTCGATCTTGGCCTTCTCGGCCGCTTCCTTCAGGCGCTGCAGCGCGAGCACGTCCTTGGAGAGGTCGACGCCCTGTTCCTTCTTGAACTCGGAAATGATGTAGTCGATCACTCGCTGGTCGAAGTCCTCGCCGCCGAGGAAGGTGTCGCCGTTGGTCGACAGCACTTCGAACTGCTTTTCGCCGTCCACGTCGGCGATCTCGATGATCGAGATGTCGAAGGTGCCGCCGCCGAGGTCATACACCGCGATCTTGCGGTCGGCCTTGTCCTGCTTGTCGAGGCCGAAGGCCAGCGCGGCAGCGGTCGGCTCGTTGATGATGCGCTTGACGTCCAGGCCCGCGATGCGGCCGGCGTCCTTGGTGGCCTGGCGCTGGCTGTCGTTGAAGTAGGCCGGCACGGTGATCACCGCTTCGCTCACGGTCTCGCCGAGATAGTCCTCGGCGGTCTTCTTCATCTTGCGCAGGATTTCGGCGCTGATCTGCGGCGGCGCGAGCTTCTTGCTGCGCACTTCGACCCAGGCGTCACCGTTGTCGGCCTTGGTGATGCTGTAGGGCATCAGGTCGATGTCCTTCTGGACTTCCTTCTCTTCGAACTTGCGGCCGATCAGGCGCTTGACAGCGTAGATGGTGTTCTTGGGGTTCGTGACCGCCTGGCGCTTGGCCGAGGCGCCGACCAGCACTTCACCGTCTTCCTGGTACGCCACGATCGAGGGCGTCGTACGCGCGCCTTCGGAGTTCTCGATCACGCGCGTGGTGTTGCCTTCCATGATCGCCACGCACGAGTTCGTGGTGCCGAGGTCGATGCCGATGATTTTGGCCATGTTGTTGCTCCTGGGGATCTGAAATGAGGTTGTTGTGAACTTGTGGATAACCCCGTGCGATTCAAGGGATCGGCTGGGGTTTTCCTGTGGGTTTCCTGTTGGCTTTCAGCTCGGGCTGCTGACCGTGACGAGGGCCGGGCGCAGGATGCGGTCGGCGATCGTGTAGCCCTTCTGCAGCACGTTGGCGACGGTGTTGGGTTCCTGCCCGGGAACCGGGACCATGGAGATCGCCTGGTGCAGGTGCGGGTCGAACTTGCTGCCCGCCGGCGGCGCGATCTCGATGACCTTGTTGCGCTCCAGCGCGCTCTTGAGCTGGCGCAGCGTGGCTTCGGTGCCTTCGCGCAGGTGCTCGACCGAGGCGTCCTGCGCCGCGAGGCCGGCTTCGAGGCTGTCCAGCACGGGCAGCAGGCTCTCGGCGAAGCCTTCGATCGCGAACTTGCGGCCCTTGC
Organism: Variovorax sp. HW608; assembly: GCF_900090195.1. Classification (NCBI taxonomy): domain Bacteria; kingdom Pseudomonadati; phylum Pseudomonadota; class Betaproteobacteria; order Burkholderiales; family Comamonadaceae; genus Variovorax; species Variovorax sp. HW608. The sequence goes on from NZ_LT607803.1 coordinate 4,896,267, forward strand.
TGACCTCCTCGTCGGCGCGGCGGCGGGCGTTCTGAACATCGGCTTGCGCGCGCAGGAACTGGTCGGCCAGTTCGGCGTTCTTGGCCTGCAATGCCGCGATCTCGGCCTGGGCCGCCGCCAGCGCATCGGCTTCGTTGGCGGCCTGTGCAGCCTCCAGCTCTTCAGGGCTGGGCTGGTTCTGCAGGGTCTCGGGATTCGGTTGGGTGTTTTGCGGGTCTGACATGCTCAAAATGCCGGCGACCAAGCCGGAAATCAACGAAAAACGAACGACAAGCAGCCAACTGGGGTCTGCCGCCGGGTTTTCAAGAAAAAAAGCGCCGGAAAACGGCGCATTTCATCGGCTCCGCGGAGCCGGTCAGTGGGCGTCGAGCAGCTCGACGTCGAACTTGAGGGTGGCGTTCGGCGGAATCACGCCGCCGGCGCCGCGCGCGCCATAGCCGAGCGACGGCGGAATGATCAGGGTGCGCTTGCCGCCGATCTTCATGCCGGCGACGCCTTCGTCCCAGCCCTTGATGACCTGGCCGGCGCCGAGCGAGAAGGCGAAGGGGTCGTTGCGGTCGCGGCTGGAGTCGAACTTGGCGCCTTGCACGCCGTCGTTGTAGAGCCAGCCGGTGTAGTGCACATGCACGTGCTGGCCAGGCTTGGCTTCGGCGCCGTCGCCGACCGTGGTGTCTTCGTACTGCAGGCCGGAGGGGGTGGTGGGCATGGTGCGCTCCTGTGGAAAGTGGGAGGAAACCGCGCAGTTTAACGAGGCCAGGGGGGCGCTCTGCAGGCCGCGGCGCCGTCGGCCCGTCCTAGGGTGCCGGCGCGGGCGTTTTCCTGGCCTGGCCCTGTTGCCATTTCGCGGCGAAGGCCTGCAGGTCCGAGAGCCGCTTGAGCAGGTCCTGCCCGCTCAGCGTCAGGCTGTATCCCTCGTGGCCATGGCTGACGAGGCCGGCTTCACGCAGCTCCTTGATGCGGGTGTTGAGCGTGTTCGGGGTGATGCCGCCGACGCTGTCCTGCAGCAGGCGGAAGGTCTGGGCATGACCATCGCGCAAGGCCCAGAGGACGCGCAGCGCGTATCGCGCTTCCAGCAACGCGAGCAACTGGCTGATCGCTGCGTTTTCCTTGCCACTCGTCGACATCAGACTCCTCGGGAACACGGCAGCCGGCGCGGCCACTTTCTTCTTGTGACAGGCTCGTGACCCCACGAGCCGGGCGGCGACTATAGCCCAGAAGGTCGATTGCTACAACTTTAATAGCTGAGAAGGCAGGCAGGCTGCGGGCTGTGGGCGCGCGAGTTCAAGCTGCTGCGTAATTGGCCATGCTTTCGCCGAGGCGGATGGGGCGTGCAGGCGCCCAGTCCGGATTGAAGGCCACCGGCGGGGAAGGAAACAGCAGGACCACCGTCGAGCCGAGCAGGAAGCGGCCCATTTCCTCGCCCTTTTTCAGCATGACCTGCTGGTCGTCGTAGCGCCATTCGCGGATCTCGCCCGGGCGCGGCGGGTTGACCACGCCGTGCCACACCGTCGCCATGCTGCCGACGATGGTCGCGCCCACGAGCACCAGCACGAACGGTCCGCGCGCCGACTCGAAGACGCACACCACGCGTTCGTTGCGCGCGAAGAGGCCGGGCACGCCGCGCGCCGTCACCGGGTTGACCGAGAACAGGTCGCCCGGCACGTAGGTCATGCGCAGCAGGCGGCCGTCGCAGGGCATGTGGATGCGGTGATAGTCCCGCGGACTCAGGTAGAGGGTCGCGAAGCTGCCCTGCTCGAAACGCTCGGCGAGCGCCGCGTCGCCGCCGACCAGCGCGGTGGTCGAGTAGCTGTGTCCCTTGGCCTGGAAGATCTGATCGCCCTCGATCGGGCCGAACTGGCTGATCGCGCCGTCGACCGGCGCCACGAGGTCGGCATCGGCGATCGGCCGTGCGCCGGGCTTGAGAGCGCGCGTGAAGAACTCGTTGAAGCTACGGTAGCTCGCGACGTCGCTGGCTAGGGCCTCGCTCATGTCGACGCCGTACTTGGCGACGAAGCGCCGGATGATCCAGGTCGTGAGCGCGCCGCGCTCCTTGCCCGCGACCCATCCCGCAAACGAGGTCAATGCCTGCTTCGGGATCAGGTATTGCGGCAGGACGGCAAGGCGGTCGGACAAGGGCGTTCTCGGCTGGGGCGGTGGGCGATTCTATCGATCGGCCTGGAACCGGCCGGGCCGTCCACCGGGCGGCCCGTGCCGCCTCAATCCGGCTTGATGTTTGCGGCCTTGATGACCTGCGCCCACTTCTCGACCTCGGCCTTCTGGAAGGCCGCGATCTGTGTGGTCGTCATGTCGGCCGGCTGCATGCCGAAGCTCTTGAGTTTCTCCTGCATGTCGGGCTCCGCGAGGATCGTGCGGATCTCCTTGTGGAGCCGGTCGATGACCGGCGCCGGCGTGCCCGCGGGCACGAAGATCGCCTGCCACGACAGCACCTCGAAGTTCGTGAGGCCCGGAATGCCCGATTCGGCGACGGTGGGCACGTCGGGCATCGAGGGCAGGCGCTTGGCAGAGGTCACCGCGATCGCGCGCAGCTTGCCGCTCTGGATGTGCGGGCCCGCGACGACGGTGGTGTCGAACATCATGTCCACCTGCCCGCCGATCACGTCCTGGATCGCCGGGCCGCTGCCCTTGTAGGGGATGTGCGTGAACTTCACGCCGGACTTGTACGCCAGCAGCTCGAGCGCGAGATGCTGCGAGGTGCCGGTGCCGGCCGAGGCCGACGACAGGCCGCCTGGCTTGGCCTTGCCGGCTTGGAGCACGTCCTTCAGCGTCTTGTACGGGCTCGCGTGGTTGACCACCAGCACCACCGGATTGGTGCCGATCAGCGTCACCGGTGCGAAGGACTTCAGCGGGTCGTAGCCGATCTTCGGATAGAGGCTGACGTTGATCGCGTGCGAGCTGATCGTGCCGCCCAGCAGGGTGAAGCCGTCCGGCGCGGCGCGGGAAGCGATCTCCGAGCCGATGCTGCCGCCCGCGCCGCCCCGGTCGTCCACCACCACGGTGGTGCCGAGCGCGGAGCCGAGCTTCTGTCCGATGAGCCGCGCGAGCACGTCGGTGGTACCGCCGGCAGGGAAGGGCACCATGTAGGTGATCGTCTTGCCGGTCGGCCACGCGGACTGCGCGAATGCGGGCAATGAGGGCAGGGCGCCGGCCAGGGAGGCGAGCGCGGTGTGGATGAGGGTGCGGCGTTGCATGAATGGGTCTCCAGGGGCCTCAGGGCTTGATGTTGAGCTTGGCGATCAGGTCCTTGTAGTAGGCGTTGTCCCTGGCCAGCGTCTCTTTGAAGGCCGCGCCGTCGGTGTAGGCGTAGCCGAGGTTCAGCTTGTCCATCGCCTCGCGCATCACGGGCTCGGCGGCGGTCTTGGCCGTGATCTCGCGCAGCTTGGCCATCACTTCGGGCGGCGTGTTCTTCGGCGCGCCGAGCCCGCGCCAGGTGCCGATCGAGACATCGATGCCACGCTCCTTGGCGGTCGGCACTTTCTCGAAGCCCTTCACGCGCTGGTCTGCCATGACCATCAGCATCTTGAGCTTGCCGGACTGCACGTAGGTCGAGACCTCGGCCGGGCTCACGGCAACCGCCTCGATGTGCCCGCCGAGCAGCGCCAGCACCGCGGGCGCCGCGCCCTGGAACGGGATGTGGCCGAACTTGGCGCCGGTCTTGTCCTCCAGCGCCGCCGCGGCGAGATGCCAGATCGAGCCATTGCCCGAATTGCCGACGCGCACGCTTTCGGGACTCTTCTTCGCGGCCGCGAGGAATTCCTCGATCGTGTTCCACGGCGCATCGGCCTTGACCGTGATCGCCGCCGGATCGGCATTGAGCTGCGCGATCGGCTGGAAGTCGTCGTAGTTGAACTTGGCCAGGCCGAGGTGCGGCAAGGTCAGCAGCTCGACCGTGAGCACCGCGAGCTTGTAGCCGTCGGGCTTGGCGTTGATGACCTCGGTCCACCCGATCGCGCCGCCCGCGCCCGCGCGGTTCACGACGACCATGCTCTGCGACATGTGCTTGCGGCTCGCGTCCGCGAAGGTGCGCGCGAGGCCGTCGGTGCCGCCGCCGGGCTGGTAGGGCACCACGAGCTCGATCGTGCGGTTGGGGAAGTCCGTCTCGGCCGCGGCCGGTGCCGCGAGCCCGAGCGAGAGGGCCGCCAGCGCCGAGATCGCAGCCGCGCCGCGCAGGAAAGTCGTTTTCAAGTCTTGGTCTCCGTTGTTGTCGATGAAAAGGCGAACCGGGCTCAGGGCATCCCTCAGGTCACCGGCGCCGGATTGAACAGCACCAGCGCGTTGTGCAGCTTCCACTGCTCGGCCCAGGTCTTCTTCCTGCCGCTGGCGACTTCGAGCATGAGGCGGAACAGCTCCCAGCCCACCTCCTCGATGGTGACTTCACCGTCGGCGATGCGTCCCGCGTTCACGTCCATCAGGTCATGCCAGCGCCGCGCCAGGTCGCTGCGCGTGGCGACCTTGATCACCGGCACCTCGGCCAGGCCATAAGGCGTGCCGCGGCCGGTGGTGAACACATGCAGGTTGATGCCCGCGGCCACCTGCAGCGTGCCGCAGATGAAGTCGCTGGCCGGCGTCGCCGCGTAGATCAGGCCCTTCTGCCTCGCCTTCTCGCCCGGCGAGATCACGCCCGAGATCGGCGCGCTGCCGGACTTGACGATCGAGCCCATCGCCTTCTCCACGATGTTGGAGAGGCCGCCCTTCTTGTTGCCCGGCGTGGTGTTGGCGCTGCGGTCCACCCGGCCCTTGTCCAGGTAGGCGTCGTACCAGGCCATCTCGCGGATCATCGCCTCGGCGACTTCGGGCGTGGTCGCGCGCGCGGTGAGCTGGTCGATGCCGTCGCGCACCTCGGTGACTTCGGAGAACATCACGGTGGCACCTGCGCGCACCAGGAGGTCGGTGCAGAAGCCCACGGCCGGGTTGGCGGTGACGCCCGAGAACGCATCGCTGCCGCCGCACTGGACACCGACCACGAGTTCGCTCGCGGGCACGGTTTCGCGCTGCCTTGCATTCAGGCGTTCCAGGTGCTCCTCGGCCTGCCGCATGATCGAATCGATCATCGACATGAAGCCCACGTGCGCCTCGTCCTGCAGGCAGACCACGTCGAGCTGGCTGTCGGCACTGTCGCCCACGTCGGCGACGTTGCGCTCGTCGACCAGCGGGATGCTGCCGGGCGGCAGCAGCCGTTCGGGCTGGAGCTTCTCGCAGCCCAGGCTCACCACCATCACCTCGCCGCCGAAGTTGGGGTTGAGGCTGATGTTGCGCAGCGTGCGGATCGGAATGACCGCATCGGGTGCATCGATGGCCACGCCGCAGCCGTAGCTGTGCTCCAGGGCAACGACGTCATCGACGTTCGGGAACCTGGGCAGCAGCTCTTTCTTGATGCGATCGACGGCGAACTCGGTCACGCCGGCCACGCACTGCACGGTCTGGGTGATCGCGAGGATGTTGCGGGTGCCCACCGAGCCGTCCGGGTTGCGAAAGCCCTCGAAGCTGAAGCCCTCCAGCGGCGGCATCGCGGGCGGGCGGGCGGTGGCGATCGGCAGGCCTTCGAGTTCGCGCGCGGCGGGCATCTTCAGGAGCCGCTCGTGCACCCAGCTGCCGGCCGGGATGTCCTTCTGCGCATAGCCGATGGCGACGTCGTAGCGGCGCACTTCGCCGCCTTCGGGGATGTCGACCAGCGCGACCTTGTGCGCCTGCGGCACCTTCTCGCGCAGGGTCAGGCCCGATGGGAAGACGGTGCCCGCCGGCAGGCCGCCGTCGTTGGCCACGATCGCGACGTTGTCGCGCTCGTGCATGGTGATGAAGAGGGGAGGACGGTCGGAAGTGGATGACATGGACGTTCTTGCTCAGCTCTCGAGCATGATGCTCTCGACCCAGTTGGGCCCCTGGCCCGCAGGGCATTCTGCGAGTGCCTGCAGAGCGCCTGTCGCCCCGTCGATCTCGTACAGGCGCAGCCGATGCGAGCGCTGCCCGGCCGCGATCAGGAAGCGGCCATCCGGCGTGATGTTGAAGCCGCGCGGCTGCGTTTCGGTCGGCACATGGCCGATAAGCGTCAGCATGCCGCTCGCGGGATCGACCCGGAAGGCCGCAAGGGTGTCGGAGCGCCGTTCGCTGCTGTAGAGGAAGCGGCCGTTGGGCGTGAGATGCAGGTCGGACGCCCACGGGGCGCCGCTGAAGCCTGGGGGCAGCGAACTGAGTGTCTGCAGCGGTTGCAGCGTGCCGGTGGTCGAATCGAATGCGAGGACGTCGATGGCCCCGTCCAGTTCGCCCAGCAGGTAGACGAAGCGCGCGTCGCGGCTGAACACGAAGTGACGGGGGCTGGCCTGCGCGTGCGGCTGCAGGGTGGGTGGCGTGTTGGGCGTCAGTTGTCCGCTGGCCGCATCGAAGCGAAGCTGCACGACGACGCCCGCGCCCAGCGTGCTGGCGAAGACGAAGCGGTTCGACGGATCGGCCTGGATCGCGTGCGCGTTCGGGCCGGTCGGCAGCACCTGCTGCGTGGCCTGCGCCACGCCGTTGGCGTCCATCGCATTGACCGCGATCTGGTTGCCGCCATACGAGGCACTGAGCAGGTAGCGGCCGGTGCGATCGGTCGCGATGTAGGCCATGCTGTGAGGCAGCGGCGCGGCGCCCAGGGGCGTGAGCCGGCCGTTCCTCGGATCGATCGCGAAGCTCAGCGCCTCGCGCGGCTCCGAGCGCCGCGCGGCGTAGAGCCGCCGGCGGTCGGGGCTCAATGCGAGCGGCATCACTTCCCCGCCGACCTGGACGGTCTGCACCGCAACGAGCGTGCGTTCGCGGGGATCGAGATGCAGGACGCTGATGTCGCCGCTCTCGGCGTTCGAGACGTAGACGCAGAACATCGTCAGAACACGGGGTGGCCGTGGATGATCGACGGCAGCCAGGTCGAGAACGAAGGCACGTAGGTCACCAGCGTGATCGCGATGAAGATCGCCAGGTAGTAGGGCCACGCGGTCTTCGTGGCCTCGCCGATGGAGATCTTGCCGATCGCGCAGCCGATGAACTGCACCGTGCCCACCGGCGGATGCACCAGGCCCAGCGCGCAGTTGAGCAGCAGCATCATCCCGAACTGCACCGGGCCCACGCCCATCTGGATGGCCAGCGGAAGGAACAGCGGCGTGGTGATGAGGATGTGCGCGGCCATGTCCAGGAACACGCCCAGGAAGATCTGGATGATGTTGATGTACAGCAGCATCAGCCACGGCGTCGTGGTCGCGGCCAGCAGCGCGGCCTCGATCGTGTCGGGGATCTCCAGGTACGCCATCTGGTAGCGCAGCATGTTCGACACGCCGATCAGCAGCAGGATCACGCCGGTGGTCTTGGAGGCCTTGGCCAGCGACTTGAGCAGCTTCTGCCGGGTCATCGTGCGGTAGACGACGACGGTCAGCAGCAGGGAGTAGGTCACCGCGATCGCCGCGGCCTCGGTGGCCGTTGCCACGCCTTGCATCACGCAGAACAGGATGATCGCGATGACCAGCAATCCGGGGATCGCGGCGACGAAGGTGCGCACCACCGTGCTCCAGCCCGGGAAACGCTCGACCATCGTGCTGCCGTCCTCGCGCTTCGGATAGCCGTACTTCGCGGCCTGCCAGTAGGCGGCGACCAGCATGCAGACCATGATCCAGAAGACCGGAATCAGCCCCGCGAACATCAGGTCGCCGATCGACACGCCCTTGATGACGTGCCCGGCGATCTCGCCCACGGCCGCCTGGGCCGCGAAGGCGTAGATGATCATGTTGTGCGAGGTCGGCATCAGCGCGCCCGAGAGCGACGCATGCGTGGTGACGTTGACCGCGTAGGCTGCGCTGTAGCCCTCCTTCTTCATGACCGGGATCAGCACGCCGCCCATGGCCGAGGTGTCGGCGACCGGCGAGCCCGAGACGCCGCCGAACAGCGTCGAGGCGACCACGTTGGCGAGGCCGAGGCCGCCCTTCCAGTGGCCGACGAGGCTGCGCGCGAAGGCGACGATCTTGTCCGCGATGCCGCCGTGCAGCATCAGCTCGCCCGAGAAGATGAAGAAGGGGATGGCCAGGAACGAGAACACGTTCATGCCCGAGACCATCATCTGGATCGCCGTCTCGAAGGGCAGGCCTTCATAGGCGAAGGTGAGGAGACAGCTCAGCCCGATCGCGAACGCGACCGGCATCCCGAGGACCAGGAAGACCAGGAAACTGAGAGACAGCAGCGTCAATGCCATGATGGAACGACCTCGTGGCCGGAGAATTGGGAGACGAGGTGCTCGACGGAAAACAGCGTGATCAGCACACCGGCAGCGAGAACCGGGAGGTAGCGGATGGCTTCGGAAATGCCGAGGGTCGGGATGGTGGTCTCGCGCGTCGACGTCGCCATCTCCACGCCGCCGGCGACGAGCGCCACGGCGAAGGCGATGGTGAGGACGTAGACGACGACCTTGCACCAGAACTGCCCCTTCGGGGGCAGCGCCTTCACCAGCGAATCCAGGCCGATGTGCCCGGCGTCCCGCACACCGGCGGAAGCGCCGAACATGGCGACCGAGACCACCAGCAGCAGTGCGACCTGTTCTACATAGGCGGGCGCGTCATTGAAGGCGTAGCGAAGAACCACGCCATAGACCACCACGCCCAGCAGGCCCACCAGGCAGATGCACGCGAAGTACATCGCCCAACGCGAGAGCCTCGCGTTCAGTCGGGTTAGCAAGGTCATCGCGGCGCATTACTTGGTGTCGACGATTTCCTGCACCAGCGCCTTGAGTTCGGGCGTGGTGGCGAACTTGTCCCACACGGGCTTCTCGACCTCGACGAAGGCCTTGCGGTCGATGTCGGCGGCCGCGACGACCTTCGCGCCACCCTTGACGACGGCGGCCTTGGCGTCCTTCTCGCGCGGCTCCCAGAGCTTCACGTAGTAGGGCACCGATTCCTTCGCGGCCTTGCGGATCTGCGCCTGTTCTTCCTTCGGCAGGGTGTCCCAAATCTTCTTGGAGAACACCAGCACTTCCGGCGTCATCACGTGCATCGTTTCCGAATACACGGGTGCGGCCTCGAAATGCTTGGCTTCCTCGTAGGACGGATAGTTGTTCTCGGCGGCATCCACCAGCCCGGTCTTGAGGCCGGTGTAGACCTCGGCGATCGGCATCGGCGTGGGCGATGCGCCCGTCGCGCCGACCAGGCTCACCATCAGGTCCGAGGGCTGCACGCGGATCTTCAGGCCCTTCATGTCGGCCACGTTCTTGATCGGCTTCTTGGCATACACCGAGCGCGCGCCGCTTTCGTAGAAGGCGAGGCCGACGAATCCGGCCTTCTCGAACGAAGCGAGGATCTTGTCGCCGGTCGGGCCGTACATCACCTTGCGGAAATGGTCGATGTCGCGGAACAGGAAGGGCAGCGACGGAATCACCGACTCCGGCACGATGCCGTGGAACGAGGCGCTGCTCACGCGCACCATGTCGAGCGCGCCGATCTTCACCTGCTCGACCGTGTCCTTCTCCGAACCCAGCGAGCTGTCGGCGAAGATCTTGATCTTGTCCTTGCCGCCGGTCGCGGCCGACAGCTGGTCGCTCATGTACTTCACCGCCATGTTGGTCGGGAAATCCTTGGAATGCACTTCCGCGGAACGGAAGTCGCGTGCCTGCGCATGCGTGGCGGCGAGCGCAACCACGGCGGTGGCGATCAGGCTGAGCAGTTTGCGGTTCGAAGTCTTCATGTCTCTTCCTTTGTTGGAATGGGGGTCTGGAAAAAAAGTGAGCTGAGGAGGGGGAATCGGTGGCTTATTCGAAGGGCCCTTGCGCGGTGAAGCCGCCGCCCTGGTAGACGGCGTTCGGATCGGTGGGGGCGACCGGCGGCTGGGCCTCGACCTTGGCGCGGAAGACTTCCGAGCTGTCCTGCGGGACATAGCCCAGGTGCGCGGCCGCGCTGTTGTCCCACCACACGTTCTTGTTGGCGGACATGCCGTAGACGACCGTGTGGCGCACGTCCGGCGTGAAGAGCGACTTCTCGACGAGCGCTGTGAGGTCGCGGTAGCTGAGCCAGGTGCTCATCATCCGGCGGTTGGCCGGCTCGGGGAACGAGGAGCCGATGCGGATGCTCACCGTCTCGATGCCCCAGCGGTCGAAATAGAACTGCGCCACGTCCTCGCCGAAGGACTTCGACAGGCCGTAGTAGCCGTCGGGCCGGCGCAGCGCGTGCGCGTCGAGGGGCTCGGTCTGCTTGTAGAAGCCGATCACGTGGTTGGAGCTGGCGAACACCACGCGCTTGACGCCATGGCGGCGCGCGGCTTCGTAGATATGGAACACGCCCTTGATGTTGCCTTCGAGGATTTCCTCGAATGGGCGCTCGACCGAAACGCCGCCCAGGTGCACGATGGCATCGCAGCCGGCCACGAGCGCATCGACCGCCTTCTTGTCGGCGAGGTCGCAGGGCACGACTTCTTCATGGGGGCCTCGCGCGGGGGCGAGCGCAGCGATGTCCGAAAGACGCAGGACGTCGGCGCAGGGGCGAAGGCGCTCGCGCAGCACCTTGCCGAGGCCGCCCGCGGCGCCGGTGAGCAGCAGGCGGGAAACACGTGGGGAGGTTGTCTCGCTCATGGAAATTCCGGATCTCTTGTCGTAGGTTATCGGTTGTCGTACAACAGCGCGGGGATTATCATCACGCCATGTCGAACCTGTCAACGGGGTCAACCTCAACCGCAGATCAACCCGCTTTCGGCGCCCCTGCGCGTCGACGAGGCCGGGGCCTGGCGCATGGGCTGGTCGACGACCTGAGCGAGAAGATCCGCAGCCAGCAATTGCGTCCTGGCGACAAGCTGCCGACCGAGTCGGCCATCATGCAGGCCTATGGCGTCAGCCGCACGGTGGTGCGCGAGGCGCTGTCCAAGCTGCAGGCCGCAGGCCTGGTCGAAACGCATCACGGCATCGGCACCTTCGTGCTGCAGCCCAAGGCCGCCGGGATGTTCCGGCTCGATGCTTCGGAACTCGCGACCTCGGTCGACGTGCTGGCGGTGCTCGAACTGCGCATCAGCCTCGAAACCGAATCCGCGGGGCTCGCTGCCATGCGGCGGTCCGAGGAGCAGCTCACGGCGATGCGCGAAGCGCTCGACGACTTCGAGCGCAACGTGGCGGTGGCGGGGGACACGGTCGCGCCCGACTTCCGCTTCCACCTGGAGATCGCGCAGGCCACGGGCAATCCCTATTTCGCGGACATCATGAGCCACCTCGGCACCACGATCATTCCGCGCACGCGCATCACCGCCATCCGCAACTACGACCGGCGCGGTGAATACCTGATGCGCGTGAACCGCGAACACGAGGAGATCTACGCGGCGATCGCGCGGCGCGATCCGGACTCCGCGCGCGCAGCGATGCGCATCCACCTGACGAACAGCCGCGAACGCCTGCGCATCGCGCAGGAGGCTGCGCGCAGCGCCGCCGAGGGGGCGCCGCAAGCCGATCCGGCCGCTGCGCCAGGTCCCGCACCCGCGGCCTGAAGCCAATGGCCTGAAGCGCTGGACATCGTGCCAAACTGGTTGTACGATGACTGATAACGTTGGGCCTTGAGCCGATCGTCATCCCCATTCCATCGCATCCGGAGACAAACGCATGACCCTGAACCGCCGCGACCTGATGTTCGGCGCGCTCGGCGCAGGCCTGATGGCCACGGGCGCAGCCCGCGCCGCCGATGCCTGGCCCGGCAAGCCGATTCGCATCGTGGTGCCGTATCCGCCCGGCGGGTCGTCGGACATCATCGCGCGGTTGATCAGCGCGCAGTTGTCGGAAGCGCTCAAGCAGTCGGTCATCGTCGAGAACAAGGCCGGCGCCAACGGCAACCTCGGCGCCGACTACGTCGCGAAGGCGCCGGCCGACGGCTACACCTTGCTCTTGTGCGACGTCGGCGCGCTGGCGATCAGCCCCTCGGTCTACACGAAGCTGTCCTTCGATCCGTCGAAGGACCTGCGCGGCGTGACGATGCTGGCCTATTCGCCGCACCTGCTGGTGGTGCATCCCTCGGTGCCGGCCGGCAATCTCAAGGAACTGGTCGCGCTGTCGAAGAAGGCCGACCTGAATTTCGCCGTGACCGCCACCGGCAGCGCGCCGCATCTCGCCGGCGTTGCGCTGGAGCGCGCAAGCGGCGCGCGCTGGCAGTACGTGCCCTACAAGGGCGGCGTGCAGGCGGTGCAGGACACCGTCGCCGGCCAGACCCAGGTGCTGATGAACGGCATGCTCGCGACCTGGCCCCACGTGCAGAGCGGCAAGCTCAAGGTGCTCGGCGTTTCCAAGCCGACGCGCATGCCGCTGATCGGCGAGGTGCCGACCATCGCGGAGCAGGGCGTGCCCGGCTTCGAATCCGGCACCTGGCAAGGCGTTCTGGTGCCGCGCGCTACGCCCGATGCGCTGGTGCAGCGCCTGAACAAGGAACTGATCGCGATCATCCGATCGGCCGAGGTGCGTTCGCGCCTCGCCGGGCAGGGCGCCGAGGTCGTGACGATGACGCCGCCCGAGCAGGACCAGTTCTTCGACAAGGAACGCGCACGCTGGGCGAAGGTCGTTTCCGCCGCGCAGATAAAACTTGACTGACCCCCAGCCTCGCCCACTTCGTGTGGCTCTGACACCCCCTCTCCGGGGGGCAATCCCAGCGGCCCGGCAAAGCCGGTTCCGCGGGATTCCTGGGCTGATTGCAGCGATTTTCCTCTGACCCTTTACTTACCACTCCTACACCATGAATCCACAAGAACTCAAGTCCATCATGGGCTCCGGCCTGCTGTCGTTCCCGCTGACCGACTTCGACGCCAACGGCGACTTCAACAGGAAGGGCTACATCGAGCGCCTCGAATGGCTGGCGCCTTATGGCGCGAGCGCGCTGTTCGCGGCCGGCGGCACCGGCGAGTTCTTCTCGCTGACCGGCGACGAGTACCCCGGGATCATCAAGACCGCGGTCGAGACCTGCCGCGGCAAGGTGCCGATCATCGCGGGCGCCGGTGGCCCGACGCGCTTCGCGATCCAGTGCGCGCAAGCGGCCGAGAAGGCCGGCGCGCACGGCATCCTGCTGCTGCCGCACTACCTCACCGAAGCCGGCCAGGAAGGCCTCGCCGCGCACGTCGAGGCCGTCTGCAAGAGCGTGAAGTTCGGCGTCATCGTCTACAACCGCGGCCAGAGCAAGCTCTACCCGGCGACGCTCGCCAGGCTGGCCGAGCGCTGCCCGAACCTCGTGGGCTTCAAGGACGGCATCGGCGACATCGAGCTGATGAGCTCCATCTACCTGAAGATGGGCGACCGCTTCGCCTACCTGGGCGGCCTGCCGACGGCGGAGGTCTACGCCGCGGCCTACAAGGCGCTGGGCACGCCGGTTTATTCATCGGCCGTCTTCAACTTCATTCCGAAGACCGCGATGGCGTTCTACCGCGCGGTGGCCAGCGACGACACCGCGACGCAGCATCGCCTGCTCAAGGACTTCTTCATGCCCTACCTCGCGATCCGCAACCAGGGCCAGGGCTATGCCGTGAGCATCGTCAAGGCCGGCGCCAAGATCGTCGGCCACGACGCAGGTCCGGTGCGCACGCCGCTGACCGACCTCAAGGCCGACGAGTACCAGGCGCTCGAGACGCTGATCGCGAAGCTCGGTCCGCAGTAAGCTCGCGGACCGATACCGATTCCCCAAGGATACCGCCATGCAGAAATTCGACAACCTCATCAACGGCGAATGGACCGCCGGCGCCAGCTACAGCGCGAACACCAATCCGAGCAAGCTCGCGGACGTGCTGGGCGAGTACGCCCAGGGCGATGCCGGCCAGGTCGATGCCGCGGTGGCGGCCGCGACGGCTGCGTTCCCGGCCTGGTCTACCGGCAGCGTGCAGGCGCGCTCGGAAGCGCTGGACAAGATCGGCAACGAGATCCTCGCGCGCAAGGAAGAGCTCGGCACGCTGCTCGCGCGCGAAGAGGGCAAGACGCGCGCCGAAGGCATCGGCGAGGCCACGCGCGCCGGCCAGATCTTCAAGTTCTTCGCCGGCGAATGCCTGCGCCTTTCGGGCGAGGTGATTCCGTCGGTGCGCCCCGGCATCGGCATCGAGATCACGCGCGAGCCGGTCGGCGTCGTGGGCCTGATCACGCCGTGGAACTTCCCCATTGCGATCCCCGCCTGGAAGGTGGCACCCGCGCTCGCCTTCGGCAACTGCGTGGTGCTCAAGCCCGCCGACCTCGTGCCGGGCTGCGCCTGGGCGCTGGCCGAGATCATCAGCCGCTCGGGCATTCCGGCCGGCGTCTTCAATCTCGTGATGGGCCGCGGCAGCGTGATCGGCAATGCGCTGGTCAAGCACCCGGGCATCCATGCGATCAGCTTCACCGGCTCGGTCGGCGTGGGCCGCGACATCGCGGTGCAGTGCGCGACCCTTGGCAAGAAGGTGCAGCTCGAGATGGGCGGCAAGAACCCGCAGGTGGTGCTCGACGACGCGGACCTGAACCAGGCCGTGGAGCTCAGCGTGCAAAGCGCCTTCTACTCGACCGGCCAGCGCTGCACCGCATCGAGCCGGCTGATCGTGACCGAAGGCATCTACCCGAAGTTCATCGAGGCGATGAAGGCGCGCATGGCCAGGATCAAGGTCGGCGATGCGCTCGCGCAGGGCACCGACATCGGCCCGGTCTCCAGCGGCAGCCAGCTGCAGCAGGACCTGGAATACGTCGAGATCGGCAAGAAGGAAGGCGCGACCCTGGCCGCGGGCGGCGAGCGGCTCAAGCTCGATACCGACGGCTTCTACATGTCGCCGGCGCTGTTCAGCGAATCGGTGGCCGCCATGCGCATCAACAAGGAAGAGATCTTCGGCCCGGTGGCCAGCGTCATCAAGGTCAAGAACTACGAGGAAGCGCTGGCGACGGCGAACGACACCGAGTTCGGCCTCTCGGCCGGCATCGCGACCACGAGCCTGAAGTACGCGACGCACTTCAAGCGCCACAGCCAGGCCGGCATGGTGATGGTGAACCTGCCCACGGCCGGCGTGGACTACCACGTGCCCTTCGGCGGCCGCAAGGGGTCGAGCTACGGGCCGCGCGAGCAGGGCCGCTATGCGCAGGAGTTCTTCACCATCGTGAAGACTGCCTACACGCTGGCTTGATGGGCTCTGAGCCCGCCTATTTCGGCGCGCGGATCGCCGATTTGGGCCGGAACGCCTTGCAGACCGATTCGTCGGTCTCGAGGTAGGGCCCGCCGATCAGGTCGATGCAGTAGGGCACGGCGGCGAAGATGCCCGGCACGACCTGCGTGCCGTCCGGGTTCTTCAGCCCTTCGAGCGTCTCGGCGATCGACTTGGGTTGGCCCGGCAGGTTGATGATCAGGCTCTTGTGGCGGATCACCGCCACCTGCCGCGACAGGATCGCGGTCGGGACGAAGCGCAGGCTGATCTGCCGCATCTGCTCGCCGAAGCCCGGCATTTCCTTGTGCGCCACGGCCAGCGTCGCCTCCGGCGTCACGTCGCGCAGCGCCGGCCCGGTGCCGCCGGTGGTCAGCACCAGCGAGCAGCCGGCGTCGACCAGTTCGATCAGCGCGGCGCTGATGCCTTGCTGCTCGTCCGGAATCAGGCGCGACGCGAAGGTGATCGGATTGCGCAGTGCGCGCTGCAGCCACTCCTGCAGGGCGGGCAGGCCCTTGTCTTCATAAACGCCGCTGGATGCGCGGTCGCTGATGGAGACGATGCCGATGCGGACCGGATCGAAGCTCAGGTCTGTCATGCATCTTCCTCGCGGGATTGCTCGGCCGCCTCGGCCGCGTGATCGTCGGTGCCATGCACGCGCAACTCCTCGCGCACGAGCTGGAACACGTCGCGATAGGCCTTGCCCTGGCGCGGCGCAACGCCCGGCGGGCCGGACTTCATGTCCTTGCGCGCCTGGCGCACCAGCGCGCGCAGCTGCTGGGCGTCGGTGCCGGGGTGCGTTTCGATCCAGCCGCCGAGCGCGTCGTCGTCGGCGATGAGGCGGTCGCGCCAGCGTTCGGCCTCGTGCAGCGCGGCGGCTTCCTGGGCCGGTCCGCGGTTCTGTTCGGCCAGCGCGGCACGCACCGCATCGATGGCCGACTCATCCAGCCCGCGCATCAGCTTGCCGACGAACTGCAGCTGCCGGCGCTTGCCTTCGAAATTGGTGATGCGCCGCGCCTCGGCGATCGCATCCCTGAGCTTGTCGCCGAGGTCGAGTTGATCGAAGAGGCTGGCGCGCAGCGTCAGCAGGGCTTCGCCGAGCGCCTGGAGTTCGGCGCTCTCGCGCTTGAGATCGGTCTTGCTTGCCGCGTCGGTGCCCTTGAGTTCACGCTTGAGCTCGAGGTCGAGTTCGCTGCCTTCGGCGACGAAGTGGCCGCGGACGAAGTAGCCTTTTTTGGGTTTGCGGGACATAGGGACAATCGTAGGCCCCTCCAGGTGCGTCGTGTGCGCCGCGAAGGGGGCAAGTATCATAGCCAACCACATGAGCACAACACCCTCGCGCGCCGAATCCGGCTTCGCCTACAGCCGTTCCTTCTTCGAAAACCTGGTCGACTCGGCCTTGGCCCATGCCAAGAAGCTCGGTGCCACCGACGTCGGCGCCGAGGCGTCCGAAGGCTGCGGCCTGAGCGTGTCGGTGCGCAAGGGCGAGCTCGAGAACGTCGAGCGCAACCGCGACAAGTCGCTGGGCGTGACGGTGTATCTCGGCCATCGGCGCGGCAATGCCAGCACCTCCGACTTTTCGGAGGCGGCGGTCGCACAGACCGTGCAGGCGGCCTACGACATCGCGCGCTTCACGGCCGAGGACCCGGTCAGCGGTTTGCCCGACGAGGAAGACATCGCGAAGGAGCACCAGGACCTCGACCTCTTCCACCCCTGGGACATCACCAGCGAACAGGCTGCCGCGCTCGCGCTCGAATGCGAAGCCGCCGCGCTGACGACGGACAAGCGCATCACCAACAGCGAGGGCGCCGGTGTTTCGGCACAGCAGAGTCACTTCTTCAGCGCCCACACGCGCGGCTTCCGCGGCGGCTATGCGAGTTCGCGTCATTCGATCTCGGTGGCGCCGATTGCCGGCAAGGGCGACGACATGCAGCGCGATGCGTGGTACAGCTCCATGCGTTCCGCCGACGAGCTCGCGAGCCCGCAGGCCGTCGGGCGCTATGCGGCCGAGCGCGCGCTGAGTCGGCTGAAGGCACGCAAGATCAAGACGACGGAATGCCCGGTGCTGTTCGAATCGCCGCTGGCGGCCGGCCTGCTGGGCGGGCTGGTGCAGGCGACCAGCGGCGGGGCGCTCTATCGCCGGAGCACCTTCCTGCTCGATTCGCTCGGCAAGGAGGTGCTGCCGTCGCACATCGACGTGCTGGAGGATCCGCACGTACGCCGCGGCAAGGGCAGCTCGCCCTTCGACGACGAAGGCGTGCTCACCCGGCGGCGCAAGCTGGTCGACGGCGGGCGGCTCGAAGGCTACTTCCTCAGCACCTACTCGGCGCGCAAGCTCGGCATGAAGACCACCGGCAACGCGGGCGGCTCGCACAACCTCACCTTGACCTCGCGGCTCACGCAGGCGGGCGACGACCTCGACGCGATGCTGGCCAAGCTCGGCACCGGCCTCTTCGTGATCGAGCTGATGGGGCAGGGCGTGAACTACGTGACCGGCGACTACTCGCGCGGTGCGAGCGGCTTCTGGGTCGAGAACGGGAAGATCGCCTATCCGGTGCAGGAGATCACCATCGCCGGCAACCTCAAGGACATGCTGCTCGGCATCGAGGCGGTCGGCGCCGACGCCTACAACTACGGTGCCAAGACGACCGGCTCGCTGCTGGTCAACCGCATGAAGGTCGCGGGGGCCTAGCCTCTGAGCGTTTCGCGGACCCTGTTGATGACCCGGACGTAGGGCGCGGCGAAGTTTTCGAGCGGCGCCTCGGCCGTGAGCCAGCTGAAGCTGAAGACGAGGCCGTCTTCCTCCGGGCTGCCTATCGCCACGTGGTCGAAGGTCTCCGGCAGCACCGCCTGCGCGCGCATCAGGAACAGGTGCCAGAGCTGCGGATGCCGGTGCTTGTTGCCTTCCACGCCGGCTTCGCAGTAGCGATCGATGGTGCCCAGGGGCAGCAGCTCGCCGCTGTAGTCGATGCCGGATTCCTCCAGCAGTTCGCGGCGCACCGCGTCTTCCGGGGCTTCGCCGGGCTCGATCGTGCCCTTGGGAAGCTGCATGCTCCGGTCCTCGGGGTGGTGGAAGACCAGCAGACGCCCCCGCTCGTCCACCAGGCAGGCGCAGGCCTTGAGGACCGGGCGCTGCGTCATGCTTCAGGCGCCCGACAGGGCCGCCTTGACGGCGGCGCTGACCTGGCCCATGTCGGCCTTGCCGGCGAGGCGCGTCTTGACGACGCCCATGACCTTGCCCATGTCGCCGGGGCCCTTGGCGCCGAGTTCGGCCACGATGGCGTTCACCTCGACCGCGACTTCTTCGGCGCTCATGCGCTGCGGCAGGTAGACCTCGAGCACCTTGATCTCGGCGGCTTCCTTGTCGGCGAGGTCCATGCGGCCACCTTGGGTGAAGGCGGCGACCGAGTCCTTGCGCTGCTTCACCAGCTTGTCGAGCACGCCGACGATGGCGGCGTCATCGAGTTCGATGCGCTCGTCGACCTCCTTCTGCTTCATGGCGGCGAGCAGCAGGCGGATGGTGCCCAGGCGCTCGGAGTCCTTGGCGCGCATCGCGGTCTTCATGTCTTCGGTGATCTGGTCCTTGAGGCTCATGGCGGGCTTTCTGTCTGTCTGGCGGAAAACAAAAAGCCGCGGCAGGCAGTCCTGGCGCGGCTCGGGGAAGGAGCTGAAGCTGAACCGGGCGCTGGCACCGGGCCAGCGCGGCGGGCGATCAGTACAGCTTCTTGGGGAGCTGCATGCTGCGCACGCGCTTGTAGTGACGCTTGACGGCGGCGGCCTTCTTGCGCTTGCGCTCGGCGGTCGGCTTTTCGTAGAACTCGCGGGCACGCAGGTCGGTCAGCAGGCCGAGCTTTTCGATGGTGCGCTTGAAGCGGCGCAGCGCGACGTCGAAGGGCTCGTTTTCTTTTACGCGGATGGTGGTCATTGAGTTGAATCGGTTGAATTTGGCTCGGGCAAGATCGGCACCCAAGCCGGGGTTCCTCAACTGAAAAATGGGTGCGGCCGTTGAGGGAAGGCCAAAGTTAGCCCGGCATTATAGCGCGAGCTTTGCTCTTGAGCGCCAGCGCGTCTGCGCAGGCATATGCGCTCGCCCAGGCCCACTGGAAGTTGTAACCCCCGAGCCAGCCGGTGACGTCGACCACCTCGCCGATGAAATAGAGGCCCGGCTGCTTCGATTCCATGGTCTGCGAGGACAGGTCGCGCGTATCGACGCCGCCGGCGGTGACCTCGGCCTTCTTGTAGCCCTCGGTGCCGCTGGGCGTGATCTGCCAGCGCGCGATGCGCTCCGCCAGGGCCGCCAGCGCCCGGTCGGCGGCTTCGTTGATCGGCCGCTGCAGGGCCGCATCCTGTCCGACCCAGGCGTCGGCGAGCCGCGACGGCACCAAGGCGGCGAGCTCGTTGGCGATGCGCTTGCGCGACTGGCGCTTGGCCTCGCCGAGCGCTTCGGCGACGTCGGTGCCCGGGGCGAAATCGATGGTGAGCGGCGCGCCGGGCCGCCAGTAGCTCGAAATCTGCAGCACCGCCGGGCCGGAAAGCCCGCGGTGCGTGAAGAGCAGGTCCTCGAGGAAGTGCATGCGCTCCTTCTTGCTGCCGGTCTCGATCTGCACCGGCAGCGAAAGCCCGGCCAGTCCGGCATAGGGCTCCCAGGCTTCGCCGCCGAAGGTCAGCGGCACCAATGCCGGGCGCGGCGTCACCACGCGCAGCCCGAACTGCTCGGCCATCCGGTAGCCGAAATCGCTCGCGCCGATCTGCGGGATCGAAAGACCGCCGGTTGCGATGACCAGTTGGGGCGCGCACACCGTGCCGCGGGCGGTTTCGACCCGGTAGCCGCCGCCGTCGGACCAGCCGATCGCCCCCGCGGCGCAAGGCTGCCAGTGCTCGACGCCCCCCGCGCGGCATTCGGCCAGCAGCATGTCGATGATCTGCTGCGAAGAGCCGTCGCAGAAGAGCTGCCCCTTGTGCTTCTCGTGGTAGGCGATGCCGTGCCGCTGCACCATGTCGATGAACTGCTGCGGCGCATAGCGCGCCAGCGCCGAGCGGCAGAAATGCGGGTTGTCGCCGATGAAGTGCCGTTGCGGCGCGCGCACGTCCAGGTCGCGGTTGGTGAAGTTCGCGCGCCCGCCGCCGGAGATCCGGATCTTCTCGGCGATGCGCTCGCTGTGATCGAGCAGTAGGACCTTGACCCCGCGCTGCCCGGCCTGCGCGGCACAGAACAGCCCCGCGGCTCCGGCGCCGATGACGATGGCGTCGAACGACCTCGAACCGTCCGCCATCAGGTGCCGAAACGGGTGACCGACACCCCCGCTGCTGCCAGGCCCTGCAGCACGTCACCGACGACGATCACCGACGGACTGCCGAGGCCGGCGGCCGCGAGGTCGGTGCGCAGGCACGACAGCGTGCTCGTGATGTGCCGCTGGTGCGGCAGGCTCGCATGCTGGATCACCGCCACCGGCGTGTCGCCGGGCAGCCCGTGGAGCAGTTCGTTCTGGATGTGCGCGACGCCCGAGACGCCCATGTAGATCACCAGCGTCAGCCGCGCATCGCGCGCGGTGGCGGCGAGCTGGCGCCAGTCGGTCGGGTTCTCGGCGGCCGAGTGGCCGGTCTTGGCATGGCCGGTGACGAACACCACGCCCTGCGCGTGGTCGCGGTGCGTCAGCGGCACGCCGAGCGCGGTCACTGCCGCGAGACCCGCGGTGATGCCGTTGACCACCGCGCATTCGATGCCGGCTGCGCGCAGATGCTCGACCTCTTCGCCGCCGCGGCCGAAGATGAAGGGATCGCCGCCCTTCAGGCGGACCACGGTTTCGCCTTCCTGCACCGCGGTGATCATGAGCCGCTCGATGAAGGCCTGCGGCGTGCTGCGGCAGCCGCCGCGCTTGCCCACGTGGACGATGCGCGCGTCGGGCCGTGCGTAGGCCAGGATCTCGTGGTTGACCAGGTCGTCGACCAGCAGCACCGTCGCCGCCTGGATCGCCCGGACGGCCTTGATCGTGAGCAGCTCCGGATCGCCGGGGCCGGCGCCGACCAGGGTGCAACTGCCTTGGGTGGGGGATGTCTTCATTGGGTCTCCGTCTCTTGCGGCTGTGTCTCTAGCGCCCGCTGCGCGAGCTGGACGATCTGCGCCACCTGCAGCGCGATGGCGTCTGGCATGGGCGTTTCGCCGGACAACACGCGCCGCGTGTAGTCCACCGTGGTGTCGATGTCGATCTCTTTCGGCAGGCCGGGCACTTCGCTTTGCGTGCCGGGCTGCTGCTCCTGCAGCGCGACGTGCCGCCCGTGCACGAAGCCGTCGATCTGGGCGGTACGGCGCGGATCGGCCGCGCTCTCGCCCTCGAGACCGCGCGAGAGCAGGGCGGTCATGCCCATCAGCTCGAAGGTCGCGGCCATCGACCGGGCGTATTCGGGATGGGTGTAGCTGCCGACCACCACGCATTCGCCCGCCGTCGGCTGCATCAGCTTGACCACGCTGTGGCCGGGGTTGCGCAGGCCGACCACGCGCCGCACGTCGAGCAGGCGCTTGAGCCCGGGCGAGAGCAGCTCGGTCGGTGCGAACACGACTTCGCCACCGGCGATCGCGCGGATGGCCGTGAGCGCGGGCACGCCGAGCCTGGCGAGCACGTTGGACGCCAGCACGCGCGCCGATTCGGTCGCCGCGCCGTGCACCAGCACCGGCAGCCCTTCGCGCGCCAGCAGCAGCGCGAGCAGCGGTGTCAGCACCGGCAGGCGGCGCGCGCCGTTGTAGCTCGGCAGAACGACCAGGGGCCGATCGGTGGCGGGAAAGCGGTTCAGCCGCGCATGCGTCGCGTCGAGAAAGCCCGCAAGCTCCTCCGGCGTCTCGCCCTTGATGCGCATCGCGAGGCAGAAGGCGCCGATCTCGAGATCGGTCACGGTGCCGTCCAGCACCTGGCCGAACAGATCGCACGCCTGCTCGCGGTCGAGCGGCTTGGCGCCGCGTGCGCCGCGGCCGATTTCCTTGATGTAGTGGCTGATTCCCATGGGTGTGGGGATTGTCCCGCAAGGCTTATGCCGCAAAGCGGGCGTCCTTATGCCCCGCCCCGCAGGAAGGTCTGTGCCCGCGAGGGCAGCATGGCCGTTCATGACACCACCGCGACGGCCGGCGGCGCGCCGGCGCGCACCATGCGCTTGAGCTCGGGCACGCAGGAGCCGCAGTTGGTGCCGCACTTGAGCGAACCCTGGAGCGCGGCGAGCCGTTCTTCGTCCGATCCGCCCGCTGCAGCGAGCTGCCCGGCGATCGCCGTCTCGGTCACGCCGAAGCAGCTGCAGATGATCTTGCCCTTGGAAGCCACGTTGCCGGGCGCCGCCGCGCCGGGCCGCAGGAGCTGGCGGCCATAGGACTGGGCCGGCAGGCGGTCCTGCAGCAGGGCCTTGATCCACGCTTCGGCGCGCGTGTCGCCGCCGAGCAGGAAGCCTTCGAGGTAGGCATCGGTGCCGCTGCGCACCAGTCGGACCGTGCGGCGCTGGCCGCGCCGGACGTCGGCATAGCGCAGGGTGTCGGGCCCGCCGAGCGCCAGCAGCTTCTCGATCTGCGCGAGCAGCGCATCCGGCGGCGCTTCGTAGGCGGCCGCGCGGAACAGGACGCCGGTGCGTTCCTGGCCGTCGCCTCCGAGCGCCGCGCCGCTGCCGAAGGGCACGCAGCTCGCGAAGGGAAAGGACCGCATCAGCTCGCGCAGCAGGGCCGCGACCTCCAGCGCGCTGGCCTGCGGCAGCCATGCGGCGGCGAGCAGCGACCACGGCAGCTCGGCCTTGAGGATCTTCACCGCGGCGTGCTTGAGCTCCGGCTGCTTCGAATCGGGGCAGTAGCTCGATGTGGTCAGCGCATTGACGCCCGCGAGCGGCGTGCCGGTGCTCGACGAGCCGCTCAGGTACTCGCCGCCCCAGTGCATCGCGATGAACGCCTGGCTCAGTCCGACCTCGGTGCTGCCGGCGGCCGGCACCACGATCGAGCCGCGCCGCGAGGTGACGTGCACCAGATCGCCCTCGGCGATCTGGCGGCGTGCCATGTCCTGAGGATGCATCTGCAGCGTGGGCTCCGCCGCGTGGCCGAACAGGCGGCCGAGCGTGCCGGTGCGGCTCATGCCGTGCCACTGGTCGCGCAGCCGCCCGGTGTTGAGCGAGAACGGATAGCGCGCTTCGCGTGCCTCGGCCACCGGCTTGTACGGCGTGTCGACGAAGCGCGCGCGGCCGTCCGGCGTCGGGAAGATGCCGTCTTCGTAGAGCCGCGCGCGGCCCTCGGTCTCGCCGCGGCGCAGCGGCCATTGCTGCGGCCCGGCTTCGAGCATCGCGTAGCTCATGCCGGTGATGTCGAGGTCACGGCCCTCGGTGGTTTCGCGGTGCTCGTTCCAGACCGATTCCGGCGAGTCGTACGGAAACAGCGTCTGCGTGCGGCCGAGGCGCTCTTCCAGCCGCCGCGCGAAGTCCGCGCCGATCACCCAGTCGTTGCGCGCTTCGCCGGGCGCGCAGACGGCGGGCCGCACGCGCGAGATGCGCCGCTCGCTGTTGGTGACGGTCCCGTCCTTCTCGCCCCAGGTGGTGGCGGGCAGCAGCAGGTCGGCGAAGGCGCAGGTCGCGGTGGTCGAGAAGGCCTCCTGCACCACCACGAACTCGCAGCGTTCGAGCGCGCGGCGCACGGTGGCCTGGTCGGGCATCGACTGCGCCGGGTTGGTGCAGGCGATCCACAGTGCACGGATCTCGCCGTCGGCGGCGGCCTGGAACATCTCGACCGCGGTCTTGCCGGGCTTCCCGGGCACGTCGGCCACGCCCCAGAAGGCAGCGACTTCGGCGCGATGCTGCGGATTCGCGAGATCGCGATGCGCCGACAGCAGGTTCGCGAGGCCGCCGACTTCGCGGCCGCCCATCGCATTCGGCTGGCCGGTCAGCGAGAAGGGCCCGGCGCCGGGCTTGCCGATCTGCGCGGTCGCGAGGTGCAGGTTGATCAGCGCCGCGTTCTTGAGCGTGCCCGACGACGACTGGTTGAGGCCCTGGCAATAGAGGCTCAGCGTCGCGGGAGAAGTCGCGAACAGGCGCGCCGCTTCGAGCAGGTCCTCCTTCGAGATCCCGCACACCTGCGCGACGCGGTCCGGCGTGCAGTCGCGCACCGTGGCCTTGAGCGCATCGAAGCCATTCGTGTGCTCGGCGATGTAGCGCGCATCGGTCCAGCCTTCCCACAGCATCAGGTGCAGCATGCCGTTGAACAGCATCACGTCGGTGCCCGGCTGGATCGGCAGGAACAGGTCGGCGATCTCCACCGTGTCGGTGCGGCGCGGATCGGCGACGATGATCTTCATCGCCGGATTGGCCGCCTTGGCGTCCTCGATGCGACGAAAGAGGATCGGATGCGCCCACGCGGTGTTGCTGCCCGTGATGAAGAGGCACTGTGCGTGCTTCAGGTCGTCGTAGCAGGCGGGCGGCGCATCGGCGCCCAGCGTCTTCTTGTAGCCGGCCACCGCGCTGCTCATGCACAGGCGCGAGTTGGTGTCGATGTTGTTGGTGCCGACGAGGCCCTTGGCGAGCTTGTTGAAGACGTAGTAGTCCTCGGTCAGCAACTGGCCGGACACATAGAAGCCGACCGCATCCGGCCCGTGGTCGTGGATGACCTGCGCGAACTTCTCCACCGCCAGGTCCAGCGCGCCATCCCAGCCGATCGGCTCCGGCATCGAGCCGCGCGTGGCGCGCTGCATGGGCCGCAAAAGGCGCGTCTGCATCGTGACCGCGGCGCTCGCCGTCAGGTGCAGCGTCGAGCCCTTGGTGCACAACCGGCCGAAGTTGGCGGGGTGCTCGGGATCGCCGCGCACGCCGGTGATCTGCGCGCCATCGGATTCGATGATCACGCCACAGCCCACACCACAGTATGGGCAGGTCGAGCGTGTTTGCTTCATGGGGCGGTCCTCAGACTTCGATGGTGCGTTGCGGGCCGGCGACCGGCTTTTGGAGATCGATCGCGTGCGATTCGAGCTCTTGCGCATCCAGGTGCACCACGCCGTCCTCCACCTTCACCGCGAAGCGCGGCGTGCAGCCTTCGTCGGGCGCCTTCGCGCAGCCGTCGTCCAGGCCGATCGACCAGTTGTGCAGCGGGCAGGCGACGCTGGTGCCGAAGACGATCCCCTGGCTCAGCGGTCCGCCCTTGTGCGGGCAGCGGTCGAGCAGCGCGAAGACCTCGTCCGCGGAATTGCGGAACACCGCGACGTCGACGCCCACCGGCCGGCTCACGCGCCGCGCGCCGAGCACCGGGATATCGTCGACGCGGCAGATCACTTTCCATTCACTCATCGTGCTTCCTTTCGGGCCGTTTCGAGCCGCTTCAGGCCGGTTGTGCGGCGGGGTTCGTCGCGGCGACGGCCGCGACCGGCTGGAACTGGCGCACGTCGACCGAAGCCTCGGCCGACGCGAACCACGGATCGGGCTCGCCGTCGAGCGCGAACTGGAGCCGCTCCCAGAGCGCCTTGCGCCCTTGCGCGTCCTCGAGGATCTTCTTCTTCACATGGTCGAGGCCGACGCGGCCGATGTAGTGCACCGTGCGCTCCAGGTACCAGCCTTCCTCGCGGTAGAGCTGCAGGAAGGCGCCGGCATACTCCATGACTTCCTCGGCCGTCTTCGCCTTCACGAGGAACTGCGCGACCTCGGTCTTGATGCCGCCGTTGCCGCCGACGTAGATCTCCCAGCCGGAGTCGACGCCGATCACGCCCACGTCCTTGATGCCGGCCTCGGCGCAGTTGCGCGGGCAGCCCGACACCGCGAGCTTGACCTTGTGCGGCGAGTACATCGCCCACAGCGCGCGCTCGAGGTCCTTGCCCATCTGCGTCGAATCCTGCGTGCCGAAGCGGCACCACTCGCTGCCCACGCAGGTCTTCACCGTGCGCAGCGACTTGGCGTAGGCAAAGCCCGAGGGCATGCCGATGTCGCGCCAGACGTTCTCCAGGTCTTCCTTCTTGACGCCCAGCAGGTCGATGCGCTGGCCGCCGGTGACCTTGACGGTCGGGATCTTGTACTTGTCGACCGCGTCCGCGATGCGGCGCAGCTCGTCGGGCGTGGTGTGGCCGCCCCACATGCGCGGGATCACCGAATAGGTGCCGTCCTTCTGGATGTTCGCGTGGCTGCGCTCGTTGATGAAGCGGCTCTGCGGATCGTCCTTCGCCTCCTTGGGCCAGGTCGAGATCAGGTAGTAGTTGACCGCGGGCCGGCAGCTCGAGCAGCCGTTGGGCGTGCGCCAGCCGAGGTTGCGGTAGACCTCGTCGTGCGTGAGGTAGTGCTCCTTGCGGATCGCGTCGCGCACGTCCTGGTGGCTCACGTCGGTGCAGCCGCACAGGGCCTTCTTCTTCGGCGCGGCGGAGTAGTCGCCGCCGGCGGTGAACATCAGGATCTGCTCGACGAGGCCGGTGCATGAGCCGCACGAGGCGCTGGCCTTGGTGTGCTTCTTCACCTCCTCGAGCGTGAACAGGCCCTTTTCCTTGATCGCCTTGCAGATGGTGCCCTTGCTGACGCCGTTGCAGCCGCAGACTTCGGCGTCGTCCGGCATCGAGGCCGCCTTGCTGTGGCCTTCGTGGCCGGTGTCGCCGATGTTCGATTCGCCGAACATCAGCTTGTCGCGGATGTCGTGCACGCTGCGGCCGTCGCGCAGCAGCTTGAAATACCAGCTGCCGTCGACCGTGTCGCCGTAGAGGCAGGCGCCGACCAGCTTGTCGTCCTTGAGCACGAGCTTCTTGTAGACGCCGCCGAAGGGGTCGCTCATCACGATCTCCTCGGTGCCTTCGCCGCCCATGAACTCGCCGGCCGAGAACAGGTCGATGCCTGTGACCTTGAGCTTGGTCGAGGTGAGCGAGCCCTGGTAGCGGCCGATTCCGAAATGCGCCAGGTGGTTCGCCGCCACCTTGGCCTGCTCGAACAGCGGCGCGACCAGCCCGTAGGCGATGCCGCGATGCGCGGCGCATTCGCCGACCGAGTAGACGCGTGGGTCGGTCACGGTCTGCATCGTGTCGGTGACGACGATGCCGCGGTTCACGTGCAGGTGCATCTTCTCGGCCAGCTCGGTGTTGGGGCGGATGCCGACCGCCATCACCACCAGATCGGCCGCGATCTCGGTGCCGTCCTTGAAGCGGATCGCCTTCACGCGGCCGTCTGCGCCGCCGACCAGCTCCTGCGTCTGCGCGCCGATCAGGAACGTGAGGCCTCGGTCTTCCAGCGACTTCTGGAGCATCTTGCCCGCGACGTCGTCGAGCTGGCGCTCCATCAGCCAGGGCATGACGTGCACCACGGTGACGTTCATGCCGCGCAGCATCAGCCCGTTGGCCGCTTCGAGGCCCAGCAGGCCGCCGCCGATGACCACCGCGTTCTTGTGCGTGCGCGCGGTCTCGATCATGTAGTCGGTGTCGGCGATGTCGCGGTAGGCGATCACGCCCTTGAGGTCCTTGCCCGGCACCGGCAGCATGAAGGGGTTGGAGCCGGTGCACATCAGCAGGCGGTCGTAGGCGGCCTCGGTGCCGTCCTCGGCGCGCACGATGCGCTTCACGCGATCCACCTCCACCACCTTCTTGCCGGCGTGCAGGGTGATGTCGTTCTCGGCGTACCACTCCCAGCTGTTGAGGACGATCTCGTCGATCGTCTGCTCGCCCGCGAGCACCGGCGACAGCAGGATCCGGTTGTAGTTGGGATGCGGCTCGGCGCCGAACACGGTGATGTCGTAGAGCTCGGGCTCGATCTTGAGCAGCTCTTCGATCGTGCGCACGCCGGCCATGCCGTTGCCGATCATCACGAGTTTCATCTTCTTCATGGGGCTCAACCTTTCTGAATCAAGCAATCGGGTGCCCGCGGCGCGCATGGAGAATCGCGCCATGAGTTTCGAAGTGGACATCGGCTACAGCAGCGAGCGCGGACCGCGCGACGTCAACGAGGACTTCGCGGGCGCGGTGCGTGCGCCGAAGGGCGAGGAGGCGCGCGGGCTGATCGCCGCCATTGCGGACGGCGTGTCGACCGGCGGCCGGGGCCTGGAGGCCGCGCAGACCACGGTGATGGGCCTTCTGGGCGACTACTTCGCAACGCCCGACACCTGGGAGCCGACCGCGGCGCTCGACCGCCTGATCGGCGCGCAGAACGCCTGGCTGGCCGACCACAACCGCCGTCGCCAGGGAGGCGGTACGGCGCTCACCACGCTCACCGCACTGGTGCTGCAGGGGCAGAGCTACACGCTCGCACACGTCGGCGACACCCGCGCCTGGCGCGTGCGCCAGGACGGCGAACCCGCCGCGCCGCTGACGCAGGACCATGCCTTCGACCATCCCGACCTGCGCAGTCGCCTGACGCGCGCCATCGGCCTCGACGACCAGGTGCGCGTCGATTACGTGCAGGGCGACGTGCGTGTCGGCGACTGCTTCGTGCTGAGTTCCGACGGCGTGCATGGCGTGCTCAAGCCGCAGCATTTCGCCGCGCTCGCGCTGCAGGGGAGTGCGGCCGAAGCCAGCGACGCCCTGGTGCGCGCTGCGCTCGCCGCCGGCACGCGCGACAACGCGACCGCGCTGGTGATCCGCGTCACCGGGCTGGACGCGCGCCAGCTCGACGACGAACTCGGCGACGTGCGCCGGCTCGCTCCGCCGCCGGTGCTGAAGGTGGGCGACACCATCGACGGCTACGTCGTCACCGCGGTGGTCGCCGACACCGGCGTCCATCTGCTCTACCAGGCGCGCCATCCGGCCACGCGCGAGCTGGTCGCGCTCAAGACGCTGCATCCCAGCCGTGCCAGCGATCCGCAGGAGCGCGCCATGCTCGCGCATGAAGCCTGGCTGGCGCTTCGCGTCGGCACGCGGGCCGACAGCGGTTTCGTGCGGGTGCACGAGCGCGCGCCCGATGCGAGCGCGCTCTACACCGTCTTCGACTGGCACGGCGGGCGAACGCTGGAGCAGATCCGCAAGACCCGTCCGCGCGGCGCCGTCGCCGAAGTCGTCGCCGCGGCGATCGAGGTCGCCCGCGCGCTGGGCCGCCTGCACCGTCATGGTGTGGTGCACCGCGACATCAAGCCCGGGAACCTGCATCTCGGCGATGACGGCCGCTGGCGCATCCTCGACCTGGGCGTGGCGCTTTCCGGGCGGGAAGGCCGGGCGCAGCGCGAGCTGCATGCCGGTACGCCGAGCTACATCAATCCCGAGCAGTGGGAAGGTGAGGGCGCCGATGCGGCGAGCGACCTGTTCGCGCTCGGCGTCACGCTCTACCAGTGGCTCGCCGGGCGCCTGCCTTATGGCGAGATCGAGCCCTACCAGTCGGCGCGCTACCGGCGCGATCCGGCCGCCCTGTCGCGCATCCGCCCCGATGTGCCGATCTGGCTCGACCATCTGGTCTGCAAGGCGGTCGCGCGCGATCCGCGCCAGCGCTTCGAGACGGCCGAGGAGATGCTGCTCGCGCTCGAGCGCGGCGCCGCGAGACCGGTCAGCGCGCCGAGCGCCACGCCGTTGATCCACCGCGATCCGGCCGCGCTCTACAAGATCGCGCTCGCCATCTCGGTGCTGCTCAACGCGCTGCTCGCCTTCTGGCTGCTGTTCCTGCCGAAGTGAGCCCGCGTGCGCCGTGACGTTCAGGATGTTCATGCGTTGCGCGTTTTCGGTGCGCTCTTGGGCGCATGAGCGGGCGAGGCCGCATGCGCCGATGCGCGTGCGCGTCCGCCCTTTTCGGCCCAGGTGCGCGTCCAGCGGATCTGCATGACGCGCATCACGCCGAGCATCACGAGCGAGAGCGCGGCGAAGAAGACGAAGCCCCAGGTGTAGCTGCCGAGGTACTGCTTCGACAGGCCCATCGCGTTCGGCACCAGCCCGCCGCCGAGCGCGCCGATCTCGCCGATCATCGAGCCGGCCACCGCGGTGGTCGCGGGCCAGCGCAGGGGCACGAGCTGGAACAGCGCGCCGTTGCCGGCGCCGAGGGCGGCGAAGCAGGCGATCAGGAGCAGCGTGGTGATCGCGAGCGATCCCGACGAGAAACCCACCAGCACCAGCGCGACGGCCACCACCAGCAGCACCAGCGTCAGCGTGTTCACGCCGCCCCAGCGGTCGGAGATCCAGCCGCCGATCACGCGCACCGCGGCGCCCATGAAGGCGGCCAGCATGGTGAGTTGGCCGGCCTGCACCTTGCTGACGCCGAACTGGTCGTAGTAGTAGGAGGGCAGGAAGGTGGTGAGGCCGATGAAGCCGCCGAAGGTCACGCCGTAGATCAGGCTGAACACCCAGCCGTCCTTCTCGAACAGGCAGGCGATGTGTTCGCGCAGGCTCGCGTGGCTGTCGACGTCCGGCGGCTCCTTGGCGAACACGATCATCACGATCATCGGCGCCAGGATCGCGACCGCCGCAATGCCGTAGACGCTCTGCCAGCCCAGCCATTGGGCGAGCGGCGGGGCGACCAGCACCGACACCGCGGTGCCCACATTGCCCGCGCCGACGAGGCCCATCGCGAGGCCCTTGTGCTGCGGCGGGAACCAGCCGGAACCCAGCGAGAGCGCCACGCCGAAGCTCGCGCCCGCGATGCCCAGCAGCACGCCCATCGCGAGCAGGTCGTTGAAGCTGTGCACCATGAAGAAGCCGAACAGCATCGCCACCGCGATCAGGCCCATCTCGACCAGCGTGGCCTTCTTGCGGCCGATGTACTGCGCGAGCACGCCGAGCGGAAAGCGCATCAGCGCGCCGGCGATGATCGGCACCGAGAGCATCAGCCCTTTCTGGGCCGGCGACAGGTTGAAGGTCTCGCCGATGAACGGCGCCATCGCCCCGTTGAGCACCCAGATGCAGCACGAGAAGGCGAAGTACAGGAAGGCCGCGAACAACGTCGGGCCGTGGCCTGCGCGCAAGAAGGACTTGAAGCTGGTCATGGGCTCTCAATGCAAAACGCCGCGGCGCGGCCGTTGGCGGGCCGTGTCGTGAGGCGGGGTGGGGGTGGTGTGCCGGCAGCGGACGCTGGCGGCGTGGAAGGTGTTCGGCGTGGAGGACTCCGCCGCGTCACCAATGCGGTGCTTCGTTACGCCGCACCCACGTTCACGCAAGAGGCATGCCAGTGCACACACGCTGGCCTGACCTATGCTTCCATCTGTATCCCGATGTTTGCCGTGAACTCCCTTCTCGTCGTCCTTTCCACCGAGTCCGCCGGACTGCCCGATGCGCTGCGACAGGCATTGGGCGGTGCCGTTGATTTTTCGGCGCTCGGGCGCGCAACGCCGCGCACCCTGCGGTCGCAGGCCGAAGCGCTCGGATCGCGGGAGATCGTGGTGTTCATGCCGCAGCCCGTGGAGGAGCTTCTGGATGCGCTGGCAGCGGGCTGTGGTGTGTTGCCGTGCCCGCTCAGCCTCGTCTCCGGGCCGCTCGCGCCCGATCTCCACGAGAAACTGGCCGCGCTCGGCGTCAATGCGTGGATGGCGGTCGAATCGCTCGATGCCCGATCGCTCGATGCACTGCTCGGCCGTGCGCGTGCACGCTGGGCGCGCGAATCCGCATTGCGCACCGAACTGGACGCGCTGCGCACCCGTTTCGACGAACGCAAGTGGATCGATCGCGCGAAGGGCCTCCTGATGTCCGCGCGCGGCATCGGCGAGGACGAGGCCTTCGGCCTCCTGCGCGGCGCGGCGATGCATGCGAACCTGCGCCTCGGCGAAGTCTCGCGCTCGGTGATCGAGGCCTCGCGCTGGGCGGATGCGATCAACCGTGCGGGGCAGTTGCGCATGCTGTCGCAGCGGCTCGTGCGCCTCGCGGCGCAGGCGCTGGCGGGCATCGATGCCAAGCGTGCGCGCGTGCTGCGCACCCAGTCGACCGAGCGCGTGCAGGACAACTTCGTTCATCTTGCGTCTCTCGAACTCGACGAGGCGGGAGCGCAGGGCTTGGGCCACGCACGCGCTGCCTGGAACGCGCTCGAAGCCGCGCTCGCGGCGCGCATGTCACCCCAGGCGATGGCCGAGATCGATGTGCGCGCCGAGGCCTTGTTGCTGGCGGCCGAAGTGCTGACCGGCGCCTTGGAGACTTCCGGCGCACGGCGCGCGCTGCGCATCGTCAACATCTGCGGCCGCCAGCGCATGCGCGCGCAGCGGCTCGCGAAGGATGCGCTGCTGGCCGCGACGCTGTCCGCCAGTGCCTCGCGCGAGCGACTGGCACCGATCATGGGCGAGTTCGAAGCCGCGCTGCTCGAACTGGACCAGGCGCCGCTGAGCTCGCCCGAGATCCGCGCCGCGCTGGCTTCGGCGCGCGACGAATGGCTGCGGCTCGTGCGCGGCGTGCGCGAGATCGACAGCGCCGAGGGACGCGCCGCGCTGGTGCGTTCCAGCGATGCGCTGGTCGAGACCTTCGACCAGCTCACTGCGTCGTACGAGCACAGTCTGCAGGTCCTCATGTCCTGACTCCGCGGCTTCAGCTCAGGCGGCGACCTTCTCCACGTGCGCCTGGCGCGTGTACAGGAAGTCGATCACGGCCTTGCGCGCATGCACGTAGACCGGGTCTTCGGCCAGTTCCACACGGTTGCGCGGACGCGGGAGATCGACGGCGAGCACTTCGCCGATGGTCGCGGCGGGTCCGTTGGTGAGCATCACGATGCGGTCCGACAGCAGCACCGCCTCGTCCACGTCGTGCGTGACCATCACCACGGTGCTGTGCGTCTTCTGCACGATCGCGAGCAACTCGTCCTGCAGCTTGGCGCGCGTGAGTGCGTCCAGCGCGCCGAAGGGCTCGTCCATCAGCAGCACCTTCGGTTCCATCGACAGCGCGCGTGCAATGCCCACGCGCTGCTTCATGCCGCCGGAGATTTCGCCGGGGCGCTTCTGTGCGGCGGCGCTGAGGCCGACCATCGCGAGCGCCGCTTCGGTGCGCGCCTTCAGCTGCGCCTTGCCTTCGCTGGCTGCGAACACGCGCTCGACCGCGAGATAGACGTTCTCGTAGCAGGTGAGCCACGGCAGCAGCGAGTGGTTCTGGAACACCACCGCGCGCTCCGGGCCGGGGCCCTTGATCTCGCGGTTGGCGCACAGGAGCGCACCTTGCGTGGGCGTGGTGAGTCCGGCGATCAGGTTCAGGAGCGTCGACTTGCCGCAGCCCGAGTGCCCGATCAGGGTGATGAACTCGCCCTTGGCCACCTGCAGGTGGATGCCCTGCAGCGCGAGGAAGCTGCCCTTGGGCGTCTTGAAGCGCTGCTCGACGCCGTGGATGTCGATGTACTTCCTGTCATCGTTCATTGGAAACCTCCGCGCAGCAGCGCTGCGGTATTCGTCTTCGGAACGGCCGTGCGACTCATGACTTCACCTCTTCGAACGTGAATGCGGTGGCGACCTTGATCAGCGCGAACTCGAGCACGAGGCCGACGATGCCGATGACGAAGATCGCGATGATGATGTTGGCGACGTTGAGGTTGTTCCACTCGTCCCAGACCCAGAAGCCGATGCCGACGCCGCCGGTCAGCATCTCGGCCGCGACGATCACGAGCCATGCGGTGCCGACCGCGAGGCGCACGCCGGTGAGCATGTAGGGCAGCACCGCGGGAAAGAGGATCTTGGTGAAGATCTTCCATTCGCTGAGGTTGAGCACGCGGGCGACGTTCATGTAGTCGCTCGGCACGCGCTGCACGCCCACGGCGGTGTTGATGATCATCGGCCAGATCGAGCAAATGAAGATGGTCCAGATCGCGGCCGGGTTCGCGCCCTTGAAGACCAGGAGGCCGATCGGCAGCCAGGCCAGCGGCGAGACCGGGCGCAGCAGGCTGATGAGCGGATTGAACATGCGCGAGAGGAACTCGAAGCGTCCGAT
Source organism: Variovorax sp. HW608 (assembly GCF_900090195.1). Taxonomy (NCBI): domain Bacteria; kingdom Pseudomonadati; phylum Pseudomonadota; class Betaproteobacteria; order Burkholderiales; family Comamonadaceae; genus Variovorax; species Variovorax sp. HW608. The sequence goes on from NZ_LT607803.1 coordinate 4,930,142, forward strand.
CGCGAAGCCGGCCGGAATGCCCACCGCGGCCGCGAGCCCGAAGCCCAGCGCCACGCGGCGCAGCGACGAGAGCACGTTCCAGCCCACGCCCTGGTCGTTCGGCCCCTTGCTGTAGAACGGATCGCTGAACACCTGCACCGCCTGCTGCCAGGTGGCGAGCGGCGAGGGGAAGCCGGTGGTGCTCTTCATCGCGACCAGCTCCCAGACGAGGATCAGCAAGGCGATGCCGAGCACCGGCGGAAGCACGCGCAGCCACAGGCCGCTGAAGTCGCGCGGCGCGCGCTGCACGGCCTTCGCCCTGACGGGAGCGGCTTCCTGCACGGGCTTCGGTGCAGGAGGAAGCGGCGTGCTCTTCACGGCAGCGGGCCTCGCCGCAGCCGCATCGATGGGGGAGTGAAAGACGGCACTGACCATGGTGTGCTCCTCAGGCATGGACCTTGAACGAATCGGCGTACTGCTTGGGGTTCTTGCCGTCCCACACGACGCCGTCGATCAGCTTGCTGGTGCGCATCGTGTCCTTCGGCACCGCGGTCTTCGTGGCGGTTGCGGCCTGCTTGTAGATGTCGACCCGGTTGATCTGCGTGGCCACCTGCAGGTAGTCCGGATGGTCCTTCAAGAGGCCCCAGCGCTTGTGCTGCGTGAGGAACCACATGCCGTCCGACAGGTACGGGAAGTTCACCGCCCCGTCGCTGTAGAACTTCATGTAGTTGGGGTCGTCCCAGTTCTTGCCGAGGCCGTTGGTGTAGCGGCCGAGGATGCGCTGATTGATCGCATCGACGCTGGTGTTGACGTAGCTCTTGTCGGCGATGGTCTCGGCCATCTTGTTCTTGTTCTGCAGGCCGGTGTCGATCCACTTGCCGGCTTCGAGGATCGCGGCGGTCACTGCGCGCGCGGTGTTGGGGTACTTCTTCACGAAGTCGCCGGTGGTGCCGAGCACCTTCTCCGGATGGTCCTTCCAGATGTCCTGCGTGGTGACGGCGGTGATGCCGATGCCGTCCATGATCGCGCGCTGGCCCCAGGGTTCGCCGACGCAGTAGCCGTCCATGTTGCCGACGCGCATGTTGGCGACCATCTGCGGCGGCGGCACGGTGATGACCTTGGCGTCCTTCAGCGGATTGATGCCGTTGGCCGCCATCCAGTAATAGAGCCACATCGCGTGCGTGCCGGTCGGGAAGGTCTGCGCGAAGGTGTATTCGCCCTTGTCGGCGGCCATGAGCTTGGCGAGCGAGGCGCCATCCACCGCGCCCTTGTCGGCGAGCTTCTTCGACAGCGTGATCGCCTGCCCGTTGTTGTTGAGCGTCATGAGAACGGCCATGTCCTTCTTCGGACCGCCGATGCCGAGGTGCACCCCGTAGACCAGCCCGTAGAGCACATGGGCGAAGTCCAACTCGCCGTTGACCAGCTTGTCGCGCACGCCGGCCCAGCTCGCTTCCTTGCTCGGGACGATCTTCACGCCGTACTTCTTGTCGATGCCGAGCACCGAGGCCATGACGACGCTGGCGCAATCGGTTAGGGGGATGAAGCCGATCTTCACTTCCTCCTTCTCGGGCTTGTCCGAGCCCTGCGCCCAGACGGCGGCGCGCAGGGCGGGGTCCAACCCCAGAGCGCCGGCAGCCGCGGCCTGCAGCACGCGCCGGCGACTGAGTTTGTGGGAGAGCGAATCGGTCATGGGGCGAACTCCAGTCAGCAAGGTCAAAGCGCAAAAACAAAAAGGCGTCCTCACCGCGCAGGGGCTGCTCGCGAACGAGCCCTTGCGGGTGGGGACGCCTTTGTCCGGTGGGTGGGCCGCATCCGCCGTTGGATGCCGCCTGCCTGAGACCTCATCGGTCTACGATGGAGATGGATGCAAGCGGCGTGCCAGCCGCTCGCGCGTTTTCGATGCTATGGAAAAGATAGCCCCAGAGCGTGACCGGCAGTGGGCTTCATGCCGAGAGGCCTCGCACGGAAACCTGTCACGAGCCGTTGTGCGCTGCACCAATCCGGAGCGCCGGCGCCTCAGGGGGCCGCATTCCGAGGCAGCAGCTCGGCCATCGCGAGCACCGATTCGGCGACATCGATCAGCCGTCGGCCCTGGTTCATCGCGGTCTGGCGCAGCATCTTGTGCGCCTCCTGCTCGCTGATCCGGCGATGCGCCATCAAGAGCCCCTTGGCGCGCTCGACCACCTTGCGCTCGTTCAGCGCGGCGCGGACGGTTTCGAGCTCGTCGCTCATCGCCTGCAGGCGGTGCGACTGCTCCTGGACCATGTCGAGGATCGAGCGTTCGAGCTGCCGGCCGTAGGGGGCGGCGTCGCCGGCTGCTGGTTCCGCAAGACCATGGGACTCGAAGAACGCGGCGCCGGGCGGATCGCGCGCGTCCGCCAGCTGGTGCTGCAGCGCTTCGTGCGCCGCGAGTTCGTTGCGCACCTCGGCCATCTTCTGCCGGCAGACGCGCCGCAGGCGGTCGGCCAGCCGCTCCTCGACCGCCTGCATGGCGTCGATGCGCCGCGTGCAGCAGTCGAACCACAGCGGGCTCAGTTCGGGGTCGAGCGCGACGCCGGCCGGCGCCGCGCAGGCGATGCGGCGCAGGCGCTCGAGTTCGGCGATCTGTCCGGGGGGCTGGTTCGCGCGCCACAGCTCGGCGAGGGCGGCGTTCGAAAAGCTCACGAAGACCTTGAAGCAGCGCTCCTGCGAATCGATCAGGTGCAGCCACTGCTGCTGCCGCGCGCCGTCGTTGCGGCCCGAGGCGAAGGCGGCGGCGCCGCAGGCGCGTTCCTGTCCCGCGAATTCCTTGCCCTGCATGAAGTTGAAGAGCGCCACCAGCACGCGGGAGATCTCGGGGTCGGTCGCGCCGTCGGCCGCCTCGAACACCACCGCCAGCAGGCCGGCGATGAGCTTGACGAAGGCAGCGGTCGATTCGGCCGCATCGATCTCCAGCGCGCCGATGCGGCGCCGCAGCTCCGGCAGCGTGCCGAGCCCGGGCAGCACCCAGGCGATGCGGCTGAACAGGCGCGCGCCGTTCCCGATGCGGTTCTGTGCGGCCAGTTGCTCGAAGCTCTCCAACACGGCGGCTTCCATGCGCTGGCTGGCCGCGATCTGTTCGCGGTGCTGTTCGGCGAACCGCTGGCCGCGGGAGACGAGGAGCACGTTGGAGATGCCGCGCTCGCGTTGAAGGGCGTGCACCAGCCGGCCGATCGTGCCCACCAGCTCGCTGGTGCGGGCCAGCTGCTCCAGCCCCTCGATCTCGCAGCGGAGGGCGGCGATCAGAAAATCGAGGCCTGATTTCATCGGGGGTGCGGGTTCATCTCGAGGGACTTGCAGCAACAACCGTGCCCCGATTCCGGCCGCCACCTACACTCGCGGGATGTTTGTATTGGGAATCGAGTCCTCCTGCGACGAAACCGGCGTGGCGCTGGTGGAAGCCGGCGAAAGCGGCCTGCCGCGGCTTGCGGCGCACGCCCTGCACAGCCAGATCGCGATGCACCAGGCTTATGGCGGCGTCGTGCCCGAGCTGGCGAGCCGTGACCACATCCGCCGCGTGCTGCCGCTGGCCGAATCCGTCTTTGCGCAGGCCGGGCAGCGGCTTTCCGACGTGGACGTGGTCGCCTACACGCGCGGGCCGGGGCTTGCGGGTGCGCTGCTCGTCGGGGCCGGGGTGGCCTGTGCGCTGGGCGCCGCGCTCGGCAAGCCGGTGCTGGGCGTACACCATCTCGAAGGGCACCTGCTGTCGCCGTTCCTGAGCGCCGATCCACCCGAGTTTCCGTTCGTCGCCCTGCTGGTGTCCGGCGGCCACACGCAGCTCATGCGGGTCGATGGGGTCGGCCGTTACGAGCTGCTCGGCGAAACCATCGACGACGCGGCCGGCGAAGCCTTCGACAAGAGCGCCAAGCTGCTGGGGCTGCCCTATCCGGGCGGCCCGTGGCTGGCGAAGCTGGCGGAAGCGGGCGACGCCGCCGCCTTCAAGCTGCCGCGCCCGCTGTTGCACAGCGGCGATCTGGACTTTTCCTTCGCCGGCCTCAAGACGGCGGTGCTGACGCAGGCGCGCAAGCTCGGCGACGCGCTGGAGTCACGCAAGTCCGATCTCGCGGCCTCGACCCAGGCGGCGATCGTCGAGGTGTTGCTGAGGAAATCCCTCGCAGCGATCGAGCAGACCGGGCTGAACCGGCTGGTGGTCGCCGGCGGGGTGGGCGCGAACCGGTCGCTGCGCGAGCAACTCGACGCCGCCTGCGCCAGGCGCGGGGTGCGCGTGCACTATCCGGAACTGCACCTGTGCACCGACAACGGGGCCATGATCGCGATGGCCGCCGCGATGCGTCTGCAGGCCGGCATCCAGCGCCCGACCGAGCGCTATGCCTTCGACGTCAAGCCGCGATGGCCACTGGCATCGCTGAGCGCCGAGCCGGAGCCCGCCTGACGGGCTTCCTGACCGCCGCCTTCGCCTTCAACGGCAGCGGCAGCACGTCGAGCATCTGCCGCCAGAGCTGGGACCACTGCGGCCAGTCGTGGCCGCCTTCCGTGGTGAACACGTGGCCGGCGGGAAGCGCGTCCGCCAGCAACTGATGGTTGGCCGCGAAGCGGTCGCCGAGGCCGTAGCCCAGGTAGAGCTCGGGGAGGACTGCGGCCCTTTCCGGCGCGGTGTACTGCCGCAGCCACGGCCAGAGCTTGCGGTCCACCTCCTGGTCCGGCGGCGGGCCTTCGGGCACCGTCCAGGTGCGCAGGCCGCCGGCCTTGTGGATCTCGGCAGCGACCGGGCGCCGGCCGAGGTACGGGGCCAGCGTCACGATGCCGTCGACCGTACCGGGCTTGGCGAGTTCGTGGATGAGGGCGCCGAAGCCCCCGATCGAGATGCCCACCAGCCAGAGCTTCCTGTAACCGGCCGCGCGCTGCGGCGCGATCACGTCTTCGTGCAGCCGTTCGACGAAGGTCTGGTCGTAGAAATAGGACACGTCGGCGTCGACGAGCAGGGCGTCGGCCGCGAAACCGCGCTCGTGCACGGCACCAATGAATCCCTCGCGTTCGAATTCTTCAGGCTTCAGGAATGCCCCCGGGAGGAACACCAGCAGGGTGTCGGAACGGGCATTGGCGTCTGCAAGCTTCAAATGCGTATTCATAGTGCTCGTGCGAGTACCCCCGGCGCGCCGGCTGCCCTGGCAGTCCCGCCGCACCCCCGGGTACGGGTTGGTGCGAAAGCTTTGAAAAATACGTCACAGAACGTGACGTATTTCGCACGGATTGTGAGTTAGAAACAAGAAGGGCCGGCAACCAAAAGTTACCGGCCCGTGTCTTGGGGGCTTTCTTGCGACTGCCCGGCACGCGATTTGCCGGGAAACAGCGCGCTGATCCGATCAGTTGATGGCGAGTTGCGCGACGTTGCTGACCGGCACCCGCTTGCCCAGCTTGAGGGTCAGGACGCCGTTCTCGAGCTTGGCTTCGCTCGCCGCCGCGTCGATTTCCTGCGGCAGTTCGTACGCGGCCTTGATCTGGCGCTTGGCCTCGGCCTTGCTCTCGATGCGCACCACGGCGCCCTCGATGCCGATCGTCAGGTCCTCGCGCGCCAGGCCCGGGACGTCGAGCGTCAGCGTCCAGGTCTTCTCGTCCTGTTCGACGTTGAGCGAGCGTTGGGCGCCGCCAGTGAAGGCTTCGTTGAAGAAGCGTTCCACGCTGCGGTCGAACGAACGCGGGGCGAAGCGGGCGGTGCGGATGGCGGGTGCAAAAAACATGTGTGAACTCCTGGGCATGACGATGAGGACAAGAATGTGTGTCCCGTACACTGCGCGGCGTTTCAACAGGACAAGTGCCGCATGCCTCCACATCTAGGCATCGCGCGAAGCGTTTCAAGAGAATGGTTTCGAGCTTTATTTGGCGTCGCAGGGCCTTGAAATTCGCGGCTCTGGCGCTATGCGTGGGCGCCATTGCACCGCTCCAGGCTGAGGACGCCAAGCCGATCCGGCTCGCATTGATCGAGAGCATGAGCGGCCCGTTCGCCAACACCGGCGAGGCCGTCTTCCGCAACCTGCTGTGGGCCGTCGAGCGCGTCAATGCGCGCGGCGGCGTGAAGCAGCCGGGTGGTGCGCGCTACCTGCAACTCGACCGCTACGACAGCAAGGGGCAGAACGAAGAGGCGCTCTCCGCGCTGCGCGCCGCGATCGATGACGGCGCGCGCATCGTGCTGCAAGGCAATTCGTCGGCGACCGCCGCGGCGCTGATCGATGCGATCGACAAGAACAACGAACGCGATCCGGCCAGGCGCGTGCTGTTCCTCAATTACTCGGCGGTCGATCCGATCCTCACCAACGAGCGCTGCAGCTTCTGGCACTTCCGCTTCGATGCGCACGCCGACATGCGCGTCGCGGCGCTCATGGAAATGATGAAGGACGACAAGTCGCTCAAGCGTGTCTATCTCATCGGACAGGACTACAGCTTCGGCCAGTCGGTGTTGCGCGAATCGAAGCGGCAGTTGGCCGAGCAGCGCCCGGACGTCTTGATCGTCGGCGAGGAGCTGCATCCGATGGGCCGCGTGAAGGACTTCGCGCCCTATGCGACCAAGATCCTCGCCAGCGGCGCGCAGGCGGTGATCACCGGCAACTGGGGCAACGACCTCACGCTGCTCGTCAAGGCGGCGCGCGAGGCGGGGTTCAACGGCAGCTTCTATACCTTCTACGGCAACGCGCTCGGCGCGCCGGCGGCGATCGGCGATGCCGGAATCGGCCGCGTGGTGGCGGTCGCGGACTGGCTGCCCAATGTGCAGACGCCGCAGTCGGAGGCCTTCTACCAGTCGTTCCGCGCGCGCTTCCCCAAGGCGTCGGAAGACTACGTGCACATGCGCATGCAACTGCTCGTCGAGGCGCTCGCGCAGGCGATCGAGAAGGCCGGCAGCGTCGACACGGTGGCAGTCGCGCGTGCGCTCGAAAAGGCGGACGTCACGCTCGCCGGGCAGCGGGGCCGCATGCGTGCCGAGGATCACCAGTTCCAGCAGACGCTGGTGGTCGGCGTCATGGACAGGCAGGGCGCGCCCGGCGTGAAGTTCGACGTCGAAGGATCGGGCTACGGCTTCCGCGTGGTGAAGGTCATTCCCGCCGAGCGCGCGCAAATGCCCACGAGCTGCAAGATGCAGCGTCCCTGAACTCCAAGAGAAAGAAGTCCATGCGCGAAGCGATTCATAACCTCGAAGCCTCCAAGATCCGCGAAGTCGCCAATGCCGGGCTCGGCCGCTCTGACGTGCTCGCGTTCTGGTTCGGCGAAAGCGACGAAGTCACGCCGGACGTGATTCGCCAGGCCGCCATCGAGTCCCTCCAGCGCGGCGAGACCTTCTATGCCCACAACCTGGGCCTGCCCGAACTGCGCGAGGCGGTCGCGGCCTACATGAGCGGCCTGCATCCGAGGATCGATGCCTCGCGCATCGCGATCACCTCGGGCGGCGTCAGTGCGCTGATGCTCGCGGTGCAGGCGCTGGTCGATGCCGGCGACGAAGTCGTCGCGGTGACGCCGGTCTGGCCGAACCTGACCGCGCAGCCTGCGATCCTCGGCGCCGATGTGCGCTGCGTGTCCCTGGTGCCGCAGGGCGGGCAGTGGACGCTCGACATCGACGCCCTGCGGGCGGCGGTCACGCCGAAGACCAAGCTGCTGATCGTCAACGCGCCCAACAACCCGACCGGCTGGACGCTCACGCAGGGCGAGCAGCAGGCCATCCTCGACCATTGCCGCAAGACCGGCACCTGGATCCTTGCCGACGAGGTCTACGAGCGGCTCTACTACGAACCCACCCCCAACCGCTGCGCGCCGAGCTTCCTCGACGTGGCGGCGCCTGACGACCGCCTGGTGGTGGCCCACAGTTTCTCCAAGAGCTTCCTGATGACCGGCTGGCGGCTCGGCTGGCTGGTGCTTCCGCCCGCGCTGATGGACGGCATGGGCAAGCTCATCGAGTTCAACACCTCCTGCGCGAGCGTGTTCACGCAGCGTGCCGGCATCGCTGCGCTGGCCCACACCGAGGAAATCACGCCCCGCATCGTCGCGCACCTGAAGTCCTGCCGGGACACGCTGGTGCCGTTGCTGGCCGAACTCCCCGGCGTCCAGGTCGCACCGGCGCGTGGCGGCATGTATGCCTTCTTCAAGCCGGGCGGCTTCGACGACTCGCTGGCGGTCGCCAAGCGCCTGGTCGCCGAAGCCGGCCTCGGCCTGGCCCCCGGCAACGCCTTCGCCCCCGAAGCCCAAGGCTGGCTGCGCTGGTGCTTTGCCTCCAAGGACAAGCAGCGCCTGATAGAAGGCGTCAATCGCCTCAAGCGTTGGCTGGCCGCGCAAAAGTAAGAGGCCGGCGGAGCCAGGCCCGTTGGTGAAACACCGCGGAACCGGCTTTGCCGGGCCGCTGGTGTTGCCCCCGGTAGGGGGTGGGCGGCTACACGAAGTGAGCAAGCCTGGGGGCGAGCTATAATCAGTAGGCTTTGCATCCGCAAAAGCACACGATGCGTGCAGTTCCACCTCGCATCGCAAGTCAAACATCCCGGAACAGGAAACGCCAAATGATCGCAGCCTCCATCAAGGCCGAAGTTGTCAAGGACAACGCTCGCTCCGCCAACGACACCGGCAGCCCCGAAGTGCAAGTCGCACTGCTGACCGCCCGCATCAACGAACTCACCCCGCACTTCAAGACGCACGCCAAGGACCACCATGGCCGTCGCGGCCTGCTGCGCCTGGTGAGCCGCCGCCGCAAGCTGCTGGACTACCTCAAGTCCAAGGACGCCGACCGTTACACCGCGCTGATCGCCAAGCTGGGTCTGCGCAAGTAAAGCGATTCGCAATGAATGAACGCCTGGGTTAGTCCGCTAGCTCAGGCGTTTTTTACTTCGCGAATCGATTCTGGAGTGCCGAACAGAGCGAAGCTGTGTCATTCCAACGAAGTTCGATTCATCGAGCTTCTCTGGAATGGCATCGTGTTCTGACAAGCGCTCCGCCACCGCCCGGTCCCTGAACGCAGAGGGCCGGGCCGTCAACAAAATCAGGAGCTAAACATGAGCCTCTTCAACAAAGTCACCAAGACCTTCCAGTGGGGCGGCAAGACCGTCGTCATGGAAACCGGCGAGATCGCGCGCCAGGCCACCGGTGCCGTGCTCGTCGACATCGAGGGCACGGTCGTGCTCGCGACCGTGGTGGCGTCCAAGTCGGCCAAGCCCGGCCAGGACTTTTTCCCGCTGACGGTCGACTACATCGAGAAGACCTATGCCGCCGGCAAGATCCCCGGCAGCTTCTTCAAGCGCGAAGCCAAGCCCAGCGAACTCGAAACGCTGACCTCGCGCCTGATCGACCGTCCGATCCGTCCGCTGTTCCCCGAGGGCTTCCTGAACGAAGTCCATGTGGTCATCCACACGCTGTCGCTCAACCCCGAGGTCGACGCCGACATCGCCGCGATGATCGCGACCAGCGCCGCGCTGGCGGTTTCCGGCATTCCGTTCAGCGGCCCGATCGGCGCCGCGCGCGTCGGCTACATCAACGGCCAGTACGTGCTGAACCCCGGCCAGACCGAGCGCAAGGATTCGCAGATGGACCTGGTCGTCGCCGGCACCGAGGCGGCCGTGCTGATGGTCGAGTCCGAGGCCCTGCAGCTGAGCGAGGAAATCATGCTCGGCGGCGTGGTGTTCGGCCACGAGCAGTCCAACATCGCGATCAACGCGATCCATGAACTCGTGCGCGACGCCGGCAAGCCGGTGTGGGACTGGCAGGCGCCTGCCGAGGACGAGGCTTTCGTCGCCAAGGTCAAGGGCCTGGCCGAAGAAAAGCTGCGCGCCGTCTACCAGATCCGCAGCAAGCAGGCCCGCACGCAAGCCCTGCGCGAAGCCAACGCGAGCGTGATGGAAGCGCTCAAGGAAGGCGGCGAGCCCTTCGACGCAGCGAAGGTCGGCGACCTGCTGTTCTCGATCGAATCGCAGATCGTGCGCAGCCAGATCCTCGCCGGCGAGCCGCGCATCGACGGCCGCGATACGCGCACCGTGCGCCCGATCGAGATCCGCAACGGCGTGCTGCCGCGCACCCACGGCTCGGCGCTGTTCACCCGCGGTGAAACCCAGGCGCTGGTCGTGACCACGCTGGGCACCGAGCGCGACGCGCAGCGCATCGACGCGCTGGCCGGCGAATACGAAGACCGCTTCCTGTTCCACTACAACATGCCTCCCTTCGCCACCGGCGAAGTCGGCCGCATGGGCTCGACCAAGCGCCGCGAAGTCGGCCATGGCCGCCTCGCCAAGCGTGCGCTCGTCGCCTGCCTGCCGAGCAAGGAAGAGTTCCCCTACACCATCCGCGTCGTCTCGGAAATCACCGAGTCGAACGGTTCCTCGTCGATGGCCTCGGTCTGCGGCGGCTGCCTGTCGATGATGGACGCCGGCGTGCCGATGAAGGCGCACGTGGCCGGCATCGCGATGGGCCTGATCAAGGAAGGCAACCGCTTCGCGGTGCTGACCGACATCCTGGGCGACGAGGACCACCTCGGCGACATGGACTTCAAGGTCGCGGGCACGACGAACGGCATCACCGCGCTGCAGATGGACATCAAGATCCAGGGCATCACGAAGGAAATCATGCAGGTCGCGCTGGCACAGGCCAAGGAAGCGCGCATGCACATCCTCGGCAAGATGCAGGAAGCGATGGGCGAGGCCAAGGCCGAGGTGTCGAGCTTCGCGCCGCGCCTGTTCACGATGAAGATCAACCCCGAGAAGATCCGCGACGTGATCGGCAAGGGCGGCTCGGTGATCCGCGCACTGACGGAAGAAACCGGCACCCAGATCAACATCGACGAAGACGGCACCATCACGATCGCATCGACCGATCCGGCGAAGGCCGAGGAGGCCAAGAAGCGCATCGAGCAGATCACGGCGGAAGTCGAGATCGGCAAGGTGTACGAAGGCCCGGTCACCAAGATCCTGGACTTCGGCGCGCTGGTCAACCTGCTGCCCGGCAAGGACGGCCTGCTGCACATCAGCCAGATCGCGCACGAGCGCGTCGAGAAGGTGACCGACTACCTGAGCGAAGGCCAGATCGTGAAGGTCAAGGTGCTCGAGACCGACGACAAGGGCCGCGTGAAGCTGTCGATGAAGGCGCTCGCCGAGCGTCCGGCCGGCATGGAAGGCGGCGACCGTCCGCCGCGCGAGGAGCGCGGTGAGCGCGGTGAGCGTCGCGAGCGTCCGCCCCGTGGCGAGCGGGCCCCGCGCGCCGAAGGCGGCGAGCGCGGAGAACCGGTCGAGCAGATGGCCGAGCAACTGCCGCTGCAAGAGCCGAACCGCGGCGACCAGCAGCCCTGATGAGGCGCGGCGGCGGCAACGCCGTCGTTCGAAAGTCCATGAAAGCCATTGAGATTTCGTCGTACGGCGCTCCCGAGGTGCTGCGCATGGTCGAGCGTCCCGCGCCCGCTGCAGGGCAGGGCGAGCTGCTGATTCGCGTCGCTGCGAGCGGCGTGAATCGTCCCGACGTGCTGCAGCGCATGGGGCACTACCCGGTGCCTCCGGGCGCATCGGACCTGCCGGGCCTCGAGGTGGCCGGCGAGATCGTGGCCGGCGACGACAAGGCGCTCGCCGCGGCCGGCCTCAGGATCGGCGATCACGTCTGTGCACTCATCGCCGGCGGCGGCTACGCGGAGCTCTGCGTCGCGCCGGTCGCGCAATGCCTGCCGGTGCCCAAGGGCTGGACCGACGTCGAGGCCGCGACGCTGCCCGAAACCTTCTTCACCGTGTGGAGCAATGTGTTCGAGCGCGGCCGCCTGCAGAAGGGCGAGACCCTGCTGATCCAGGGCGGCGGGAGCGGCATCGGCGTGACCGCGATCCAGCTCGGCAAGGCGCTCGGCGCCACGGTGATCGTGACCGCCGGCAGCGACGACAAGTGCGAGGCCTGCCGCAAGCTCGGCGCCGATCACGCGATCAACTACAAGACCACCGATTTCGTCGAGGAGGCCAAGCGTCTCACCGGCGGCAAGGGGGTGGACGTGGTGCTCGACATGGTGGCTGGCGGCTACGTGGCGCGCGAGATCGAATGCCTTGCCGAAGACGGCCGCCTGGTCATCATCGCGGTGCAGGGCGGGGTCAAGAGCGAGTTCAATGCGGGCCTCGTGCTGCGGCGGCGACTCACGATCACCGGCTCGACCTTGCGTCCCCGCCCGGTCGAATTCAAGGGCCAGGTCGCCAAGGCGCTGCGCGAGAAGGTCTGGCCCCTGCTCGAAAGCGGCGCGGTCAAGCCTGTCATCCACAGCAGCTTCGCCGCCGGCGGCGAGCCCAGCGGCGCGGCCGAGGCGCATGCCCTGATGGAATCGAACCAGCACATCGGCAAGATCGTGCTGACCTGGTGAACATGACGGAAATGAAAAAGAAAAAGCTGATTGCAGGCAACTGGAAGATGAACGGCAGCCTCGTGGCCAACGAGGCGCTGCTCAGGGCGCTGCTGCAGGACATCGGCACGCCCGCTTGCGACGTGGCGGTCTGCGTTCCGGCGCCGTACCTCGCGCAAGTGCAGACGCTCGTCGCGGGCTCGCCGATCGCGCTGGGCGCGCAGGATCTGTCGGCGCAGCCGCAAGGCGCCTTCACCGGTGAGCAGTCGGCTGCGATGCTCAAGGACTTCGGTGTGCGGTACGTGATCGTCGGGCACTCGGAGCGCCGGCAATACCACGGCGAGACCGACGAAGGGGTCGCCGCGAAGACGGCGGCAGCGCTGGCCAACGGCCTGACGCCGATCGTCTGCGTCGGTGAAACGCTCGCTGAGCGCGAGGCCGGGCACACCGAGGAAGTGGTCAAGCGCCAGCTGGCCGCGGTCATTCATGTCAATGGCCATTGCATCAGCGAGATCGTCGTCGCCTACGAGCCCGTCTGGGCCATCGGCACCGGCAAGACCGCAACGCCGGAGCAGGCACAGGCGGTGCACGCGCTGTTGCGCGCGCAACTCCATCATGCTGCGAACGAGCACGCGAGCGGGATCCGGCTCCTCTATGGCGGCAGCATGAATGCTTCCAACGCGGCCGAACTGCTCGCCCAGCCCGATATCGATGGCGGACTGATCGGTGGCGCTTCGCTCAAGGCGCCCGACTTTCTGCAGATCATCGCCGCCGCTCGCTGACGAGCCGCGGTTGTCAAAATTTAGGAGTTAGAACGAATGAACTTGGTCCTCAATATCCTGGTCGGCGTCCAGATGCTTGCCGCGCTCGCCATGATCGGCCTGATCCTGGTCCAGCACGGCAAGGGTGCCGACATGGGTGCGGCCTTCGGCAGCGGCAGTGCAGGCAGCCTGTTTGGTGCCAGCGGCAGCGCGAATTTCCTGTCTCGCTCGACGGCTGTTCTTGCCGTCGTGTTCTTTGCCTGCACCCTGGTGCTGGCCTACTTCGGCCATGCCCGTCCTGCGGGCGGCGGCAGCCTGCTCGAGCGCGCTGCGGTCGGTGCGCCGACCCCCGCGCCCGCACCCGCGCCTGCGACGGCTCCGTCAGGGTCTGCGGCAGAAATTCCTCAGGGCAATGCACCTTCGGCGCCTGCAACGAGCGCACCCGCGCCTGCGCCCGCGGCGCCTGCCAACCAGATCCCGAACAAGTAATCTGACGAAACTGTGCTTGCCGAGTGAAAAGGGCAGTATTTCAGGGTAAACTCTAAAGCGGTTCCGGAAAGCCAAACAAACCTCTTCGAAGGTTCCTCATGCCATCCGGGCAGACAAAAACCGCGGTCGTGGTGAAATTGGTAGACACGCTATCTTGAGGGGGTAGTGGCGAAAGCTGTGCGAGTTCGAGTCTCGCCGACCGCACCAAATCTCACCGGCAGGAATCCTGCTTCCTGCCGGTGTCAAGCGGTGATAGAGCCCCCTGATGAACCTCGATTCCTATCTCCCCGTCCTGTTGTTCATCCTGGTCGGTGTCGGTGTCGGCGTCGCACCTCAGGTTCTGGGTTACATCCTCGGCCCCAATCGGCCCGACACCCAAAAGAATTCCCCCTACGAATGCGGCTTCGAGGCCTTCGAAGACGCTCGGATGAAGTTCGACGTCCGGTACTACCTCGTCGCCATTCTCTTCATCCTCTTCGATCTCGAAATCGCCTTTCTCTTCCCCTGGGCGATCGCGCTCAAGGAGATCGGTGCCGTCGGCTTCTGGGCGATGATGATTTTTCTCGCCATCCTCGTCGTGGGCTTCGTCTACGAGTGGAAAAAGGGTGCGCTCGACTGGGAATGACAAGGAATCCCGAAAATGGCCATTGAAGGCGTCATGAAGGAAGGCTTCGTCACCACGACCTACGACTCGGTGGTGAATTGGGCCAAGACCGGATCACTGTGGCCCATGACCTTTGGTCTGGCGTGCTGCGCGGTGGAGATGATGCATGCGGGTGCGGCCCGCTACGACATCGACCGCTTCGGCATGCTCTTCCGGCCCAGTCCGCGCCAGTCCGACCTGATGATCGTGGCGGGCACGCTGTGCAACAAGATGGCGCCGGCGCTGCGCAAGGTCTACGACCAGATGCCCGAGCCGCGCTGGGTCCTGTCGATGGGCTCGTGCGCCAATGGTGGCGGTTACTACCACTACAGCTATTCGGTCGTGCGCGGATGCGATCGCATCGTGCCGGTCGATGTCTATGTGCCGGGCTGCCCGCCGACCGCCGAGGCGCTTCTGTATGGCGTGATCCAGCTCCAGCAGAAGATCCGGCGTACCAATACCATCGCGCGCGCCTGAAGAGCAAAAGACGATGACCGACTTTGCGATTTCTCCCGAGGCGCTCCAGACCCAGATCACCGAAACGCTTGGCTCCAGGGCAAAGAGCGTCACGGTCTCGCTCGGCGAGGTGACGGTGGTCGTTGGGGCTTCCGATTACCTTGCCGCTGCCGCGTTGCTGCGCGATGCGCCGGGCTGCCGTTTCGAGCAGCTCATCGATCTGTGCGGAATGGATTACTCCAGCTACCGCGAAGGCGAGTGGGATGGCGAGCGCTTCGGCGTCGTGTCCCATCTGCTGTCGGTGAGCCTCAATCAGCGCGTGCGCCTGAAGGTGTTCGTGCCCAACGAGGACCTGCCGGTCGTCGATTCGCTCACGAGCATCTGGAACAGCGCGGGCTGGTTCGAGCGCGAGGCCTTCGATCTCTACGGCATCGTCTTCGAGGGGCATGAGGACCTGCGCCGCCTGCTGACCGACTACGGTTTCATCGGCCATCCGTTCCGCAAGGACTTCCCGGTCTCCGGTCACGTCGAGATGCGCTACGACGCGGAACAGAAGCGCGTGATCTACCAGCAGGTGACCATCGAGCCGCGTGAGATCACGCCGAGGGTCATTCGCGAAGACAACTACGGTGGTGGATTGCACTGATCATGAGCCCCCACGTTCATCACTTTGTGTATTCACTGCCCCCCATGGGGGCGCAGCCCTCCCTTGGGGCGGCCCGGCGGGAGGTCTGATGGCCGAAATCAAGAACTACACGCTCAACTTCGGGCCCCAGCACCCTGCGGCCCACGGTGTGCTGCGCCTCGTGCTCGAGCTGGATGGTGAAGTCATCCAGCGTGCCGATCCGCATATCGGTCTTCTGCACCGCGCAACCGAGAAGCTTGCCGAGACGCGCACCTTCATCCAGTCGCTGCCGTACATGGATCGTCTCGACTATGTGTCGATGATGAGCAACGAGCATGCGTACTGCCTGGCGATCGAGCGTCTTCTCGGCCTTGAGGTGCCGATTCGCGCGCAGTACATCCGCGTGATGTTCGCGGAGATCACGCGGCTCCTGAACCACCTGCTGTGGCTGGGCGCGCATGGTCTGGATTGCGGTGCGATGAACATGCTCATCTACTGCTTCCGCGAGCGCGAGGACCTGTTCGACCTGTACGAGGCGGTCTCCGGCGCGCGCATGCACGCGGCGTACTTCCGCCCGGGCGGCGTCTATCGCGACCTGCCGGATTCGATGCCGCAGTACAAGGTCAGCAAGATCAAGAACGCGAAGGCGATCGAGAAGCTCAACGAGAACCGCCAGGGTTCGATGCTCGACTTCGTCGACGACTTCTGCAAGCGCTTCCCGAAGATGGTCGACGAGTACGAAACGCTGCTCACCGACAACCGGATCTGGAAGCAGCGTACCGTCGGCATCGGCGTCGTCTCGCCGGAGCGCGCGCTGAACCTCGGCTTCACGGGCCCGATGCTGCGCGGCTCGGGCGTCGAATGGGACCTGCGCAAGAAGCAGCCCTACGACGTGTACGACCGCATGGAGTTCGACGTGCCCGTCGGCCGTACCGGCGACTGCTACGACCGCTACCTCGTGCGCGTCGAGGAAATGCGCCAGGCCAACCGGATCATCCAGCAATGCTCTGCCTGGCTGCGCGCCAACCCGGGTCCGGTGATCACCGACAACCACAAGGTGGCCGCACCGGCGCGCGAGTCGATGAAGGCGAACATGGAGGAGCTGATCCACCACTTCAAGCTCTTCACCGAAGGCTTCCACGTGCCGGAAGGCGAGGCGTATGCCGCCGTCGAGCACCCGAAGGGCGAGTTCGGCATCTATCTCGTGAGCGATGGCGCCAACAAGCCGTATCGACTCAAGATTCGCGCGCCAGGCTTCCCGCATCTGGCGGCGCTCGACGAAATGTCGCGCGGCCACATGATTGCCGACGCGGTCGCCGTGATCGGCACGATGGACATCGTGTTCGGCGAGATTGACAGGTAAGCGAACCCATGACTTCCGACACCCACCACCGCGAACAGGCACCGCTCTCGGAAGCGACGCTTGCCCGCTTTGCACGCGAGGTCGCCAAGTACCCGCCGGCCGGCAAGCAGTCCGCCGTGATGGCCTGCCTTTCCATCGTGCAGCAGGAAGACGGCTTCATCAGCGAGCTGCGCGAGCGTGAGATCGCGGACTACCTCGGCATGGCGCCGATCGCGGTCCATGAGGTCACGACCTTCTACAACATGTACAACCAGCGGCCGGTGGGCGCGTTCAAGCTCAACGTCTGCACCAATCTGCCTTGCCAGCTGCGCGACGGCGCGGCCGCGCTGGCGCATCTCGAGAAGAAGCTGGGCATCCAGATGGGCGAGACCACGGCCGACGGCATGTTCACGCTGCAGCAGAGCGAATGCCTCGGCGCCTGTGCCGATTCGCCGGTGATGCTGGTCAACGACCGCACGATGTGCAGCTTCATGAGCAACGAGAAGCTCGACCAGCTGATCGACGGCCTGCGCAATTCGACGCCGAAGGGAGCGCAATGATGTCGCCCGAACAAGTGCTGTCGCAATTCCAGGCGACCGGTGTCCAGACCTGCTTCCATGACCGCCACATCTCGCCGCAGATCTATGCCGGCCTGAACGGGACCAACTGGCGCCTGGCCGACTACGAGGCGCGCGGCGGCTACAAGGCGCTGCGCAAGATCCTGGCCGAGGGCATGACGCCCGATCAGGTGATCGCCGAAGTCAAGTCTTCCGGCCTTCGCGGACGCGGCGGCGCCGGCTTCCCGACCGGCCTCAAGTGGAGCTTCATGCCCCGGCAGTTCCCGGGCCAGAAGTACCTGGTCTGCAACTCCGACGAGGGCGAGCCCGGTACCTGCAAGGACCGGGACATCCTGCAGTTCAACCCGCACATCGTGATCGAAGGCATGGCCATCGCGGCCTATGCGATGGGCATCAGCGTGGGCTACAACTACATCCACGGCGAGATCTTCCAGACCTACGAGCGCTTCGAGGAAGCACTGGAAGAGGCCCGCGCAGCGGGCTATCTCGGCGACGGCATCATGGGCAGCAGCTACAACTTCCAGCTGCACGCCGCCCATGGCTTCGGTGCCTACATCTGCGGCGAGGAAACCGCGCTGCTCGAGTCGCTCGAAGGCAAGAAGGGGCAGCCGCGCTTCAAGCCGCCGTTCCCGGCGAGCTTCGGCCTCTACGGCAAACCGACGACGATCAACAACACCGAGACCTTCGCGGCGGTGCCGTGGATCATCAACAACGGTGGTGCGGCCTACCTCGAATGCGGCAAGCCCAACAACGGCGGCACCAAGATCTTCTCGGTCAGCGGTGACGTCGAGATGCCCGGCAACTACGAAGTGCCGATGGGCACGCCGTTCTCCAAGCTGCTCGAACTGGCGGGCGGTGTCCGCAAGGGACGCCAGCTCAAGGCGGTGATCCCCGGCGGATCGTCGGCGCCGGTCCTGCCGGCTTCCATCATGATGGAATGCACGATGGACTACGACTCGATCGCCAAGGCGGGCTCGATGCTCGGCTCCGGCGCGGTGATCGTGATGGACGACAGCCGCTCGATGGTCGAGTCGCTCAAGCGGCTTTCGTACTTCTACATGCACGAGTCCTGCGGCCAGTGCACGCCGTGCCGCGAAGGCACCGGCTGGCTCTGGCGCGTGGTGGACCGGATCCACACCGGCCGCGGCAAGCCGACCGACATGGATCTGCTGAACTCCGTCGCCGACAACATCATGGGCCGCACCATCTGCGCGCTGGGCGACGCCGCCGCCATGCCGGTGCGGGCCATGATCAAGCACTTCCGCCACGAGTTCGAAGCCCTGGTTCCGGGCTACGTTCCGAAGGCTCCCGCCAAGGCCTGAGCACAAGAAGAACACGACACATATGGTTGAAATCGAACTCGACGGCAAGAAGGTCGAAGTGACCGAAGGCAGCATGGTCATGCATGCGGCCGAAAAGGCGGGCACCTACATCCCGCACTTCTGCTACCACAAGAAGCTCAGCATCGCCGCCAACTGCCGGATGTGCCTGGTCGACGTCGAGAAGGCGCCGAAGCCGATGCCGGCCTGCGCGACGCCTGTGACGCAGGGCATGATCGTCCGCACCAAGAGCGACAAGGCGATCAAGGCCCAGCAGTCGGTGATGGAGTTCCTGCTCATCAATCACCCGCTGGATTGCCCGATCTGCGACCAGGGCGGCGAGTGCCAGCTGCAGGATCTTGCCGTCGGCTACGGTGGTTCTTCCTCGCGCTATGAAGAAGAAAAGCGCGTCGTCTTCCACAAGGACGTCGGCCCGCTGATCAGCATGGAGGAAATGAGCCGCTGCATCCACTGCACGCGCTGCGTCCGTTTCGGCCAGGAAGTGGCCGGCGTGATGGAGCTCGGCATGTCGAACCGCGGCGAGCACTCGGAGATCGAAACCTTCCTCGGCGACTCGGTGGATTCCGAGTTGTCGGGCAACATGATCGACATCTGCCCGGTTGGCGCGCTCACGAGCAAGCCCTTCCGCTACAGCGCACGCACCTGGGAACTGTCCCGCCGCAAGTCGGTGAGCCCGCACGATTCGACGGGTGCCAACCTGATCGTGCAGGTCAAGAACAATCGCGTGATGCGCGTGGTGCCGCTCGAGAACGAAGACGTGAACGAGTGCTGGATCGCCGACCGTGACCGCTTCTCGTACGAGGCATTGAACGGCCCCGAGCGCCTGACGCAGCCGATGCTGAAGCAGGGCGGCCAGTGGCAGCAAGTGGACTGGCAGACGGCGCTGGAATACGTCGCCAACGGGCTCAGGCAGATCAAGGCCGATCACGGCGCACAGAGCATCGGTACGCTGGTCAGCCCGCACAGCACGCTCGAAGAGCTGCACCTGGCCAAGCTGCTGACGCACGGCCTGGGCAGCGACAACATCGATTACCGCCTGCGCAATGCCGAGTTCGCGCATTTCGAAGGCGCGCGCTGGCTCGGAACCTCGATCGCCTCGCTGTCGCAGTTGCAGCGCGCACTCGTGATCGGCTCCAACCTGCGCAAGGACCACCCGCTGTTCGCGCAGCGGATCCGCCAGTCGGTTCGCAAGGGCGGCGTGCTGAGTGCCGTCACCTCAGAGGCGCTTTTCGCCGATGCCGAAGCCTGGGCGATGCCGGTCGCTAATTCGATCCGCGTCTCCGCGGATGGCTGGGTCGAGGCTCTGGCGCAGATCGCCGCCGTCATTGCCGAAGGCAAGGGCACGAGCGCGCCGGTCGCCGCCAACGGCGCGCCGAGCGATGCCGCGAAGGCGATCGCCGCCTCGTTGCAGGACGGCGAACGCAAGGCGGTTCTGCTCGGCAATGCAGCTGCCCACCACGCACAGGCAAGCACCTTGCTGCTGCTGGCGAACTGGATCGGTGCGCAGACCGGGGCGAGCGTCGGCTTCCTGACCGAGGCCGCCAACACGGTCGGTGCGCAGGTCGCGCGCGCGTTGCCCAGGAACGGCGGACTGAATGCAGGCCAGATGCTGGCGGGCGGGCTCAGGGCCGCGCTGCTGCTCAACAACGAGCCGGTGTTCGACTCGGCCGCCGGCGAGTCCGCGGTGGCGGGCCTGGCGCACGCCCAGATGGTCGTCACGCTGAGCCCGTTCAAGGCCAACCTCGAATTCAGCGACGTGCTGCTGCCGATCGCTCCCTTTACCGAAACGGCCGGCACCTTCGTGAATGCCGAAGGGCGCGTGCAGGGCTTCCATGCGGTCGTGAAGCCCCAGGGCGAGGCGCGTCCGGCCTGGAAGGTTCTCCGCGTCCTGGCCAACCTGCTCGGTTTGCCCGGCTTCGCGTTCGAATCCTCGGCGGACGTTCTCGCCGACATGGGCCCGGCCGCCGACCTGGTGACCGGCAAGCTCGGCAACGCGACGTCTGCGTCGGCCGCTGCCGGCACCACGGCGCAGGCGCCGGTGGTCGCAAGCATCTATCAGCTCGATTCGATCGTCCGTCGCGCGCCGTCGCTCCAGCTCACGGCCGACGCCCGCCGTGCGCAGGCTTCCGCGGCAGAGGAGGTGCTCGCATGATCGACGCACTGCACGGCTTCGGCGCCGGACTCGTGTCCGCCGGCTGGTGGACCGGCATCATCTGGCCCATCATCTGGACGCTGATCAAGATCGTCGTCGTGGTCGCACCGTTGATGGGTGCGGTCGCCTACCTGACCCTCTGGGAGCGCAAGGCCATCGGCTTCACGCAGATCCGCATCGGCCCCAACCGCATCGGCCCGCTGGGCCTGCTGCAGCCCATCGCCGACGCGCTCAAGCTGCTGACGAAGGAAATCATCCTTCCGACGGTCGCCAACAAGGGACTGTTCCTGCTCGGCCCGATCATGACGATCATGCCGGCGCTTGCCGCCTGGGCCGTGATTCCGTTCGGTCCCGAAGTCGCGCTCGCCAACATCAACGCCGGCCTGCTGTTCATCATGGCCATCACCTCGCTCGAGGTCTATGGCGTGATCATCGCGGGATGGGCATCGAACTCGAAGTACGCCTTCCTCGGCGCGCTGCGTGCGTCCGCGCAGATGGTCAGCTACGAAATCGCGATGGGCTTCTGCTTCGTCGTCGTGCTGATGGTCTCGGCCAGCCTCAACATGACCGACATCGTGACGGGGCAGGGCAAGGGCCACTTCGCCTCGATGGGCGTCGGCTTCCTGTCGTGGAACTGGCTGTCGCTGCTGCCCATCTTCGTCGTCTACTTCATCTCCGGCCTGGCCGAGACCAACCGCCACCCCTTCGACGTCGTCGAGGGCGAGTCCGAGATCGTCGCGGGCCACATGATCGAGTACTCGGGCATGAGCTTCGCCATGTTCTTCCTGGCCGAGTACGCCAACATGTGGCTGGTCTCGATCCTCTGCGTGGTCCTGTTCCTGGGCGGCTGGCTGCCTCCGTTCGAGTTCCTGTCGTTCATTCCGGGCTGGATCTGGCTGGGCGTCAAGACCTTCTGCGTGGTCACCATGTTCCTGTGGGTCCGTTCGACCTTCCCGCGCTTCCGCTATGACCAGATCATGCGTCTGGGCTGGAAGATCTTCATTCCGGTCACGCTGGTGTGGCTGGTGGTGGTCGGCGCGTGGATGCAGACCCCGTTCAACATCTGGAAGTAACCTGCATGTCTGCGCAAACCACCAGCGCGCTTGCGCGCGCATCATCGACGACGGCGCAGCCGTTTTCGCTCAAGGACTTTCTGCGCAGCTTCATGCTGTTCGAACTGTTCAAGGGCCTGGCGATCACCGGCAAGTACGCCTTCAGCCGCAAGATCACCGTGCAGTTCCCGGAAGAGAAGACGCCGCTTTCGCCGCGCTTCCGCGGCCTGCATGCGCTGCGCCGCTACGAGAACGGCGAGGAGCGCTGCATCGCCTGCAAGCTGTGCGAGGCGGTGTGCCCGGCCCTGGCGATCACGATCGAATCCGACGTGCGTGACGACGGCTCGCGCCGCACCACCCGCTACGACATCGACCTGACGAAGTGCATCTTCTGCGGCTTCTGCGAAGAAAGCTGCCCGGTCGACTCGATCGTGGAGACCCACATCTTCGAATACCACGGCGAAAAGCGCGGCGACCTCTACTTCACCAAGGACATGCTCCTGGCCGTGGGCGACCGCTACGAAAAAGAAATCGCTGCCAACAAGGCGGCAGACGCCAAGTACCGCTGAGCGGTCTGG
Source organism: Variovorax sp. HW608 (assembly GCF_900090195.1). Classification (NCBI taxonomy): domain Bacteria; kingdom Pseudomonadati; phylum Pseudomonadota; class Betaproteobacteria; order Burkholderiales; family Comamonadaceae; genus Variovorax; species Variovorax sp. HW608. Next base: position 4,952,435 of record NZ_LT607803.1, read on the forward strand.
CCCGAACCTCGCAACGAATTCGACCCATGGACGTCAAGACCGGTCTGTTCTATCTGTTTTCCGCGGTGCTGCTGTTCGCAGCCTTCCGCGTGATCACCGCGCGCAACCCCGTGTATGCCGCGCTCTACCTGGTGCTGGCCTTCTTCCAGGCTTCGGCGATCTGGCTGCTGCTGCGCGCCGAGTTCCTGGCGATCTCGCTCGTGCTCGTCTACGTGGGGGCGGTGATGGTGCTGTTCCTGTTCGTCGTGATGATGCTTGACATCAACGTCGACAGTCTGCGCGAGGGCTTCTGGCGGCACTTCCCGCTCGCCGCAGGCGTCGGTGCGCTCATCGCGCTCGAGATGGCCGCGGTGCTGATGGGCGGCTTCCGCCTCGCCGCGCCGAAGAGCCCGCTGGCGAGCGGCCCCGACACCTCCAACACGCTCGAACTGGGCAAGCTTCTCTACACCGACTATCTCTATCCGCTGGAGATCGCGGCGGTGATCCTGCTGGTCGCCATGTTCGCGGCCATCGCGCTCACGCTGCGCGCCCGCAAGGACAGCAAGTACGTGAATCCGGCCGATCAGGTCCGGGTGAAGGCGCGCGACCGGGTCCGCATCGTCCAGATGCCGGCCACGCGTGCGGCACAACCTGCGGCCGAAGAACCGTCGGCAGCTGCGGAGACCAAGGCATGACGCTCACGCTCGGACACTTCCTCTCGCTGGGCGCGATGCTGTTCGCGCTTTCCGTGATCGGCATCTTCCTCAACCGGAAGAACCTCATCGTGCTCCTGATGTGCATCGAGCTGATGCTCCTGGCCGTCAACATGAACTTCGTCGCCTTCTCGTATTTCCTCGGCGACATGCACGGCCAGATCTTCGTGTTCTTCATCCTGACGGTCGCCGCGGCCGAGTCCGCGATCGGCCTGGCGCTGCTCGTCCTGCTGTTCCGGAACCGGTCGAACATCAACGTCGACGAACTCAACGCGCTCAAGGGCTAAGGATCATCATGAGCGCAACACTTTCCGCTTCCTCGCTGCTGGCCGTCCCGCTGGCTCCCCTGGCCGGCGCCGTCGTGACGGGCCTGTTCGGCACCAAGTTCGGCGGCAACCACATCGGCCGCCGTGTCACGCATTCGCTGACCATCCTCGGCGTGCTGGTGGCCTTCATCATCTCGGCCATGACGCTCAGGAGCGTGGTCGCCGACGGCGCCCGCTTCAACGAGACCATCTACGAATGGATGACGGTCGGCGGTCTGAAGATGGAGATCGGCTTCCTGGTCGACGGCCTCACCGCCATGATGATGTGCGTGGTGAGCTTCGTGTCGCTGATGGTCCACATCTACACCATCGGCTACATGGCGGACGACGACGGCTACAACCGCTTCTTCGCCTACATCTCGCTCTTCACCTTTTCGATGTTGATGCTCGTGATGAGCAACAACATGCTCCAGCTCTTCTTCGGCTGGGAAGCCGTGGGCCTGGTGTCGTACCTGCTGATCGGCTTCTGGTTCAACCGGCCCACGGCGATCTTCGCGAACCTGAAGGCCTTCATCGTCAACCGCGTGGGCGACTTCGGCTTCATCCTCGGCATCGGCCTGATCGCCGCCTATGCGGGCACGCTGAACTACGGCGAAGCCTTCGCGAAGGCCGACCAGCTGGCCAAGATCACCTTCCCCGGTACCGAGTGGATGCTCATCACGGTGATCTGCATCTGCCTGTTCATCGGCGCGATGGGCAAGAGCGCGCAGTTCCCGCTGCACGTCTGGCTGCCTGATTCGATGGAAGGCCCGACCCCGATCTCGGCGCTGATTCACGCGGCGACGATGGTGACCGCCGGCATCTTCATGGTGGCGCGCATGTCGCCGCTGTTCGAGCTGAGCGACACCGCCTTGAGCTTCGTCCTGGTGATCGGTGCGATCACGGCGCTCTTCATGGGCTTCCTGGGCATCGTCCAGAACGACATCAAGCGCGTGGTGGCCTACTCGACGCTTTCGCAGCTCGGCTACATGACCGTGGCGCTCGGCGCCTCGGCATACTCCGCCGCGGTGTTCCACCTGATGACGCACGCCTTCTTCAAGGCCCTGCTGTTCCTCGGCGCCGGCTCGGTGATCATCGGAATGCACCACAACCAGGACATCCGCTGGATGGGCGGCGTGCGCAAGTACATGCCGATCACCTGGATCACCTCGCTCGTCGGCTCGCTCGCGCTGATCGGCACGCCGCTGTTCGCGGGCTTCTACTCCAAGGACACCATCATCGAGGCGGTCCACGAAAGCCATCTGTGGGGCTCCGGCTTCGCGTATTTCGCGGTGCTCGCAGGCGTGTTCGTGACGGCCTTCTACTCGTTCCGGATGTACTTCCTGGTGTTCCACGGCGAGGAGCGCTACGACCAGAATCCGGACGCGCACCATGATGCGCACGACGATCACCACGGCCACGGCGAGCATCACGGCCCGCACGAGTCTCCGTGGGTGGTGTGGGTGCCGCTGGTGCTGCTGGCCATTCCCTCGGTCGTCATCGGTTTCATGACGATCCAGCCGATGCTCTTTGGCGACTTCTTCAGCGGCGCGATCGTCATCGACGAGACCCGGCACGAGTCGATGAAGGAACTGACCGAGGCGTTCCATGGCCCGCTGGCGATGGCGCTCCATGGCTTGACCGCGGCGCCGTTCTGGCTCGCGCTCGCAGGCGTGGTGCTGTCCTGGTACATGTACCTCGTCAACCCGGCGCTGCCGGCGGCGATCAAGCGCGCCTTCGCTCCGATCTATCGGCTGCTCGACAACAAGTACTACATGGACTGGTTCAACGAGAACGTCATCGCCCGCGCCACCCGCGCCCTGGGCATCGGTCTGTGGAAGGGCGGCGACCAGGGCGTCATCGACGGCGCCATCGTCAACGGCTCATGGAAGCTGGTCGGGCGCGTGGCTGGTGCCGTGCGCTGGGTGCAGTCGGGCTACATCTATCACTACGCATTCGCGATGCTGCTGGGCATCTTCGTGCTGATGTCGTATTTCGTCTGGTTTAAACGGTAAGCGCTCGCTGGAGAAAAACAAAAATGGGTCTGTTGAGCCTTGCCATCTGGATGCCGATCATCATCGGCGCCGTGCTACTGGCCTTCGGTCGTGACAGTCAGGCGACTGCAGTGCGTTGGATCGCGCTCGTCGGCTCGATCGCGAGTTTCCTCGTCACGCTGCCGCTCTACGCGCGCTTCGATACCAGCACCGCCGCGATGCAGTTCGTCGAGAAGACGAGCTGGATCGAGCGTTTCAACGTCTACTACCACGTCGGCCTGGACGGCATCTCGTTCTGGCTCGTGCTGCTGACGGCGTTCATCACGGTCGTCGTGGTGATCTCGGCCTGGGAGGTGATCACCGAGCGCGTCAACCAGTACATGGGCGCGTTCCTGATCCTGTCCGGCCTGATGATCGGCACCTTCGCCGCGCTCGACGGGATCCTGTTCTACACCTTCTTCGAAGCCACGCTGATCCCGATGTACCTGATCATCGGCATCTGGGGCGGCCCGAACAAGATCTACGCGGCCTTCAAGTTCTTCATCTACACGCTGCTCGGCTCGCTCTTGACGCTGGTCGCGCTGATCTACCTGTACAACAAGTCGGGCGGCAGCTTCGACATCCTGACCTGGCACAAGCTGCCGCTCGATGCGCGCACGCAGACCTTCCTGTTCTTCGCCTTCCTCGCGGCCTTCGCGGTGAAGGTCCCGATGTGGCCGGTCCACACATGGCTGCCGGACGTGCACGTCGAGGCGCCGACCGGTGGTTCCGCCGTGCTGGCCGCGATCATGCTGAAGCTCGGCGCCTACGGCTTCCTGCGTTTCTCGATGCCGATCGCGCCCGATGCCTCGCACGAGTGGGCCTGGTTCATGATCGCGCTGTCGCTGATCGCCGTGATCTACGTCGGCCTCGTCGCCCTCGTGCAGCAGGACATGAAGAAGCTGGTGGCGTATTCGTCGGTGGCCCACATGGGCTTCGTGACGCTCGGCTTCTTCATCTTCAACGAGATCGGTGTTTCGGGCGGCATCGTCCAGATGATTTCCCACGGCTTCGTCTCCGGCGCGATGTTCCTGTGCATCGGCGTACTGTACGACCGCGTGCATTCCCGCGAGATCGCGGACTACGGCGGCGTGGTCAACACGATGCCCAAGTTCGCGGCGTTCGCGCTGCTGTTCGCGATGGCCAACTGCGGCCTTCCCGGAACGGCCGGTTTCGTCGGCGAGTGGATGGTGATCATCGGCGCGGTCAAGACCAACTTCTGGCTCGGCCTCGGTGCCGCCACGGCGCTAATCTTCGGTGCCGCCTACACGCTGTGGATGTACAAGCGTGTCTACCTCGGCGCCCCGGGCAACGGCCACGTGAAGGAGCTGAGCGACATCGGTGCCCGCGAAAACCTCATGTTGGCGTTGCTGGCGGCCGCGGTGCTCTGGATGGGCGTCTACCCCAAGCCCTTTACCGACGTGATGAATCCGTCCGTGGCTGAACTGCTGCGCCACGTGGCGGTTTCCAAGCTGCCCTAAATCCAAGCTGAAGAAGAGAACGAGATGATTGACAAACTCAGCTGGATGACGATCTACCCAGAGGCGGCGCTGCTCATCATGGCATGCGTCATCGCGCTGTTGGATCTGTCCACCACCAGCCCCCGCCGTACGGCCACCTATGTGTTGACGCTGCTGACGCTGGCGGTGATTGCGGTGCTGACCGGATTCAACGCCGCCGAAGGCAAGACCCTCTACGGATTCGGCGGGATGGTCGTGAGCGACCCGATGGGCAACTGGCTCAAGTGCTTCTCGACGCTGGCACTGATGGTCACGCTGGTCTACGGCCGCCCCTATTCGGCCGATCGCGGCATGCTGCGCGGCGGCGAGTTGTTCACGATGAGCATGCTGGCTTTGCTCGGCATGTTCGTGATGATCTCGGGCAGCAACTTCCTGGTCTTGTACCTCGGCCTCGAGCTGCTGACGCTGTCGAGCTACGCCCTGGTCGCGCTGCGCCGCGACAACGCCCTGGCGAGCGAGGCCGCGATGAAGTACTTCGTCCTCGGCGCGATGGCCAGCGGCTTCCTGCTGTATGGCCTGTCGATGATGTACGGCGCGACCGGTTCGCTCGACACCAACGAGGTGTTCAAGGCCATCGGAAGCCGTCAGGTCAACCACCAGGTCCTGGTCTTCGGCCTGGTCTTCATCGTCGCCGGTCTGGCGTTCAAGGTCGGTGCTGCACCGTTCCACATGTGGGTGCCCGACGTGTACCAGGGCGCTCCGACGGCGATCACGCTCTTGATCGGCGCGGCGCCCGAGCTGGCGGCCTTCGCGATCATCATCCGCCTGCTGGTCGAAGGCTTGCTCCCGCTCGCATTCGACTGGCAACAGATGCTGACGCTGCTGGCGATCGCGTCGCTGCTGGTGGGCAATCTCGCGGCCATCGCGCAGACCAACCTCAAGCGCATGCTGGCCTATTCGACCATCGCGCAGATGGGCTTCATGCTGCTCGGCCTGGTGGCCGGCGTCGTCAACGGCAACACCTACAACGCCCAGTTCGCCTACAGCGCCGCGATGTTCTACATCGTGACCTATGTGCTCACCACGCTCGCGAGCTTCGGGATCATCCTGCTCTTGGCGCGCGAAGGCTTCGAGAGCGAGGAGATCACCGATCTCGCCGGTCTCAACCAGCGCAGTCCACTGTATGCCGGCGTGATGGCGATCGCGATGTTCTCGCTGGCGGGTGTGCCGCCGCTGGTCGGCTTCTACGCCAAGTTCGCGGTGCTCCAGGCGCTGATCGCATCGGGCCAGGCGATGCACATCGCGCTGGCCGTCTACGCGGTGGTGATGTCGCTGATCGGCGCCTTCTACTACCTGCGCGTGGTCAAGGTCATGTACTTCGATGAGCCTTTGACCGCGACGACGGTGTCGGCGCCCCAGGACGTCCGTGCCGTGCTGACCGTCAACGGCGCGCTGATCCTGATCCTCGGGATCCTGCCCGGTGGCCTGATGGCGCTGTGCGCGCAGGCGATCGTGGCAACGCTCGCGACCTGATCCGGCTCCGTGTCGCAAAGCGCCTCGGTCTGGGTGGTGCTGCTGGTTGCGCTGCTGGCAGCCAACCTCCCGTTCTTCACGGAGCGCATACTGGGGCTGATCCCGCCGCCCAGCACGACGAAGAAGTCGCTGGCGATCCGGTTCGGCGAACTGGTGCTGCTCTACTTCGTCGTCGGCGGCATCGGACTGCTGTTCGAAAGCCGCGTCGGGCAGATTGCACCCCAGGGATGGGAGTTCTACGCCGTCACGGCCGCGCTGTTCGTCGTGCTGGCCTTCCCCGGGTTCACGTGGCGCTACCTGTTGAAGCATCGCTGAAGGAAATCGCATGAGCTCGAAGTCCCCTGACAGCGTCGATACGCACCTCCGTGAAGAATGCACGGGCAGCGAGTTGCTGTTCCAGGGCAACTTCCTGCGCGCCAGGCGCGACACCGTCAGGCTGCCCGACGGGCACACCGCGACGCGCGAATACGTCGTGCATCCGGGGGCGGTGGTGGTGGTGCCCTTGCTCGACGACGGGCGCCTCGTGCTCGAGCGCCAGTACCGCTACCCCATCGGCCATGTGATGACCGAGTTTCCGGCCGGAAAGCTCGATGCCGGCGAGGATCCTTTCCTGTGCGGCCAGCGCGAACTGCTCGAGGAAACCGGCTACACCGCGCGCGAGTGGGCCTACGCCGGCGCGATGCATCTGGCGGTGGCCTACTCGACCGAAATCATCCACATCTACTTTGCGCGCGGCCTTTCGCTCGGAACGCGCCAGCTCGATCACGGCGAGTTCCTCGACGTGATCACAGCGACGCCCGAGGAGGTCCTGGCCTGGTGCCGCGACGGGATCGTGACCGACGCCAAGTCGCAGACTTGCGCCTTGTGGGTTCAGAACGTCCTTTCGGGCGCATGGGTCCTCGACTGGCAATCGCCCGCGCAGTTCGCTGCGGCGGGATAATGCGCGCATGAAGGTTCTCAACCTCCAATGCGCACACGGTCATGGCTTCGAGGGATGGTTCGCGTCCCACGAGGAGTTCGAGCGCCAGCTCACGGCCGGGCTGGTGGAGTGCCCGCTCTGTGGTGACAGGAAGATCACCAAGCTGCTGGCCGCGCCGCGGCTGAATCTCGGCAGCGCCAAGCCGGCCGAGCCGCGGGCGCCGTCGGACGAGGCCGAATCGCCGGAAGGCCGCTGGCTCCAGGCGGTGCGCAAGGTGATCGCGCAAACCGAGGACGTCGGCGACCGCTTCGCCGACGAGGCACGAAAGATGCACTATGGCGAGGCGGAAGAGCGCGGCATCCGCGGCCAGACCACGCGCGAGCAGGCTCAAAGCCTGATCGACGAAGGGATCCCGGTGTTTTCGCTGCCCTTGCCGCCCGCGCTCAAGGAAACCTTGCAGTAGCGCAGCGCGCCGGCCGGGTGTCCCTGGCCCTCAGGCCACGAATTGCAGCGCTGCGAGTCGGGCGTAAACGCCGTTCTCTGCCACCAGGCTCGCGTGCGTCCCTTGTTCGACGATGCCGCCGTGGTCGAGCACCACGATACGGTCCGCCTTTTGCACGGTCGCGAGCCGGTGGGCAATCACGAGCGTGGTGCGCCCGGCCATTGCCGATTCCAGTGCCGCCTGCACCATGCGTTCACTCTCGGCGTCGAGCGCGCTCGTGGCCTCGTCGAGCAGAAGCAGCGGCGGATTCTTCAGCATGGCGCGTGCGATCGCGATGCGCTGCCGCTGGCCGCCGGAAAGGCGGACGCCGCGCTCGCCCAGGAAGGTGTCGTATCCCTCGGGCAGCGCGCGCAGGAAGCCATCCGCGAAGGCCGCCTTGGCGGCGGCGTGGACTTCTTCCTCGGTGGCATCGGGGCGTCCGTAGCGGATGTTCTCGAAGGCGGTCGCCGAGAAGATGACCGCATCCTGGGGAACCAGGCCGATGCGCGTGCGCAACTCGTCGAGCGACAGCGCACCGAGCGAAACACCGTCCAGCGAGATGCTTCCGGATTGCGGGTCGTAGTAGCGCAGCAGGAGCTGGAAGACGGTGCTCTTGCCGGCCCCGCTCGAGCCCACCAGCGCCACGGTTTCTCCGGGCGTGATCGCGAGGCTGAAGTCGCGCAGCGCGGGAATGCCGGGGCGGGAAGGGTAGTGAAAGTCCACCGATTCGAAACGGACCGAGCTTCCCGCGTCGGAAGCCGGCGTCTGGACGGGTGCGGCGGGCGATTGGATCACGGACTTGGCGTGCAGCAGCTCCATCAGCCGCTCGGTCGCGCCGGCCGCGCGCAGCAGGTCGCCGTAGACCTCGCCGAGCACCGCCGCGGCGCTCGCGAGGATGATCACGTAGACCACCGTCTGCCCCAGGTGGCCGGCCGTGATGTCGCCGCGCAGAACGGCCTGTGTGCCCTGGTAGAGCCCCCAGAGCAGCGCCGCCGACGTCGCGATGATGATGAACGCCACGAGGAAGGAGCGCGCCTTCGTGCGGCGAACCGCGGTGCGGAAGGCGTTGTCCGTCGAGGCGTCGAAGCGGGCCGATTCGCGTGACTCCGCCGTGTAGCTCTGAACGACCGGGATGGCATTGAGCACTTCGGCCGCGATCGCGCTCGAGTCCGCCACGCGGTCCTGGCTGGCGCGCGACAGCTTGCGCACCCGCCGGCCGAACCACATGCTCGGCAGCACCACCAGCACGAGGATGCCGAGCACCTGGACCATCACGTAGGGATTGGTCCAGATCAGCATCGCCAGGGCGCCCACGCCCATCACCCCATTGCGCAGGCCCATGCTGAGCGACGAGCCGACCACGGTCTGCACCAGGGTGGTGTCGGCCGTGAGGCGTGAAAGCACCTCGCCGGTCTGCGTGGTCTCGAAGAAGACCGGACTCTGCCGCAGCACGTGGGCGTAGACGGCATTGCGCAGGTCCGCCGTGACGCGTTCCCCGAGCCAGCTCACGGTGTAGAAGCGCGCGGCCGAGAACAGGCCCAGCGCCACGGCGACGGCGAAGAGGGCGACGAAGTGATCGCGCAGGGCCATCGTCTGCGCGCCCTTGTCGCTCGAAACCAGGCCGCCGTCGATCAGGCTGCGCAGCGCGATCGGGAAGACCAGCGTCGTGACGGCGGCAAGCACCAGGAAAACCCCGGCCAGGAGGATCTGGGTGCGATACGGCCTAAGAAAGGGCGCCAGCCCGGACAAGGACTTCGGGGAGCCTTTGCCGGGCCTGGTGGAAGCAGCGGAAGAAGCCATGGCCCGATTCTAGCTAACGCTTGCCCACTCAAAGGCCGCCTTGACAATAATTGCCTCGGCAACTAATATTGCGGCATGTCCGAATCCAAGAGCCCCGAATCCACGCTGGCAGAGTCGCCAAACGGGGGGCCGCGCGCCGTCAAGACGTTCTACAAGGCCGAAAACTACCGTGCGGAGGAGAGCATCGGCTACCTGATGCGGCGCATCATGTCGGCCGTCGGCCAGTCCGTGGAAGCGCTCATGTGCGAACCCGGCAGCCCGACCTATCCGCAATGGGTGCCGCTGCACAAGCTTCACATGGGGCAGGCGACCACCGTGGCCGAACTGGCGCGCGAGTGCGAACTCGACACCGGCGCCATGACCCGCCTGCTGGATCGTCTCGAGGCCAAGGGCCTCTGCCGGCGCGTTCGCTCGGTGTCCGACCGCCGTGTGGTCAACATCGAACTCACCGACGAAGGCCGCGCCGCCGCCAAGCAGGTACCGCATCTGCTCTGCCGCGTGCAGAACGAGCACCTCGCCGGCTTTTCCGACGCGGAATGGGAGCAGCTCAAGAGCTATCTGCGCCGCATTCTCGATAACGCACAGGCCATCTCGGCCCGCAAAGAAAAAAATGACTCATCTTCTTCCTGAAGGCGCGTTGCGCCGTGCCACTGCGGTGGCGACAGCCGTGTTCGCGCTGGCGCTGGCCGGTTGCGCCGACATGGGCGGCGCTTCGTCGCAGGCCAAGCTGCGCGATGCCGATTCGCTCGGCCTCACGGCAACGGTGTCGCCGGCCGCTGCCGCGCCTGCCGCCCCCGCCCTCGACAGCCAATGGTGGCTGGCCTTCGGCGATGCCCAGCTCGATGCGCTGGTCGCAGAGGCGCTGGAAGGCAACCCGAACCTGCAGGTTGCCCGTGCGCGGCTCGCGCGTGCGCAGGCCGCGGTGTCCGTGGTCCAAGCCAACGACAAGCCCCAGATCAACGGCTCGCTCGACCTGACGCGCGAGAAGTTTTCCAACACCTACATCTATCCGTCGCCACTCGGCGGTTCGATCCAGGAGGTCGGCACGCTGCAGCTCTCGGGCAGCTGGGAGCTCGACTTCTTCGGCAAGAACCGCACCGCGATCGAGGCGGCCATCGGCAGCGCCAATGCCGCCGCGGCGGATGCCGATGCAGCGCGCGTGCTGCTCGCGAGCAACGTCGCGCGCGGGTACGTGCAGTGGGCGCGACTGCAGGATCGCCTGGCCGTGGCCAACCGCACGCTCGCGCAGCGCGAAGAGACCTACAAGCTCGTGCGGGACCGCGTTTCCGCCGGCCTCGACACCCGCCTGCAGCTGAAGCAGAGCGAAGGCGGCCTGCCCGAAGCGCGCCAGCAGATCGAATCGCTCAAGGAGCAGGTCGAGATCGCCCAGCATGCGCTCGACGCGCTGGTCGCCAAGCCGAACGCCACCCAGGGGCTCACCCCGCCGGTGCTCGGCAACATGAAGCCGATCGCGCTGCAGTCGACGATCCCGGCCGACCTGCTCGGCCGCCGTGCCGACATCGCGGCCGCGCGCTGGCGCGTGGAAGCCGCCGCCAGCGACGTGGCGAATGCCAAGACGCTGTTCTATCCCAACATCAACCTGGTGGCCTTCGCGGGCTTCCAGAGCATCGGCTTCGACAACCTGCTGAAGTCCGCCAGCCAGCAGTGGGGCGTCGGTCCCGCGGTGCGTCTGCCGATCTTCGAAGGCGGGCGCCTGCGCGCCAACCTGCGCGGCAAGTCGGCCGACCTCGACACCGCGATCGAAAGCTACAACGCCACCGTGATCGATGCGGTGCGCGACGTCGCGGACCAGATCTCCAGCCTGCAGTCGGTCGCGCGCCAGCAGGTGCAGCAACGCGAAGCGCAGGATGCGGCCGAAGCCGCCTACGACATCGCGGTGCAGCGCTACAGCGCCGGCCTCGGCACCTATCTCGATGTGCTCACGGCGGAAGTGACCGTGCTCGGACAGCGCCGCGACAGCGTGGACCTCGCTGCGCGCGCCCTCGATTCGCAGGTCGGCCTCGCACGCGCACTGGGCGGCGGCTGGCAGCCTGAAGACGCAAAAACCGCGGCGGCCGGCTCCGCCACCGCGCACAACTGAACAAACGATTCGTACTCGAAAGACATCGCCATGGAAAACAACAGCGCCGCCAACTCCGCCGCTCCGGCCGGAGCCGCAGCAGAAGCACAGGCTCCGAACAACAAGCGCCGCCGCGCGCTCACCGCGCTGGCCGCGGCCGTGGTGGTCGCCGGTGCCGGCTGGGGCGGGTATGAATGGCTCGTCGCCAGCCGCTACGAGTCGACCGACAACGCCTACGTGCAGGGCAACGTGATCCAGATCACGCCGCAGATCGGCGGCACCGTGATGGCGATCAATGCCGATGACACGGACTTCGTGAAGGCCGGCCAGCCGCTGGTGCAGCTCGATCCGTCCGATGCCCGCGTGGCGCTCGACCAGGCGGAAGCGGCGCTGGCCCAGGCGGTTCGGCAGGTCCGCACGCTGTACGTCAACAACGCATCGCTGGCGGCGCAGGTCTCGCTGAAGCAGGCCGACATCGTCCGGGCGCAGAGCGACATCGCCCGTGCCGAGGACGACCTGAAGCGCCGCCAGGCGCTCGCGGGCGGCGGCGCCGTGTCGAAGGAAGAGCTCAACCACTCCGAAACCGCACTGGCCAACGCCAAGAGCGCGCTGGCGGCCGCGCAGGCGGGCGTGCTCGCCGCGCGCGAGCAACTGTCGAGCAACCAGTCGCTCACCGAAGGCACGAGCGTCGAGCAGCACCCGAGCGTGCAGGCCGCCGCGGCCAAGGTGCGCGAGGCCTTCCTCGCAACGCAGCGTGTCGGCATGCCGGCACCGGTCGACGGCTACGTTGCCAAGCGCACCGTGCAGCTCGGCCAGCGCGTCACCGCCGGCACGCCGATGATGTCGATCGTTCCGCTCAACCAGCTGTGGGTCGACGCCAACTTCAAGGAAGTGCAACTGCGCAACATCCGCATCGGCCAGCCCGTGAAGCTGACCGCCGACCTGTACGGCAAGAAGGTCGAGTACACCGGCCACGTGCAGGGCCTGGGCGTCGGTACCGGTGCGGCCTTCGCGCTGCTGCCGGCGCAGAACGCGACCGGCAACTGGATCAAGGTGGTGCAGCGCGTGCCGGTCCGCATCGCGCTGGACGCCGAGCAGCTCAAGGCCAATCCGCTGCGCGTGGGTCTGTCGATGGACGCCGAGATCGACGTGCGCGAGAAGGGCGGCAAGATGCTCGCCGATGCACCGCGCGGCGAGGCGGCGGCCGCACAGACGCAGGTCTACAGCCAGCTCGAGCGCGGCGCCGATGCCGAAGTGCAGCGCATCATCGCCGCGAACCTCGGCCACGAAGTCCCGCAGAAGGCGCCGGCTTCGAACGGCACCAAGTCGGCAGCGCCATCGGCGTCGGTGGCCCAGCCGGGCTGATCGACCGAGCTTCGCGCCATGTCGAACGCCGCTGCACCGCAGCCGCTCCCGCCGCTCGAAGGTTCCGCACGCACGTGGGGAACCATCGCGCTGTCGGCCGCGACCTTCATGAACGTGCTCGACACTTCGATTGCGAACGTGTCGCTGCCGGCGATCTCCGGCGACCTCGGCGTCAGCTCCACGCAGGGCACCTGGGTCATCACGAGTTTCGCGGTGGCCAATGCCATCGCGGTGCCGCTCACGGGCTGGCTCACGCAGCGCTTCGGGCAGGTGCGCCTGTTCATGGCGAGCGTGCTCCTGTTCATCATCAGCTCGTGGCTGTGCGGCCTCGCGCCCAACATGACGATGCTGATCGCCTTCCGCGCGCTGCAGGGCTTCGTCGCGGGGCCGATGATCCCGCTGTCGCAGACGCTCCTGCTGTCGAGCTATCCGCGCGCCAAGGCGGGTCTCGCGATGGCGATGTGGTCGATGACCACGCTGGTCGCGCCGGTGATGGGGCCGCTGCTCGGCGGCTGGATCACCGACAACATCTCGTGGCCTTGGATCTTCTACATCAACATCCCCGTGGGCCTTCTCGCAGCCGGGATCACCTGGGCGATCTATCACAAGCGTGAAAGCGCGACGCGCAAGGTGCCGATCGACGGCATCGGCCTCGCGCTGCTGGTGCTGTGGGTGGGTTCGCTGCAGCTCATGCTCGACAAGGGCAAGGAGCTCGACTGGTTCCACTCCGCCCAGATCGTGACGCTGGCCGTGGTCGCGGGCGTGGGCTTCGCCTTCTTCCTGGTCTGGGAACTCACCGACAAGCATCCGGTGGTCGACCTGTCGCTCTTCAAGCGCCGCAACTTCTGGTCCGGCGCATTCGCGACCGCGGTGGCCTACGGGCTCTTCTTCGGCAACGTGGTGATCCTGCCGCTGTGGCTGCAGCAGTACATGGGCTACACCGCCACGCAGGCGGGGATGATCATGGCGCCGGTGGGCCTGCTGGCGATCTTCTTCTCGCCGATCGTCGGCATGACGGTGGGGAAGGTCGATCCGCGGCGCTACGCGACCTTCTCGTTCCTGGTCTTCGCGCTGGTGCTGTGGATGCGTTCCAACTTCAACACCCAGGCGGACTTCTGGACCATCATGATCCCGACCGTCATCCAGGGCGTGGCGATGGCGTTCTTCTTCATCCCGCTGGTGACGATCACGCTGTCGGGCCTGTCTCCGGACCGTATCCCGGCCGCGTCGGGCCTGTCGAACTTCCTGCGCATCACGGCGGGCGCCATCGGCACCTCGACCGCGACCACGCTGTGGGAGAACCGGGCGGCGCTGCATCACGCGCAACTGGTCGAGGCGGTCAACCAGGGCAGCACGGCCGCGAGCGGCGCGATCGCCAACCTGGGCAGTGCCGGCTTCACGGCCGAGCAGGTGCTGGGGCAGATCAATCGCCTGGTCGATCAGCAGGCCTTCATGCTCGCGTCGAGCGACGTGTTCTACGGCTCGGCCGTCCTGTTCCTGCTGCTGATCCCGCTGGTGTGGCTGGCGAAGCCGGCACGCGGCGGCGGCTCATCCGACGCTGCTGCAGGCGCACACTGACTGGGCTCACCCTAGGCTTCGCGCGGCTGGTTCGAGTGCCGCAGCGCAGCATAGGCATTTGCCCCAGTAGGCAGGTTTGTTACGCCTGCGAACAATGCGTTCCGCACGGCCATGGTGGCGTGCGCAAACATGGATCGCATGACCGACTATTTCTGCCAGCTCAAGGGCGCAATCGCGAGATGACCGACATCATTCTCGAAACGCGCAAGCTCACCAAGGAATTCAAGGGCTTCACCGCAGTCAGCAAGGTGGATCTGTCGGTCGTCCGCGGATCGATCCATGCCTTGATCGGACCGAACGGCGCGGGCAAGACGACCTGCTTCAACCTGCTGACCAAGTTCCTCGAGCCGACCTCGGGCACGATCCTGTTCAACGACACGGACATCACGAGCGAGCGGCCGGCGCAGATCGCGCGCCGCGGGATCATCCGCTCGTTCCAGATCTCCGCGGTATTCCCGCACCTGACCCTGCTCGAGAACGTGCGCCTCGGATTGCAGCGCGCGCTCGGCACCTCCTACCACTTCTGGAAGAGCGAGAAGTCGCTGACGCCGCTCAATGCACGGGCGCGCGAGCTGCTCGCGCAGGTCGGCCTGGAAGACCTTGCCGACGAGCTCACCGTCAACCTGCCCTACGGCCGCAAGCGCGCGCTCGAAATCGCGACCACGCTCGCCATGGAGCCCGAGCTGATGCTGCTCGACGAGCCCACGCAGGGCATGGGCCACGAAGACGTGCATCGCGTGGCCGAACTCATCAAGCGCGTGTCGGCCGGCCGCACCATCCTGATGGTGGAGCACAACATGAGCGTGGTCTCGACCATCGCCGACAAGATCACGGTGCTGCAGCGCGGTGCGGTGCTCGCCGAAGGACCGTATGCCGAGGTCTCCCGCAATCCGCAGGTGATGGAAGCCTACATGGGCACCACCGAAGGCCAGCTGCAGGGAGCCCACTGACATGCCGACACCTGCACTCGAAATCAGCGGCCTGCAGGCCTGGTACGGCGAGTCGCACGTGCTGCACGGCGTCGACATGGTGGTGCAGCCCGGCGAGGTCGTCACCTTGCTGGGGCGCAACGGTGCCGGACGCACCACGACCATGCGCGCGATCCTCGGCCTGACCGGTGCGCGCAAGGGCAGCATCAAGGTCAATGGCCACGAGACGATCCACCTGCCCACGCACCGCATCGCGCACTACGGCATCGGCTACTGCCCGGAGGAGCGCGGCATCTTCGCGAGCCTCTCGTGCGAGGAGAACCTCTTGCTTCCGCCGCCGCTGAAGGGCAGCGACAAGGGCATGTCGGTGGACGAGATCTACGCGATGTTCCCGAACCTCGCCGAGCGCCGGCACAGCCAGGGCACGCGCCTGTCGGGCGGCGAACAGCAGATGCTCGCCGTCGGCCGCATCCTGCGCACCGGCGCCAGGCTGCTGCTGCTCGACGAAATCTCCGAAGGGCTGGCGCCGGTCATCGTGCAGGCGCTGGCGCGGATGATCCACACCCTGCGCGGCAAGGGCTATACCGTGGTGATGGTCGAGCAGAACTTCCGCTTCGCCGCGCCGCTCGCCGACCGCTTCTACGTGATGGAACACGGCCGCATGGTCGAGGCCTTCGGCGCGGCCGAGCTCGACGCCAAGATGCCGGTGCTGAACGAACTGCTGGGCGTCTGATCCCAATCCCTTTCTGACTGGATGGAGCCAATCATGAAGACCTCTCTCTCCGCACTGTCGATCGCCGTGGCCGCACTGGCCCTCGCATCCGGCGCCCACGCGCAGGAAAAAGTGAAGATCGGTTTTGTCACCGACATGTCGAGCCTCTACGCCGACATTGAGGGCAAGAACGGCGCGCTCGCGATCCAGATGGCCATCGACGACTTCGGTGGCAAGGCACTGGGCCAGCCGATCGAGCTCGTCACGGCCGATCACCAGAACAAGGCCGATATCGCCGCCTCGAAGGCGCGCGAATGGATCGACACCGAGGGCGTGACGATGGTCTTCGGCGGCACCAACTCCGGCACCGCGCTCGCGACCGCGAAGGTGGCGCAGGAGAAGAAGCGCGTGTACTTCAACAACGGCGCCGCCACCTCCGCGCTGACCAACGAGCAGTGCAGCCCCTACACCGTGCACTACGCCTATGACACCGTCGCGCTCGCCAAGGCCACCGGCGGCGCGGTGGTCGAACGCGGCGGCAAGAGCTGGTTCTTCCTGACGGCCGACTACGCTTTCGGCCATGCACTCGAAGCCGACACCGCCAAGGTGGTGAAGGAGAAGGGCGGCACCGTGGTCGGCAGCGTCAAGCATCCTCTCAATGCATCGGACTTCTCGTCGTTCCTGCTGCAGGCGCAGAACTCCAAGGCGCAGATCCTCGGCCTCGCGAATGCGGGCGGCGACACGATCAACGCGATCAAGGCCGCCAAGGAATTCGGCATCGGCAAGAACATGAAGACCGCCGGCCTGCTGATCTTCCTGAGCGACATCCATAGCCTGGGCCTGAAGAACACCGAAGGCCTGCTGCACACCACGAGCTGGTACTGGGACCTGAATGACGACTCGCGCAAGTGGTCCAAGCGTTTCTTCGACAAGACCAAGCGCATGCCCACCGACATCCAGGCGGCGGACTACTCGGCCACGATGACCTACCTGAAGGCGGTGCAGGCGGCCAAGACCACCGATGCCGACAAGGTGATGGCGGAGCTCAAGAAGATGCCGGTCGACGACTTCTACGCCAAGGGCCAGATCCGCGCCGATGGCCGCTTCGTGCACGACATGTACCTCGTCGAAGTGAAGACGCCGGCCGAATCGAAGCAGCCGTGGGATTACCTGAAGGTCATCACCAAGCTGCCGGGCGACCAGGTCTTCACCGCCAAGGCCGACTCCAAGTGCGCCCTCTGGAAATGACACCGCCCCTTTCTTTGTCCAACAACCCACCCAGAACATGAAAAAGACCCTCGCACTCTCCGCCGTCTCTCTCGCCATCGCGCTCGCGGCAGGCGCTGCCCAGGCCGAGGACAAGGTCAAGATCGGCTTCATCACCGACATGTCGAGCCTCTACGCGGACGTCGAGGGCAAGGCCGGCGCGACCGCCATCCAGATGGCGATCGACGACTTCGGCGGCAAGGTCAACGGCATGCCGATCGAACTCGTCACGGCCGATCACCAGAACAAGGCCGACATCGCCGCCTCGAAGGCGCGCGAGTGGATCGACACCGAGAACCTCACGATGCTGTTCGGCGGCACCAACTCGGGCACAGGCCTCGCGATGGCGAAGGTCGCGCAGGAAAAAAAGCGCGTCTTCATGGTCAACGGCGCCGGCACCTCGGCGCTGACCAACGAGCAGTGCAGCCCCTACACCGTGCACTACGCCTACGACACCGTCGCGCTTGCCAAGGGCACCGGCAGTGCGGTCGTGGCCAACGGCGGCAAAAGCTGGTTCTTCCTGACGGCCGACTATGCCTTCGGCCAGGCGCTCGAAGCCGACACGACCAAGGTCGTGAAGGAGAAGGGCGGCACCGTGTTGGGTAGCGTCAAGCATCCGCTCAACGCGTCGGACTTCTCGTCGTTCCTGCTGCAGGCGCAGAACTCCAAGGCGCAGATCCTCGGCCTGGCCAATGCAAGCGGCGACACGATCAACGCGATCAAGGCCGCCAAGGAATTCGGCATCACCAAGAACATGAAGTTGGCCGGGCTGCTGGTCTTCATCACCGACGTGCACAGCCTGGGCCTGAAGAACACCGAAGGCCTGCTGCTCACCACCAGCTGGGACTGGAACCTGAACGACCAGACGCGCGCCTTCGGCAAGAAGTTCTTCGACAAGATCAAGCGCATGCCCACCGACATCCAGGCCGCCGACTACTCGGCCACGATGACCTACCTGAAGGCGGTGCAAGCGGCCAAGAGCACGGATGCCGACAAGGTGATGGCGGAGATGAAGAAGACCCCGGTCAACGACTTCTATGCCAAGGGCCAGATCCGCGCCGACGGCCGCTTCGTGCACGACATGTACCTCGTGCAAGTGAAGTCGCCGGCCGAATCGAGCCAGCCGTGGGACTACTACAAGGTCGTCGCCAAGCTGCCGGGCGAAGAGGTCTTCACGACCAAGGCCGAGTCCAAGTGCGCCATCTGGAAGTAATCGCCGGTTCATGAGCATTTCTCTTCCTGCCCTGTTGAGCCAGCTCCTTTTGGGCTTGGTCAACGGGTCGTTCTACGCCATCCTGAGCCTCGGGCTCGCGGTCATCTTCGGCCTGCTCAACGTCATCAACTTCGCGCATGGCGCGCTGTTCATGCTGGGCGCGGTGTCGACCTGGATGGCGATGAACTACTTCAACGTCAACTACTGGGTGATGCTGATCGTCGCGCCGGTGCTCGTCGGCCTGTTCGGCGTCGTCATCGAGCGGCTGCTGCTGCGCTGGATCTACAAGCTCGACCACCTGTACGGCCTGCTGCTCACGCTCGGGCTCACGCTGCTGATCGAAGGCGTGTTCCGCTCCATCTACGGCGTCTCGGGCCTGCCTTACGACACGCCCGACCTGCTCGCGAGCGCGACCGACCTCGGCTTCATGATCCTGCCCAACTACCGCGCGTGGGTCGTCGTCGCCTCGCTCGTGGTGTGCTTTGCGACCTGGTTCATGATCGAGAAGACCCGCATCGGCGCCTACCTGCGTGCCGGCACCGAGAACCCGCGGCTCGTCGAGGCCTTCGGCGTCAACGTGCCGCTGATGATCACGCTCACCTACGGCTTCGGCGTCGCGCTCGCGGCCTTCGCCGGCGTGCTCGCCGCACCGGTGATCCAGGTGTCGCCGCTCATGGGCCAGAACCTCATCATCGTGGTGTTCGCGGTGGTCGTGATCGGCGGCATGGGCTCGATCATGGGCGCGATCCTCACCGGCCTCGGCCTCGGCGTCATCGAGGGGCTGACCAAGGTGTTCTACCCGGAGGCTTCGTCCACCGTCGTGTTCGTGATCATGGTCATCGTGCTGCTGCTGCGGCCAGCCGGCCTGTTCGGAAAAGAAAAATAAGACAGCCGCCGCATGAAAAAAAAGACTTCTCTCATCCTCTACCTGCTCCTTCTCGCGGCACTCGTGGTGGCGCCCTTCGCCGGCGCCTATCCGGTGTTCGTGATGAAGCTGATGTGCTTCGCGCTGTTCGCCTCGGCCTTCAACCTGCTGCTCGGCTACACGGGGCTGCTGTCCTTCGGCCACGCGGCCTTCCTCGGCGGCTCCGCCTACATCGCGGGCCAGTCGATGAAGGTCTGGGGCGTGACGCCCGAGATCGGCCTCGTCCTCGGCACGCTCACCGGCGCACTGCTGGGCTGGGTCTTCGGTTCGCTCGCGATCCGCCGCCAGGGCATCTACTTCGCGATGATCACGCTCGCGCTCGCGCAGATGGTGTTCTTCGTCGCGCTGCAGGCCAGGTTCACCGGTGGCGAGGACGGCCTGCAGGGCGTGCCGCGCGGCAAGCTCTTCGGCGTCGTCGATCTGCAGAGCGACCTCACGATGTACTACGTCACGCTGGCGATCGTGGTCGCGGCCTTCCTGCTCATCGTGCGGACCATCCACTCGCCGTTCGGCCAGGTGCTCAAGGGCATCAAGGAGAACGAGCCGCGCGCGCTGTCGCTGGGCTACGACGTGAGCCGCTTCAAGCTGCTCGCGTTCGTGATCTCGGCTGCGCTCTCGGGCCTCGCGGGTTCGCTCAAGACGCTGGTGCTCGGCTTCGCGACCTTGTCCGACGTGCACTGGAGCGCCTCGGGCCAGGTGATTCTCATGACGCTGGTCGGCGGCCTCGGCACGCTCTCCGGGCCGCTCGTGGGCTCGGCGGTGGTGGTGCTGCTGGAGAACAAGATCGGCGAACTCGGCCACTTGCTGGCGCGCATCACGACCCTCGACTGGTTCGACACGCTCGGCGAGTCGGTCACGATCGTGACCGGCCTGATCTTCGTGATCTGCGTGCTCGCCTTCCGGCGCGGCGTGATGGGCGAGATCATCGCCTTCATGGATCGCCGGCGCGGGGCGGCGAAGGGTTGAGTGAGTTCGTCCGACCGTAAGCGCCGGTCAATGGAACAGTTCGGACGAAGACAGGTAGCCTTTGCCGAATCCCCCCGCCGCGAGCACCCTGCCGTCCGACAGCAGGGTCGTCGTATGCGAATAGCGCGCGAGCGCCAGATCTCCGGTCGGCGACCAACTGGCCGCGGCCGGATCGAAGAGCTCGGCGGATGCCAGCGGCTTCCGATCGGTGCCCCCGGTTGCCATCACGTTCCCATTGCCCAGACCGGTGACGGTATGCGCGTAGCGTGCGTGCGCCAGCGCGCCGGCCTTCGACCAGGTGCCCGCCGCTGGATCGAAGCCCTCGGCAGAAGCGAGCGCGGCTTGCCCGTCGTAGCCGCCCGCGACCAGCACCTTGCCACTTTGCAGCAGCGCGGCGCCATGCTGGCTGCGGCCTTGTCCCATGCTGCCGGTGAGGGACCAGAGGCCGGTCGCCGGGTCGTACACCTCGGCGGAAGCCAGCCTTGCGGAACGCGATCCGCCGCTGCCGATGCCGCCAGCCACGAGCATGCGACCGTCATTCAGCAGGGTGGCGGTGTGGAAGGCGCGCGCGTTCCCCATGCCGCTTGCTTGCGACCATGCGCCCGTGGCGGGGTCGTACAGCTCGGCTGACGACAGCGCCGAACCGGAGGCGTCTTCTCCTCCAGCCACGAGCACCCGCCCGTCGGGCAGCAGCGTCGCCGTGTGCGTGTCGCGCGCCTGGCTCATCCTTCCCGTCGGCGACCACGCGCCGGTCGCGGGATCGAACACCTCCGCCGTGGCGACCGAGCTCCCTGCGCCGCGACCGAAGCCTCCGGCGACCAGCACCCGGCCATCGCGCAGCAGCGTGGCCGTGGCGTTCTGTCGCTCCTGGCCCAGGTTCCCGGCGGTCGACCAGAAGTCCGTGGCCGGGTCGTAGAGCTCGGTCGACGTCAGCGCGCCGCCCGGTCCGAATCCGCCCGCCACCAGGACCTTGCCGTTGCCGAGCAGCGTCGCGGTATGGCGGATGCGCCCCTTGCCATTCATGGCGTCCACAGGCCGCCACTCGCCGCGCACCGCGTTGAACACGGTGATGGCGATCTGCGCGCTGACGCTGCCCGCGCTGTTCGCGGCAGTGACGGTGTAGAGGGTCTCCGGCTGCGGCGCGGTCGGCGTGCCGCTGATCGATCCGGTCAGTGAATTCAGGCTCAAGCCGGGCGGCAGTGCGGGCGACACCGTGAACAGGGCGACTTCGCCGCCGCCGTACTGCGGTTCGCCGTAGACGACAGGAACGCCGACGGTGTACACGGGCGCGGTGTCCGAATAGTCCAGGCCTGTCGGCGGCGCGGCCTGCGGGCGCACTTCGAGCGTGATCTGCGTCTCGATGCTTCCCGCGCTGTTGCTGCCGGTGACCGTGTAGACCGTCGCGGGCGAATCCTCGATCGGGGTGCCGGTGATGACGCCGGTCTGCGGGTCCATGGCCAGCCCCGGGGGCAGGGGTGGCTGCACGCTGAACCGGGTGATCTCGCCGCCATCGGAAATGGGTGTATTGGGCGTCACCGCCTCGTTGGCCACGTAGGTGATCGAACTGTCCAGGTAGCTCAGTTCGTCCGGCGCGATGACCTGATCCTTGACCTCGATCTCCACGCGCGCCGCGCTGCCGCCTGCCGGGTTGCTCGCGGTGACCTCGTAGACGGTGGTCGGGGATGTCCCGGTGGGCGTGCCGGTGATGTCGCCGGTCTGCGTGTCCAGGATGAGACCGGGAGGCAAGGGCGGCCGCACGCTATAGCGCGTGGCCTGCGCGTTGCTCATGGTCGGTGTGTCGGGGACGATCGGCGTCCCCTGCGCATACACCACCGATGCGTCGCGGTAGGTCAGTCCTTCAGGCGGCTGGGAGACGGTATTGAGGGTGAACCCGCCGCCGCTGCCGCCGCATCCGCTCATCAGGGCGGCCAGCAGAACGGGCAACCCCCGCGCGAGATCCGTTGTTGTCATGGCGACCCCCCGCACCTCTTGGTGCGTCGCGCGAAATTCTGTGCGCTGTCGTGACGATCCGCAACCGGCAGGCGGGCGCGCTGCGCGGCGGGCCGATCCGATGGGCGAACTACCGCATCGCAGCCGACGCCAGCGGATTCGGCGTTGGCTCGCCCACCTTCGTGAGCGTGTTCCCGTCGGTGTGGTGGAAGGGCTCGGCCTGACCGCGGATCTGCAGCACCGTGTCCTGCCGGTAGGTCCAGGTGCCGTCGGCGTTGAACTCAACCTCGATGCGAAAGTCCGTCGTGGTGAAGGCGTGCTCGAGAAATGGGTTGGACACGATGCCGTTGGTCAGGCTGCCGCGCACGGCACTGAGCTCGAAGCGATCCGCATCCGCCGCCGCATGGCCCGTCGCCATCGCGACCTGTCCGCGCGGAATGGCGAGGGTGAACAGCACCGTGCCGGTCGCGGGCTCCCAGAGCCAGTAGCCGACCTGGTCGTGGTACATCTTGGCGAGGCCCGGCTTGTGGATGAAGGTGTGATAGCGCAGCCCGTAGTAGAGCTGCGGGCCGTTGGTCTGCGGGTCGATCGGCTGCAGCTCGTAGTGCTCGACGTAGACCTGCGTCTTCGGGCCTTGCGCCTTGGGCTTGACGTCGACCCCCTTTTCGCCGCGCCACAGCCCCGCCATGCGGCGCAGGGGACCGAGGTTGGCGAGCGTGTCGGGGTCGAGGTCGGAAGGTTCGGTGTAGATGTCTGCAGGGAAGTCGGACATGGCGGTGCGTAGATGAATTGCAGGTTGTCGTCGGGGCCATGAGGTGGCGGGGCAATCCTACCTCTGGTGCAGACGACCGCGCCAACGCCCGTGGCCCTGCGTCAGTGCAATGCCCGTCGCACCGATTCGATTGCTTCGTCCACGGCCTGCACGCGCCGCTGGGTCTCGGCGTTGATGCAGGTGACCAGCGCCCTCAACTCGCCGGGCTCGACATGGAACTCTTCGAATTCGTATCGGCGATGCGGCGACAGAAAGCCCTGCAGGCACTCGAAGGCGAGAAGCGTGTCGCGCAGGTTGTGGAACTCGTCGATGGCGTTCAGTGCGGCGCCTTGGGCCTTGCATTTGCGTGTGGGTGTCGAGGCGTTGCCTGTTGAACTTTTCCGTCCGCGAACTTTGCGTTTGCCGGATCTGGAATTGAAAAAACCGGCAGGACTTTCGTCCTCCCGTCCGAGCCGCCAAAAATGGGACGCGAACAGGGAAGCCGCCAGCCCGTGAGGCTCTGCGGCTTCCGCCCTGAGTAAATTGTTTCGGGCTTCCAAACCCGGTCGCATCGTTGCCGATGCGACGGGCGAAGTATGCCAGCGTCAATGAGTTCGACGGGGCTATCGTTTGGGGGCGCGTGGGCGATGGGACTCGTTCAGATCGATCAGCCTAAACTTCCGCACCCGGCCAGGAGCCGTCGGTCAAGCAACCCCCTTGAACGTCGGCAACAGGAGTGAGACCTTCCGCTCGCAACCAGACCGTCAACCGCCACACTCGACCCCACAGCGGCTGTGCGCGAAATGGGACAGCAGACACTCGATGTCAGCGGGTGGCGGTCAAGTGCCGGCATGTCGACACGCGATACGAGTGATCTAGTTCGGAATGCCCGCTGCGCAGCAGTCCGGCCATTTTCTTCTCCAAGTGAAAGAATTAAGAGTCATGTGAGACATCTGCCTCACATTTCACCATGTTGTTGTAAGAACTGTCACATCCTGCCTGGCCTCGATTTACAGTCATCCAGCGGATTCAAAAGCCATAACTTCCAAGAATCCGTGGAGGTGCCGTCATGTCAGCCGTGATGTCAACCGAAGCCTGGCGGGCACTCGCAGAACAGTCACTGCTGCCCGTTGAAGTCGCTGAACTGGCGCGGCCCTTGCTGGATGACCATGTATGCATCCGCGGCGTCCAGTTGCGGTACTCGGAACTCGTCGACCGATCCTTCTTCGCCCCCGAGCAACGGGCGCGCCTGCGCCAGCAATTGGAGCTTGCCCAGCCCTTCCCGCATCTCGTGCTCGATGGCCTGTTCCATCCGGCGTTGCTGGAACTCGTCGCGGAGGAGTTCGATACGCAGCCTGCCTCCAGTTGGGCTGAGGTCAAGAGCCCGTACGAATGCACGCGCCGCTTGCTGCCGGGCGAGAGCTTGCAGACCGCTTCGCAGTTGTACTTCGACATCGTGAGTTCGGGCTGGTTCACCGCGTGGCTGACTTCGATCACGGGCGTGCCCTACCTGCTGTCGGACCCCAAACTGTGGGGCGGTGGGCTGCACGAAAGCCGGTCCGGCGGCGCCTTCTCGATCCATCGCGATTTCTACCGCCATCGCGACATCGGCCTGCGCAATGCGATGGTCTTCATCACCTACCTGAACAAGGGCTGGCAATCCGAATGGGGCTCGGCGCTGGAGCTGTGGGACAAGAAGGCCGATCGCTGCGCGAAGTCGGTTCAGCCCGAGTTCGGCAGGACGATGATCCTCCCCCATGGTCCCGCAAGCTATCACGGGCATACGAAGCCGCTGAATACGCCGGACGGACGGCCAAGGCGTTCGGTCGCCGCGTACTTCTACACAAGCCCGTTCGCGGGCAAGCGCCCTTGCCATGAATCGGCAACGATCTTCCTGCACCCTGCGCGAATCGACCAGGCCAAGGTCATCGCGCGCATGATCGCGCCGCCATTCATCTGGGCACTGGGAAGGAAGCTCTTCGGCCGCTGAACTCGCCACGGCCCGGTGGCCGGCTCCCATGCTGTCGGAATCGGCCGCGTGCGTCGGGTTGTTTCCAGGCATCCTTCTTCTGCAGGGATGCAGCCTGAGCCGGCTGCGCTCTCAGCGCCGACGACCGCCTTACGCCGCAATCCCGCCGGTCGGTCGGAGTACGTCGGGCGTCGGGATTGGGCGCACTGCGCCTCTCACGTTCACAAGCCAATGGACCGCGCAACCGGTTTGAACAGGAAGTAAGCTGCTCCGCCAACACGCCGACGCCGTCACATCCTCAACGCCTGCGCATACCCCGTGAGCTCGAGATACCCCCGCCCCACGATGCGCCCCTGCGCATCCCGCAGATCACTCAACCCCTCCCAGTACACCGCGCCGGTCGACCCCCGGCTGTCGAGTTCCTGATCGTCCAGCAGCGGATGGACGCTGAAGGTGCCGGCCGGCGTCTGAATGCGCAGCCGCACCGGATAGTCCGCGCGCGTGCGCGGGCTCACCCATCGCCCTTCGGGCGTGAACCGAAGCTCCTCGGGGCTGAAGACGCGCACGCGCCCGTCGGGGCTGCGCATCGAGCCGCCGGCCCATAGCGCCCTGCCGTCGCGATGGCGAATGCGGAAGGCCATCAGCGCGCTGCCGTCGAAGAGGTTCATGCCGATCCAGTCCCAGCCCGAAGCCTCGGGATGCAGGTAGGCATCGCTCCATTCGTGGTCGAGCCATGCGGTGCCCTGGACGTCGAAGCTGCGGCCCTGCAGGCTGAGCCGGCCTTGGGTCGCGAGTTGCGGTTCGCTGTAGTAGTAGCTCGCCTGTTCGAGTTCCGGCCCTTTGCGCGAGAGTCCTGCGTTGCCTTGCAGCATGACCGGCTGCGTGGGCGTGAATCGCAGGTCGAGCGCGAAGCCCTCGGCCGGCAGGTGCGCGATGTAGCTCGTCGATTCGCGCTGCAGCGTCCAGTTGCGCAGGCGCACGTCGGTGTCTTCTTCCGAGGCGGACGCCACGCCGAAGCCGGCGCGTGCGATGCGCTGGTCGTGCCAGAGCCTGCGGCCTTCGAGATCGGTGAGGGCCGCGTGCGCGAAGATCAACTGCCGCGCCGCGAATTCCGATCGCATGTCCTGCGTTTCGGCGATGCGCGAGCGGAAGAAGGTGAGCTGGAAGCCGAACTCGCGCGCGCCGGAGCGTGCATGGCCGGTGATGTACCACCACTCGGTGCTCCGTTCCGGGTGGCTGCCGAAGTCGCGCGGAAAGCGCATCTCGCGCGGCGGCAGGGCCCATGCGGCCACCGGCGCCGCGAGCGCGCAGAGCATCAGCGAACGTCGTGACAGGCGCGGGAGTGCGCGTGCATGCATGCGGGCGATTGTCATCAGGCGCTCACCAGTCTTCCTTGACGGCCATCACGGCGTCGTGGCCGGCGGCTGCGCGTCCCGCGAGCCACGCGGTGAGCGTGCCGGCCGCGAGCACCGCCGCGCACAGCGCCAAGAGGCGGACCCACGGCACCAGCAGATCCATGGTCCAGTGAAAGCTCTGCGGATTCACCACATGCACCAGCACCACCGACACCGCGAGCCCGAGCGCGAGGCCCGCGATCGCGCCGATGGCGGTCCACGCCGCGCCTTCGCCGGCGACGATCGCCAGCACCTGCATGCGCGTGAAGCCGAGGTGCGCCAGGAGCCCGAACTCCTTGCGCCGCGCGAGCACCTGCGCGCTGAAGCTGGCCGCGATGCCGAACAGGCCGATGCCGATCGCCACCGCCTGCAGCCAGTAGGTGACCGCGAAGCTGCGGTCGAAGATGCGCAGCGAGGTGGCGCGGATCTGGCCGACCGAGGCGATCTCGATCGGCTCCGCCGGGCCGAGCCGCTCGGCTGCGATGTCGCGCACCGCCTGCGCCACCGTCGATGCATCCGCGCCGGGCGCGAGCCAGAGCGCCACGTCGCTGACGCTGCGGTCGCCCGTCAGTTGCACGAAATCGCGCGCGTCGATCGTGATGGCGCCGAACTGCCGCACATAGTCGCGCCACACGCCGGCGACGAAGAAGGCGGGCGGCTCGGCGGAAGAAGTCGAAGCGAATGCGCGCGACAGCGGCTCGAACACTGCGCCCGGCCGTGCGCCGTAGAGCTCGACCATCGCCTCGCTCACGTAGACGCCGATCCGGCCCGCAGGCACCGGCCGCGCCGCGCCGAGCAAGGGCAGCGAGCGGTCAGCGCCGTCGTCGAGGCTGCGCGCGATGAGCGTGACCGGGGGGCGCGACGCATCGAGCAGCAATGCGCGCGTGCGCAATGTGCCGCTGCGCGTCACGCCGGGGATCTGCGCGAAGGCCTGCACGGTCGCGGGCGCGAACGAGGCCTGCTCGCTCGTGGAATTGCCGCCGCTCGAACTGCGCACATAGAGATCGGCCGGCAGCACCACGTCGAGCCAGCGCGTGACCGAATCGCGGAAGCTCGCGACCATCACGGTGAGCGCGACCGCGAGGCTCAGGCTCGCGACCACGCCGCTGACCGCGACCGCCGCGGTGCCGCGCATGCGCCGCGCCCGTTCGATCGCGAGCAGCGGCAGCACACGTTGCGAGAAGAGCGGCGCGATCCGGTCGTAAAGCAACGCGATGAGCCACGGCAGCGCGGTGATGCCGCCCACCAGCAGGAAGCCGACCGAGAGGTAGGCTGCGATCGGAATGCCGAACACCGCGGGCGCCGCGGCCAGTGCCACGCCGGCCGCGATCAGCAGCAGCGCGATGCGATGCGCGCCGCGCTGCGCGTGCATGGTGCCGAGGCCCTTGAGCGTCTGCGCTTCCGGCAGCGCCGCTGCCGCGCGTGCCGGCCACCAGCCGCCGACCAGCGCAGCGAGGACGCCGAGCGCGCCGTAGAGCAGGGCGGCGCCCCAGCTCCAGCGCAGCGTCGGCGCGACGCCTTCGAAGTAGCCGCCGCCGAGATCGCCACCGAGCACCTCGAGCGCAAAGGCCGCGAGTGCCGTCCCGAGCGCGATCCCGGCCGCGCTGCCGATCAGGCCCAGCAGCAGCGATTCGGCCAGCACCAGCTTCAGCCGCTCGCGCGGCGTGAGGCCCAGCACGCCGAGCAGGGCGAACTGCTGCGCGCGCTTCGCCACGCTGAGCGCGAGGACCGAGAAGACCAGGAAGGCGCCGGTGAACAGCGCCACCAGCGCGAGCACGGTCAGGTTGACGCGGTAGGCGCGCGAGAGATTGCTCACGCGCTCCGCCGCGTCGCCGGGCTCGGCGATCTGGATGCCCTGCGGCCAGCCCGGCGATTCGCGCAGGGCACGCAGGAAGGCGGCGCGGTCGGCGCCCGGCGCCAGCCGCAGATCGATGCGCGTGAGCTGGCCGCCGCGGATGAAAAGATCCTGCGCCGCGCCGATGTCCATCACCGCGAGCGCCGCGCCGCCGGCGGCCACCTGGCCGGCGACTTTCAAGGTCTGCCACTGGCCGCCGACGCGCAGCTGCACGGCGGCGGCTGTCTCGCCGAGCGCCTTGCGCGCCGCGGCGTTGAGGAACACGTAGCCCGGCCGCAGCAGCGAAAGGCGTTCGCTCCCTTCGGCCGGCCTCGGCATCAGCGCGGGTGCGATCGACGGCAGCACCAGCGGGTCGACGCCCACCGCGCGGATCGGGACCTGCCGCCCTTCGGCCAGCGCGACCGTCGGCACTTCGAGCACGGGGCTGGCCAGCGACACCATCGGATGCGTCGCCACTTTTGCGAAGACGGCTTCGTCGAAGCCGCCCTGCACGGCGCGCAGTTCCAAGTCGGGCTGGCCGTTGACCGAGCGCACCGCGCTCGAGAACTCGTCGAGCGCCGAGGCGTTGATGAGCTGGACCGAGAAGGCCAGCGCCACGCCGAGCATCACCGCGACGATCGCGGCGGCGTTGCGCCATGGGTGATGGCGCAGTTCCTGCATCGAGAAGGTGGAAAGCAGCGCCCACATGCGATGCATTCTGCCGCGGCGCAGCGTGGTTGTTTCAAAGCGACAAATATCACGCTGTTCGTATCTGCATGGCAGGGCTACTGCTTTCGCCGTATTGCCTGCACGGTGCTGCAGGCCTATCGTTTGATAACGGTCAAAGTCTTTCCACTCAACCACTTACGGCGGACATTTCATGTTGACCTCTGTGCTTGTCCTGATCGCTGTCCTGGCCTTGCGGGAGCTCTATCTGGAGCACTGGCTGGGGCGGTCGATCTGTATCAGGAGGCAACGCAAGGGCTGGATGGCCGTCGAAGTCCGCCGCCGGGTCGGCATGGAGCGGCTCCCGAGCAGCGTGTCCGACTACCCGGTGCCGCGCGAGGAGCGGATCCTCGTCAACCGCCTCGCGGGGGTGGTGATCTGGCATCGCGAAGTCAGTGTCGGCCTGCCGCTCAGCGCCTGCGACCATCTGCAGGACGTGACCGCCCAGGAGTTCGATCGCGCCTTTCCGGCCTGGCTTCGGCTGAAGAGCGCGGGCTGATCACAGCCGGCCGGACGCCGCCATCAGGTAGGCCCGGATCGCGGGGCTGGTGCTCAGGCCGGCCGCGCGTGCATAGGCCTCGCGTGCCTCGGCCAGGTTTCCTGTCTCTCCCAGCAGATGCGCGCGCGCCGCCCAGTAGGGCTGGTAGTTTGCAATTTGTGCTGGCGTGAAGGCGTCGAGCGCGCGCAGCCCTTCGGCCGGACCGGCGGCGTTCGCCAGCGCGCAGGCGCGGCTCACCTGCGCGCCCAGGCCCGGGCGCAGCGCGAGCAGGCCGTCGTACAGCGCCACCAGCGCATCGGGCGGCACGTCGGCGCCCAGGCGCCGCGCGCAGTGCGCCGACTGGATCGCGGCCTCCACCTGATAGGCGCCCGGATTCTTCAAGGCGGCGGCGCTGCGCAGCGCCTGCTCGGCCTGTGCGCGCAGCGCGTGGTCCCAGCGCGAGATGTCCTGTTCGTCGAGCGCCACGTAGTCGCCGGCATCGCTGCGGCGGGCGGCGGCGCGGCTTTCGCAGAACAGCATCAGCGCGAGAAGCCCCCAGGGCTCGGGCTCGCGCGGCATCAGTTCGCAAAGGATGCGCCCCAGCTCGATGGCTTCTGACGTCAGGCCGCGCTGCTTGGCATCCGCGCCGTCGACATCGTCCCACCCGGTGCCGTAGGCGGCGTAGATGCCGTCGAGCACGTCCTGCAGGCGCTGCGGCAGGTCCTGCGCGCGTGGAAACTCGAAGGGGATGCCCGCCGCCCGGATGCGGGCCTTGGCACGCACCAGGCGCTGCCCGAGCGTGGCCGGTGCGGTCAGGAAGGCGCCGGCCATGCGGGCGGCGTCGAGGCCGAGCACCGTCTGCAGCATCAGCGGCGCGCGAGCCGCCTCGTCGATGGCCGGGTGCGCGCACACGAAGAGCAGGCGCAGCCGGTCGTCGGGCACGGCTTCTGTGCCGCCTGCCTCCGCCGCGACTTCATCGGCCAGCAGGAGGAGGGTCTGCGCCGCTTCGTCCTGCACCCGGCTGTGCCGCCAGGCATCGAGCGTGCGATGGCGCGCGACGCTGAGCAGCCAGGCCTCGGGCCGATCCGGCACGCCTTCGACCGGCCAGCGCTCGAGCGCACGCGCGAAGGCATCGGCAAGCGCGTCTTCCGAGGCCGCGATGTCGCGCGTGCGCGCCGAAAGAATGGCGACCAGGCGGCCGTACGACTGGCGTGCGGCCTGCTCGGCGGCCCTTTCGGCGGCGGTCCGTGCGTTGTCCCGCGCGGTGTCCGTCACATCGTGGAGGTCGTGAAGACCGGGCGCACCTCGACGCCGCCGGTGCTCGCGCAGGGCGCGCGCGCGGCCCATTCGAGCGCGGTGTCGAGGTCGGCGACGTCGATCACGAAGTAGCCGCCGAGCTGCTCCTTGGTGTCGGCAAAGGGGCCGTCCTGCACCTGCCGCTTGTCGCCGCGGATGCGCAGCGTGGTGCCGGTCATCGGCGGGTGGAGGCCGTGGCCGTTGAGCGCGACGCCGGATTGGCGGATCGCGCCCACGTAGTCCATCCAGCTCGCGCGGTAAGCTTGGCTGGAGATCTCGTCGCGTTCCAGGAACTCCGACTCCGGCTGATAGAACATGAGCATGTATTGCATGGAAACCTCGCAAGAAGATGTGCCGAGCAGGATCGCTCACTGCAATGACGGCGCGCAAGTCGGCATTTCGACAGCAGGTGCCGAAAAATGCGAGGAATCCTTGGCGCAAGGCGCTTCAGCGCTCTCGGGCCGAGGGAGTCGAGGGGGTCGAGTAGTCGTAACGCGGGCCCGGGCCGATCGCGATCGGCGGCCCCGAGTCGCCGCTCGGCATGACCGCCGTGACCGGCGCGCGCACTTCCGGCCGCGTCTCGTAGCGCGGGCCGGGGCCGACGGCGATGGGCGGGCCGGGATCGCCGGCGACACGCGTCGTCGCGGGACGTGTCCAGCTGTATTGCGGGCCCGGCCCCGGCGCGATCGGCGGGCCCGGATCCGGCTGCGAGCCGGGACGGCGGACGACCACCGGGTAGTCGATCGGCTCCTCCGGGGCGCGCGTATCGCGGCGCGCGCGCGTGGTGGCGTCGGTGCGCGCCGGCGCGGGGCGGGAAGCTGCCTGGATCCGATCCCCGGCTGTCGCCTGCCGGGACGAAGCGGGCGATGAAGACGGCGATCGGTTGGCGGATGCCTCGGGACGGCGTGTGAGCGAAAGCGCCTGCGTCACCGTGTCCGGCGCGGGCGGCTGCGTCGCATTGCCGCTTTTCGGTTCGGCCGCCGCCGTCAGGGCCGGTTCCCGCACGGGCACGGGCGCCGGAGCGGGCACGGGCGTCGGGACGGGCACGAACACGCGGACCGGCTCGTGCACTTGCGTGGCGGGTGCTGCCGACGCCTGCGCAGGAGGGTTCCAGGGCGCGGGTCGGCCGAGGAGCACATAGATGCACCACGCGACGAAGGTGAAGATCATCGTGAGCCCGACCAGCCCGAGGTGCAGCCAGAACGAAGTGGACGACGGCTCCGGCCGCGAGGCGGCGATCGGCCGTTCGCGATCGGAGGTCGGCATCGCAGCAGCCATCCGTGGCGGAATGCCGCCCGCCGGCGCAAGGCCCGGAAGCCGCCCTGCGCAGCCAATGCAGAATTTCGCATTCGCGCGGTTCGGCGTTCCACAGTTCCCACAGACGAGAGGATTGGACATCCGGTAAAAATTGCACGCTCGAACCCTGCTGTCTGTCAGTCGTGTCCGACAGCGCTGTACCAAAGAAGCCGAAATGCACCCACTTCCCACCTACGACGATGTGATCGCCGCCGCCGGGCGAATCCATGGCCATGCCCACCGCACCCCGGTGCTGCGTTCGCGAACCGCCGACGCGCGCTGGGGCGCGCAATTCTTCTTCAAGTGCGAGAACTTCCAGCGCATGGGCGCTTTCAAGTTCCGCGGGGCGTTCAACGCGTTGTCCAGGTTCGACGCGGCGCAGCGCCAGGCGGGCGTGATCGCGTTCTCGTCGGGCAACCACGCGCAGGCGGTGGCGCTGGCCGCGAGCATCCTCCGCATGCCGGCGGTCATCGTGATGCCCAACGACGCGCCCGCGGCCAAGCTCGCCGCCACGCGCGGCTACGGCGCCGAGGTGGTGCAGTACGACCGCTTCACCGAGGACCGCGAGGCGCTCACGCGCAAGCTCGCGCAGGAGCGCGGCATGACGCTCGTCCCGCCCTACAACCATCCCGACGTGATCGCGGGGCAGGGCACGGCGGCGAAGGAGCTGATCGAGGACGCGGGGCCGCTCGACGTGCTCTACGTCTGCCTCGGCGGCGGCGGCCTGACCAGCGGCTCGGCGCTCTCGGCGCGCGCGCTGTCGCCGCAATGCACGATCTACGGCGTCGAGCCCGAGGCCGGCAACGACGGCCAGCGCTCGCTGCGCGAGGGCCGCATCGTCCACATCGACACGCCCAAGACCATTGCCGACGGCGCGCAGACGCAGCACCTGGGCGAATACACCTTCGGGATCATCCGGCGCGACGTGAACGACATCGTCACCGTGAGCGATGCGCAGCTGGTCGATGCGATGCGCTTCTTCGCCGAGCGGATGAAGATGGTGGTCGAGCCCACCGGGTGCCTCGCCTTCGCGGGCGCCTGCGCGGCGGGCGAGGCGATCCGCGGCAAGCGCGTCGGCGTGATCATCAGCGGTGGCAACGTCGACCTGGGGCGCTTTGCGGCGCTGGTCGGCGGAGCGGGCGTCTGAGACCGCCGTGCGCAGGCTTCGATTCCTCACCATCCGGCACCGGTCGCCTTCGACGAACCGGATGCTCGGCCTGTTGCTGGCCTTCAATGCGGGCGCGGTCAATGCGGGCGGCTTCCTCGTGCTGCACACCTACACCTCGCACATGACCGGCTTCACCTCCCAGCTCGCGGACGGGCTCGTGCTCGGGCAGGTCCGGATGCTGCTCAATGCGCTGGGCGCGATCCTGTCCTTCGTCGCCGGCGCCGCGGTGTGCGCGATGCTGGTCAACTGGGGCCGCCAGCACCGCCTGCACAGCGTGTATGCGCTGCCGCTGC
The DNA here is from genome assembly GCF_900090195.1 of Variovorax sp. HW608. Taxonomy (NCBI): domain Bacteria; kingdom Pseudomonadati; phylum Pseudomonadota; class Betaproteobacteria; order Burkholderiales; family Comamonadaceae; genus Variovorax; species Variovorax sp. HW608. The sequence goes on from NZ_LT607803.1 coordinate 4,985,847, forward strand.
TGCTCGAGGCGGTGCTCATGTTCCCGTTCGGGCTGATGGGCGCGGTCACGCTCACCTGGTCGACGCCTTTCGCGGTGCCGCTCACTGTGCTGCTGCTGTCGTTCATCATGGGCCTGCAGAACGCCGTGGCCTCCAAGACCTCGGGCGGCAGCACGCGCACCACGCACATGACCGGCAACATCACCGACCTCGGGATGGAGCTCGGCAAGATGCTCTACTGGAACCGCCGCGTGGCGCACGGCGCGGTGCTGGTTCGCCATGACCGCTCGCGGCTCAAGCTCGCGGGCGGCCTGATCGGCATGTTCGTGCTCGGCGGCGTGGCGGGCGCGGTCGGCTTCAAGTTCCTCGGCTTCGTGTGCGTGGTGCCGCTGGCGGCGCTGCTGCTGGCGCTGTCGGTGCCGCCGCTGATCCGGGACGCGCCGAGGTCCGTGGCCCTGATCCGGACGATCGGGCGCCTGGGCTGGTGGGCGCGGCCTGCCGGCGACGGAGGCGCCGGATCGGGCGATTGAGCCTGCGGGGCGCGTTAGCGCACGCCGTCGGCGCTCAGATGCAGCACCCGGTCGGCGCGCCCCGCCGCGGCTTCCGAGTGGGTAACCAGGACCAGCGCCGCGCCCTGCTCGCGCGTCTGCGCGAGCAGCACCTCCAGCACGCGCGCCGCGGTGGTCGGATCGAGGTTGCCGGTCGGCTCGTCCGCGAGCAGCAGCGACGGCCGGTGCACCAGCGCACGCGCGATCGCGACGCGCTGCAACTGGCCGCCGCTGAGCTGCTGCGGCAGACGATCGCCGAGCCCGGCCAGCCCCACTGCGTCGAGCATCCGCGCCACGCGCTCGTCGGCTGCCGCGCCGCGTTGGCCGAGCAGCATCAGCGGCAGCGCGACGTTCTGCGACACGTCGAGATGCGGCAGCACATGGAAGGCCTGGAACACGAAGCCGACATGGCGGCGCCGCCAGACCGCGCGCGCCTCGGCATCGAGCGATCCGATGTCGACGCCGTCGTGCACCACGCTGCCGGCATCCCAGTGGTCGAGCCCGGCCATGCAGTTGAGCAGCGTCGACTTGCCCACGCCCGATTCGCCGACGATCGCCACGAATTCGCCGCTCGCGACCTCGAGCGAGACATGCTCGAACACGGGCACGTCCCCATAGTGCTTGCCCAGGTCGTTGACTTGCAGCGTCATGCGACCTTTGCCACCTGTCGCACCACCTGCGCGATCGCATCCGGCGCCTCGGCCGCGATGACGTGGCGCTCGCGCATGCTGCGCAGCCAGGTGATCTGCCGCTTGGCGAGCTGGCGCGTGGCGGCGATGCCGCGCTCGCGAAGCTCGGCCATCGGCCAGCCGCCGTCCAGCGCCTCCCAGGCCTGCCGGTAGCCGACGCAGCGCATCGAGGGCAGGTCGGCGTGGAGGTCGCCGCGTGCGCGCAGGGCCTGCAGCTCGGCGATGAAGCCCGAGGCCAGCATCGCATCGAAGCGCATCGCGATGCGCTCGTGCAGCCATGCGCGTTCGGTGGGTTCCAGCGAGATCAGCGCCGCGGCCGGCCATCCGCTCGCGAGCGCGCCGGTGTTGCCGGCCGCATGGAAGCTCGAAATCGGCTGCCCGCTGGTGTGCCACACCTCCAGCGCGCGCTGGATGCGCTGGCTGTCGTTCGGCGCCAGCCGGGCCGCGGTGGTCGGATCGACTTCGGCGAGCCGTGCATGCATCGCGGGCCAGCCCAGCGCGGCGGCGTCGGCTTCGAGGCGCTTGCGCAGTTCGGGGTCGGCGGCCGGCATCGCATCGATGCCTTCGGCCAGCGCCTTGAAGTACAGCATCGTGCCCCCGACCAGCAGCGGCAAATGGCCACGCGCGGCAATCTCGACGATGAGCCGCCGCGCATCCTGCACGAAGGCGGCCGCGCTGTAGGCATCGCGCGGGTCGATGATGTCGATCAGGTGATGCGGCACCTCGGCGCGCTCTTCGCGCGTGGGCTTGGCGGTGCCGATGTCCATGCCGCGATAGACCAGCGCCGAATCGACGCTGACGATCTCGACCGGGCGCAGGCGCGCGACGGCCAGCGCTGCCGCGGTCTTGCCCGATGCGGTCGGTCCTGCGAGCGCCACGTAGCGCGGCGCGGCGCTGCCGTCAGTGGCCATGCGCCTCTCCATGCCGGCGCACCAGCGTCCAGGCCACGAGCGCGATGCAGACGCTCCAGAACCACATGCCGAGCGTGAGCGGCATCACGGTGCCGTCCATGCGGGTTCCGAGCCAGCCGCCGATGCCGAAGGCGGCCAGCATCATGATGAAGCCGTTGAGCGCCGATGCCGCGCCCGCCGCCTGCGGAGAAGGCCCGACCGCGCCCGTCTGTCCGCAGGGCTGGTGCACCCCGTGTCCGAGCATCATGAGGGTGAGCGGCCCCACGATCGACGCGACCGACTGCACGCCCGCCAGCGAGAGCACGCCCATCGCGGTGCCGCCCACCAGCGTGAGAACGCCGGCCCGCGACACGCTGCCGCGGACGCCATGGCGCGCGAGCCAGCGGCGGCAGATGAAGGTGCCCGCGATGTAGGCGACGGAGTTCCACAGCATCACGAGCCCGTACTGCGTCTTCGAGAGGCCGAGTACCTGGATGAAGACGAAGGAGGATGAAGCGAGGAATGTGAAGAGCAGCCCGTAGGCCGCGGTCGTGAGCGCGCTGAAGGCGAGGAAGGTCGGGTTGCGCAGCACCATGGTCCAGGTCGAGGCCATCGTGGCGAGGCGCAGCGCCTCCGGGTTGCGCGCCGGCAGCGTCTCGTTGAAGCGCAGCGCGATCAGCGCCAGCGTGGCCGCGCCGAACAAGGTCGGCACCAGGAGCGCGAAGCGCCAGCCGAAGAGGTCGGAGACCCCTCCGCCCGTCGGCGCGCACAGGCAGGCGATGACGCCCAGCCCGGTCAGCGCGCGCGACATGACGCGCGCGCCCTCGGCCGGCTGGTAGAGGTCGCGCACGATCGCGCGTGCCGCCATCACGGCCGAGCCCATCGCTGCGCCCTGCAGCGTGCGCCAGACGATCAGCACTTCGATCGAGGGCGCGACCGCGCCGCCGATGCTCGCGATCACGTAGCCGCCCAGTCCCCACAGCAGCACCGGCCGCCGGCCGAAGCGGTCCGACAGCGGCCCGAAGACGAGTTGCGAGCTGCCGAAGGCCAACAGCAGCGCGCTCAGCGTGAGCTGCGCCTGCGCCATCCGCGCGCCGAGGCTGGCCGTGAGCGCGGGAAGTGCGGGCAGGTAGAGATCGGTCGTGACCGGCTGGAGGCCCAGCAGCAGCGCGAGCACGAGCACGAGCAGGGCGGCCGGCATGCCGGCGATGCGGGAAGCGGTCCGGGAGGAAGGGGAGAGGGCCTGTGCGGCGGGGGGCGGCATGCGCCCAAGGGTAACAAAGCCCGCGTCAGAGCGAAGGCGCGGCCGCGCCGTGCGCGACGGCGGGTGCGCTCGCCGCCACGTCCGCGGGCGCTTCGAGCGGCGGCTCGTGCATGCGGAACAGTTGCGCGAGCGCCGCGCGGTACTGCGCCTGCCCGATCGAATTGAGGTTGTGGTGCGATCCGCCTTCGACCAGCACGAACATCTTCGGCACCGTGGCGGCGTCGTAGAGCTTGCGGCCAAGCGTCGGGTTGATCAGGCTGTCTGCGGTGCCATGCACCACGAGCAGCGGGGCATCGATGTCCTTGACCTTGCTGATCGCCTCGAAGCGCTGCGTGATGAAGGGGCCGAAGGGCAGCCAGCCCCACTTGAAGCTGCTGACCACGTCGGCGATCGAGGTGAAGGTGCTCTCGACGATGATGCCGCTCTCGTCGTGCACGCGCGATGCGAGGTCGATGCCGATCGCGCCGCCGAGGGAGTGGCCGAAGATGTAGCGCGGCTGCCTGGGATGGTGCGCGGCGAGCCACTTCCAGGCCTCGAGCGCGTCCTCGCGCGCCGAATCTTCGGACGGCAAAGCTTTGGAGCTCTTGCCGAAGCCGCGGTAGTCGATCGCGAGCACCGAGAAGCCCAGCTCGTTCATGCGCCGCATCCGCGGCGATGAGCCGGTCACGTTGTAGCGCGCACCATGCAGGTAGAGCATGACCGGCTGGCCCGGAGATTCCGGCGCGCGGCCGAGCCACAGCCCGTGCAGCTTCACCGGCTCGCCGGTGAGCGAGGACTTGAACTCGATCCAGACGTCGTCCATGCCCCTGCTGCTGGCTTCCGAATTGCCCCAGCTGCGGTCGCTGGGCTGGAAGATCCATTCGCGCTGGCGCTCGTCGAGCGTCGAACAGCCGGCTGCCAGCAGGGCGACCAGGGCGGTGGCGGATGCGTACAGGGACCAGGGTTTCATGAACGTCGAAAGATAGGCACTCAGCCGGAAAGTTCAACGAAAGACCTCATGCAACGGATGTGCCCGCCAAGCCGATGACCCCGGAAAACCCTAGGTTTGGCGCGCGCGTGCGCGGATCCGGGGCAAGGATGCCGCCGGATGTAAGCGTGGTAAGGAAAAGAAGAGCGGTGAGCGTTCGCTCAGCGACCGCGCATGAAGAGCGCGTCGAGCTCGCGGACCGACAGTTGGCGCCATGTCGGCCGCCCGTGGTTGCACTGGTCGGAGCGTTCGGTGGCTTCCATCTGGCGCAACAGCGCGTTCATCTCGTCGATGGTCAGCTTGCGGTTGGCGCGCACCGCGCCGTGGCAGGCCATGGTCGAGAGCAGCTCGTTCTGCGCGCGCTGCACCACGGTGCTGGCATCGTGCTGGGCCAGCTCGGCGAGCACGCTGCGCGCGAGCTCGACCGGATCGCCCTCCGCCAGCGTGCTGGGCACGGCACGCACCGCGAGGGTGCGCGGCGAGAACGGCGATATTTCGAGTCCCAGCGAGGGCAGCACCGCGGCACATGCTTCCGCGGTCGCGACTTCCTGTGGCGTCGCCGCGAAGGTGGCGGGAATCAGCAGCGGCTGGCTCGCGATCGCCGCGCCGTCGAGCTGCGTCTTCAGCCGTTCGTAGACGATGCGTTCGTGCGCCGCGTGCATGTCGACGATCACGAGGCCCTGGCTGTTCTCCGCGAGGATGTAGACGCCCTGCAGTTGCGCGAGCGCGCGGCCCAGGGGCCAGCTTCCCTCCGCGGCCGTGCCGATGCCGGGCGGGACTTGCGCTGCCGGCGCGAATGCAGACGGCGCGAGGGGTGCGCTCGCGGGCGCTGCGCGGGTGTCCGATGTCGGCAGCGAAACCGGCGTCGCCGATTTGTCGCGGTAGGCGGGCCACATCGCCGCCGCATCGCCGAGGCCGCGTTCGGACGCGAACGGAATCGCGGGTTGCGTCCAAGAAGCCGCTTGGGGCAAGGCGCGCGGCTTGAAGAAGGGCTCGGCAGGCGCAGCAGCCGCATCGCCGGCGCGCGGCGCCGCGAGTGCGTTCTCGATGGCATGGCGCACCGCCTGATGCACTTCGCGGCTGTCGCGGAAGCGCACTTCGATCTTGGTCGGATGCACGTTGACATCGACGCGCGCCGGATCGATCTCGAGGTAGAGCGCATACACCGGCTGGCGCTGGCCGTGCAGGACGTCCTCGTAGGCGCTGCGCACCGCGTGGGCGAGCACCTTGTCGCGAACGAAGCGCCCGTTCACGTAGAAGAACTGCTGGTCGGCGCGCGACCGCGCCGCATCGGGGATGCCCGCGCGGCCGGTGACGCGCACCGGGCCGGCCGCGTGATCGACCACCACGCCGTGCTTCACGAAGTCGTCGCCGAGCGTGTCGGCCAGCCGCTGCTCCAGCGTGGCCGCCGTGCGCCATTGTTCGACCAATCGGCCTTCGTGCCAGATCGAGAAGCCGACATCGGGCCGCGCGAGCGCGTGGCGGCGCACGGCCTCGATGCAGTGCGCGAGTTCCGTCGCATCGGTCTTCAGGAACTTGCGGCGCGCGGGTGTCGCGAAGAAGAGTTCGCGCACTTCGACCGTGGTGCCGGTCGCGCGCGCCACGGGACGCAACTCGCCGGTGCGGCCATCGAGCGCGAAGGCGCCGTCGGCGCCGGCGAAGCGCGACTGGATGCTGAGTTCGGCGATCGCGTTGATCGCCGCGAGCGCCTCGCCGCGAAAGCCCATCGTGCCGACGGTCTCGAGGTCGTGCAGGCTTGCGATCTTGCTTGTCGCGTGGCGGCGCAGCGCCAGCGGAAGCTCATCGCGCGGCAGGCCCGTGCCGTCGTCCTCGACCGAGATCAGGCGAACACCGCCCGCGGAGAGCCGCACCGTGATCTGCCGCGCGCCGGCGTCGAGCGCGTTGTCGAGCAGCTCGCGGATCACCGACGCAGGGCGCTCCACCACTTCGCCGGCCGCGATCTGGCTGATCAGTTCGTCGGCAAGCTCGCGGATCGGGCGCCGCGTGGCAGGGTCTGCGGAAGAGGGGAGTGCGCTCACGGGGACATTCTAGAAGGGCCCCCTTGTGCAGTCGTGATAATGCGCGCCATGGAAATCATCAGCTTTCTCGTCGATTTCATCCTCCATATCGACAAGCATCTCGAAGCCTTCGTTGCGGCCTACGGCGTCTGGGTCTACGGCCTCCTGTTCCTCATCGTGTTCGTCGAAACGGGGCTCGTCGTGATGCCCTTCCTGCCCGGCGATTCGCTCCTCTTCATCGTCGGCGCGTTGAGCGGCGCGGGGCTGATGAACGTCGGGCTCGCGGTGCCGATCCTGCTCGCGGCCGCGGTCCTCGGCGACCAGTGCAACTACAGCATCGGCCGCTACTTCGGGCCGAAGGTGTTCCAGTGGGAGAGCTCGCGCTTCTTCAACCGCAAGGCCTTCGACCAGGCGCATGCGTTCTACGAGCGCTATGGCGCCATCACGATCGTGCTCGCGCGCTTCATGCCGT